>JBFWNN010000054.1:0-40501 GCA_050251035.1 Parvibaculaceae bacterium
GTGATGGTTGAAGTAGTAAGGCACCGGCAGGATGACATTGTCGCCGGCTTCCGCGAGCGCCATCATCGTGGCGGCGAAGGCCTGGTTGCAGCCCGCCGTTATGGCGATGTTGTGCCCGCCGATCCGGACCCGATAGTCGGCGGCGAGGCTCTCGGCAAGGGCGTCGCGCAGGGCAGGGACACCCAAAATATCGGAATAGAGGCTGGTCGCGGGCAACCGGGCGAGCCGGCCCACTTCCGCGGCGAGCGCCTCGGCCGGCGGATAGCTCGGCACCGCCTGGCAGAGATTGATGAGCGCGCGGTTGCTCGGGCTCGTGCTGATCCAGCTCATCGCTTCGGCGATGGGCGGAGCTTCGATGCCTCTGATCGTGGTGCTGGCAAGACGGGACATGGTTCTAGAGCCGTGGCAGGATTTTTTCGATGAAGGCGCGGTCGGTTTTGGCGAATATCGTCTCGGCGGCCTGCCGGTCCTTGATTTCCTGATCATTGTAATAGGCGTTTCGCCCGCTCGTGGTGAGCAGCCGGTAGGCTTTGCTGATCACGTTCTCGGGCCCGGTCTGACGGGCACGATAAAGGAAATAAGAGATGTCGTTCATCTTGATGGCGAGGCCGTTCTTCGGTGTCGCCGCGACGAAGAGGTCGAGCGATTTGTCGACGCAGCGCGCAATGCCGGCATTGAGCTGGTCGAAGCGCCGTTTAACCCCACTCATCGCCTCCGGCGCGATCCTGAGCTCGGCATATTCGGCGCCGAACAGGATGATCAGCGCCCTGACGAAATCCCTGTCGCCGACCGCGCCTTCCGGCAGGAGCCGGCGCAGCCTTTCGCCCGAGACGGGGGATTTCTCCAGGGCATCGAGCAGGGGCGTGAAGGGCTTGTCCGGAAGATTGGCTACACCCGCCGGAACGGCGACCTTCAGTGTGCAGTCCTCCCGCTTCCGGGCCAGCCCATAATGCAGCCGCTCGAGGACATGGACCTGCTCGTCGAGCGAGAGCCGTTCCGGCGTTCCCTTCACATAGATATCGCGGCGGAAGGCCTGGTTCGTCCATATGCCTTTCAAGAGCTCCTGCTCGGCGACGGAAGAATGACGTTCGAAGGCCCCGCGCAGCGTGCTCGGGATCGAGAGGTCGGGGTTGTTCCAGGCGATGTTGGTCTCGCCGACGAAGCTCAGCTGCGCCCGCGCCATGTCGGCGGCGACCTCATGGAAGAAGAACGGTGTCCAGACGGGGTTGAAGAACTCGTGGAACACATAGGTCGCGCTGCGCTTCTGGGCGTCCTTGAGCCGGTCCAGTGTCGCGGCATTGCCGCTGAAATAGCGGGCGCCCTTGCCGGCGAAATCGCTGGCAAGGCCGAGGGCCCGGGCAACGCCTGCCGGCGAAGGCTCGGCCTCGCGTCTCAGGCTTGTCTGCAGCAATTCCCGGAAGGCCAGATCGGCCCCCCTGCCGATGGTGCAGTTGTAGGAGACGAAACAGAGGCCTCCGGGTTTCAACTTCCTGTCCAGGAAGTCGACGATGTCCTGCCGCAGCTTTTCAGTCACCCATGAATAGATGCCGTGCAGGACGACGAAGTCGAAATCGGGCAGGTCGCGCTGCTTCAGGTCGGCGAAGCTCGCCTCGATGAATTCCACGTTCTTCAGGCCGGCATTCTCGGCCAGAAGGCGGGCATTGCCGATATGGGCCGGATTGTAGTCGACGCCGACATAGCGCCCGGCCTCGTTGCCGGCCGCGAGCACATTGAGCGTGACCCCTTGGCCGCAGCCGAGCTCGCAAAAGGTCAGCGCGCGCGACGACGGGTTCTCGCCCACCATGTCGACGGGCGGCCGCACACCCTGCAACAGGCCGGTGATCATCAGGTTGTCGGGCTTGAGAAAGGGGAAGAAGCCGAAGGTATATTCGATCTCGGCGTCAAAATTCCTGCCGTCGGCGGAGCTGGAGGGCGTTGAAGGATTTGACATTTCGTGCTGCTTGGATGGAATGGCGGGAGCTGTCCGGCAATGTCCGATTGCCTTTAAGGGCAGCTTGCGAAAAAGTCGAATTGGAAATTCAAGCCGGCCGCCGGATCAGAGAGGTGAAGACGAGAATGACGAAAGCCGTACAAGTCACGCAGGCGGGCGGACCGGAGGTGCTGCGTCTGGTCGATGTCGATGTGCCCCGTCCCGCCCCCGGCGAGATCCAGCTGCGCCAGACCGCCATCGGCCTCAACTATATCGACACCTACCATCGCTCCGGGCTTTATCCGCTGCCCTTGCCGGCAGGCATCGGCATGGAAGCGGCGGGCGTCGTCGAAGTCGTAGGCGCGGGCGTGAAGGGTTTCAAGTCCGGCGACCGCGTCGCTTACGGCGTGGGACCGCGCGGCGCCTATGCGGAGCGGCGCAATATCCCGGCCGGCCGCGCCGTCAAGCTGCCCAAGGCCATCGGAGACGAGACGGCCGCCGGCATGATGCTGAAGGGCCTGACGGTGCGCATGCTCCTGCGCGCCGTCTACAAGGTCAGGCGCGGCGAGACCGTTCTCTTCCATGCCGCCGCCGGCGGTGTCGGCGTGATTTTCACCCAATGGGCAAAGGCGCTTGGCGTCAAGGTGATCGGCACCGTGGGCTCCGACGACAAGATTGCGATCGCCAAGGCGCATGGCTGCGCCCATGTGATCAACTATCGCAGCGAGAATGTGGTGGCGCGCGTCAAGGAGATCACCGGCGGGGCCGGCGTGCCGGTCGTTTATGACGGCGTCGGGCAGGCGACGTTCATGGCGTCGCTCGACTGCCTCAAGCCCCGCGGCCTGCTTGTCGTCTTCGGCAATGCCTCGGGACCGGTGACGGCTTTCGATCTGGGTCTTCTTGCGTCTCGCGGCTCTCTCTATGTGACCCGGCCGACGGTCATGACCTACACGGCCGACGACCGGGAGATGGCGGAAGCGGCCAGGGACGTGATCGAGATCGTGAAGAGCGGGAAGGTCAGGATTCCCGTCAATCAGCGCTATGCGCTGGCCGACGCAGCCCGGGCGCATCGCGACATCGAGAGCCGCGCCACCACCGGCACGACCATCCTCATTCCTTGAGCTCGGGCTTTAGGAGGCGAGGTTAAGTCTTTGAATCTTTGAAGAATTCGTCAGGTCGAGGAGCGGCAGCTTTGCGTCGACTGGCCGGCAAGCGCCCGCCAGCGCGCCGAGCACTGCACTTGCGAGCAGAGGAAATCGGCGAGGTTCGCGCTCGGCACCGCATGCGCGAGGTTGAGCGGGCGGCCATTGCCGTCCGACAGAGTGCTGACCACCATGCCCGTGAGCTGGCCCGAGCTGTTGAAGACGGGGCCGCCGGATTCGCCCTTCTTGGTGTTCATCCTGAGCACCATGGCGTCGGGATAGCCGAAGCCGTTATAGCTGACGGCACGGCCGAAGCTCATCGACTCGACCTGGCCGAGGCGCGCGGTATCGCCTTGCGCATGCGGTTTGCCAAGCGAGAAGACCTGCGCGCCGCGCGGCATGCAGGGCGAGGCGGCGGGCTCGACCGGCTTGCCATTGAGGCCCCTGACCGAAATCAGCGCCATGTCGTTGGTCGGGCGGATGGCGATGACCTTGCCGGCATAGAGCCGGCCGTCGGCGCCGCGCGCGGTGACGCTGTAGCCTTGCTTGACGGCGACATGCCCGGCGGTCAGCACATGGCCGGAATCGTCCACGATGAAGCCGCTGCCGGACGTCACCGCCTGACCGGCATCGCCGTCACCAGGCTTGCCCTTGCGGCGGGCCTCGGCAATGGTGATGGTCACGTAGCTGGGGCTGGTCTGCCGCAAGAGGCCAGACATGTCGGGCGAGGGCGTCGCGGCCGTCGGAATGGCGTCTGATTCGACATTGATGACCCGGTCCTCGAGCGCGTTCTGGCTGCCGCTGCAGGCCGCAAGAAGGACAAGGAGCGGCAGCGCCGCAGTCATTTTATACATGGGGGTAGACAACAGAAGTCTCGCCTCGACGGAAATCCAGCCTTTTTAGGCATCTAACAGTGCCTTGCGTCCGGAACAAGGCAGCCGGCCGAAGAACCAAAAACTGCGGCAAACTTGCAACAGGTGCCGTTGCGGACGACGGATTTGCCCGGAATGGGAAATTCCGTTGTTTTGGCCCTCTCCAGATGTCATAAATTCCTGACTGGCAGGGCGGAACAAGCCGCGAAAGTCCATTGATTTCAGGGGCAAAGAACAGTCGGGCGGACGGCGTGAGCAAGGCGCCGCCAACTGTGGGGTAGGGGATCATGAGATGCAATCCGCGTAAATGGCTCCTTTGGGCGATCCCCATGGCGGGATTGCCGCTGCTCGCGGCGCTCTGGCTCAACAGCAAGGGCATCGAGGCGAAGTTGACCGAGACGGCCGGCGCCAGCCTGTCCACGGCCAAGGCCGATTGGGCGAAGGTGACCTTCAACGGCCGCGACGGCCTCCTTGCCGGCGATGCGCCGGGCCGCATCGCCATAGACGAGGCGGTCAAGGCCGTCGCCGGAACAGCGGGCGTCCGGCGGGTGGATGCCGCACAAGCCAAGGTAGTGCTGGCCCCGCCTACGATCGAAACCCTGGTGACGAACAACAACCGCCCGGAGGTCAAGGGAACCTGGCCCGAAATCTATGCCAAGACGCTGTCGGTGATCCTGCCCGACCGGCGCTACGCGCTGGGCAGGGACCCGGAGGTCAAGTCGGATGGCGCCGGCAATTGGAGCTTCAGCCCGGCCGAACCTTTGAAGGACGGCGCCTATGAGATCGCGCTCGAAGTCGATGACGGCGCTGGCGCCACGTCCAAGACAGAGGCGCCGGGCAAGGTCACCATCGACACGGTGGCGCCGCCCTTGCCCGTCTTCTCGCCGGTCATCGACCGGCAATCGCCGCAAAGTCTGTCGGGCAATTGGGCGGAAGGCGACGCCTCGGCGCTGAAGGTCGGGCTCGCGGGTAAGACCTATGCGCTTGGCCAGGATCCCGCTTTGACATCGCAGAGCGGCAGCTGGACGCTCGCTTTGCCCGAGCCGCTCGCCGAGGGCGTTTATGACCTGACGGTCGAGGCGATCGACGCCGCCGGCAACAGCGCCAAGCTCAACGTGCCGCACGCCGTCATCATTTCCTCCAAGCCGCCGGCGCCGAGCGTCGCCAAATATTCCGGCAATGATTCGACCCCGCTCCTCTCGGGAACCTGGGGCGGAACGCAGGGCAGCAAGCTCGCGGTGGCGATCGGCGGCAAGACCTATGAGCTCGGCCGCGACGCCAATCTGACCTCGGACGGCCTCGGCAATTGGCGTCTCGATATCACCGAACCGCTCAAGGACGGAATCTACGACGCGGTGGTGACGGTGACCGACGCGCAAGGTGAGATCGCCAAGGACACGACCGTGGCCGAGATCGAGGTGGACGCCACGGCGCCCGTGGCGCCGGTCGTCAACACCGGCACCACTCTCCCGGTGACCGGAACCTACTCGCCGCGCGACACCAAGGTCCTCAGGGCGACGCTCGCCGGCCACAGCTATACTCTGGGCCAGGACGCCGCGCTCACGGCGCAGGGCGAGACCTGGTCGCTGGCGCCGCCGGCCAAGCTTCCGGGTGGCACCTATGACGTGATCGTCGAGGCGGTCGATGCCTTCGGCAACGTGTCCGCCGATGCGAGCAAGGATGAGCTCGTCCTGGCGGGAGACCCGGCGCCGCCGATCCCCGATATGGTGCTGCCGACCGTGGTGATGCAGGAGGCGACGGCGGCACGACCGACCGTCACCGGCACCTGGGCTGAAGGTGTCGCAAAGTCGCTCAAGGTGACGGTCGCGGAGGCGAGATACATTCTGGGTGCCGATGAGGAGCTGACCTCGACGTCCGGCCAATGGAGCCTGAAGGTGCCATCGCCCTTGCGGGACGGCACCTACGATGTCGTCGTCGAGACGATGGATGCGTCGGGCAAGGTCGTCACCGATGCGACGAAGGATGAGCTCGTCGTCGATGCGGCGGGACCGGCGGCGCCGACCGTCAAGCTCTATGCCGGCGCGGAAAGCCCGGCCGCCATCTCCGGCACCTGGCCCGAGGGCGATGCCGTGGTCCTCGCGGTCACGTTCAACGACAAGACGGCGACGCTCGGCAAGGATGCCGGCCTCAAAGCCGATGGCCAGGGCAACTGGTCTTTGGCTGTCGCCGACAAGCTCAAGCCGGGGAGTTATGACGTGACCGTCGTCGCCACCGACAAGCGTGGCCGCTCCGCTTTTGACCAGACGCGCTTCGAGGTCTTGGTCAAGGACGCAGCGACGGAAACGCCACCGACGGAGCCGCCGCCGACGGAACCACCAATTACGCAACCTCCGACAACGGAACCTCCAACAACGGAGCCACCGCCACCGACACCGCCGCCGACGGAACCGCCGCCCGCTGCCGATTGTGCGACCGGCCTCGCCCAGACATTGCGGGATCGTCCGCTGCATTTCGATCGCGACAAATCGGCGGTGACGCCGGCAGCCGCCGCCGTCATCAAGGATCTTGCCGCCATTGCAGCGGCCTGTCCGGCGGACAAGCTCGAGGTTGGCGGTCATACAGACAATATCGGGTCTGAATCCTACAATCAGGCGCTGAGTGAGCGCCGGGCCGTCGCTGTGGCAAAAGCGCTGGGCGAGGCGGGTGTGGATCAGGGCCGGCTTTCGGCGGTCGGCTATGGTGAGACGGTTCCCATAGGCGACAACGGGACGGATGCGGGACGAGCGCTCAACCGGCGTATCGAGATCAAGATCGTACAATAGAAGGGACCGACCATGGTCGATTTCTGGAATTTTCACGACACGGTGTTTCTGGCGAAGGAGAACTGGCCTTGGCTGTTGGTTGCGTTGGGTCTCGGCATCATCGTCGGCTGGATGACCTGTTCGAGAGACGTGCGGCGCTGATCTGAGCGGCGGAAAGGGAAAACCATGTCACATCTCGTTCTCGAGCTTGCTTTGTGGGCGCTTCTCGCCTTCTTTGTCGGCTGCATCATCGGCTGTCTCTTGCACAAGCTGTTTGGCGGCGAGCCGGCTGGCGCGACGAAGAGCAGGACGCCGTCAGGAGCCCTGGATGAGCCCGCGCGAAGCCCGGGCGCCGAAACGGTGAAGGCCGCAGGGTTGGCGCTCGCGACACAGGAGGAAGCAGTGCCTGTCGCCGGAACGCCGGCGCGGCCGCAAGGCATTGCCGCGGCGCGCGAGGGGCGGGCCGACAACCTTCAGCGCATCAGCGGCATTGGACCAAAGAACGAGAAGACCCTGCATGGGCTGGGCTTCTTCCATTTCGACCAGATCGCCGCCTGGACCGAGGAGGAGATCGCCTGGGTGGATGATCATCTGAAGTTCAACGGCCGCATCCATCGCGAGGAATGGACCAGGCAGGCGAAGCTCCTGGCGGAAGGCAAGGACGAGGAGTTCCACAAGCTCTACGGCACCGGCGGCCTGCAGAACAAGAAGGGCGAGACCGAGTCGGGCGCGCGGACGCGCAAGGATTAGACGATTTCCAGCCAGGCCCTGATCGCCGCCTTGGCGTCCGGCTCGTCGAGAAACGGCACATGCCCGCGGTTCCTGATCGTTTGAGCGGCGAGGCGTGGGTGGCGTTTCTTCATCTGGGCGACGGTCGCGGCGCTCAGCAGGTCGGAATTTTCCGCCCTGAGCACCATGACCGGGAAGGCCATCAGCATGTCGAACAGCGGCCACAGATCTGGGGAATCCGCCTTCGCGATCTCCTCGTCCGTCGGGAAGGTCTGGGCCAGGCGAAGATCGTAGTCATGTGAGATCCGCCCGTCCTTCTCGATGAAGACCCGGCGGGCGAAGCTCAGCCATTCCGCTTCGCTCAAGCTCTCGAATCCGGGATTGCTGTCCTTCAGCGCGTTGACCGCGTCGTCCCAGTTCGTGAAGGCCAGCGCCTTGCCGAGATAGCTCCGTATGCGGAGCAGCGAGCTTCTCTCGATCACCGGACCGACGTCGTTCAACAGGACGCCTGTGAGGCGCTGCGGATATTGCGCCGCCATGATCATCGCGATGATGCCGCCGCGCGAGGTGCCGATGATATTGACGCGTTCGATGCCGAGATGATCGAGAAGGCGCAGCGCGTCGGCGAGCTCGACATCGGGGCGATAGGTCAGGGGGTCGGCCGCATGGGCGGAGCGTCCGCGTCCGCGGTAGTCCATGGTGACGAGACGGCGCGTGCCGCCCAGCCATTGCGCCAGAGGCTCGAAGTCGCGCGATGAGCGCGTGAGGCCGGCGAGACAGAGGATCGGCGTGGCATCGCCGCTTGCCGGGTAATCGCGCCCATGGAGCGCAAGCCCGTCTGCCGAAGTGAACGGGACGTCGCGATGGGAGACCTCTGCTCCCATCTCTCAGTCGCAGCCGGTGATCAGTTCGACGATGTTGGAGCCTGAGCAATTGGCCGAGCCCGGCTCGGCCGAATTGGCGAGCGTGATCGCGCCCGGAGCACCGCGCCGGAGGTCCGCCGTCATTGCATGCATCGATTTGGGCGCGATGCGCGATCGGTAGACATGCACGTTCTGCATCACTTTCTGCACGTAGTTGCGGGTTTCGGTGAAGGGGATCATTTCGACCCAGTCGATCGGATCGACATGGCCGGAGCGCGGATCGCCATGCTCCTCGACCCATTCGCGCGAGCGGCGCGGGCCGGCATTGTAGGCGGCCAGCGTGAGGATATAGGAGCCGCCGAACTCCTTGATGAGGTCGCCGAGATGCGCCGAGCCCAGCTTCACATTGTAGACCGGGTCGCCTGTGAGCTTCGCCGGGGCGTAGGGAAGACCATATTGCTTGGCCACCAGCTTGGCGGTTCCCGGCATCAGCTGCATGAGGCCCTGCGCGCCGACATGGCTGCCGGCCTTGGGATCGAACTCGCTTTCCTGGCGCGACAGGCCGTAGACGAGGGCGCGCTCGACCGGCGGGCCGATCTGGCGCCAGTCGGGCAGCGCCTTGGTCGGATAGCCCCAATAATCGATATCGACGCCCCTCTGTCCGGCGAGCTTGGCGAACCGCACGGCCGTGGCGGCGCCGCCGGCGGTCGACATGTTGCGGGCGACGGCGCTCATCTCGTCGCTCGTCTTGAAGCGGCCCGCCATTGCCCACAGGAACATGTTGAGCTCGCGGCTGCGGCCGGTCTCGGCCACCATCTGGAAGGCGCGCATGACCTCGTCCTTGTCGACGCGTGCCTGCGCCGCCGCCGAAGGCTGCCCGCCAGTGATCGAGATGGGTTGCCCGGCTACGCCCAACTGTTCGCGAGCGAGCTGGCCATAGAAGACGGTCGGCACTTGCGCGGCATCGCGATAGGCGGCCTTGGCGCTGGCCTTGTCGCCGAGCGCCGCATAGGAACGGCCGATCCAATAGGCGGCGCGGGCGCCGTCGGTGCGCGTCACGGCACCCGCCTGGAGCTTGTTGAAATGCTTGAGGGCCGCGTTCTCGTCCTTGAGGAAGCGCAGCGCCACCCAGCCGGCCAGGAACTCGCCTTCGACCAGGAACTCGCCGCTCGAGAAGCCATGTGCGCGGGCGAGCTGATAGGCGGTCTTGCCGGAGCCGGGCTTGCGCGGATCGAGCAGCATGCGCGCGACCAGGCGGCGCTCGACCCACCAGGCCTCGCCATCGCCGATGGTCGCATGATCGGCGGGGATATTGACCAAAATCTGCGCGGCCTTGGCCGGCTTGTTGGCCTTGCGGTAGTAGCGCGCCAGGGCATAGCGGATAGCGAGCTGCTGCTTCATCGTGCCGGGCAGCGACTGATATTGCTTTTCGGCGCCGCCCACGCCTTTGATCAGGGCCTGGGCGACCTTGGCCGCCGACTGATACTCGCCCGGCAACGACTTCGACATGCGGATCGCGGCATTGGTCTCCTGCTTGTAGACCAGCCGCCACATGCGTGCCTTGCGATCGTCGCTGGTGATCAGCGATCCGAATTCATTGCTGATCTGGCGCTCTGTCGCCGGATCGAGCTTCTCACCGAGCCAGACGCGTTTGACCGAGCGGCGGGCGGCGTCGGCATTGCCGCCGGCGAGCTGGGCGCGCGCCAAAGCGAGCGTGCCTTCGGAGGTCAGCGGCTTGCGCTTCTGGAAATGCGCCAGCACGACCTCGGGCGAAGCCCGGTTGGCATAGAGGCTCTGCTCGGCGCGCTTGAGCAGCGTCTCCGCGAGCGGCCATTGCGGCGAGGCATCGAGGAACGCCATGATGCGCCGGTAGCCTGCGTCCTTCCAATGATGGCGCAGATAGATGAGCTCGACGAGCTTGACCGCCGCGGGATCGCCCGAGCGTTCGGCGAGGGCGCCGGCATCGCCGTAATTGCCCTTGAAGGCGGCATCTACGGCCGAGACCGCGCTGCGGCTCACTTGCGGGGCGGCGAGCACGGGCTCGCTCATGGGAAGTGTCACGGTCAGCGCAGTCGTGCCGACCAGCGCAGAAAAGAGCAGTCCCGCCGAAAATCCCCGAATCATCAACACTATGTCCCTGCCAGTGGCCCTGTCGGGCTCAACCCCTAAAAACCAATTGCGACCGTCCTGTGGCCGGTCGAAACGGCCCTTTTACTCTGCTTGCCGGTCTGAAGGCGAGCGTCTAATGTGCCGCGCTACCATGGGCTTGCGCGGAACACGGGGACTGTAGCCAGCGCATGGTTGCCAAGTTCTTACCGGAGACCATACAGTGCAACTCAAGGGTTCTTTTCCTGCTCTGATCACGCCAATGAAGAATGGACGCATCGACGAGGATGCGTTCCGGAAATTCGTGAATTGGCAGATCAAAGAGGGCAGCCATGGGCTGGTTCCGGTGGGCACGACGGGTGAATCGCCGACCGTCACGCCGGAAGAACACAAGCGCGTGATCGAGATCACCATCGAGGTGGCCGCCGGCCGGGTTCCCGTCATCGCCGGCACAGGGTCCAACAACACCGAGGAGGCGATCGAGTACACCCTCCATGCCAAGAAGGCCAAGGCGGATGCCGCTTTGGTCGTCGTGCCCTATTACAACAAGCCGACGCAGGACGGGATCTACGCGCATTTCAGCGCCATCGCCAAGGCGGTCGACATTCCCATACTCGTCTACAACGTGCCGGGCCGGACGGTCGCGAACATATCGGTCGAGACGCTGGCGCGCCTCGCCAAGGATCACGCCAATATCGTCGGCACCAAGGATGCGAGCGCCGACCTGACCCGGCCATCGCGCCAGCGCGAGGTCTCGGGTGAAGAGTTCATCCAGCTTTCGGGCGAGGACGGCACCGCGCTCGGCTTCAATGCGCATGGCGGGGTGGGCTGCATTTCGGTGACGGCCAATGTCGCGCCGCGCCTGTGCGCCGAGTTCCAGAATGCGACGCTCGCGGGCGACTACCGCAAGGCGCTCAAGCTGCAGGACCGGCTGATGCCGCTCCATACCGCGCTCTTCGTCGAGACGTCGCCGGCGCCGATCAAATATGCGGTGAGCCTGCTGGGCCATTGCCAGGCCGACATAAGGCTGCCGATGGTGGAGCCTTCGGAGGCATGCAGGAAGCAGGTGCGCGCCGCCATGGTGCATGCCGGATTGCTGAACTGAGGACATCATGTCGTCCAAGAGCGGTGGAACGAAGTCCTCGCGCAAGGAGGACGGCGTAAAGGTTGTCGCCGACAACCGCCGCGCCCGTTTCGACTATGAGATCATCGACACCTATGAGGCGGGCATCGAGCTTATGGGTCCGGAGGTCAAGTCGCTGCGCTCCGGCAAGGCGAATATCGCCGAATCCTATGCTGCGGTCAGGGACGGCGAGCTGTTCCTGGTCAACGCCTATATTCCGGAATATCGCGAGGCCAACCGCTTCAACCACGAGACCAAGCGGCCGCGCCGCCTGCTGCTCCATGCGCGCGAGATCGACAAGCTTTCGGGCGGCGTGTTGCGCGACGGCCTCACCATCGTGCCGCTGCGGGTCTATTTCAATGCACGCGGGAGAGCCAAGGTCGGCATCGCGCTGGCGCGCGGCAAGAAGCTTCATGACAAGCGCGACAAGATCAAGGAGCGCTCATGGGACCGCGAGAAGGCGCGGCTGCTGCGCGACAAGGGCTGAAAGCCTCAGGCCAGCCTCACGGGACCGCCGCGCGCACCTTGGCGAAGACCGCCTCGAACATCTCGGTCGTCAGCACCCCGGTGTTGGTGTTGTAGCGTGAGCAGTGATAGCTGTCGAAAAGGCTGAGAGCGCCGATCGCATGGCGCGCGCCATGGCCGAAGGCATGGCGCGACTTCTTCTCGCCGAGCGCCGTCAGCGTCGCGTCATGGGCGATGCGTCCGAGCGCCACGATGGCCGAGAGATTGCTCAGCTTCGCGATCTGGTCCTTGAGGAAGGCGTTGCAGGTCTTGATCTCGGCGGGCAGCGGCTTGTTCTCGGGCGGGACGCAACGGACCGCATTGGTGATCATGCAGTCGATGAGGGTGAGGCCGTCCTGGGGATCGGCGCGATAGACGCCGGTGGCGAAGCCGAAGCGCCGCAGCGTGGCATAGAGGAGATCGCCGGCATAGTCGCCGGTGAAGGGCCGGCCGGTGCGGTTGGCGCCGCGCAGGCCCGGCGCCAGACCTACCACCAGGAGCCGCGCATCGGCAGTGCCGAAAGAGGGAACCGGCGCGTTGAACCAGTCGCCATGCTCCGCTCGCTGGGTGTTGCGGAAGCCCGCGAGCCGCGGGCAAAGCGGACAATCAGGGGAAGGGATCACCTTGCGCGCTCAGATGTCGGCGAAGTCCTCGAACGATCCGGCGGCCTGCTGCGGCGCCGGCCGCTCGCGCGCCCGTTCGCTGCGCTCGTTCGGCTCGCGCCCGATCTCCTCGCGCAGGTCGGCGAGGTCGATGAACTGGTCGGTCTGGCGGCGCAATTCGTCCGCCACCATGGGCGGGCGCGTGGTGAGCGTCGAGACGACGCTGGTGCGCTTGCCTTTCGCCTGCACCGCCTGGATCAGCGAGCGGAAGTCGCCGTCACCCGAGAACAGGACGACGTGGTCGAGACTGTCGGCGAGCTGCATGACGTCGATGGCAAGCTCGATATCCATATTGCCCTTGACCTTACGGCGCCCGAGCGAGTCGGTGAATTCCTTGGCGGGCTTGGTCACCACCCGGTAGCCATTATAGTCGAGCCAGTCGATCAGCGGCCGGATGGGCGAATATTCGGCATCTTCCATGAGGGCCGTGTAATAGATGGCCCGGACAAGCCGGGAGCGTTTGCGGAAGAAGCCGAGGAGCCGCCGGTAGTCGATGTCGAAGCCCAGCGATTTTGCTGTTGCGTAAAGATTTGCACCGTCGATAAAAAGCGCCAAGCGTTCGTCCTGGTAAAAATTCATGATCAAAATCTCCTATTTGAAACAGTGCCTTGATAATCGCTCGCAACCGCAAGCTCAAGGTCAATTATGATCCTGATCGGCCTCGGCAGCAATGTTTCCGGTCCCTGGGGAACACCCCGGGAGACGGTGTCGCGCGCGCTGCGCGAGCTCGATGGCGACGGCACGCGGCTCATCGTTGCATCACGCCTAGTCGAGACGGCGCCCTTCGGCAAGGTGAACCAGCCGAGCTTCGTCAATGCGGTGGCCCGGATCGCCACTGCCATGCCGGCCGAGACGCTGATGCTCCACCTGCACGACATCGAGCGCCGCGCCGGCCGCCGCCGCCGCTTGCGCTGGGGACCGCGCACGCTCGACCTCGATCTGCTCGACTATCATGGGCTGGTCCGCCGCGGCCGGCTGCTGCTGCCGCATCCGGGCATCGCCGAACGCGATTTCGTGCTGACGCCCGTGTCCGAGATAGCGCCCGGCTGGCGCCATCCGGTGACGCGGCTGAGCGCCCGGACGATGCGCCGTCTCTTGTCGGGCTTTGCCCGCGGCGGTACGGTCCTGGGCGAAGCGGCCGAAAGGGAGTCTTAACCACTCGCCTCCATGCTTCCGGCGCGTTTCGTATATCGGCGACAATGAGTATGTGTATGCGTTTCCTCTCGCTCCTGGCCGGTCTTGCCGTTCTGGCGGCGCTGACCGCTCCGGCCAAGGCCGAGCCGATCGCCTTCTCGGCCGATACATTCGAGATCATCGGCGGCATGAACGCCGAGCAGCCGCGTACGCGCCGCTCGACCTACAAGGGCAAGGAACTCGTCGACTTCACCACCACGATGACGCCGGGATCGATCGTCATCCGCACCTCGGAACGCAAGCTCTATTATGTCCTGGCCGATGGTCGCGCGATCCAATATGGCATCGGCGTCGGCCGCGAAGGCTTCACCTGGTCGGGCACCGACAAGATCACCCGCAAGGCGAAATGGCCCGACTGGCGTCCGCCCAAGGAGATGATCGAGCGTGAGGCGCAGCGCGGCAATTACATTCCCGTCCACATGGTGGGGGGACCTGAGAATCCGCTGGGGGCACGCGCTCTCTATATCGGATCGACCATGTACCGCATCCACGGCACCAATCAGCCCTGGAGCATCGGGCTTGCAGTGTCTTCCGGCTGCATCCGGCTCCTCAACGAGGAGGTGATCGACCTCTTCAACCGGGTCGAGGTCGGCGCGCAAGTCGTGGTGGAGTAGCTACAGCGTCTCTTCGCGCCAGCTCTTGCCGCGGAAATACTGGAAGGAGACGGGCTGGTCCGGCCCGAGTTCCTCCTGTGTCTCCATCAGCGGCTTAAGCCGTTTCAGGATGTCGCGCGTGATCGCCGGCAGATCGAGCTCGAGCGCCTCGGCGAAGCGGAACCAGTGCGGCTTGAGAAGCTCGCCAGAGCCCGGATGCCCGGGATTGTCGAGATTGCCAATATGGCGGGCATTGGCGACGAAGAACCGGGAATCGAAACGGCGCGTGCGTCCGGGCGGCGTTATGGCGCGCGCGAAATAGCGCAAGCCCGAAAGGTCGAGCGCGGCCGCGGCGAGGACGGTGTCCCAGTCTTCATTGGCGAGCGCGGAGGCGGGCAGGGATCCGAGGAACAGCCCGGTCTCTTCATAGGTCTCGCGAATGGCGGCGATGGCGAGGCCGCGGGCGCGCGCCGGGCTGACCCGCCCGCGCATGCGCTGCAGCAATTTCTCGTGCACCGTCGGATGCAGGTCCTGGCCGACCTTGGTGCGCATGTCGCCGGTGTCGAGCCGTCCGCCCGGAAAAACGAATTTGTTGGGCATGAAGGCATGGCGGTCATGCCTTTGACCGAGCAGCACCTTGGGCGCCATATCGTCGTGCCGGACGATGATCAGCGTCGCCGCATCGCGCGGCTTCTGCGCCTCGGCGAAGCGGCGCGAATGCGTGAGATCGGGATCGCGCTCACTCATCGTCGCCCGCTGCGGCCTTTGATCCGGCCACGCATCGACCGGCGCGACACCGGCTTGCCCTTGCGGCCTTCACTCAGCATCTCGAAGCGCAAGCCCCCCGAGACGGGTGCGGCCTCGACGAGTCGGACTTCGACCGGATCGCCCAGCTGGAACGTCTCGCCGGTGCGCTCGCCGATCAAGGCGCGCCGCGTCTCGTCATAGACGAAATAATCCGAGCCCAGCGTGCCGGCGGGAATGAAGCCGTCGGCGCCCGTATCGTTGAGGGTGATGAAGAGGCCGGCCGCGACCACGCCGCCGATCCGGCCTTGGAAACGCGCGCCGATCTGCGAGGACAGGTGGCTTGCGATCAAGCGGTCGACCGTCTCGCGTTCGGCCGCCATGGCGCGCCTTTCGGCGCCGGACACGAGCTCGCCCGTGTCGCCCATGCGCGCGATGTCCTCGGGCGCGAGACCGTCGGGGCCGAGATCGAGAGCGGTGATGAGAGCGCGATGCACGATGAGGTCAGCATAGCGCCGGATCGGCGAGGTGAAATGCGCATAGTGCCGCAAGTTCAGGCCGAAATGCCCGATATTTTCGGTGTCGTAGACGGCCTGCGCCTGGCTGCGCAGCACCACCTCGTTCACCACGTGCTGATAGTCCTTGCCTTCGACCTGCTTGAGGATCTGGTTGAAGTGGCGGGGCTGCATGTGCTGGCCCTTGGCGAGGTTGATGCCGACGGTTTTCAGGAACTCGGCCAGGCTCTTGATCTTCTCCGGAGCGGGCTCGGCGTGAATGCGATAGAGGAGA
The DNA here is from genome assembly GCA_050251035.1 of Parvibaculaceae bacterium. Lineage (GTDB taxonomy): Bacteria > Pseudomonadota > Alphaproteobacteria > Rhizobiales > Aestuariivirgaceae > Taklimakanibacter. The sequence continues at coordinate 16,014 of JBFWNN010000054.1, forward strand.
GGCACCTTGCGCGCTTCGAGGAGCTCGGCCGCCGCGACATTGGCCTGGATCATGAACTCCTCGATGAGCTTGTGGGCGTCGAGCCGGTCGGGGGTCACGACGCGCTCGATGAGGCCATGGGCATCGAGGATCAGCTTGCGCTCGGGCAGATCGAGCTCGAGCGGCTCGCGCTTGTTGCGGCCCTTGCGTGCGATCGCGTAGGCGTCCCAGAGCGGTCTGAGCACCGGCGCGAGCAGCGGCTCGGTCTTGTCGTCGGGCCGGCCGTCGATCGCCGCCTGCGCTTGCTGATAGGAGAGCTTGGCGGCTGAGCGCATGACGGCGCGGACGAAATGATGCTTCCGTTTCGCGCCATGGCGGTCGAAGGTCATGAAGCAGGCAAGGCACGGCCGGTCCTCGCCTTCGCGCAGGGAACACAGGTCGTTGGAGATCCGCTCCGGCAGCATCGGCACGACGCGGTCAGGAAAATAGACCGAATTGCCCCGGATGCGCGCCTCGCGGTCGAGTGCTGAGCCCGGGCGTACATAGGCGGCGACATCGGCGATGGCCACCAGTACCTTGACGCCGCCTTCGTTCTTGGGGTCGTCGTCAGGTTCGGCCCACACGGCATCGTCATGATCGCGCGCATCGGGCGGATCGATGGTGATCAGCGGATAGTCCCTGAGGTCGAAGCGGTTCGCCGGCGAGAAGGGCTTGAGCGTTTCCGCCTCGGTGACCACGCGCGCCGGGAATTCTGACGGGATGCCGTGATGCTCGATGGCGATGAGAGAGATATTGCGCTGGTCGGTGATATCGCCGAGCCGTTCCTTGACCCTTGCGAGGCTGAGACCGAGGCCACGACCGCGCATCACCTCGACCGCGACGAGCTCGCCAGGCTTGGCGCCATTGTCCTGCCCGGGGTGAACCTGCAGCTCGCCCCGCGCCTTCTTGTCGATCGGCACGATGCGCGCCCCCTGGCCCTTGGCGTGCCGGAATATGCCGAGCACGCGGGTGCTGCGCGACGTGAGTTTGCGGATGATGCGGCCGCGGTAAGGTATCTTCGGATCTTTGTCGGGCTCGATCCTGGCGAGGACACGGTCGCCGACCGCCGCCGGCTGAGCCATATCCAACGTGCCTTTTGCCGGCTGCGCGACGATGAGGACCTTGGGGCGCGCGCCGGCAGCCTCCTCATCCCAGTCGGCAGGCTCGGCGATGAGCTCGCCGTCATTGTCGCGCGCCACGATTTCGAGAGCGCTGACCGGCGGCAGATCGCCCGCCTTGCTGACGGCGCGGCCCGCGCGCTTGAGCTTGCCGTCCTCTTCGAGGCTCTTGAGCAGGCGCTTGAGCGCGATCCGGTCGCTGCCCTTGATGCTGAAGGCGCGCGCGATCTCGCGCTTGCCAACCTTCCCTGGGCTGGTCTTGATGAAATCGATGAGCTGGTCGGCCGTCGGCAGATCGGGGAGGGGGGACTTCGCCTTCCGCGCCACGGTCTCAGGCACTCACTTTGTCTTTAGCCGCCGCCTTCTTGCTGCGCTTGGCCGTCTTGGTGGCGGGCTTGGCCGGCTTTGCATCGGACTTCTCCGGCTTCGCCGCCTTGGCGGGCTTGCCCGCCGCCTTGCTTTTGGGCTTAGCCTTGCCTTTGCCGGCACGGGCATTGACGAGGGCGACTGCCTCCTCGAGCGTCGTCTCCTCGGGGGCCTTGTCGCCAGGCAGCGTCGCATTGACCTTGCCCCATTTCACATAGGGGCCATAGCGTCCCGACATCACGTGGATCGGGCCGCCATCCGGATGCTCGCCGAGCTCCTTGAGGGCGCCGGGCCGCTTGCGGTTGGCGCTCTTTTCCTTCTTTTCCGCGATGAGGTCGACGGCGCGGTTGAGCCCGATCGTATAGACGTCTTCGGGATCCTTGAGCGTGGCATAGAGCCCGTCATGCAGGATGAAGGGACCGAAGCGCCCGAAATTGGCGACGATCGGCTTGCCGGTCTCGGGATGGAGACCCACTTCACGCGGCAGCGACAGAAGCCGCAATGCCGTTTCGAGATCGATGCTCGCGGGATCGCTCTTCTTCGGGATCGAAGCACGACGCGGTTTTTCGTCCTCGCTCGCTTCGCCCAATTGCAGATAGGGGCCGAAACGGCCGTCGCGCCGGGTGACGGCAAGGCCGGTCTCAGGGTCATGGCCGATGAGGATGCCCTCGGCGGGCACGGCTTCATCAGAGCCGTTGCCGGGCGTGATCTGGCGCGTGAAGCGGCAGTCGGGATAGTTGGAGCAGCCGACAAAGGCGCCGAACTTGCCGATCTTGAGCGACAATTGTCCATTGGCGCAGGACGGACAGGCCCGCGCCGGCGCGCCATCGGCGCGTTCCGGGAACACATGCGGCCCCAGGATCTCGTTCAGCGCGTCGAGCACGTTGGTGATGCGCAGGTCCTGAATCTCGCCGACCGAGCCCGTGAAATCCTGCCAGAAGTCGCGCAGCACCGCCTTCCAGTCGATCTCGCCATTGGAGATGCGGTCGAGCTGCTCCTCCAGATTGGCGGTGAAGTCATATTCGACATAGCGCTTGAAGAAGGCTTCGAGGAAGGCAGTGACGAGCCGGCCCTTGTCTTCCGGGATCAGGCGCTTCTTGTCGAGCCGCACATAGCCGCGGTCGCGCAAGGTCGAGAAGATGGCCGTATAGGTCGATGGCCGGCCGATGCCGAGCTCTTCCAGCTTCTTGATGAGAGAGGCTTCCGAATAGCGCGGCGGCGGCTCGGTGAAGTGCTGTTCGGGCGTGATGGCTTTGACGCCCACGCCGTCACCACGCGCCAGCGACGGCAGGCGCTTGGCGTCCTCGTCCTCCTCGTCGTCGAGGCCTTCCTGGTAAAGCTTGAGGAAGCCGTCGAACTTGACGACGGAGCCGGTGGCACGGAAGGAATAGGCTTTGTCGTCGCCGCCCTTGGCGCCGATATCGGCAGTGGTGCGCTCGATCTCGGCGCTTTCCATCTGGCTGGCGATCGTGCGCTTCCAGATGAGCTCATAGAGCGCCTGCTGATCGGCATCGAGATGGCGACGGACATTCTCCGGGAAGCGGAACAGGTCGGTCGGCCGGATCGCTTCGTGCGCTTCCTGCGCGTTCTTGGCCTTGGTCGTGTATTTGCGCGGCACCGACGGCAGATAAGGCTCGCCGAAGCGCTTCAGAATGGCATTGCGGGTGGCTGCGATCGCCTCGCCCGCGAGGTCGACGCCGTCGGTGCGCATATAAGTAATGAGACCGGTCACCTCGCCGCCGATGCTGACGCCCTCATAGAGGCGCTGGGCGACCTGCATGGTCTTGGCCGAGGAGAAGCCGAGCTTGCGCGAGGCCTCCTGCTGCAAGGTGGCGGTGCGGAAGGGCGGATAGGGATGGCGCTTGACCGGCTTCGACTCGATCGTGTCGACGGAGAAGCGGGCGCCCTTGAGGGCCGAGACGATGGCTTTGGCCTGGGCCTCGTTCCCGATGTCGAGCTTGCCCAGGCGCTTGCCGTCGATGGCATTGAGCCGGGCCGAGAAGACATCGCCCTTGGGCGAGGTGAGGCTCGCATCGATGGTCCAATATTCCTGCGCCCTGAAGGCTTCGATCTCGAGCTCACGGTCGCAGATGATGCGAAGCGCCACCGACTGGACGCGCCCGGCCGAGCGCGCACCCGGCAGCTTGCGCCATAGGACGGGTGATAGGGTGAAGCCGACGAGATAGTCGAGCGCGCGGCGGGCGAGATAGGCGTCGACCAGGGCAGGGTCGACCTGGCGCGGATTCTTCATGGCGTCCAGCACCGACTGCTTGGTGATGGCGTTGAAGACGACCCGGTCGATCTCCTTGCCCTTGAGGGCGCCCTTCTTCTTCAGGATTTCCAGCACATGCCAGGAAATAGCCTCGCCCTCGCGGTCGGGGTCGGTCGCGAGGATCAGACGGTCGCTGTCTTTTAGAGCGGCGGCGATATCGGACATGCGCTTGGCCGACTTGCCATCGACTTCCCAGGACATGGCGAAGTCTTCGTCGGGACGCACCGAACCGTCCTTGGGCGGCAGATCGCGCACGTGGCCGTAAGAGGCGAGGACGGTATAATCCTTGCCTAGATATTTGTTGATTGTTTTGGCCTTGGCAGGCGATTCGACGACGACGACTGTCATTATCTTGCGTTCTGGAAACTAGGACGGGCCTCATATAGGGATCAATTCGGCCCCGCAAGTCGATCAAGGAAGCATGGCTGCCAAACTTGGCTGGAAATACACGTTTAAACCGAATTATACTATCTATAATAGAATTCAGATAGGGCTCATGCGGGCGGCCGGGCATCCGCAGCAAGTGCCGTTAAGGTAAGAATTCTCCGGCTACTCCCAGTTCAGCTGCCAGGAGACTCCATAGCGGTCGTTGAACCAGCCGAATTTCCGGCTGAAGCCGTAATTGCCGAGGGGCATCAGCCATGCGCCGCCATCCGCCAGGACTTTGGCAATCCGGTCGAGTTCGTCTTCGCTGGCGCAGGTGACGAACAGGGAGTTGGACGGCGTGAAGGTGAAGGCGTGCTTGACGTGGCTGTCGATGCAGAAGACGGACAGTCCGGCCAGGGTGAAACGGGCGATCATCACCGAGCCCTCAGGCCCCGGCCCTTCCGGCCCGTAACGCTTGACGTCGACCACCGTGCTGTCGGGGATGGCCGCCACATAGACCCGCATCGCTTCCTCGGCCTTGCCCCCGAACATCAGGAAGGGCGTCACGGTGGTCTTCATCGGTTCCCTTTCGAATCTTTCGCGGCGTCAGACGAGCGAAACGAGCTGCCGTCCCTGGCGGACAAGCTTGCCGGCGAGCTCCAGTTCCAAGAGCACCCCCAAGACCAGTTGCGCCGGCATGCCGCTTTCGCGGATGAGATCGTCAATATCGGTCGGCGCCGGACTGAGCAAGGCGAGGATGGCCTGACGCGCCGGCTGATCGACCTCCATCGTCACCGGAGCCGTTATGAAGGGTGTCTCCGAAGCCTGCTGCATATGTCGCTCCTGCAAGGGCAGGAGAGCGTCGATCACCTCATGGCTGCGGGTCAGCAGATGGGCGCCGTCGCGGATGAGCCGGTTGGTGCCTTCGGCGCGCGGATCGAAGGGCGAGCCCGGCACGGCGAACACTTCGCGGCCTTGTTCGTTGGCGAGCCGGGCCGTGATCAGTGAGCCCGAGCGCAGCGCCGCCTCGACGATGATCACGGCCCGGCTCATACCGGAGATGATCCGATTGCGCCGCGGAAACGACGCTTCGCGCGGCGCGACACCCGGCGGCATTTCCGAGATCAGGAGCCCATCCCGGCCGATGGCGTCCTGCAATCCGGCATTCTCCGGCGGATAGGCGATGTCGATCCCATTGGCGATGACGGCGACGGTGCCATGCGCCAGAGCCGCTTCATGGGCGGCGGTATCGATGCCGCGCGCCAGGCCCGAGACGATTGCATAGCCCGCCCCGGACAGCTCGAAGGCGAACATGCGGGCGAGGCGCTTGCCGTTGGCCGAGGCATTGCGCGAGCCGACAATGGCGACGGCCTCGCGCCGCGCCAGTTCGCTTCTGCCCTTGATGCAGATCACGGGCGGGGCGCTGTCGATGTGGCGCAGCGGGACCGGATAGTCGGGCTCGGTCTTGCCGACGAAGCGCGCGCCAAGGGCATGGGCTGCGGCGATCTCGGCTTCGGCCTGCGTCCGGCCGCAGATCCTGAACGGGCGCTTGAGTCCGCCCTGGCGCGAAAGCTCGGGCAGGGCCGCGAGCGCTTGGCCGGCGCTGCCGAATCTCTCCAAGAGCTGGTCGAAGAGGGCGGGTCCGACATTCTCGCTGCGGATCAGGCGCAGCCAATCGAGGCGCTCGTCATCGGCGAGGACGCGCTCGCTCATGCATGGGAGCCGAGCTTGATCTTCGCTTCCTCACCCTTGAGGAGCCGCGCGATATTGGCGCGATGCATGATCCAGATGAGAAGGCCGATGACCGCCAGCGGCAGGACGAAGGACGGCTTACCGAGAAGCCAGGCCCAGAGCGGACTCAAGGCCGAGGCGGTCAAGGCCGAGAGGGAGGAGATGCGGAAGAGGAGGGCCATGACGAGCCACACGGCGAGGAAGATGAGGCCCAGCGGCCAATAGAGGCCGAACAAAACACCGATATTGGTGGCGACACCCTTGCCGCCCTTGAAGCCGAGCCAGACCGGGAAGAGATGGCCGGCGAAGGCGGCGAGCCCGGCAATGAGGCCCGCTGTCTCGCCGCCGAGCATCTTCATAATCAGGATCGGGATCGTTCCCTTCACCGCATCGGCGAGAAGTGTCAGGCCAGCGAGCGTCTTGTTGCCGGTGCGCAGCACATTGGTGGCGCCGATATTGCCGGAGCCGATGGCGCGGACATCGCCGAGCCCGGCCCAGCGAGTGAACAGCAAGCCGAAGGGAATGGAGCCCGAGATATAGCCCAGGACGACGGCGAGGACCGCCATCAATGGCGTGACGGCTGCGAATTCGAGCATCAGATCCTCCCGTTATTAAGCGGGATGGTACGCATAGACGGTGCGCCCCGCAACGACCGTTTCGAGCACGCGGCCTTCCAGAGTGCGATGCTCGAAGGGCGAGTTCTTCGAACGCGACCGCAGGATGTGATCCTCGACCGTCCAGCTCACCTGGATGTCGGCCAGGGTGAAATCGGCCGGAGCGCCGGGCGCCAGTCGGCCAGCCTCGAGCCCCAGGATCCGCGCCGGCTTGGCGGAGAGCGCATCGATGAGGCGAGGCAGGGGCACGCCCTCATTGTGATGCAGGCTCAAGCTCGCGGAGAACAGCGTCTCCAGACCGATGGCGCCGAACTCGGCTTCGGCGAAAGGCAGGCGCTTGGTGTCGGCGCTCTGCGGGTCGTGGCTCGAGACGATGACGTCGATCGTCCCGTCCGCGACACCTTCGACGAGCGCGCGCCGGTCATCCTCCGCGCGCAAGGGCGGCGACAGCTTGAAGAAGGTGCGATAGGCGCCGATGTCGTTCTCGTTGAGGACGAGGTGATTGGCCGACACGCCGCAGGTGACCGGAAGCCCCCGCGCCTTGGCGGCGCGGATGACCTCGACTGACTGCCGCGCGGAGACCTGCGCCACGTGATAGCGGGCTCCGGTCAATTCGACGAGGCGCAGGTCGCGCTCGATCATGATCACTTCCGACACCGCGGGGATGCCGGCAAGACCGAGCCGGCTGGCCGTCTCGCTGGCATTCATGACACCGCCGGCCAGGGTTGGCTCCTCGGCATGCTGGACGACCAGCATGTCGAAGTCCTTGGCGTAAGCGAGCGCCCGGCGGAAGATCCGGGCATTGGCGACAGCCTTGTTGCCGTCGGTCACCGCCACGGCGCCGGCTTCCTGCAAGGTGCCGATCTCGGTCATGAACTCGCCGCCGAGGCCCTTGGTGAGGGCTGCCATGGGCGCCACCCGCACGATGGCGGTGTCGCGCGCGCGCCTGAGAATGAAGTCGACGATCGCGGCGTCGTCGACGACCGGATTGGTGTTGGGCATCACGATCATGGTGGTGATGCCGCCGGCCGCCGCCGCTTCGGATGCGGTCGCCAGCGTCTCGCGATATTCGTTGCCGGGCTCGCCGGTGAAGACGCGCATGTCGATGAGGCCGGGCACCAGGATCAGGCCCTTGGCGTCGAAGATCGTCGTTCCGGAGCCCGCTGACTGCGCCGTGACCTTGGGGCCCGCGGCCAGGATCCAGCCGTCCTCGATCAGCAATCCGCCTTTTTCATCAAGCCCTTGTGCCGGATCGATGAGGCGCGCGTTGAGATAGGCCTTGCGCCCCGCCGCGTGCTTTGCCGAAGGTGCCATCATGCGTTCTGGCCTCCCGGCAGATTGCGGGAGAGCGCGTCGAGCACCGCCATGCGCACCGCGACCCCCATCTCGACCTGCTCGCGGATCACCGACTGGACGCCGTCGGCGACGTTCGAGTCGATCTCGATACCGCGGTTCATCGGGCCTGGATGCATCACCAGCGCGTCCGGCTTGGCGAGCTTGAGCTTCTCCTCGTCGAGCCCGTAGAAGCGGTAATATTCGCGCACCGACGGCACGAAGGCGCCGCTCATCCGTTCGAGCTGCAGCCTCAGCATCATCACGACGTCCGCGCCCTCTATGCCTTCGCGCATGTTGCGATGGATCTCGGCGCCGAAGGCTTGCGCGTTGGTCGGCAGCAGCGTCGAGGGCGCGACGAGGCGTACCCTGGCGTTGAGCTTGTTGAGGAGATGGATGTTCGAGCGCGCCACGCGCGAATGCAGGACATCGCCGCAGATCGCCACGACCAACCCTTCGATGCGGCCCTTGCGGCGGCGGATGGTCAAGGCGTCGAGCAGCGCCTGGGTCGGATGCTCATGCTGGCCGTCGCCGGCATTGACGACGGCGCAGGAGACTTTCTGGGCCAGGAGCTCGGCCGCGCCGGAGGAGGGATGGCGCACCACCAATATGTCGGGATGCATGGCGTTGAGCGTCATGGCGGTGTCGAGCACGGTCTCGCCCTTGGAGATCGCCGAGGTGGAGACCGCCATGTTGAGGACATCGGCGCCAAGGCGCTTGCCGGCGATTTCGAAGGAGCTTTGCGTTCGGGTCGAGGCTTCGAAGAACAGGTTGATCTGGGTGCGTCCTGACAGCAGTACCTGGCGCTTGTCGATTTGCCGGCTCACTTCGACATAGCGTTCGCCGAGATCGAGCAGCTTGACGATGTCCTGGGCTGAAAGCGGTTCGATGCCGAGCAGGTGCTGGCTTTCGATGAGGCGTTTGGGACTGCGCGTGGAGGTCATCGAAAAGGAGTGTCTATGGACGAATCTGGCGGGCCGCAAGCGCCAATGCGAGGCTGTGGGTAAGTTTCGCCCCTCGGCCGCAATTAGAGTTAATTCCTAGCCACGAAAAGGCCACGGCTTGGATCGCAAAAACGCCCCGAATGCCGACGAGAGTCATCCGCGTGGGACGGCTCGAAACCGGGCTTGTTGACCGTAGTCGGAGGTGTGCCGATTCGAACGGTCCGCGGGGGTTTGGGGAATTGGTGGAGTATTCTCATGTTGAAGATGGTTGCCGCGGGCGGCATGGCCGTGCTTGTGGCCTTGGCCCTGCAGCCCGCTGACGCGCGGGCTGATACCAGGATCGGCATCGGGGTGGGCGGCGGCTGGTATCCGGATCCCTATGAGCCGAGATATCCCGTCTATGATCCCGACGATGACGAGTATGAGTACATTTCCTGCCGCGAGGGCAGGCGCATCGTGCGCGACTATGGCTTTTACCGGGTCACGCCGACGCGATGCGGCGGTTCGGTTTACCGCTATGAGGCGGTCAAGCGTGACCGGCTGTGGAGCGTCAGGGTCAGCGCCCGTTCCGGCCGCATCATCAGCGCGCGCGTGATCGGCGACGACTATTGAGTCGCTGCCGGAAGCGGTTGATCGGCAGCCGCTGCCGGCTTTCTCATATTGATACGGCTTCGGCCCGCGCCCGCGGCTTGAGTGGTTAATATCGTCACCGCCATATTTGACATACCGGCGGTTGTACTTAGTCTTGTCATCTGAGCTTCACGCTGTGAAACGGAGATGGCGCTATGACCGATCTCACTTCAACCGGTGGCACTCCCAAAACGCAAACCGTCGAGCCCAGCCTGCATCGCGTGATGGGCCCCTGGCTGCTCCTGCTGTTCATCGTCGGCGACATCCTGGGCACCGGCATCTATGCGCTGACCGGTCAGGTCGCCAAGCAGGTGGGGGGCGTCGTCTGGCTGCCTTTCCTGGTGGCTTTCATCGTGGCGCTCATCACCGCCTTCAGCTATCTCGAGCTCGTCACCAAATATCCGCGGGCCGCGGGTGCCGCGCTCTATACGCACAAGGCCTTCGGCATCCATTTCATCACCTTTATCGTCGCTTTCGCGGTCATGTGCTCGGGCATAACCTCGGCCTCGACCGCGTCGCGCGCCTTCGCCGCCAATCTTTCCAATGCCTTCGATCTGGGGCTTGCCGGCACCTATGGCGTGACCCTGATCGGCCTCGCTTTCATGGCCATCGTGGCGATCGTCAATTTCCGCGGCGTCGGCGAAAGCGTGAAGGCCAATGTGGTGCTGACCTGCGTCGAGCTCACCGGCCTCCTGATCATCATCGTGATCGGCCTGTGGGCGATCGGCCTCGGCAATGGCGATGTCTCGCGCATCACGCAATTCGCCACCACCCCTGACCGCACCGCCTTCTGGTCGGTCATCGCGGCGACGACGCTCGCCTTCTTCGCCATGGTCGGCTTCGAGGACTCGGTCAACATGGCCGAGGAATGCAAGGAGCCGAGCAACATCTTTCCGAAAGTGTTGCTCACCGGCCTGCTGATCACCTGCGCCATCTACATGCTGGTGTCGATCTCGTCGATCACCCTGGTGCCGCCCGAGCAATTGGGCGAGGGCGAGACGCCGTTGCTCAAGGTCGTGGCCGCCGGGGCGCCCAATTTCCCGATCTGGATCTTCGGCTTCATCACCATGTTCGCCGTGGCCAATACCGCCCTGATCAACATGCTGATGGCGAGCCGCCTGGTCTATGGCATGAGCCGCGAGCACGTGCTGCCGCCCGTCCTCGGCAAGGTCCATCCCGGCCGGCGCTCGCCCTATATCGCCATCATCTTCACCACGCTGCTCGCTTTCGCCCTCATCACCTTCGTCGGAACCGTGCCGGCGCTCGGCGGGACCACGGCGCTGCTGCTGCTCTGCGTCTTCACCGTGGTCAATGTCGCGGTGCTGGTGCTGCGCCGCGACCCGGTCGGGCACAGCCATTTCCGCACGCCGACGATCCTGCCGGTGGTCGGCGCCGTCTGCTGCGCTTTCCTGGTCGGTCCGTGGACGGGCCGGGACCCGGTCCAATACAAGGTCGCCGGCGTCCTCATCGGCATCGGCATCGCGCTGTGGGTAGTGAACTATCTGGTCAATCGCGCCATCGGCCAGAAGCCCGCCGAGCCGGCGATGGAGACGACCGGCACGTCGGGACCGGTCAACTGAATTGCGCTGGGGCTATTGCGGCCGCGCGATGACGCGGATCTCGATGAGCGTGCCGGGGGTGATCAGTTCGCTGACGCCGATCGCCGTCCACGCCGGGTAAGGCGGGTGGATGCGTTCGTCCTTCACCTTGATGAAACTTGCGAGATGCGTGCGTAGGTCGACATGGTAGGTGGTCATCTCGACGATGTCGTGGAATGTGAGCTCGGCGGCCGAAAGATTGGCCTCGAGATGGTCGAAAGCATCGCGGAACTGCTGCTCGGGATCGGACGACAGGCCGCCATCGGGCCGCGTTCCGGTCTGGCCGGAGAAAAAGGCGAACCCGCCGCTGAGCAGCACCGGCGACAAATGCCAGTCTTGCGGGTAATGCGCGAATTGCGGAGCGGCAATAGCCTGTTTCATGGCTTTCCTCAGACGATGAAGGCTAAGATCAGCGGGATCGTCAAGGCGGCGCAGATCACCTGCGCCGTCAGGATGTTGGCGACGAGCGGCGCGTCGCCGCCCATCTGCTTGGCGAGCACGTAAGCCCCCGAGCCCGTCGGCACCGCCGAGCAGAGGATGGCGACGGCGGCGGGCGTGCCGCTGACGCCGAAGGCATGAAGCGCCAGATACATGAGCAAGGGCAAAGCGAGGAGCTTGAGGACGGTGGCGAGCCCCACCGTCATCTTGTTGGCGGCCGCCTCGCCGAAATGCAGTCCGGCGCCGACGGTGAGGAGGGCAAGCCCCAGGGCGCCGCGTCCGATCATGTCGAGGACCTGGGCGGCTATGGCGGGAAGCGGCAGGCCCAGGAGTTGGAACAGGATGCCGCCCATGGACGAGAGGAAGAACGGGTTGCGCAGCACCACCAGCGCCAGGCGTCCTGCCGAAGGCGGCTCGCCTTCGGGCCGGGCATACAGGGACATGACGATGACGCAGACGACGTTGAGGATGGGCGTCATGGTGGCCGCGCTGACGGCGGCGAGAGCGAGCGCGTCACTGCCGAAGAACAAGGGCACGATGGCGAAGGCGATGAAGGTGTGCCAGCGCGTGGCGCCCTGAAAGAGGCTCGAGAACTGCGGGCCGTTGATCCTGAGCGCCGCCGAGAGCGGCACGCGCAGGACGAGGAGCAGGGCGAACATGGCGAAGAGCGCCACGATCATGGCGCCGGCCATGCGCCAGACCGGCACGGAAGAGAAATCGGCCGCGGCGATCTCCTTGAAGATGATCGCCGGAAACAGCACGAAATAGCAGATATGGTCGACCCCCGGCCAATGCGCCTCGCCGATGAGGTTGCTCCGCCGGAGCAGGGCGCCGATCATGATGACGATGAAGACGGGCAGGAGGGCCAGGAAGATCTGGGTCATTGGCGCAGTGAATCGAGGGCGGATTGCAGGATATAGGCGGCGGCCAGCTTGTCGACGATCTCGGCGCGCCGGGCCCGGCTCGTATCGGCGTCGATCAGCATGCGCTCGACCGCGGCGGTGGTGAGCCTTTCGTCCCAGAACAGGATCGGCAGGGATGTGAGCTTCGCGAGATTGCGGGCGAAGGCGCGGGTCGATTGCGCCCGTGGGCCTTCGCTGCCGTCCATGTTGAGGGGAAGGCCGAGGACGAAGAGGCCGGCTTGCCGGTCCGCGGCAATGGCGAGAAGGCGCTGCGCGTCCGCGGTGAATTTCTTTCTGGCGATGGTCTCGACGGGAGAGGCGATCCGGCGCGTGATGTCGCTGATGGCGACGCCGATCGTCTTGCTGCCGAGGTCGAGGCCGATGACGGGTGCGTTGGGCGGCAGGCTGCCGATCGCCTCGGCAAGGGATGGGGAACTCATGACGCCCTCTTACGCGACTTGGTCAATGGGCGCAAAAGGGATAGAAGCGACGCTGAGGAGAAACGCAGATGAAGATCACCTATTTCGGCCATTCGGCCTTTCGTATCGAGACCGGCGGCGCGGTCATCATGCTGGACCCGTTTCTGTCGGGCAATCCGCTGTTCAAGGGCGACGTCAAAGAAGCCTCTCGGGGCGCCACCCATGTGCTCCTGACCCATGGGCATGACGACCATCTGGGCGACACGGTCGAGATCTGCAAGGCCACGGGCGCGACGCTGGTCGCCAATTTCGAGATCGCCATGTATCTGGCCGCCAAGGGCGTCGCCAATTTTTCACCGGGCAATCACGGCGGGCGTATCGCCTTCCCGGACTTCGACTGCGTCTTCACCAATGCCTGGCATTCCTCCTCGCATGTCGACAACGGCACGCCGATCTATCTCGGCAACCCGGCGGGCTTCGTCATCCTGCCCAAGAAAGAAAAGGGCCGCAGCCTCTATGTCTCGGGCGACACCGGCATCACCTATGACATGAAGATCATTCACGACCTCTACAAGCCGGCGCTCGGGATCATCTGTGTCGGCGACCGCTTCACCATGGGACCGGACCAGGCGGCTTATGCCTGCAAGACCTTCTTCAAGTTCAAGAAGGTCATCCCCTGCCATTTCGCCACCTTCGAGGGCTTCCTCATTCCCGACGCCAAGCCGTTCGTCAAAGCCATGGGACCGAAGGGCAAGTCGGTGGCGGTCATGAAACCCGGCGAGGCGTTGACGGTCTGATCCAGGTCTGCCTACCGCCACAGGCGCTTGCGTTCGGCGACCCGGGCGAGGGCGGGTGCCAGTGCCGCGTCCATGGGGGCCACCGGATGGCCGTGCGGCTGCGGCGGCGCGCTGCGCCATCCCATCGCTTCGAGCACCTGGCCCGATTCATAATAGGCCTTGATCAGCGCCAGCACGAAATCGCGGAAGGCCTGCGGCTGCTCCGCTTCGAGAGCCATGAGCACGCTCTGGCGCTTGCCCGCCTCGGCGAAGTCCGGATGATCGCCGGCGAGGGTCTTGATCGGCGAGGTCGATTGCGCGAGGACGGCCATCACATCGGGAATGAGCGAGCCGGGCGGCAGGCCCGTCTCGTCGCCCGGAAGGATGAGATCGGCCAGAAGCCTCAGATGTGCCGGCGTCATGCCATGTTCTCTGCCAGGGCCGATGCCAGCTTGAGCGCGACGGCGCCGATGGTCGAGGCGGGATTGGCCGCACCCACGGTCGGGAACAGGCTGCCATCGGCGACGATTACATTGGGCACGCGGTGGCAGCGACCCTTGCGGTCGGTGACCGAGGTTTTGGGATCATCGCCCATGCGCGCCGTGCCGAGAAGATGCCAGCCGGTCAGTGGCGCGGGCGACACCCGGATGGTGCGATAGGCGCCCGCCGCCAACAGGACCTCCTCGGCCCGGGCGAGGCCGAAATCGAGACTTTTCTGCGCGCGTTCCGCCATCCGGTAGTCGATCTTCACGCCGGGCAGGCCGTCAGGCTCCTCTTCAGGCGTGAGCGACACGCGATTATGCGCCTCGGGCAGGTCTTCGACAAGGACGAGGATGGGCATGGTGTGCAGGAACTCCTCCCGCAATTGCGCCTGTGCCGCCTGGCCCCATAGGGGCTGGAGGCGCGATGCCTGGACGGCGAGCGCGTTCTCGCGCGACAATTGCAGATGCACGCCGCGCGCGAAGCCGCGCGAAAGGTCGGTTTCGTAGAACTCATGCGAGTAGATGGAGCAGCCGACGGGGCCGACCGGGCCGTCGAGCCGGTCCTTGAAGAGGCCGCGCACATAGCCAGCGGGATGATACATGAGGTTGCGGCCGAGCGCCGGGCTGTCGACGCCCGACGCCAGCAGGAGGCGCGCCGTGCCGATGCCGTTTCCGGCGACGACGACGGCCTCAGCCGGCTGGACATATTCGACGCCGTGCCGGTCGGCATAGGTGACGCCGGTGGCGCGGCCGGCTTCGATGTGGATATGGCGGGCGATGGCGATGGTGCGCAATTCGACGCCGAGCTCGATGGCCCTGGGCCAGTAGGTGAGGTCGGTCGAGGCCTTGGCCTTCGGGATGCAGCCGGTGAGGCACGGGCCGCAATTGTTGCAGGCCTCACGACCGTCATGGGCGATCGAGTTGATGGCGGCATCGACCGGCCACCAATGCCAGCCGAGTTCGCTGAACGCGCGCGCCGCGCGGTTGGCGACGGCGCCGAAGGGCAAGGGCGGCATGGCGCGTGGGTGCTTGGGCGGATAGGCTGGATCGCCGTCGAGGCCGGCGACGCCCATGATTTGGTCATTGAGGTCATACCAGGGCTCGAGCTCGAAATAATCGAAGGGCCAGTCGTCGCCGACGCCATCGAGCGAGCGGGTGCGGAAATCGGACGGATGCAGGCGCGGGAAATGCGCCGCCCAGGCGACCGTCGACCCGCCGACACCGTTCCACATCAGCGGCTTGAAGACCGAGTTGCCGTCATCGACGGCATAGTCGTTGGAGCCGCGATAGGCGCCGGATTTGAGCCGGAGATTGGGGTTCGAGGCCCAGTCCTCGAGAATGGCGCGCTGCCAGCGCATGGTCTTGGCCGGCATGCGGGTGGGATCGGGCCAGCCGCCACGCTCGAGACAGACGATCTTGAGATGAGGGGCCTGGCGCTTGATCTGCCAGGCGAAGGCTGCCCCGCCGCAGCCGGCTCCGATGATCACCACATCGGCGCGATCCATGCGTTTTCTTGTCATTAGCCCAGAGGATAAGCGGGAATTGCGCTTCCCCGCAAACCCGGACATAAGCTCTTCCCCATGTCAGACCGCAAGCGACCCGTCGGGCCTATTGTCGATCCGTTGCCGCCGGGCCTCGCGCCCGATCTGCGGCCGCTATTCGGCCGCTGGGTCAGGCTCGAGCCGGTGGCGGCGGCGCATCACGGCCGCGACCTCTATGACTCATTCGCGACCAGCGATCCCGAGGGGGCGATCTGGACCTATATGGGCTATGGACCGTTCGCCGATCACGAGACCTTCCAGGGCTGGCTGGCCAGACAGGAGGCGAGCCGCGATCCCTGGTTTTATGCCTTCATCCGCCGCGACACCGAGACGGCGGCCGGCATGGGGGCCTTCATGCGCCTCGACAAGGCCAATGGCGTGATCGAGATCGGCCATATCTGGATGTCGCCCGCCTTGCAGCGGACGCGCGAGGCGACGGAGGCCATCTATCTCATGATGCGGCACTGCTTCGACGACCTGGGCGTGCGCCGGCTCGAATGGAAATGCCACGCGCTCAATGTGCCCTCGCGCAAGGCGGCCGAGCGCTTCGGCTTCACCTATGAGGGCGTTTTCCGTCAGCATCTGATCGTCAAGGGGCGCAACCGGGACACCGCCTGGTATGCGATGATCGACACGGAATGGCCCGCCATGGCGGGGCGGTTCCAGGCCTGGCTCAGGGACGAGAATTTCGACGCCGAAGGCCGGCAGAAGAGGCCGTTGCTCGCCAGGTGAGCCAGTGTTATTGAGCCCCCTGTTTTCCGGAAAGAAGTGAGAAATGTCGGTCGATCAGAAAACCGTGCGGCGTATTGCGCATCTGGCGCGCATCAAGGTTGCCGAGGAGGATGTACCCCGCCTCGAGGGCGAGCTCAATTCCATCCTGCACTGGATCGAGCAATTGAACGAGGTCGACGTCGCCGGCGTCGAGCCTTTGACCTCGGTCGTCGCGATGAAGATGAAGAAGCGCGAGGACGTGGTGACCGACGGCAATTATCCGGGCGACGTGACCAGGAATGCCCCCGCCGCCGAAGACGAGTTCTTCATGGTTCCGAAGGTGGTGGAATAGATATTACCTCTCCCCTGTGGGGAGAGGTCGCGAGCGCAGCGAGCGGGTGAGGGGCTATGGATGCCAAACAATTTGCCCGGAAGCTGAGGAAGGAACAGACGGACGCAGAGCGGCGCCTATGGTGGCATTTGCGGAACCGACAGCTGGAAGGTTGGAAGTTTCGCCGGCAGTTCCCGATAGGAGGGTACATAGTCGACTTCGCCTGCATCGATGCAAAGCTGATCGTCGAGTTGGACGGCGGTCAGCATTCTGAACAGGGATACCACGATGAACAAAGAACAAGGGCGTTGGAACGAGCGGGATTTGTCGTCCTGCGTTTCTGGAACAGTGATGTTCTTGCAAACTCCGAAGGCGTGATCGAAGAAATCCTGCGAATGCTTCGCCCGACTGACAGCAGCCCCTCACCCTAACCCTCTCCCCGCAGGGGAGAGGGAAATGAGCATTGATATGACCTCTCTGACCTCCCTTACGATCTCCGCCGCGCGCGACGGCTTGAAGAAAAAATCCTTCTCGGCACGTGAGCTGACCGATGCCTATCTCGCCGCCATGGCGAAGGCGCGCATCCTCAATGCCTATGTCGTCGAGACGCCCGATCAGGCGCGCGCCATGGCGGATGCCTCCGATGCCCGCATGGCCAAGGGGGAAGCGGGCGCGCTGGAAGGCATCCCGCTCGGCATCAAGGACCTTTTCGCCACCAAGGGCATCCATACCCAGGCGGCGAGCCACATATTGGACGGCTTCAAGCCGACCTATGAATCGACCGTCACCAGCAATCTGTGGCGCGACGGCGCCGTCATGCTGGGCAAGCTCAACATGGACGAGTTCGCCATGGGCTCGTCCAACGAGACGAGCTATTACGGCAATGTCATCAATCCGTGGCGGCGGCGCAATTCCAATGCGGCGCTGGTGCCGGGCGGCTCGTCGGGCGGCTCCGCCACCGCCGTTTCCGCGCATATCTGCGCCGGCGCCACCGCGACCGACACCGGCGGATCGATCCGCCAGCCTGCCGCCTTCACCGGCACGGTCGGCATCAAGCCGACCTATGGCCGCTGTTCGCGCTGGGGCATCGTTGCCTTCGCCTCCTCGCTCGACCAGGCCGGCCCCATCGCGCGCGACGTGCGCGACGCCGCAATCCTGCTCAGGTCCATGGCGAGCGTTGATCCCAGGGACACGACCTCGGTCGATCATCCGGTGCCCGACTACGAAGCCGTCATCGGCAAGCCCATCAAGGGCCTGCGCGTCGGCATCCCCAAGGAGTACCGCGTCGCGGGCACGCCGCCCGAGATCGACGCTCTGTGGGACAAGGGCGCCCGGTGGCTCGAGGAGCAGGGGGCCGAGATCGTCGAGATCTCGCTGCCGCACACGAAATATGCGCTGCCCGCCTACTACATCGTGGCGCCGGCGGAAGCCTCGTCCAACCTCGCCCGCTATGACGGCGTGCGCTATGGCCTGCGCTTGCCTGGCGACGACATCGTCTCGATGTATGAGAACACGCGCGCCGAGGGCTTCGGCCGCGAAGTGCAGCGGCGCGTGATGATCGGCACCTATGTGCTCTCGGCCGGCTATTACGACGCCTATTATGTCCGCGCCCAGAAGGTCCGCACCCTGATCAAGCAGGATTTCGACAAGGCGTGGGACAAGGTCGATGTGGTGCTGACGCCGGCGACGCCGAGCCCGGCTTTCGCTCCGGGCGAGATCACCGATCCGGTGCAGATGTATCTGAACGACGTGTTCACCGTGACGGTCAACATGGCGGGCCTGCCGGGGATATCGGTACCGGGCGGCCTGTCGGCGGACGGGCTTCCGCTCGGACTTCAGCTCATCGGCAAGCCTTTCGACGAGGCGACCTTGTTCCAGGTGGGCGCTGCCATCGAAGAAGCGGCGGGCAAGTTCGAAGCACCGCAATGGTGGTAAGCGCCGCGCCGAAAGGAAAGAGGCCGTGAGCCGCGGTATATGCCGCACTCACGACCTCTGATTCAGGGAAGTCTCGGCCAGGATCAGTCGAGCAGGTCGGCGGGCACCTTGCCGCCGTTCTCGGCGAGCTTCTTCATCAACGCCTTGTGCAGCCAGACATTCATCTTGGCGCTGTCCTTGGTGTCGCCGGTGTAGTTGAGCTCCTTGGCGAGCTTCTTGCGGGCGTCCAGGCTGCTGTCGAGGTCGAGCGCCTTCATCAGATCGACGATCGAGGTGCGCCAGTTGAGCTTCTGCTTCTTGGCGGCGACGGCCTTCTCCAGAACGGCGGAAACATCGACAGCCTGCGGGCTCGGCGCGGCCTTGGGCTCGGCGGGCGTCGGTGCTTGCGGGGGCGGTGCTGTCGGCGTGTTGACCGCCGGCGGTACCGGCGCGGCATTCGCCTTGCCGAAAATTGTGTCCCTGATGCTGTCGAAAATTCCCATGTCTCTCTCCTATGAACGCTGACACCACGTTGCGGACCAGAGATTAGGGCCGCATGTCATTCTAGGGAGCAGGGATGTCCATCGCAAGACGACTGCGGCTCGACAATGACGTTAGGTCAGATCATGTCGTGTCGGACCAGACCTGTGTCATTCGAGAAACAAGACTTCATACGGTGCGCGGCGGCTGAACGGCTTCGCAGCCGCCGTTCCATGACTCAGCTGCGAAGCGCTTCAATATTTCCTGATCAGCCCGACAAGCCGGCCTTGCACATTGACCCGGTCGGGTCCGAAGATGCGGGTCTCATAAGCCGGGTTGGCGGCCTCGAGCGCGATCGAGTCGCCCTTCTTGCGGATGCGCTTGAGCGTCGCTTCCTCATTGTCGACGAGCGCCACCACGATGTCGCCATTGGTGGCCGTGTCGCCCTTGCGGATGAGCACGGTGTCGCCGTCGAAGATGCCGGCATTGATCATCGAGTCGCCCTTGACCTCGAGGGCGAAATGCTCGCCCGAGCCCAGCATTTCCGGTGGGACGGTGATGTTGTGCGAATGATCCTGGATGGCCGAGATCGGCACGCCGGCGGCGATCCGCCCCATCACCGGCACGACCGCGGCGCGCGGCGCGCCCGAGCCCGCATGCGGGATGGGCTTCACCTTGCCGAGATTGCCTTCGATGACATTCGGACTGAAGCCGGGACGCTTGGCGGTGGACAGGCTGGGGCTGTGCGCGTCGGGAAGCTTCATGACCTCGAGCGCCCGCGCCCGGTTGGGCATGCGGCGGAGGAAGCCGCGCTCTTCGAGCGCCAGGATCAAGCGATGGATGCCGGACTTGGACTGGAGATTGAGCGCGTCCTTCATCTCCTCGAAGGAGGGGGAGACCCCGTCTTCCTTGAGGCGTTCATTGATGAAGAGAAGCAGTTCGAGTTGTTTGCGCGTCAGCATGGCGTGACCTGTTCAAAGAACGTTCCGGGGAAGTCGTTGAGCGAGAATCGGAACAAATACAAAACGAAAATACCCGTTCCCGTTTGGTTCGGCAAGCTGAAATTGACGTGCGTTCAAAAATCCATCAAAATGACGTCGACCATGTCGCCTTCGTGGGCTTCCGGCGCGAGGGGGGGGCGGACGATGAGGCCCTGGGCTTCGGTCAGAGCCCGCTGCATCGAGGAATCCTGAACCTTGAGGGGGGCGGCCCGATAGCTGCCGTCGTCGCCACGGCTCACCTCTGCCCGAAGATAATCCTGTCTCAGGTCATTTGCGGCCAAAGGCGCGCCGAGCCGAGCCTTGACGGTGTCGGGTGAAGTCACCGACAGGCCGAGCAGCGAGAAAATCAGGGGTTTGAGGAATATCCGCGCACAGACAAGCGCAGAGACGGGATTGCCCGGCAACCCCAGAATCCGCCTCCGTCGGTCGCGGGCGAACATGAGCGGTTTTCCTGGCCGAAGCGCAATTTTCCAGAAATCGAGCTCTATGCCGGCTTCCTTCAGGGCAGACTGGACAAGGTCGTGATCGCCGACCGAGGCGCCACCGGTCGTCAGGAGGATATCGGCGCCGTAAGCCTTTCCGATGGCCCGGGAAATGGCGCCGAGCCTGTCGGGGATGATCCCCAGGTCGATCGCTTCGCCGCCATAGCGGCGCACAAAGGCCGCGAGCGCGAAACTGTTCGAAGAAACAATCTGGTCGGACTTCGGCGTTCGCCCGGGGGACACCAGTTCATCGCCCGTGGTGAAGATCGCGACCCTGGGGCGGCGTATGACCGGAAGGGTAGGCCAATTCATGGCGGCTGCCAGGCCGACCTCGCGGGCGCCGAGCCAGGTGCCGCGCCGCAGCAGGCTTTCGCCCTTGGTGAAGTCCAAACCCTGCCGCCGGATATGCTGTCCTAAGCGCTGCGCCGCGACATTGACGCGGACCGCGCCGTCCGCTGCCTCGGTGTTCTCCTGGATCACGACCGTGTCGGCACCCTTGGGGACCGGGGCGCCGGTGAAGATGCGCACGGCCTGGCCGGGCCCGACCTGGCCCTTGAAGCCGTGACCGGCGGGGGCCGTTCCGACGACCGCGAGCCTGACCGGAGCCTGCCCGACATCGGCGAAACGGACCGCATAGCCGTCCATGGCGGAGGCGGGGAAGGGCGGCTGGTCCCGCTTGGCCTTGATGTCGGCGGCGAGCACGCGCCCGGCGCAGTGATGCAGCGCCACGGTCTCGCGCGGCAGTGGGCTCGCCCCTTTGAGGATACGCGCCTTCGCCTCGTCGACCGGGATCAGGGCCATGGATCAGTCCGCGGAATAGCGGCCGGACTTGCCGCCCGACTTCTCGACCAGCCTGATGTCGCCGATGCGCATGGCGCGATCGGCCGACTTGCACATGTCATAGATGGTGAGGCAGGCGACCGAGACGGCGGTCAGGGCTTCCATCTCGACGCCGGTTCTGCCCTCGACCTTGACCGTCGCCGAGACCGCGATGGCGCCGGCCTTGTCGTCGGGCGTGAAATCGACCGACACGCCGGAGATCGCAAGGGGATGGCACAGCGGAATGAGCTCATGCGTCTTCTTCGCCGCCATGATGCCGGCGATTCGCGCCGCCGCCAGCACGTCGCCTTTCTTGGCGCGGCCTTCGGTGATCATCGCCAGCGTCTCGGGCGTCATGGTGATGCGCCCGCGCGCCGTCGCCTCGCGCGTCGTGACCTCCTTGGCCGAGACGTCGACCATATGGGCGCGGCCCTGGTCGTCGAGATGGGTGAGCTTGCTCATGGCTTCGTCAGGATAGCACGGGTTGCGGCGGCGACATCGGCCTGCCGCATCAGGCTCTCGCCGATGAGGAAGGCGTTGACGCCCGCTTTGGAAAGCCGCGCCAGGTCGGCCGCCGTGTTGAGCCCGCTCTCGCCGATGACGAGCCGGCCCGCCGGCACCAGGGGCGCCAGGCGCTCGGTCGTCTGGAGCGTCGTCTCGAAGCTGCGCAGGTCGCGGTTGTTGATGCCGATGAGGCGGGTCGAAAGCTTGACCGCACGCTCGAGCTCCTTTTCGTCATGGACCTCGGCCAGCACGTCCATGCCCCAGTCGAGGGCGGCCGCCTCGAGCTCGCAGGCCAGCGCATCGTCGATCATCGCCATGATGAGGAGGATGCAGTCGGCGCCCCAGGCGCGCGCTTCCGCCACCTGATAGGGATCGAGCATGAAGTCCTTGCGCAGGGCCGGCAACGCCGTGACGGCCCGGGCGGTGCCCAGGTATTCCGGCGCCCCCTGGAAGGACGGCGCATCGGTGAGGACGGAAAGGCAGGCGGCACCGCCGTCCTCATAGGCCATGGCGAGCTGCGGCGGGTTGAAATCCGGCCGGATCAGCCCCTTGGAGGGACTGGCCTTCTTGATCTCGGCGATGAGCGCCCATTGTCCTTGCGCGATCCTGGCCTCGAGCGCGCCAGCGAAACTGCGCACCGGCGGGGCGTCGAGCGCCATGACATCGAGCTCGCGTTCCGCGATCGAGGCTTTCGCCTTGGCGACTTCCTCGCGCTTATAGGCGGCGATCTTGTCGAGGATGGTGGGCATCAGGCGGTCATCCGTTCGACACTTTCACCAGCTTATCGAGCACGGAGCGCGCCCCGCCGCCGTCGATGGATTTCTGCGCCTGGGCGACACCGTCCCCGAGGTCCTCGGCCTTGCCGGCGACGAGAAGGGCGGCCGCCGATGTCATCACCGCGGCGTCGCGGAAGGCGTTCTTCCTGCCGTCGAGCACGCCGCGCAGGGCTTCGGCATTGTGCGCCGCATCGCCGCCCTTGAGATCGGCGGCCGATGAGCGGGCGATGCCGACATCTTCCGGCGTTATCTCGGCCAGCGTCACCTCGTGGTCCTTCAATTCGGCGATCCAGGTCTTGCCGGACGGCACGATCTCGTCGAAGCCGCCTTCGCCATGGCAAATCCAGGCGCGTTCCGAGCCCAGATTGTTCAGCACATGTGCGAGCGGCTCGACCCAGGCCTTGGCGAAGACGCCGGTGACCTGGCGCTTGACGCCCGCCGGATTGGAAAGCGGGCCCAGCAGATTGAAGATCGTGCGGGTGCCGAGCTCGACGCGCGTCGGCCCCACATGCTTCATCGAGGCATGGTGGGCGGGCGCGAACATGAAGCCGCAGCCGGCCTGCGCGATGCAGCGGCTGATCTGCTCCGGCGTGAGGTCGATCTTGACGCCGAGCGCCGTCAGCACGTCGGCCGATCCCGATTTCGACGAGAGCGCACGGTTGCCGTGCTTGGCGATCTTGAGGCCCGTTCCGGCGGTGACGAAAGCGGCGCAGGTCGAGATGTTGTAGGAGCCCGAGGCGTCGCCGCCGGTGCCGACGATGTCGATGGCCTCGGGCGGCGCCTTCACCGGCGTCATCTTCTCGCGCATGATCTCGACGGCGCCGGTGATCTCATCGATCGTTTCGCCGCGCACCCTGAGCGCCATGAGGAAGCCGCCGATCTGCGACGGCGTGGCTTCGCCCGACATCAGGACGTCGAAGGCGGCACGCGCCTCGTCGCGCGTCAGGGGCTCGCCGCCCGCCGCCTTGGCTATGAGGGGTTTGAGGTCCGTCATGTGAGTGCCCCCGCCTGTTGGAGGAAGTTCTTCAATAGAGCGTGACCATGCTCGGAAGCAATGCTTTCGGGGTGGAACTGCACGCCATGGATGGGCTTCGTTTTGTGCTGCAGGCCCATGATGATGCCGTCCTCCGTCTCGGCGGTGACTTCGAGGCTTTGCGGCAGGCTTTCCCGCTCGACGATGAGCGAATGATAGCGCGTCGCGGCGAAGCCGTCCGGCACATGAGCGAAGATGCCCTGCGATTTGTGCCGGATCTCCGACATCTTGCCGTGCATCAGGGTGGGGGCCCGGATCACCTTGCCGCCAAAGGCCTGGCCGATCGCCTGATGGCCGAGGCAGACGCCGAGGATGGGCACGGCATCCTGGGCTTTCTCGATGAGCTCGAGGCAGATGCCGGCCTCGTTGGGCGTGCAGGGGCCGGGCGACAGGACGATCGCCTGGGGCCGCGCCGAGAGCACCTGGCCGACGCTGATCTTGTCGTTGCGGTGGACGACCGTCTCGGCGCCGAGATCACCGAGGAAGTGATAGAGGTTCCAGGTGAAGCTGTCGTAATTGTCGATGAGGATGATCATGATTGATGCCTCCTCTCTTTCAGTCCCGATGCGAACGTCTCACCCAATTTTTTCCTTCTCCCGCGTGCGGGAGAAGGTGGCCGACAGGCCGGATGAGGGTATTGGAGCTGTGAATTCGCTCTGCAAAAAAAGATACGGGATCGTTCAAACGATGATTGACGAGTGAGTTCGTAATCTTTTCGGCGTCTAGTGCGCAAGTTGATGCGGACGACACCCTCATCCGCCCTTCGGGCACCTTGTATGGAGCTTTTCTTGTCAAGATGGTTTTCACACATTTTGTCTCCTCTTCTGGAACAGAGTGGCGGCGATCTGAGGGGAACTTGCATGATATGGCGAAGACTTCCGCCACAGCCT
>JBFWNN010000055.1:0-39955 GCA_050251035.1 Parvibaculaceae bacterium
CGCACGCCGCCCGTGCATTCGGTGACGTCCTTGCCGGTCATCTCGACATGGATGCCGCCGGCATGGGTGCCTTCCGCCTGGTGCACCGCCGTGAAGCGGCGCAATTCGCTCAACACCTGGTCGAAGGGCCGCGTCTTGTAGCCCGAGCGCGACTTGATGGTGTTGCCGTGCATGGGATCGCAGGACCACACGACGACGCGGCCCTCGCGCTTCACCGCGCGGATCAGCTCGGGCAGATGCTTGTCGACCTTGTCGGCGCCGAAGCGGGTGATGAGCGTCAGCCGTCCCGATTCATTGTCCGGATTGAGCAGGTCGATCAGCCGGATCAGCTCGTCGGCGGAAAGCGAGGGGCCGCATTTGAGGCCGATCGGGTTCTTCACGCCGCGGCAGAACTCGATATGGGCGTGGTCGGGCTGGCGGGTGCGGTCGCCGACCCACACCATGTGGCCCGAGGTCGCGTACCAGTCGCCGCTCGTCGAATCGATGCGGGTCAGCGCCTGCTCATAGCCCAAGAGCAGCGCCTCGTGGCTGGTGAAGAACTCGGTCGAGCGCAGCTGTGGCGCCGTGTCGGGATTGATGCCGCAGGCGCGCATGAAGCCCAGAGCCTCGGTGATGCGGTCGGCCAGCGCCTGATAGCGCTCCCAGGCCGGTCCGTCCTTCAGGAAACCGAGCGTCCATTTGTGGACATGCTCGAGATTGGCATAGCCGCCCTGGGCGAAGGCGCGCAGCAGATTGAGGGTGGCGGCCGACTGCCGGTAGGCCATGATCTGGCGATCGGGATCGGGGCGGCGCGCCGCCGCCGTGCCGGCGAAGTCGTTGACGATATCGCCGCGATAGATCGGCAGTTCTTGACCGTCGACCGTTTCGGTCGGAGCGGAACGGGGCTTGGCGAACTGTCCGGCGATGCGGCCGACCTTGACCACCGGCTGGCTGCCGGCGAAGGTCAAGATCACTGCCATCTGCAGGAAAACACGGAAGAAATCCCGGATGTTGTCGGCCGAATGCTCGGCGAAGCTCTCGGCGCAGTCACCGCCCTGGAGCAGGAAACCCTTGCCTTCAGAGACCTTGGCGAGCTTGCGCTTGAGCTTCCTCGCCTCGCCGGCGAACACCAGTGGCGGATAGCCCGCAAGCTGCTTCTCGACGTCCGCGAGCTTGGCAGGATCGTCATAAACGGGCAGCTGCATGACCGGCAGATTACGCCATGAGCCAGGTGTCCAGGCCTTCGCCATAATTCTCAACTCCACATAACCCCTCGGAAATCCCGTCCAAGGGCCCGCGGCTTATACACAGCTTAGACCGCGAACGCCAGTTTTGCATGACCCGCCAAAAGATCATTAAGCCCTTTCCGCCATACTCGCCGAAGCGCCGGGCGACGGACTCCACATGCAAGATATTTTTATGCAATCTCAATGGGATACGCTCCTTACTTATCTGAAGCAGGGGCGTCCGCCGCTATGGATATTGCTCGCCGTCGTCAATGGCGGCTTCGTCCTGTTCTGGCTCTATGCGAAAATCGTCAAGGACCGGCCGCTGAGGCCGGCCACGGTCACCTTCATGCGCGTGCTGTTCCTGGTCCTCAATCTGGCCATCATCTTTCGCGACGACACGCTGCGGTTGGTGCGGCCGTTCCTCAGATATTTTATCTGAGATCGGTCTCGAGCAGGCGGCGGAAGGCCGCCTCGGCGGAGATGTAAGGCTCCTGGCGCGCAACGCTCCAATAGGTGAGCTGCTCGATCTTGATCGGCATGCCGGTCACCGCGCAAATCACATGATCGCCCTCGCTCAGGACCTGGAAGTCGGCATCGAGATAGCGGATCTTCGCCTGGCGGCCGCGCGGGAGGAAGGGTTCGTGCCGGTTCATGGCCTGTCAAATAGCCTGTCGATCCTGTCAGAACAATGACCCTTGCCCGCCTTCGCGCGTTTTTGCGGCCTTGGGCAAAGGCGGCGGACCGCCGGCATGGGCCGCGATCTCGCCGTCATGGAATTCGATGCGCAGCTCCTGCCCCGGCTTGACCTGGGCCGCCGCATGCAAGGGGATGCGCACCTCGTTGCGGACGAGGGCATAGCCGCGCTGCAGGACGGACTTGTAGGACAGCGAGGTCAGGAGCTTGGCGTTGGCGGCGAGCAGCGCGCGGCGCTGCTCGATGGACCGGCGCAGGTCGCGGCGCAACTCGCCGCCCCGCCGCTCGACCCGGCGCGCCTGTTCGGCGATATGGGCCCGCAAGGGCCTGGGCGTCAGTCCGGCCGCCGCCTTCTCGAAGTCGCGGCGATGCAGCAAGGTGTTCCGGCTCAGCGCCGCCTTGAGCTTTCCGGACGCGGCGTCGAAGCGCTGGCGCGCCAGCGCCAGGATGTCGTCGGGCCGCGGCAGAGCGCGGGCGGCGGCCCGGACGCGCGTGCGCCTTTCATCCATCAGCCGCCTGGCGCCGCGGCCATGGCGGGCCGAGAGCGAGGCGATCTGCGCCAGGAGGTCGGCGCGCACCGGCACGGCGCGCTCGGCAGCGGCCGTCGGCGTCGGAGCGCGCAGATCGGCGACATGATCGATGAGCGTCCAGTCGGTCTCGTGGCCCACCGCCGCGATCAGGGGGATGGCGCTTTCCGCCGCGGCGCGCACGACGACCTCCTCGTTGAAGCCCCACAGGTCTTCGAGGCTGCCGCCGCCCCGCGCCACGATGAGGAGATCGGGCTTCCGTGTCATGGCGTTGAAGCCCCGGATGGCGGCGGCGACCTCAGCCGCCGAGGTCTCGCCTTGCACCCGGACC
Organism: Parvibaculaceae bacterium; assembly: GCA_050251035.1. GTDB lineage: Bacteria > Pseudomonadota > Alphaproteobacteria > Rhizobiales > Aestuariivirgaceae > Taklimakanibacter. Next base: position 2,760 of record JBFWNN010000055.1, read on the forward strand.
GGCCAGACCATCACATGGCGGGGAAAGCGGTCATTGAGGCGATGCAGGATGTCGCGGATGACGGCACCCGTCGGCGAGGTCACGACGCCGATGAGGCGCGGCAGGAAGGGGATCGCTTTCTTGCGCTCCGCTTCGAAGAGGCCCTCGGCGGCGAGCTTGCGGCGGCGCTCCTCGAGCAGCGCCATCAAGGCACCGGCGCCCGCGGGTTCGAGATTGTCGACGATGATCTGGTAGGAGGACTTGCCCGGATAGGAGGTGATCTTGCCGGTGGCGATCACTTCCAGGCCTTCCTGGAGCTTGGACTTGAGCCGCATGAAGGCGCTGCGCCAGATTACGGCGTCGATGCGCGCGCCCTGGTCCTTCAGGCTGAAATAGCAGTGGCCGGAGGAATGCGGCCCGCGGAAGCCCGAGATTTCCCCGCGCACCCGCACATGTCCGTACGAGTCCTCGAGCGTGCGCTTGAGCGCGAAGGAGATTTCGGAAACGGTGAATTCCGCGACATTGGCTTTGCGCGCTTCGCGAATCTCACCGGTCTCGGGGTCATGGTCGGTCATGACCCGACACTTGCCGGGTCATGCCGCCATGTCAATGAGGATGGTTCGTGTTTACCTGCACGGCACGGCATCACCTTCATAGGTGACATAGGTGCCGGTGTCCGGATCGAAGGAGCGATACTTGGCCGAGCAATAGGCGATCCATTCGTCGCTGCCCACTTCCGGACGCACGCCGATGGTTTCGACGCGCGTGACGACGGTGCGCTGGCGCGGGACATAAGCGATGCGCTCGCGGTCCATGCAATCGGCATAGGCCTCGTCATAGGCCTCGCGATAGCGCTCGTCGGCGCCCGCGCCGCCGGTGAAAACAGTATCCAGGGTTCCGATCACGACGCCATCGACGATGCCGCGCCGCGGGGCTTCGCTGGCCGCGATGTCACGGGCATAGGCGCCGCAGGACGCCGGTCCCGCATTGGCGCTGGAAGCCGGAAGGAAAGCGGTCAACGCAACAAGCGCCGCCGCGCCGAGCATAGGTTTGACTAGAGGTCGCTTGAACATTTGTTCCTCCATTGGCGAACGCCGCCCATGCAGGCTAACGGTCGCTTTCCGCTCCAGTTCCGAAAAAATGGGCTTTGCGAATGCCGATGAATCTCGCCATAGGACAGTTCACAGGGATGCCAAAATGACGCCACTCAATGTCCTTCTTCTCGGTTCCGGCGGGCGCGAGCACGCTCTCGCTTGGGCCATTTCCGCCAGTCCGCTCCTGGGAGAGTTCCATTGCGCGCCGGGCAATCCGGGCATCGCGCAACATGCGAAATGCGCGTCGCTCGACGTCGCCGATCATCAGGCGGTGATCTCTTTCTGCCGCAAGGAACGAATCGATCTCGTCGTGGTGGGACCGGAAGCGCCACTCGTCGCCGGCATCGCGAATGACCTTCAGGCAGCCGGTATCAAGGTCTTCGGGCCATCGCAGGGCGCGGCCCAGCTCGAAGGCTCCAAGGGCTTCACCAAGGATTTCTGCGCCGAGTTCGCTATCCCGACGGGAGCCTATGGCCGTTTCAACGATCGCGCCAAGGCGATCGCCCATGCACAGGCGCAAGGTGCGCCTATCGTGATCAAGGCCGACGGGCTGGCCGCCGGCAAGGGCGTCACCGTCGCCATGACGATGGACGAGGCGCTCGCCGCCATCGACGACATCTTTGCCGGCCAGTTCGGCGCCGCCGAATGCGTGATCGAGGACTTCCTGGAGGGCGAGGAAGCGAGCTTCTTCGCCCTATGCGACGGCGAGCATGCGGTGGCGCTGGCGGCGGCGCAGGACCACAAACGTGTCGGCGACGGCGATACGGGCCCCAATACCGGCGGCATGGGGGCCTATTCCCCCGCCCCGATCGTGACGCCCGACATGGCCGAGCGGGTCATGGCCGAGATCATCCGCCCGACGGTCGCCGGAATGAAACAGCGCGGGCTTCCCTTCAAGGGCGTGCTGTTCGCCGGCCTGATGATCGGCAATGACGGGCCCAAGCTCATCGAATACAATGTCCGCTTCGGCGATCCCGAATGCCAGGTGCTGATGCTGCGGCTCAAGGACGATCTCCTCACACTGCTCCTCGCGGCGGTCGACGGCACGCTCGACAAGGTGTCGGTGCGCTGGCGCAACGAAACGGCGCTCAGCGTCGTGATGGCGGCCAAGGGCTATCCCGGCGCTTATGGGAAAGGCAGCGAGATCCGCAATCTCGACGCGGCCGCGCAGGATGGCGACGTCGAGATCTTCCAGGCCGGGACCGCGCTGAAGGACGGCAAGCTCGTCGCCAATGGCGGGCGCGTGCTCAACGTGTCGGCCCTCGGCCGCACGGCGGCGCAAGCGCAGGCGCGCGCCTATCAAGCGGTCGACCTCATCGACTGGCCGGAGGGCTTCTGCCGCCGCGATATCGGCTGGCGGGCCATGGGGCAATGACGAGGGCGGATGCGGCGCTGATCGGGGATTTCGCCCGCTGGCTGGTCGAGGCGGCGGCGGCCACCCGCGACGGGCGGGCAACAGAGCTGCACCGGTTGTTCTGCGATAAGCTCTTCGCCTTGGGGATTCCGCTGTGGCGTTCCTCGCTCGGCCTCGAGCTGCTCAATCCCGAGATCGGCGGCACGCAGATCCGCTGGATCGCGCATGCGACCGAGATCGAGACCTCGCCGCGCAATGCGACCTGGTCGGACTATGACAACAGCCCGGCGCAGATCGTCGATGCGACCAAGAAGCCCTACCGCCGCAAGCTTGACGGACCGATCACCGACGTCCAGCTCCTCGACAACCTGCGCCGGGCGGGCGCCAGCGATTACTATATCGTGCCGCTGCCCTTCCTCGACCAGGAGAGAAGCGCCAGCATTTCCTTCGCCACGCAAAAGCCGGGCGGGTTCATGGAAAGCGAGATCGCCATGCTGGCCGAAGCGGCGCTCCTGTTCGCGCCCTATGCCGAAAGACGCGTGCTCAAGCGGATCGCCCTCGATCTGCTCGCCACCTATGTGGGGCGCCGCAGCGCGGTCAAGGTCTATGAGGGGGCGCTCGATCGCGGCGCCGCCGAGATGATCACCGCGACGATCCTGATCGCCGACCTCAGGGGCTTCACCCACTATTCCGACACGCATCCGATCGCCAATGTGCTGTCGACCCTCAACGACTTCTTCGACGCGCTGGTGGCAGCCATCGAGCCCAATGGCGGCGAAGTGCTCAAATTCATCGGCGATGCCCTGCTCGCGATCTTTCCGGCGAATGACGGCGACAGCCTGCCCGCCGCCCCCGCCATCGCGGCCGCCCTCGATGCCCGGCAGCGGATCGCCGCGCTCAATACGGCGCGCGCCGAAGCGGGGCGGACCCAGCTCAAATTCGGCCTCGCCCTCGATGCCGGCGAGATCGCCTATGGCAATATCGGCAGCCGGACACGGCTTGATTTCACCGCCATCGGCCCGGTGGTCAACCATGCCGCCCGTCTTCTCGAAGTCGCCAAGCAGATCAACCACGACATCGTCGCGTCGGAGAGCTTCGTGCGCGCGGCGGCCGGCTTTCCCTTCGAGAGCCTCGGCGCGCATGCCTTGCGCGGCATCGATGGCGATCACCATCTCTTTCGCTTCGCGAAAGACAATGGTTAAGGCCTTCGCCCCTTGGCAAAGGTCACGCTGGAGCGCACAACAAGGCCATCATGATCAATCCCAAGACTTCTGTCCCGGCGGCAGCGACGGGGAGACGAGATGAGGCGGGCCTCACGGGTGATTTCGTCGACTGGCTGGTCACGGCGGCGGCTGGCGACAAGGCCGTGTCAGCACTGCATCGCGAGCTCTGCGAGAAGCTCGTCAGCCTCGGCTTTCCGCTCTGGCGCTCATCGCTGGGCCTTGAATTCCTGAACCCCGAGATCGAGGGCTCGCAATCCGCTGGACGGCGCATGAGGTCGAAACGCGCACCATGCCGCGCGGCAATGACCCGTCCGACTACAACGACAGCCCGGCCAAGGTCGTCGACGACACCCACCGGCCCTACCGCCGCCGCCTCGATGCGCCGATCGGCGACATGCCGCTGCTCGAGGACCTGCGTCAGGCGGGCGCCACCGATTATTACATCGCGCCTTTTCCCTTCATCGACCAGCAGCGGACGGCGCATATCTCCTTCGCCACGCAAAGAGCCGGCGGCTTTTCCGACCAGGAGATCGCCGGCCTCACCCGCGCCGCCCGGCTGTTCAGCCCCTATGCCGAAAGGCGGGTGCTCAAGAAGATCGCCGTCGACCTCCTCACCACCTATGTCGGACGCCGCAGCGCCGAGAAGGTCTATGACGGCGCGCTCGACCGCGGCAAGGCCGAGATCATCACCGCGACGATCCTGATCGCCGACCTCCGGGGCTTCACCCGCTACTCCGACACCCATCGGATCGACAATGTGCTGTCGACGCTCAACGATTTCTTCGATGCCCTGGTGGCCGCCATCGAGCCGCATGGCGGCGAAGTCCTGAAGTTCATCGGCGACGCCCTGCTCGCGATCTTTCCGGCCGCCGACGAGCGGCAGCTTCCGCACGCACCGGCGATCGCCGCGGCGCTCGACACGCGCCGGCGCATTGCCGCCCTCAATGCGGAACGCGCCAAGGCCGGCCGGACGCTCCTCAAATTCGGCCTCGCGCTCAATGTCGGCGAGATCGCCTATGGCAATATCGGCAGCCGCACGCGGCTCGACTTCACCGCCATCGGACCCGCCATCAACCATACCAGCCGGCTGCTCGAGGTCGCCAAGAAGCGCAATCGCGACATCGTGATGTCCGAGAGCTTCGTGCAGGCGGCAGGGCGCGACTTTCCCAGCCTCGGCCTGCACAAATTGCGCGACGTGGCGGGCGAGCAGCAGGTCTATGGTCTCGCCGAAGACGCTTGAGCGGCGCCTTTGCTTCGGCCAAGAATAGGCGCAATCCCACGCGAGGAGCGCTGCCGATGTCGGATCTCATTCCTCACACGCACGAACATCGCATCGACACGGGCGGAGCGGAGATATTCGCCCGCATCGGCGGCAGCGGGCCGCCTCTGCTGCTGCTGCACGGCTATCCGCAGACCCATTCGATGTGGCATAGGGTGGCGCCCGAGCTCATGCGAAGCTACACCTGCGTCATGGCCGATCTCAGGGGCTATGGCTTCTCCTCCTGCCCCGCCAACAGCGCCGATAACCGCCCATATTCGAAGCGCGTGATGGCCGAGGACATGATCGCCTTGATGCGGAGCCTCGGTCATGACCGCTTCGCGATCGTCGGTCATGACCGCGGCGCTCGGGTCGCCTACCGGCTGGCGCTCGACCATCCGCGGACCGTCACCTGCCTCGCCGTCCTCGACATCATGACGACATTCGACATGTGGCATAATTTCTCGGCGGCGACAGCCATGAAGACCTATCACTGGCTGTTCCTAGCGCAACCCCATCCGCTGCCCGAAATGCTCATCGAACCGGCGCCCACAGGCTTTCTCGACTACACGATGGCGCGCTGGACCAAGGCGAAGGACCTGAGCGCTTTCGATCCGCGGGCGCTCGCCGAATACCGGCTGCATTTCTCGACGCCGGAGCACATCCATGCGACCTGCAACGACTATCGCGCCGGCCAGACCTGCGACCTTGCCGATGACGAGGCCGACCGGACCCGGGGCCTGAGGATCGCCTGCCCGCTGCTTGCGCTGTGGGGCGATACGGGAATCCCCGCAACGATGAGCGATCTCGATTCCGTCTGGTCACGTTGGGCCAGGACGGTGACGACGGGCGTGGTCGCCGCGGGGCATTTCCTTCCCGAGGAGAATCCGCAAGCGACCCTCGACCATCTCCTGCCGTTCCTCGGCGAAGGCGTCAGGACGTGACGGCGCAGAAGCTCGATCGCCAGGAGGCCTTTTCCGGGACGCGGCCGGCGCGCGACATCTCCGATCGCCTCGTTCCCTATCTGGCCGCCCATATCGCGGGCTTCCACGCGCCCGCCGCCATCGAACAGTTCAAGGGCGGGCAGTCCAATCCGACCTATCTCATCAACGCCGCCTCCGGCCGCTATGTGCTGAGACGCAAGCCGCAGGGCTCGCTCCTGCCTTCCGCCCATGCCATCGACCGCGAATACCGCGTGACATCGGCGCTCGCGGCGCAAGGGCTGCCGGTGGCGCGGCCCTTGCATTATTGTGCCGACGAGAGTGTCATCGGTACCGAATTCTACGTCATGGAGCATGTCGCGGGCCGGGTGTTCTGGGAGCCCTGGGCACCAGGCCTCACCGCCGAAGAACGCGCTCTCCTGTTCGCGTCGCTGAACGAAACCATCGCACGTTTGCATTCGGTCGATCCCGCCGCGGCCGGACTTGCCGACTTCGGCAAGCCCGAGGGCTATGTCGCGCGCCAGATCAAGCGCTGGTCGGAGCAGTACCGCGCCTCGGCGACGGAGACTATCGCCGAGATGGAGCGCCTCATGGCCTGGCTGCCCGAGGCCTGTCCGGCGCAGCCCCGCACGGCCGTCGTCCATGGCGATTTCCGCCTCGACAATTGCATCATCGACGGCACCGCCCCCCGCGTCGCGGCCGTGCTCGATTGGGAGCTCGCCACGCTCGGCGATCCGCTGGCTGACTACACCTACCACCTGATGATGTGGTTCATGCCGATATCGGAGCGCGGCGCCGGCGTCGGCTCGCTCATCGGCCATGAGCGCGACCCTGGAATTCCGGCGATCGAAACCTATATCCAGGATTATTGCACCCGCACCGGCCGCAACGGCATTCCCGATCTCAATGTCTATCTGGCTTACAATTTCTTCCGCATCGCCGCCATCTTGCAGGGCATCGTCGGGCGCGTGCGCGATGGCACGGCAGCCAACCGCAACGCCGCCTTCATGGCCAGCGAAGTCCGGCCCCTGGCCGAGACCGCCTGGCGCTTCGCCGAAAAGGCCGGCTCATGAGCGAACCTAGGATAGGCCTGGCGCTGGGCGGCGGCGCGGCCCGAGGCCTCGCCCATATCCCCATGCTCGAGGTCTTCGACGAGATGGGCATCAAACCATCGGTCATCGCCGGATGCAGCTTCGGCGCGCTGGTCGGCGCCGCCTATGCCTCCGGCATCCCGGCCAAGGCCATCGGCGATCATGCCCGCCACATCCTCGCCAACCGGGTGCAGGCGGCCAAATATCTGTTCGGCGTCAAGGGCGCGCGCCTCGGCGACCTCCTGCAGAGGCGCAGCTTCACCTCGCTCCAGATCGACGGCGAGCAGCTCGCCAGCTTCATCTTCCCGGAGGGCGTCGCGCAACAGGTCGAGGACGCGCAGATCCCGCTCAAGATCGTGACCACCGATTTCGCCGAGCGGCGCGAGCATGTCATCTCCTCGGGACCGATGTGCCAGGCGGTGGCAGCCTCGATCGCCATACCCGGCCTCATCTCCGCGCCTACCATCGACGGGCGCCTCTATGTCGATGGCGGCATCACCAACCCCGTGCCGTTCGACCATGTCCGGCCGGGGAGCGATCTCGTCGTCGCCATCGACGTGACCGGGAGCCTGCGCCAGCCGCGGCGCGGCCATCACAGCAACATGGAGCTCGCCATCGGATCGATGCTCATCATGTTCCATCAGATCGCGGTGCTGCGCCGCCAGCAGAACCCGCCCGACATCTACATCAACCCGCCGATCGAAGGCTTCATGGCCAACGACTTCTTCCGCATCTCCGAGATGATCGAGGCGGCGTCGCGGGCCAAGGACGAGCTCAAGCGGGCGCTGGAAATGCGAATCGAAAGAGTCACTTAGGGGCTTTGGCTGAGAAAGAGATTCAAGCCGAACGGGCCTCTCGCACATGAAGTCGTCGCGATCTAATCGTTCACACCCGCCAGATGTCGCCCGGCTATGTAACCGAAGGTGACGGCCGGGCCGAGCGTTATGCCACCACCGGGATAGTTGCCGCCCATGATGCTGGCTGCGTCGTTGCCCGCCGCGTAAAGACCCTGTATCGGCCTGCGCTCTCCGTTCAGGACACGGCCATGTTCATCGCATGCAAGGCCGGCGAATGTCCCGAGATCGCCGATGACCAGCTTCACCGCATAAAACGGGCCTCTTTCAATCGGCGCCAGACATGGGTTTGGCCGGTGCTCCGGATCCCCCAGCGACAAATTGTAGGCGTTGCTCCCCTTGTGGAATTCGGGATCCTCGCCGACGCGCGCAGAGCTGTTGTAGAGGGAAACGGTCTTCATCAGCTGGACTGGGTCAATTCCCACTTTCCCGGCCAGGATTTTGAGCGTCGTCCCCTCAAACAGATATCCCGATCTTATATGCCGCCGGAATGGGACGGGTGCCGGCTTGGCGTAGCCCAGGCCATATTTCCGGAAGGCCCTGTGATCGGTGATGAAGAAGGCACAGGTTTCGGCGCCTTCTTCTCGGCACCTTTTGAACATCGCCTGACAGAAGTCGTGATAGGAGTTCGCCTCGTTCACGAACCGCCGCCCCGACCGCGTCACGGCGATCACGCCGGGTTTCGAACGGTCCACAAAATGAGGGAAGACGCCCAGCGTGCCGTCCCGCCGCCTCGGCTGCGAAACCGGCACCCAGGCGGCGGCATGCGGCAGCGTGTCATCCACATGCGCCCCGGCATCCTCGGCCAGCCTGAGCCCGTCACCGGTGTTGCCGGGAGGGGCCGGTGATACATGCGCATATCCGTCAGGCGCATGCGGGAAGAGCTGCCGGCGCCGTGTGGGGTCTTGCGGAAACCCGCCTGCGGCCAAAACCACGCCCTTGGAGGCAAGGACACGAAGACGGCCCTGTGTCGTGTCGATATCCGCGCCGACGACGCGCCCGGCGGCATCGGTCAGCAACCGGCGCGCGGCGGCGTCTGTCCAAAGCGGGACGCCCAGATCGAAACACGACTTCGCGAGGCGGGCGACCAGCGCATTGCCGTTCATCAAGCGCATGGGGCGCCCATGGAGAATGATGTCCCAGAGGAATTTCAGGAACAGTCGTGCGACGTAGAAAGCCGATACGGGAGAGCGGGTCACGTTGAAGAAGTGAAGCAACTCCTTTCCTGAGCCTATCATCATGCCGAGAAAGGTGATCTCCGCCAAAGGCGGACGCAAGCGACGAATCTCGTCGCCCAGTTCGCGACCGTCGAAGGGCCTCGCCACGATCGAGCGTCCGCCGGGCATGCCGCCCGGGGCATCCGGATGATAGTCGGCAAAAGTCGGCCCGAGATCGAACTGCAAGGTGGTGTGCTCTTCGAAGAAGTCGACCGCCCTCGCCCCCGCCGCGAGAAAAGCATCGACGCGAGCGGCATTGAAATGGGCGCCGGCTTCATGTTCCAGGTATTTTCGTGCCTTTTCGGCGCTGTCATCGACTCCGGCACGGCGAGCGGGAGCATTGCCGGGAATCCACATCCAACCGCCGGAACGGGCTGTCGTGCCGCCGAGAACCGGCTCCTTCTCCACCACCAGCACGCGCTGACGATGATGAGCGGCCGTCAGCGCGGTAGCGAGCCCACCCGCGCCCGATCCGATCACCAGCACGTCGCAAAGGTATTCCCGCATCGAGCCCCCGAGTCACTTATTCGCTATTAGCAAATTTCTTCGCTTATAACTAACATCATGATGAGACGTTTGGCAACCGGAGTATTCCAATCGCCGGGGGCTGGAGCGCCCCGCATGCCATGGTCTGGAGTGGAATGATCCCGATGACGCTGGCAGCTGTCGCCGCCCGGCGCTCTTGTCCCTTGCCAGCCGGTCAGCGCGGCGAGTCTTGGCTATCTCGGCGGACGACGCCGGCTTTAAGCGGCACGCTTGCGGCGGGCTTGTAGCCGAGCTGCGCCGACAGGGCCCGCGTCGATGCCAGCAGCATAGCGACAGCCTCGCTGTCCGGCGCGACCTTCAGCACCGATGCCGGGCCGACCAAAGTGAACGCGAACTGCATTTGCCCGACATGGTCGAAGACCGGCGCCGAGACCGCATTGATGCCGGGCACCGGCGGCGGCTCGATGGTCGCATATCCGGCCTGCCTGATCCGTTCGATATCATCCGTCCCAAGCGGCATCATCCGGCCAATCCGACGGCTGAGGGTCTTCTCCCGTTTCTCGATGCTCATGAGTTCGCGGACAAGGCGACTTGGCATGAAGGCCGCAAAAGCCCTACCGCTCGCTGTCCCGGTCAGCGAATAGATGGTTCCCACGCGGGTCGTCATATACACTTGGTCACCGCCCTCCTGAATTTGGACGACCGTCGGCCCATACGCTCCCCAGACCACCAGAGCGGCGGTCAGCCGCGCTTTGATGGAAAGAGCGATCACCGCCTCGTTCGCCATGCGAAACGGGTCGAAGCTGCGCATCCGCGTTATGCCGAGGTCCAACGCAAACGGCCCGAAACGATAGCGGCCGGCCTGCTCTTCCTGCTCGACGAGGCCAAGCTTGCGGAAGCTGACCAGATACGCATGCGCCTGTGCCGGCGCGATGCCGGCCTGCTGAGACAGCTCCTTCAGCATCATCGGTTCGCCCTGCTCCGCGAGAGCCTGGAGAAGCCGCGCGCCGATTTCGATGGATTGGACTCCTCGCGCTTCGTTTGTCATCGTTTCCTGAGGAAGCCGGTCAAGCCGGCATGTCGTTGGATGTATCGAAGGATCAAGCCGGCCGGGTGCCGCCGCTGAGAGCGGCGGTCGCCGCGAGCAAGGCTTGAACCACTGCCGTCCCGAGCCTACGGTTAAGGCTTTCGCCGCTTCCAACCAAGGTGACCGCTGCGACCACGTCGCCGCTAGCATCGCGAACGGGTGCTGAAACCGCGTGCATCCCGGGAATCGGCAAACCGGCAATATCGGCATAGCCCTGACTGCGCACACGCTCCACCAGCGCGGTGAACGATACAGGCAGCGGCATTCCAGCGCTTTCGCCGGCTCCCTCGTCGAGCTCGGCCGCAATCCTCGTCGCCAAGGATGGCTCATCCGAGAATGCCGCGAACACATGACCGCTTGCCGTGCCTGTAACCGAAAACAACGTGCCCTGCTTGATGTTCAGGTTCATCGGGACCGGACTATCCTGCACTTGGACCGCGGTCGGGCCATGCGGCCCCCAGCAGACCATGATGGCCATCAGACCCAGTTCGGATGACAACCGTGTCACCGTCCTGCTGGTCTCCTCCAGGATCGGAACGGATCGGATCCGGCTCGTGCCCAGGCGAAAGGCGAGCGGACCAATCCTGTAGTGCCCTGTACGGTCATCCTGCTCGACAAGGCCGGCACGGCGGTAACTCGTGAGATAGGCGTGAACTTGCGCCGGCGTCAGATCGGCGGCCAGCGCAAGGTCCTTCAGCATCATCGGCGAGGCCGTCCGCACCAGCGCCGACAGGACACGCCCGCCGACCTCGATCGATTGAATTCCCCTCGATGCCGTTGTCATGCAGGCCCTTCCCTCCAATCACCCTGGCACAAGCAAGCCTTCGATATGGGCCTTTGTCAACGCCCACACACCCGTCTTAGATTATATATTGACATATTAGTTCGCTAATGTTGAATAATAACAAGAATTGGCAGCATGAAAGTCGGACCGGTCATGAGCAAAGCCTTCGCCTCTCAAACAGACTTGAATGAGAAAAAAATCTCTTTCAAGGAAATCGGGCGCGATCTTTGGGCATTTACCGCCGAGGGCGATCCCAATACGGGTGTGATCATCGGCAGCGAGTCCGTGATGATCGTCGATGCGCAGGCAACACCACGACTGGCCGGCAAGGTCATCGAGGCGATCCGCAAGGTTACCGACAAGCCTATCAAGTACGTCGCGCTGTCGCACTACCACGCGGTACGCGTCCTTGGCGCTTCGGCCTATGGTAGCCCCGAGATCATCGCCTCCCAAAAGACGCGCGCGATGATCGTGGAACGCGGCCGGGAGGATTGGGAGTCCGAATTCGGCCGCTTTCCGAGACTGTTTCAAGGGCATGAATCAATACCCGGACTGACATGGCCCACCCTCACCTTCAACGACCGTCTCACCCTCTATCTCGGCAAGCGTCGCGTCGACCTGCTTTTCCTCGGCCGCGCTCACACCGCGGGGGACATCGTCGCCCACATACCGGACGCGAATGTAATGTTCACGGGGGACATCGTCGAGTACCGATCGGCCTGCTATTGCGGCGATGCGCATTTCACCGACTGGCCTGCGACGCTCGAGACGGTTCGCCAGTTCCGGCCGACCGCGATCATGCCTGGACGCGGCGACGCTCTTGTCGGTGAGGAGATGGTGAACACTGCGCTCGACAGCACAGTGGATTTCCTGCGTTCGACCTTTCATCCCGTCGCCGGAGTGGCGCGCGGCGGCGGCAGCCTGAAGGAGGCGTGGGAGGCTTGCCGCGCCGCTTGCGACTCGAAATTCTCCGCTTATGCGATCTACGAACATTGCCTGCCCTTTAACGTCAGTCGCGCTTATGACGAGGCACTCGGCATCGACACGCCGCGCATATGGACCGCCGCGCGCGACCGCGAGATGTGGGAACAGCTCCAATCCGCGTGAGCCGGACACCGCCACTCAAGCACGGCCAGCTTCCCCTTCAGCGCGACCCCTGATGCGCATCTCGGTGCGGCGGCGCAACAACTGTACCGTCACGAGAAGCAGAACCGCGATGACCATCATGAACGCCGCCGCCGCGGCGATGGCCGGGCTCGTATTCTCGCGCATGCCGGAGAACATCTGCAACGGCAGGGTTCGCTGATCCGGTCCGGCGAGGAACAAGGCGATGACGACGTCATCGAAGGATACCGCAAAGGCAAAGACAGCACCCGAGAGGATCCCAGGCAGGACCAGAGGAAAGGTGATACGCCGGAACACGGTGGCGGGGCTCGCGCCCAGGCTCTGGCCCGCCTGCACCAGCCGCTCGTCGAACCCCTTGAGCGTGGCGCCGACAGTCGTGACCACAAACGGCGCCCCAAGCCCGGCATGGGCGAGGATCAAGCCCGCAAAGGTGTTCTGAAGGCCCAAGCGCACGAAGGCGAAATATATGCCGACAGCGAGAACGGCGACCGGCATGATGACCGGCATCAGGAAGATCGCCAGCTGCGGATAGCGCAGGATCGGTCCGGTCCTGGTCAGGCCAAGTGCCGCCGCCGTGCCGAGGCAGGTTGCGATCGCCGCCGCGACAAGCGAGATGAAGAAGGAATTGAGCATCGGCGGCAGCCATTGGCTCGAGCCGAAGAGCTCCCAATACCAGCGCAACGAGTAACCGGTCATCGGGAAGGTGAGGAAATCGCCGGCATTGAAGCCAAGTGGAATGATCACCAGCAGGGGTACGATCAGGAAGGCAAAGCCTGCAAGGCAGAAAACGTGGAAAAATATGGCCCACAGGAACTCAAGAGATTTCATGCCACCGCTCCACTCAGCTCGCCGCTATGCCGCGCTTGCCGATGATCGCCAGATAGAGGCTGCAGATCAGCACCGTCACTATGAGCAGCACGGAGGCCAGCGCCGCGGCGAGGCCCCAGTTTCCAGTCTGCAACGTGTGATTGGCGATGGAATAACTGATCATTTGGTCATCCGCGCCACCCAGCAGCAGAGGCGTGATGTAGTAGCCAAGCGTCATCGTGAAGACCAGCAATGCGCTCGATGCGATGGCCGGCATGGTCTGCGGGACATAGACTCGCCAGAAACCGACATAGGGATGCGCGCCGAGCGAGGCCGCAGCCTGCATCTGCTGCCGCGGGATGCCCTTCATCACTGCGAACACTGGCAGAACGACGAAGGGTACCATGACATGGACCATCGCGACATATACCGCGCCGCGCGAGAACAGCAGGTCCAGCGGCTCGGCGATGAGCCCGATGAACAGCATGAGCTGGTTCAGCGGTCCATCCTTCTGGAAGATAATGAGCCATGCCGCCGTGCGCGCCAGCAATGATGTCCAGAACGGGATCATCACCAGGAAAAGCAGCATATTTCTCGTCCGCGCCGATTGCTTCGAGATCATATAGGCCATCGGATAGCCGACGATCAGGGACAGGACGGTTACGACCAGCGATATCCAGAAGCTGCGAATATAGAAATTCGAGTAGATGCCGAGCTTCAAGCTGCCGTTTTCCCATGTCGCATCCGCTATTCTCTTGTAATAGGCGCCAGTGTAGCGCCCACTCACGTCGCGGATCGCATTCCACAGCTCACCGTTCCGCCAGCGCCGGTCGCCGGCAATGAGCTCGATTGCCTCGTCCTGCGGCAGGGCCTTCACCCGGCGCTCGGTCACAATCAGAAGCGACCGCGCGCCGGGGACGAAATAGTTGAGGACGGTGCCGGCTGAGGCGACATCGGCGGTCTTCGCCTCGCGCAGATCCTGGGCAAGCGCCGCTAAAGCGGCGGCTGCCGGCTGTTCACCATCGCCGGACCAGTTCGCGGCAAACGCGGTCGTGCGCGGCAGCGCCGTCACGACCGCGTCCACCTTGAACGAACGGGCCAGCATCCCGCCGATAGGATAAAGGAACACGAACAGCAGAAACGCAAGGAGGGGCGCGGTCAACCACGCCCGCTTGCCGCCGAGTAGCCCGGTTGTGAGCGAATATAAGGTGAACGGCCGATATCGGGTGCCCATCCGTATCTCTCACAACAGTCGACAAGTCACTGCATGACCCATTCCTGGAAGCGCGCATTCAGCTTGTCGTTGTTCTCGACCCAGAAGTCCGGATCCAACGGGAGCGCGTTCTTCAGATTCTCAGGTGCGCTCGGCAGGATCGCCAGACGATCCGCGGCCACCAACGGCGCGGACTGCACGTTGCTGACGCCGTAGTCGTAGATATTCATGAAATCGGCGCCGATCCGGGGCGTCGCCCATTTGGCCAGAAATTTGGTCGCGGCTTCCACGTTCTTGGACCCTTTCAGGACCGCCCAGGCGTCACCATAATACTGGCTGCCGTTCCACAGATAATGAATGTTCTGGCCGGACTTGTTGGCCCCTGCAAGACGGCCACTGGGGAACATCGTCATGACGACGTCACCGGATGCCAGCAACTGCGCGGGTGTCGAGGAGCCTTCCCAGAACACAATCGACGACTTGATCGTATCGAGCTTGGCGAAGGCGCGGCTCACGCCCTCATCGGTAGCGAGCACCTTGTAGACCTCGTTCAACGGCACGCCATCGGCCAGTAGCGCGAACTCCAGAACGTGTTTCGGGCCTTTGCGAAAGCCTCTCTTACCCGGAAATTTAGCGAGATCGAAGAAATCGGCCCAGGATGTCGGCGCCGTGGTCTGCTTATTGGCATCCCATGCCAGTCCCCAGGACGCCAGGATCGTGCCGACACCACAGTCGTTCGACCATTCCGGCAGGAAGTCCTTGCGGTTTCCGATGGCCTTCCAGTCGAGAGTCTCGAAGAGCCCCTCCTCGCAACCTTGCCGCAGCTCCTCAGCCTCGACTTCGATCACATCCCACTTCGAGGCGCCTCCCTCCACCTGAGCGCGCAACGTGCCGACGCCACCGTTCCACGTGTCCTCGGCCACGGCTATTCCGGTCTCGTCCGTGAACGGCTTGTAAAGCGCGGTACGGAAGGCATCGGTGAAAGGACCACCCCAATTGACCACAGTGAGGCTTTCAGCATAGGCCGGCGTCGCGATACAGACCGAGACGGCGGCGAGGGCAAGGCATTTCATCAGTTTCATATCGATCTCCCGTTTTGATTATTGGTTGATATTGTTTCTGGCGCACGGCCAGATCAACGCGGCCGTACCTTGTCGACGCGGTCGAGCGTTCGCCGTAGCCTGACGAACAGCTCCTCGACCTCGGCCGCGGTGATGATGAGCGGCGGCGCGAGCACCACAGCATCGCCCGCCTCGCGCAGGCCAAGCCCCTCCTCGAGAGCAATCCTCCTGACCAGCGGACCGATCGCGGTCTTGGGGAGAAAGCCGATTTTCGCCGCCTTGTCGCTCGTCAGCTGCAGCGCGCCGGCCAGACCGATGCCGCGCGCCTCGCCGACGAGAGGATGACGGGCGAAGGAGCGCAGGCCGGCCTGGAAGCCTTCCGCGACCCGACGCACATGCGCCAGCAGACCCGCTCCTCGTAGATCTTGATCGTCTCCAATGCCACGGCGGCACAGACCGGATGCGCTGCATGAGTGACGCCATGCCAGAAAGCTCCGATCTCGTTGCTCTGGCGCGCCACCACCTCTCCGATGGCGTCCGAGAAGAGGGTCGCGGAGATCGGCTGGTAGCCGGCGGCGATCTGCTTGCCACATGTAAGTATGTCCGGCTCGAGACCATAGAGCTCGCTGCCCCACATCGTCCCGAGGCGTCCGAAGCCGCAGATGATCTCGTCGGCGATGAAAAGGATGTCGTGCTTGCGCAGAATGGGCACGATTTTCTCGAAATATCCCTTCGGCGGCGCGATCACGCCGCCCGAACCGATCACCGGCTCGGCGATAAAGGCGGCAATCGTGTGAGGACCTTCGCGTTCGATCAGGCCCTCGAGATTTGCGGCCAGGCGCGCCGTATAAGCCTCCTCGCTCTCGCCAGCGTAGCCATTGCGCCAATAATGTGGACAGTCGGTATGGCGCACGAAGGACAACGGCAAGTCATACTGACGGTGCATGGTCGGAATGCCCGACAGGCTGGCCGTGCCGAGTGTCGTGCCATGATAACCGCCCATCCGGCCGATGATCTTCTTCTTCTGATGACGGCCGAGAGCGTTGTTGTAATACCAGGTCAGCTTGATCGCGGCATCGTTGGCCTCTGAGCCTGAATTCGAGAACAGCACGCGCGTCAGCGATCCCGGCGCCAGCTCTACCAGCTTCGCCGCAAGTTCAATGGCTGGGCCGTGCGAACGGGAGAAAAACACATGCGCATAAGGCAGAATATCCATCTGCTTCGCAGCCGCTTCCTTCAGCCGCGGCTCGCTGAAGCCGAGCCCGGCACACCACAGGCCGGACATCGCCTCGATATAGGTTTTACCCGTCTGATCACGCAGATACACACCCTCACCGCCCGCAATGATGAACGGCCCCTCATCCTTGTGCAGTTCGAGATTGGTGGCGAAATGTATGAGGTGATCTACGTCCTTCTGCTTCAGATAGTTGGAATTGAGGTTTCCGCTCAACCGATCGATGCCGTTCATCCGTTCAGCCTTTCTGCGCTTCTATGACGTTGCATCCGTCCGACCTAACTCCGGCATGAACCACCTCACCCGGAGAGATCCGGACATCATCCGCGACAGCAACTTTGACCGAGAGGACCGCGCCGCTTGCGATGCTGATCTGATATTTCAGATGGTCGCCGAAATACATGCGGTCGACGACCTTGCCGGAGAGGATATTCTCACATGACAGCGATCGCGGGCTTTTCCGCAGCACGATGCGTTCCGGTCTTATCGAGACCGATACCTTCTCACCAGCTGGAAGTGCCGTCGGCCGGCATTTCAGCGTATCATCACCCAAGGCCACGACACTTTCCCGTGCTCCGCTTTCGACCAAAGACGCCCTGATGATGTTGTTCTCGCCCAGAAAACCGGCGACAAACTCGTTGCCGGGGCGCTCATAGAGGTCCTCTGCCGATCCTATCTGGGCGATCTTCCCTTTGTTGAAAACGGCAACGCGGTCGGACAGAGCGATGGCTTCGCTTTGATCGTGCGTGACATAAATGACGGTAATACCCAGCATGCGGTGCAGATGCTTCAGCTCGACCTGCATCTGCTCGCGCAATACCCGATCCAACGCTCCCAACGGCTCGTCCATGAGGATGAGCTTGGGATCGAAGACAAGAGCTCGGGCAATGGCAACGCGCTGCTGTTGGCCGCCGGAGAGCTCCGTCGGACGGCGCCCTTCAACACCTTCGAGACGAACCGTCGCCAGAGCGCGGCGAGCGCGCTCCGCCTGGTCCAAGCGGGTTACGCTTCTGACCGACAGCGGGAAGCGGACGTTGTCGAGAACGGACATGTGAGGGAAGAGAGCATAGTTCTGAAAGACCACCCCGATGTCGCGCGCATGCGGCGGCACCCGCGTGATATCCTTGCCGTCGAGAGTGATGGAGCCGGCTGAAGGCTTTTCGAATCCTGCCAACATCATCAATGTCGTGGTTTTCCCGGAGCCTGAAGGCCCGAGCATGGTCAGGAACTCTCCCTTGCGGACGGCGAGGTCCAACCTCTCCACAACCTGATGCCGACCGTCGTCGCTCTTGCACACGCCGGAGAAGCTGATGAATGCCGAAGCCCCTCCGTTATCCGAAGGAATCGACCCGTCAGCGGCCGATGTGATCTCGCGCTGCGCTTCCCTCATAGTGAGACAACCGAACAAGGAAAGGAGCGCCTGCCGGCGAATGCCGCGCCCCACGGCGCAACGCGCCGAGAAGCAGCCCCAGAAGTCCCTGGCATTTGTCTGAGCGCCGACCGCCTACTGCCCCCGACTGTCATTCCTCCTCACACTTTTTCTTTGCCACGCTCCGACCCATTCCGGAGAAGCGGCAAACTTGATCGTATTTTGCATATAACGATTACATTCGTCAATAACGAACCAAAGATTTCGTATCACGGTGCAATCTCTGCTCTTGCCCGCGGGCGTCTGGCGCTCCTGCAAGCCGGTCAGGAAGGTGAATGTGGATATTGGTGCCGCCTCGCTTCAGGCAGACAGGCGTGCTTAAAGACAAAGCTTCCGGAGATTATTCTTATATCGCCCGGCGCGAGCCATCTTCTTCGATGAAATCGATGCCGGTGCGCTTGCGAAGGTCGTCGAGGCGCTCGGCCTCGACCTCGCCGGTCAGGATGCCGAAATCCTTGAGCTTGCCGGTGTCGACCTTGCTCAGGCCGATGGCGTGGGTGAACTCGGTCACCGTGATGCTGCCCGCCTCGAGCTTGACCTGAAGCTCGCGGCTCACCCCGACATGGATTTTGACGATCCTGGTCACGACGCAGCACCGCTCTGCGCAACCGGGACGCGGGCGAGGCCGGCACCGAAATCGGCGGCAGGGCCCAGCGCCCGAGCGCTGATTTTCAGTCTATCCCAGAGCTCGCTCGCCGTCATCTTCGGGGTGCGCTCGAGCCAGAGGGCCGCTATGCCGGCAATATGCGGGGTCGCCATGGATGTTCCGGCATAGGCTTCATAGCCGCCGCCCGGAACGGCCGAATAGATATTGACCCCGGGCCCGGTCAGATCGACGGCGCCGATGCCGTCCATCTCGGCGGAACTGAAGCGCGCCACGGCGAGGTCCTGGTCGCAGGCCGCCACCGCCAGGATCGAGGGACAAGCGGCGGGATTGCCGACCGGGGCGGTCATCGCCGGACGGTCGCTGTCATTGCCGGCCGCGGCGACGATGATGGTGCCGGGGTCGGCCTGCAAGGCGCGCTCGGCGATGCGCTCGTAGAGCCGGCTATAGGGCTCGTCGACCGCGCGCTTCGAGCCCAGGCTCATCGAGATGATGCGCGCCTTCTGCTCGATCGCCCACTGGATGGCATTGACGATCTGGTCATCGAAGCCCTCGCCTTCATTGTTGAGCACCTTGCCGACCAGGAGGGTGGCGCCAGGCGCCACCCCATAGCGCCGACCGGCGGCGCTTTCGGTTGGACCCGCCAGCGTGCCGGCGACATGGGAGCCATGGCCATTGCCGTCCTGGATCGTCTCGCCCTTCACGAAGGACCGCGTATTCCTCTTCGCAACCCGGCCGCGGAAATCGGGATGAGCGAGGTCGATGCCGCTGTCGAGCACCGCCACGCGTACGCCCTTGCCGGTCAGCCGCGCCTCTCCCGGCAGGCCGATCGCCTGGAGTCCCCAGGTCAGGGCGCCCGTATCCTCGAAGCGCGCTTTCAAGCGGCTTTCGCCCGGCCGGTGCTGGGGCCGCGGGAGGGTGCGCCTGAGATTGGGAAGCACGGCCTCGACCTCGTCCATTCCGGCAATGCGAGCCACCTGGTCCGGCCGGGCGCGAATGACGGCGACACCCAGGAGCTGGAAGAGGGTCGCTTCGACGCCCGCCTCATTGGCGAATTGCGCCATGGTCGGGCGCTGTGCCTTTGCCGCGTCCGCGCCTTTGAGCCCAATCCTGCGGCACACGGCCGTCATCCCTGCCCTGCCGGCCTTGCGAAACAGGACGATATGGGTGTCGCGCGCTGCGGCTTGCGTCATTGCTCGATCCTCGCCTCATTCGGTGCGGCGCCGGCGGAAGAACGCGCGCAGCAACTCCTGCGCCCGCGCCTCGCCCAGGCCGCCATAGACATCCGGACGATGATGGCAGGTTGCCTGGGTGAAGAATCTCGCCCCATGGTCCACACCCCCCATTTTCTCGTCGCTCGCGGCAAAATAGAGACGCCGGATGCGGGCAAAGGAGATGGCCGCGGCGCACATGGCGCAAGGCTCCAGCGTGACGTAAAGGTCACAGCTGACGAGCCGTTCGCTGCCGAGCTTCGCCGCGGCTTCCCGGATGGCGAGCAACTCGGCATGGGCCGTCGGGTCCTTGAGCTCGAGCGTGCGATTTCCGGCTCTTGCCATGACATTGCCTGACTGATCGACAATGACACAGCCTATGGGGACTTCGCCGCGCGCGCCCGCTGATTCGGCCTCGGCAAAGGCCAGCGACATCGGGTCTGCCGGTTGATCGTGGTTCATGCTTGCCCCACAAAACGCGAAAGGGGTCGGATGGTCAAGGAAAGCACATTCGAAGGCGAACGCATCGCCAAGGCGATCGCGCGGGCGGGCCTGTGCTCCAGGCGGGACGCCGAGCGCCTGATCGCCGAAGGGCGTGTCAAGCTCAATGGCAAGGTCCTCGCCTCGCCCGCCATCAACGTCACGCCCAACGACGATATCCGGATCGACGGCCAGCCCTTGCCGCAGAAAGAGGACAGCCGCCTGTGGCGCTATCACAAGCCGGCCGGCCTCGTGACCAGCCACAAGGACCCGGAAGGTCGGCGCACGGTCTTCGACGCCTTGCGCGAGCAATTGCCACGGGTGATCTCGATCGGCCGGCTCGACATCAACACCGAAGGCCTGCTGCTTCTGACCAATGACGGCGAACTGGCCCGGCTCCTCGAGCTGCCGGCCACCGGCTGGGTCAGGCGCTACCGCGTGCGCGCCTATGGCCGGCCCGATCCGCAGGCGCTCGACAGGCTGAAAGGCGGCGTCAACATCGAGGGCGTGCATTACGGCCCGATCGAGGCCCAGATCGACAAGATGCAGGGCGACAATGCCTGGATCACCATCGCCATCCGCGAGGGCAAGAACCGCGAGGTGAAGAAGATCTGCGAGCATCTGGGACTGCAGGTCAACCGCCTGATCCGCGTGGCTTTCGGCCCCTTCCAGCTCGGCGATCTCGAGCGCGGCCAGGTGGCGGAAGTGCCGGCGCGGGTCCTCAACGATCAATTGGGACGGAAGGTCTCCACGCCCGCGCGCAGGCCCGAGCCGCCCCGCCGAGGCACGGAAAAGACCGCCGGACGCGGACGGGCTTGATCGCGCCCGCCACTGTGCTATGGGGCGCGCCATGAAACTGAAACCCGCCATCACGCAACAAACGCTCCGGCAGCACCGGCGTGCGCTGTCTTGCGCGTGATGACGAGGACCGTTCCCTAAGATACTCCCATCCCGCTTCCAGTGCCCGCCCCTCAATCCGGCGGGGCCTCTCATTCCATCAACTCCCCGCTTCACTCTTCAGGAGAGTTCGATGACTGACCTTGCAAGCCTCTTTCCCGTCTTCATCAAGTCCATGGGCTTCGGCCTCGCGGTCGCGGCCCCGGTCGGACCGATGAGCATCTTGTGCATGCGCCGATCCCTCACCCTCGGCTGGCGCAATGGCCTCGCGACCGGCTTCGGCATCGCCATGGGCGACGGTCTCTATGCCGCGGTGGCGGCCCTGGGCCTCACCGGCATATCGGCCTTCATGCTGGCCTATGACCGGCCGCTCCATCTGGCCGCCGGCCTGTTCCTGCTCTATCTCGGCCTCAAGACCTTCTGGCGGAGCGACGACGACGGTGCGACGGCGGCGCCAACTTCCGCCTCGACGGTGCGCGCCTTCTGGGGGTCGCTGCTGCTCACCCTCACCAACCCGCCCACCATCATCATGTTCGCCGCGATCTTCGCCGCGCTCGCCCCCAAAGGCGGCTTCGATCCGGCGAGTGCGCTCGCGACGGTCGGCGGCGTGATCCTGGGCTCGCTTCTCTGGTGGTGCGTCATCGTCGGCTGCGTCACGGCCTTCCGGCATGCGCTGGGGCGGCGGGTCAGGCTGTGGATCGACCGCCTGGCCGGCAGCTTCCTCGTCTTCTTCGGCATGGCGGAAATCCGCCGCAGCCTGTAAAGCGAGACCCCTCATGCGGATCGTCGGGGGAAAATTCAAAGGCCATGGAATCGCAGGTCCCAGGGGCCAGGCGACACGGCCGACCTCCGACCGGGTCCGGGAAGCGATCTTCAACATCCTGGCGCATGGCGTGCCGGATTTCTCGATCGAGGGCGCCCGCGTCCTCGATCTCTTCGCCGGCACCGGGGCGATGGGGCTCGAAGCCCTGTCGCGCGGCGCGCGCTTCAGCCAGTTCGTCGATGACTCAGCCGAGGCGCGCGGCATCATCCGGCGCAATGCCGATGCGCTGGGCGTCATCGGGCAATGCAAGATCTGGCGGCGCGACGCGACAAGGCTCGGCCCCGCGGCACCGCAACCGGGCTTCGATCTCGTCTTCGCCGACCCGCCCTATGGCAAGGGGCTGGGCACCAAGGCGTTGGCCGCGTTGATCGACGGTCAATGGCTGAATGCGGGCGCCGTCATCGTGGTCGAGGAAGCCGCCCGTGCGGAACTCGCCTGCCCGGCCCAACTCGCCGAGATCGACCGGCGAGTTTACGGTGAGACCCAGGTCCTCATCGCGCGCGCTTCTTCACGTCCGCCGTGACGCCTGCCGGCGGAAATCTTCCACCGGCAGGCCGCCAATGCCCCAGTCTTCGAGCGCAACCTCATCGATCACCACGAACGTCGTCGCCGGGGTCTTGTCGAGGATGTTCCTCAGGAGGTCGGTGACGCCCTTGATGAGTTGCGCCTTCTGTTCCGCAGTCGCAGCCTCACGCGTGATCTTGATGTTCACATAAGGCATAGATCCGCCTCCCTGACGTCGAAATGAAAGACCTTGGCGATGATCCGCCATTCGCCATCCAAGCAGATCAAGGTCAGCAAGTCGGTGAAGTGCTTGGCGCCGATCGTGCATTCGGCCCGCACGAAGGCGGTCACCGGACCGGCGAATTCGATCGAGATGATCCGATCGCTTCGCGGCTCGCCGCGGCTCGCCGGCGATGGCCGCCGGTCGACGATCGGGAAATATTCCGCCATCGAAAGCCGGGTCAGCTTGCCTTCGGTGGCGCAGGCATAGATGGCCTCGGGATGGAATATCCGCTCGAGGCGTTCCGTGTCGCTATGATGCAGGCCGTCGAAATAAGCCGAGAGAGCGGCGGCGATGTCGCCATAGCGGGGATCCATGACCTGTCGGGGCTGCGTGTCCATCAATGGCTCCCCTCCGCCGCGAGCGCGGAGCGCACCGCATCGCGGCCGCCGATCCGCTCGATATAGGCCGCGAGCCGCGGCCATTTCGCAAGCCCGATGCCCGTAGGCTTCGCCCATCCGGCGATCACATAGAGATAGGGATCGGCGACCGTGTAGGCCTCGCCCAGGAGATAAGTGCGGCCATCGGCAAGAATGGCCTCGAAGCGGTCGAGAAGACGCGAGACGGCGCCAGCGGCCTTGGCCTTGGCTTCTTCGGGCGCGCTTGCCGTGAACAGTGGACCGAAAGCCTTGTGCAACTCGGAGGATAGGAAGTTGAGATGCTCCTGCAGCCGCGCCCTGGGCAAAGTGCCGCTTCGTGGAATAAGCCCGGCTTCCGGCTTCTGATCGGCCAGATACTGGATGATGGCCGCCCCTTCGGTGAGGACCTCGCCGTTGTCGAGTTCGAGGGCGGGAACATAGCCCTTGGCATTCACCGCCAGATAATCGCCTCCGGTCGCGGTCCTCTTCGTTGCCATGTCGACACGTTGGAGATCGAAATCATACCCCAGTTCGCGCAGCACGATATGCGGCGACAGCGAGCAGGCGCCAGGAGAATAATAGAGCTTCATGGGATGGATCCTCGTGGTGAAAGTTATCGCCCAGAGATAAGCGCGGATAGTTACTTTTGGAAACCCCATAACTTGAAGTAACTATCATTTTGAGGTATCCATCCGGAAACCGGAGAATCTACATGGCGCTCAAAAGACGAAAGAGCAAAGTCCCGCCGCCGATCGAGGTCTGCCCGCTGACCGAATGCATGGCGTTGCTCGGCGGCGCCTGGACGCCCAATGTCATCTGGTATCTGAGCGGCGAGCCCCGGCGCTTCAGCGAATTGCGCAGCGATATTCCCGCCGTTTCGGCCAAGGTGCTGAGCGGCCGCTTACACGAATTGGAGGATAAGGGCGTCGTCACTCGTAAAGTCATGCCGACCTCGCCGCCCTCTGTCGAATATTCCCTGACGGCGCTCGGCCGCGAGCTGGTTCCCGCCATCCAGGCGATTGTCGATATCGGGCATCGGCTGAAACGGCGCAAGGCCGCTTAGGAGCCCTGGGCTAGCTCCTGCCGAACAACCTCTCTATGTCGCCGAGCTTCAGCTCGATATAGGTCGGGCGGCCATGATTGCACTGGCCGGAATTGGGCGTCCGCTCCATCTGGCGCAGCAGCGCGTTCATTTCCTCCGGCTTCAATTGCCGCCCGGCCCGCACCGAATGATGGCAGGCCATGGTGGCGAGGAGATGATTGGCGCGCTCCTCGACGGTCGAGCTCGACTCCTCGCCCAGATCATCGGCGACGTCGCGCACCAGCCTGGCGATATTGCCGCCGGCGAGGGCGGCGGGCACTTCGCGCACCACGATCGATCCCTCGCCGAAAGTCTCGATAACGAGGCCAAGTTCGCCCAGTAGGGCCGATGCATTGACGAGCCGCTCGATCGAGACGGCGTCGAGATCGATGACATCGGGGATGAGCAAGGGCTGTGTCGCGATGCGGCGGCCCAGGCGCTCGGCCTTCAGCCCCTCATAGACGAGGCGCTCATGGGCTGCATGCTGGTCGACGATGACGATGCCGTCCTCGGTCTGGGCGATGATGTAATTGCCATGCACTTGCGCTCGCGCCGCGCCCAGCGGATGCGGGTCCTGGGCGGGCATGGGCGTTTCGACCACCGGAGCGGACGCCACATTGTCCATGGCGAAATGGGCCTGCTCTTCGGCCAGGCCCTGGGGCGCGAAACCCGCGAAGGATGTTTCAAGCACCCGGGAGATGGGACGCGGCGCCACCGGACGAAGGGCGCTCACCGTCGCCGAAGCGAGGCCCGTCGCCGTCTTGCGGCTGCCGGTGCCCAAGGCATCGCGAATGGCGGAGATGATGGCGCCGCGCACCAAAGCGGACTCACGGAACCGCACTTCCGCCTTGGCCGGGTGCACATTCACATCGACGAAGGCATTGGGGCAGTCGATGAACAGGCACAGGGCGGGGAAGCGTCCGCGCATCAGGAGATCGGCATAGGCGCCGCGAATGGCGCCGGCGAGCAGCTTGTCGCGCACCGGACGGCCATTGACGAAGAAGAACTGCAGACCGGCCTGGGCGCGATGGTAGGTGGGCAGGCTCGCAAGTCCCCAGATCCGCAAGCCATCACGGCCGCCGTCAAAATCGACCATGTTGGCGAAGACCTCATCGCCCATCACGCGCGCGATGCGCCGTCTGCGGCCGCTGTCGCCTTCCGTCTCGGGGCCAAGATCGACGAGGACACGCTCCTCGGAGACGAAGCTCACGCCGACATGGGGGGCCGCCAGCGCCAGGCGGCGCATGACATCGGCGGCCTCCGCCGTCTCGGCACGCGGCGATTTCAGGAATTTGAGCCGGGCCGGCACGGCGAAGAAGAGATCGCGAACCTCGACGATGGTGCCGTCGACACGCGCTGCCGGCGCGACGGCGCTCACCCGTCCGCCCGCAACCTCGATCCGCCAAGCTTCGGTTGCCTGCCTTGCGCGCGAGACGAGCGACAGGCGGCTCACCGCGCCGATCGAGGGCAAGGCCTCGCCGCGGAAACCCAAGGTGCGGATATCGATGAGATCGTCGTCGAGGAGCTTCGAGGTCGCATGGCGCTCGACCGCGAGAGCGAGCTCGTCTCTGTCCATGCCCTCGCCGTCATCGCCGACGCGGATGAGGCTGCGCCCGCCGTCGCGGAAGGCGACGTCGATCTGCCGTGCCCCGGCATCGATGGCATTCTCGGCCAGTTCCTTGACGACGCTCGCCGGGCGCTCGATCACCTCGCCCGCGGCGATGCGATTGGCGATACCCTCGGGAAGCCTGCGAATCCTCATTTCCGAAGTCTATCGCGCGAGGCGCCAATCCGCCATCTCGGCGATCAGTTCGACAAACGCACGGACCTTGCCCGAGAGCAGGCGGGCGGATGGGTAAACGGCGTGGATCGGCATAGGGTCCGGCGCGAAAGCGGCCAGCACTTCGACCAGGCGCCCCTCCGCAATGGCTTCCCGCACCTGGTAATAGAGGACCCGCGCGATACCGGCGCCATCACCGGCCAGCGCGATCGCGGTGTCGCCGCTATTGGTCACGAAACACGGCGCGAGGCTGACCTTGAGGTCGCCTCCTTTCACGCTGAAATGCCAATCGAAAGGCGGTGTCCCCGGCAGGAAGGCGATCACATCGTGCCGGGCGAGGTCATGCGGGTGCTGCGGCACGCCCGCTCTCGCCAGATAGGAGGGGCTCGCGACCAAAGCCCGGCGCGTCTCGCCGAAGCGGCGGGCGACCAATTGGGAATCGGGCAAGTGGCCGATCCTGATCGCGAGGTCGTGGCCCTCCTCGACCAGATTGACGAAACGGTCCGACAGGCTGAGCTCGACCGTGACCTTGGGGTGGCGCGCAACGAATTGCGCGAGCAAGGGTGCCACATGCAGGCGTCCGAAGATCAAGGGCGCCGTCACCGAGAGCCGGCCGCCCGGCTCCGTCCTGTCGCTTTGCGCCGCGCGCTCCGCTTCGTCGAGATCCGCCAGGATGCGCCGCGCCCGTTCCAGATAGCGAGCCCCCGCATCGGTCAGGCGGATCTGGCGGGTGGTGCGATGAAAGAGCCTGGTGCCCAGGCGGCTTTCGAGGGCCGCGATCTGGCGCGACATGACCGAGGGTGAAAGCCCCAGGCGGCGGGCCGCCGCAGTGAGGCTTTCCGTCTCGCAGACGGCAATGAAGGCCGTCATGGCATCAAATCGGTCCATGATTAGTGCAATAATAGCAACAATCTTTTGTCACTGGCGATGATTTTCACTTTTCTCAGAAGAATTACATTGCTGGTATGCGCACACCATCCAGCGACATCGCCTTCACGCCACGGGTCAAAGCCATACAGGCCGAACGCGGCTCGCGCGCGAATTACGCCCGCATGGAAGACCGCGGCGGCTTCCGCACCGAGCTCACCGACGACCTGGCCCAGTTCCTGGCGGGCGTCGACACCGCTTTCCTCGCCACCACCAATGCCGCGGGCCAGCCCTATGCGCAGCACCGAGGCGGACCCAAGGGCTTCATCAGGATAATCGGCCCCAGGACGCTCGGCTTCGCCGACTACCAGGGCAACCGCCAATATATCACCACCGGCAATCTCGCCGAGAACGACCGCGCCTTTCTCTTCCTCATGGACTATGCGCATCGCCGGCGGGTCAAGCTCTGGGGCCGCGCGCGGGTCGTCGCCGATGACGATGCCCTCGTCGCGCGGCTGATGCCGGAGGGCTATGCGGCGCGGCCGGAGCAGGCCGTCCTGTTCGAGGTCGAGGCCTGGGACATCAATTGTCCGCAGCACATCCCACAGAAGGTCGATGCCGGCGATGTCCAGGACGTCCTGCTGCAACTCCAGGCGCGCATCGCGAGGCTCGAGGAGGAGAACGCCGCTTTGCGTTCCAAGTAAGGGAACTTCTCGCCGGCTGCGCTCTTATTCAGGAGCGGGGTTGCTCAAGCAACGCGTGCGACAGGCTTTCGTGGAGGTTCTGCATGAGAGGCCGTGCCCTCTTTATCCCTGTTCTTCTCCTGTGCTGCGCGCCGGCACAAGCGCAAGATACGACCGAGGAGAAATCCGTTCTCGTCGGGCCATGGAAGATCGAAGCGAGCTTCACCAAGGAACAGAAATTCGACCGCTGCACGATGAGCCGTACCGTCGACAACGGGCTCGAGGCCAAGTTCGCCAGGGATCAGGCCGGGATGTCGCTGACAATGACCTCACCGCGCTGGAAGCTCGACAGCGGAAAGACCTATCCGGTCGAGTTCGCGGCGGGCTCGGTCATCTGGAAAACGGACGTCGCGGCGACAGCCGACACGGTGCGCGTGGCGCTGACGGACGAGCGCTTCGACAGGGCCTTGCGCAACGCCAACCGGCTCGAGGTCAGGGGCGCCGGCGCCACCTTGAGGGTTCCGCTCGACAAAAGCGCCGCCGCTCTGGCACGGCTCGAGCGCTGCTATGAGACCAACCGCAATGCCGGCGAAACCAATCCCTTCGTGGCGCCGACGCCCTGAATCATGCGCTACTGCGCCGAGGACGTCGTGATCCCCACCGGCTTGCCGACCACCGTGACGATGAGCTTGTCGGGATCAGAGATGCTCTTGGCCTGGGCTTTCGCCTCATCCAGCGTCACCGCATCGATCATGCCGTTGCGCCGGTTGATGTAGTCGATGCCCAGATTGTCCTGCTGGATGGCAAGAAGCTGGCTGGCGATCTTGGAGTTGGAATCGAAGCGTAGCGCATAGGAGCCGGTGAGATAGGTCTTGGTCTCGGCGAGCTCGGCGGCGGTCGGGCCTTCATCGGCGAATTTCTTCATCGTGTCCTTGACGACAGTGAGCGCCTCGCCCGCTTTCTCGTTGCGCGTGCCCAGCTGGCCGAAAACCAGGCCGGCATGATCGAAAGGATAAAGCCCGATCGACACGCCATAAGTGAGCCCCCGCTTCTCGCGCACTTCCTCGGTGAGGCGCGAGCCAAAGCCGCCGCCGCCCAGAATGAAGCTCGTGACATAGGCCGGAATGAAATTCGGATCCTTGCGCAGAATGCCGTCATGCCCGAAAGTGATGATGCTCTGCGGAATATCGCGGTCGATCACCTGGGTCGAGGCCTTGTCCGCAACATGGATCATCGCTGCGGGCCTCGGCGGCTCGGTGTCAGGCAGATCGCCGAAGGTCTGGTCGAGAAGCTTGGCGAGCGTCGCCTCATCGATATCGCCGACGACGGCCACCTTCAGGCCTTTCCGCGAGAAAAGTTGCTTATGCATGGCGCGCAGGTCGTCCTGGGTGATGGTGCCGAGCGACCCGACCGTGCCTTCCGATTCCCGCGCATAGGGATGATCGCCGAAAGCCGTCACCATCCAGGCGCTGGACGAAATATTGTCCGGCTGCTCCTCGTTCTGGCGTGCGCCAACGAGAAGCTGGTCGCGCACCCGGTCCATCGGGTCCTTGTCGAAGCGCGGCTTCGTCAGAGCGAGCTTGAGCAGCGCAAAGGAGTCGTCGCGCTTGGCGCTGAGCGTCTGGAACGAACCCTGGAACTGGTCGAAGCTCGAATCGAAGGACATCTTCATCGCGAGATCGTCGCGCCTGGTCTGGAAGGCCGCCGAATCGAGATCGCCGGCGCCCTCATCCATCATCGCGGTGATGAAATGGGCGGTGCCTTCCTTGCCCTTGGGGTCGTTCGCCGCTCCACCCAGGAACGAGAACTGCATGGCGATGAGCGGGTTGGTATGATCCTCGACGAGCCAGGCGGTGATACCGCCCTTGCTCTTCACTTCCTTGATCTCGATCGCCTCGGCGGGCAGGACATAGATCGCAAGAACGGCAATTGCCGCGAGCAACGGGCGGAACGGGCGCATCACGAGCCTCATGGATTATTGTTCGGGAGAATTCGACATCGACGGCATTGCGGGTTCGGCGCTACCCGCCGCGTTCCCTGCCGCGGGCAACAGCACGCCCGTCGCCGAGCGCCTGACGTCGAGCGCCTTGACGGCGGCTGCCTTCACCTGATCGAGCGTCACCGCTTCGATGCGCGACGGCCAGTCGAGCACGTCCTGGACGGTGGTGCCGGTGGTCAGCGCGGTGCCGAAGCTGCGCGCCATATTGCCCTGATTGTCGCGGGCATAGACGGTATTGGCAATGAGCTTCGTCTTGGCGCGCTTCAGCTCCTCTTCGGTGATGCCGTTCGCCTTGATCTCATCGAGCACCGCGTCGATCTCGGCTTCGACCGGCTCGATCTTGCCGCCGGGAACCGGCGAACCATAGACGCCGAAGGTGCCCGAATTCAGGCCATCGCCCGAATACCAGGCCGCGGCATAGGATGCGATGCGCTTCTCGACCACGAGCTTGCGATAGAGACGGCTGGTGGCGCCGCCACCCAGGGCCTCGGCCAGCACGTCGAGCGCTTCCGCCTCGCCCTTCTCTGCCGTTGCATAGGAGACACTCAGATACTGGCGCTGGACCAGGGGGGCCGCGGCGCGGGCGTCGGTCAAGGTGACGCGGCGAGGTGCTATCGGCTCGGGCTCATCGGTGCGCGTTCGGGGTTTCACGTCGAATGTGTTGGCGAGCTTGCCGTAATGCTCATCGGCGAGCTTCTGCACCTCGTCCTTCGTCACGTCGCCGGCGACGACGAGGATCGCATTGGCGGGCGTGTAATGCGCCTTGTAGAAGGCGATCGCATCCTCGCGGGTGAGCTTGTTGACCTCGGACATCCAGCCGATCACCGGCTTGCGATAGGGATGGGCGAGATAGAGGATGGCATCGAGCTGCTCGCCGAGCAGGCTCGAGGGATCATTGTCGGTGCGCTCGCGGCGCTCCTCCTCGACCACCTTGAGCTCGGGCAGGACATTCTCGTCCTTGAGCACGAGATTCTGCATGCGGTCGGCTTCGAGATCCATCACCAGCCCCAAACGGTCCTTGGCGATGCGTTGGAAATAGGCGGTGTAGTCCTTCGAGGTGAAGGCATTGTCCTCGCCGCCATTC
Organism: Parvibaculaceae bacterium; assembly: GCA_050251035.1. Classification (GTDB taxonomy): domain Bacteria; phylum Pseudomonadota; class Alphaproteobacteria; order Rhizobiales; family Aestuariivirgaceae; genus Taklimakanibacter. The sequence goes on from JBFWNN010000055.1 coordinate 33,649, forward strand.
TCGCGGATGATCCGGTTGAAGGCGCCCGGCGGATATTTATTGGTGCCCTTGAACATCAGATGCTCGAGGAAATGCGCGATGCCGGCCTGGCCCTGCGGCTCGTCCGCCGAGCCGACCCGGTACCAGACCATGTGGGTGACGACGGGCGCGCGGTGGTCGGGAATGACCACGACCTGCATGCCGTTGTTGAGCGTGAAGGTTTCGGCGTAAGGCTGCGCGGCGGGAAGCGGACGGGCAAAGACGGCAAGCAGGCAGAGGCCGGCGAAAGCAGCCATCAGCCCGCGGCGCGGAAAGCTCATGAGGTCACCCTTGCGGTTGTTCGTGGTGCACGGAACTTTGAGATCATGCCACCAGTAGGCAGTGTCTTGCCGGAAAATCCTGACACAATTTTCCGTGACTATCCGGGGAGCGCTTATTCGTCCTTGAAGACGTTGCCCATGTTCCAGATGGTGCCGTAATTCGGATTGTTCTTGCGCTTCTCGGCGATCTGGGCCGCGCGCAGCTCCTTGTAGAGCTGGTTTTCAGATTTCGGCTTGCCATCGGGCCCGGTTTTGGAGATGCCGTATTTCTCGTAGGCGTCCGGCTGGGCCGGATCCGAGCCGGAGGCCGCCGGCGGCTTCGCCGCCGCCGTCTGCAAGGGCTGGGGCGCGGTTTGCGCCTGATCCATGGCCGGCTCGGCCGGAGGCGTGGCGCTGGCGACCTGATTGGGCTCGCCATATTCGGTCACTTCGCCGGAAGGCGGCCGCAGATTGAGGTCGGGCGGCATTGCCAGGTTGCGATTGACGCGAACCTGGGACTCGTCAGGAGCCGTGTCTTTGCCCGATCCCAGCAAATTCTGCATTTTCGTCTCCGAGCATCCGGCGACGGCAAACGCTGCCATGAGGCTCAAAGCGAGGCCTGCGGCCTTGTTCATGATAATGCTGTTCCCTTCAAACGTCGCGTTCGGCACTGCCGGATCTGCGATAGAGCCCCAAAATTGCCCAGCCAATCAGGCATTTCCGTGACCATCTAGCTGTTTCGAGCCTAGATCACGATCACTTCAGGTCGGTTCGACCTGAAGTGATAAACGTGATCGGAGTCCTAAATTGGCGCGTGATCGGACGGAAAACCGGTGCCCGCTTTTCCTGATCACGCGCTGGTTAAGGATTCATAAACCAAGAGCGCCACCCCGGCAACGATGGCTACATCGGCCAGGTTAAAAATGTACCAGTCGAAACTGCCCATATGGAACGAAAAGAAGTCCGCCACCGCGCCATAGGCCGCGCGGTCGAAGGCATTGGCGAGCGCCCCGCCCAGGATGAGGCCGACCGCCGCCGCGGCCACCGGGCGTGAGGCCTGGGCGAGCCAGACCCAAAGGCCGGCGCTGATGGCGAGGGCGAGCGCGATGAGCAGGCCTTGCGACGTCCAGGAGCCGTCCGCCAGCCAGCCATAGGAGATGCCGCGGTTCCAGGCGAGGACGATGTCGAAGAAAGGCAAGAGCGCGATCGGCTGGCGCGCCTCGATGTCGACGACATGCAGCATCCACCATTTGAAGGCCTGGTCGACGGCGAAGCTCAAGGCCGCGAAGACGAGGCCAAGGCCGGAAAGCCGCCCCCAAAGCCTCACGTGAAGAGCTTCCTGTTGTGGCGCTTCTGCCATTCGCGCACCGCATCCGCATCGCGTGGCGTGATATCCGGGAACTCCCCGTCGGTTCCGACCTCGGGCGTGATCTTCCAGGAACGGGCGCATTTGCGTCCCTCCGCCGGCCTGAACACGACGGACACCCCGTTGACGTCATCGAGCCGGAAGGCGTCGGCCGGGCCTTCGCCTTCGACGAGCGTCGCCGCCGAGGTGATCGCCATTTCGGCGATGTCGATATCCTTCAGCACCGCCAGCATGTCCGTATCGGCGACGTGGATCTCTGGCGCCGCCTCGAGCGACGAGCCGATTGTCTTCTTCACCTGGCGCTCGATCTCGAGCGCGCCGGTGATGACGCGGCGGACTTCGCGGAGCCTGTCCCACTTCGCCGCCAGGTCGGCATCGATCCATTCATCGGGCGGGGAAGCGAACTGCATGAGATGGACGGAGCTCTTCTCGCTTTTGAAGCGCGACAGCCAGACTTCCTCGGCGGTGAAGCAGAGGATGGGGGCTAGCCACGTGGCAAGGCAATGGAACAGCTGGTCCATCACCGTGCGGCAGGCCCGCCTGCGCTTGGATGAAGGCGCGTCGCAATAGAGCGAATCCTTCCTGACATCGAGATAGAAGGCCGAGAGATCGACATTCATGAAATTGATGAGTGTCGCCACGACCTGCTTGAAGTCGTAGGCGCGATAGCCCTCGAGCACGCTCGCATGGACCTCGGCGAGCTTGTGCAGGACATAGCGCTCGAGCTCCGGCATGTGCTTGGGATGAAGGCGCTCCGATTCTTCCCAGCCGTCGAGGGCACCGAGCACATAGCGCAGCGTGTTGCGCAACTTGCGATAGGCCTCGACGTTGCTCTTCAGGATCTCAGGCCCGATGCGCTGATCGTCGACATAATCGGTCGAAGCCACCCACAGCCGCAATATGTCGGCGCCCGACTGCTTGATGACGTCCTGCGGGAAGACCTGGTTGCCGAGCGACTTCGACATCTTGCGGCCGTCTTCCGCCATGGTGAAGCCATGGGTGATGACGGTATCGTAGGGCGCCCTGCCCCTGGTGCCGCAGCTCTCGAGCAGCGAAGAGTGGAACCAGCCGCGATGCTGGTCCGAGCCTTCGAGATAGACATCGGCCGGCCAGCGCAGATCGGGCCGCTTCTCGAGCACGAAGGCATGGGTCGAGCCGGAATCGAACCAGACGTCGAGGATGTCGTTCACCTTCTCCCAGTCATTGGCGTCGATGACACGCTCTTTCAGGAAGCGCTCATGCGCGCCGTCGGCGAACCAGGCATCGGCGCCCTCGGTCTCGAAAGCCGCGGCGACGCGCTCATTCACTTCCGGATCGTTGAGGAGGCACCCCGTTGCCTTGTTGACGAAGACCGTGATGGGCACGCCCCAGGCGCGCTGGCGCGAGATCACCCAGTCCGGGCGGGCCTCGATCATGCCGCGCAGGCGGTTCTGGCCGGCGGGCGGCACGAAGTGCGTCTCGTCAATCGCCTTGAGGGCCTTGGCGCGGAGGCCGTCCTTCTCGCCATCCCCCATGGAGATGAACCATTGCGGCGTGTTGCGGAAGATGATCGGCTTCTTGGAGCGCCAGCTATGCGGATATTGATGCTTGAGGCGGCCGCGCGCGAGCAGCGCATTGGCCGCGAGCAGCGCCTGGATGACCGCCTCGTTGGCATCGCCCTTCTCGCCCTTGTCGTTGAGCACGCGCTTGCCGGTGAAGCCCGGCGCTTCCGCGGTGAAGGCGCCGTCGGCATCTACAGTAAAGGGTATCTCGGTCTTGATGCCCATGGCCTTGAGCTTGCCGAGGCTCGCTTCCCAGATGTCGAAGTCGTCCGCGCCATGTCCGGGTGCTGTGTGCACGAAGCCGGTGCCGGCATCGTCGGTGACATGATCGCCGGCGAGCAAGGGCACGGCGAAATCATAGCCCTGGCTGTTCAGCGGATGGCTGCAGGTCTCGACCTTCGCCAAGTCCACATCGCCGATGCGCTTGAAACCCTCGACGCGGCAGGCCTTGAACGTCTCGGCCGCGAGCTTGTCGGCGATGATCAGGCGATCGCCCGTCTTGGCCCAGTTGTCAGCCGGCGCCTGGGTGATCTCATAGAGGCCGTAGGCGATCTTGGGCGAATAGCTGATGGCGCGGTTGCCGGGGATCGTCCAGGGCGTCGTCGTCCAGATGACGACCGACGCACCGGCGAGGTCGGCCGGCGCCTTGGCCACCGGAAACTTCACGTGGATCGTGTCGCTGGTATAATCCTGATACTCGACCTCGGCCTCGGCGAGCGCCGTCTTCTCGACCACCGACCACATTACCGGCTTCGATCCCCGGTACAATTGTCCGCTCACGGCGAATTTCATGAGCTCGCGGGCGATCTGGGCCTCGGCCGGAAAGGCCATGGTGGTGTAGGGGTCCTTCCAGTTGCCGACGACGCCCAGGCGCTGGAACTCCTGCGACTGGACGCCCATCCAGTGCTCGGCAAAAGCGCGGCATTCCTGGCGGAACTCGTTGACCGGTATGGCGTCCTTGTTCTTGCCCTTGGCGCGATACTGCTCCTCGATCTTCCACTCGATCGGCAGGCCGTGGCAGTCCCAGCCGGGCACGTAATTGGCGTCGCGGCCCGACATCTGCTGCGAGCGCACGATCAGGTCCTTCAGGATCTTGTTGAGCGCCGTGCCGATATGGATGTTGCCATTGGCATAGGGCGGGCCGTCATGAAGGACGAAGAGCTCATGGCCCTTCGCCTTGGCGTCCTCCCTGAGGCGAGTGAAGATATCCATCGCCTGCCAGCGCTTGAGCATTTCCGGCTCCTTCTGCGGCAGGCCGGCCTTCATCGGAAAGTCGGTCTTGGGCAGAAACAGGGTCTGGCGATAGTCGCGCACCGGGTTATCGGGCTTGTCGTTCATCTTGCGTTTGTCGGTCAAATTGATTGTTCGGGCGCGCTTGTAACAGCGAAAGACGCGAGGGGAAAGGGTGGCATCCTAGGTTTGTAATCCTATTCCATAATCCTGCCCCAAGGTGATGGCCATTTCCCGGTCCCTCACGCTATCAAGGACGGCATGATGACCTGGCTCACCCGGCTCTTGGGATTTCTCCTCATCGGCGCAGCGACGCCGGCTGCGGCGGCCGAGCTGCCCACCGAGCCGCAACTGCGGATCGACGGTGGCATGCATACGGCGATCATCCGGCGCCTCGACGTCAGCGCCGACGGCCGTATCCTGGTTACCGGCTCCGAGGACAAGACGGTGCGGGCCTGGTCCATTCCCGACGGTCGCCTGCTCAGGACCTTGCGGCTTCCGGTGGCGCCCGGCGATGTGGGCAAGGTTTTCGCCGTGGCCCTGAGCCCGGACGGCAAGCTCATAGCCGCGGGCGGATGGGACGATGCCAACCTTGCGACCTCGCTCGACTATTTCGTCTACATCTTCGACCGCGAGACCGGCCATCTGCTGCAGCGTCTGGGCCCTCATCGGCAGGTCATCGACGAGCTCACCTTCTCGCCCGACGGCAAGCGGCTGGCCGTCGGCATGGGGGCTCAGGGCGGCATCGTTGTCTGGGACACGGTCCAATGGCGGGAAGCCCTGAGTGACGGCGACTATGCGGAAACGGTAAACGGCATCGCCTTCAGCGGCCAAGGCGAGATGGCCGCCACCTCGCATGATGGCGGGCTCAGGCTTTATTCCGCCGATCTCAAGCTCAAGGCCCGGGTCGTCGTTGCCCCCAGCGGTGGCAAGCCCGAGGGCGTCGCCTTCTCGCCGGATGGCGCTAAGCTTGTGGTCGGCTATGTCGGCACCATGGGCGTCGACATCCTGGATGCCGGCGATCTCAGCCTGGCCTATCGGGCCGACACCAGCGGGCTCGACAATGGTGACGTCGGCGCGGTGGCCTGGTCGCATGACGGAGAGATGATCTTCGCCGCCGGCGACTACTATACGATGGGCCGCGAGCCGGAGCGGATGCTCATGTTCGCCTGGGGCGATGCGGGCCGCGGCGAGCGCCTTTCGGTCGACGCCGCCGCGAACACGGTCATGGACCTCAAGGCCATGCCGAACGGCGGGGCCGCCGTCGCCGACGCCAATCACGGCTTCACGGTCTATAATGCGCAAGGCGACATCGTCCTGCGCAAGACCAGCATCGCCGCCGATCTGCGCGGCGAGCTCGGTGGGGCTTTCACGGTGAGCGATGACGGCACCCGCGTGCGCTTCGGTCTCGGCATAGAGGGCCGCGATCCATGGCTCTTCGATGTCGCAGCCCTGCGCTTCGCCGAATCGGCGGAACCGCCCGGCGATCTCAAGCCGGCCAATGTGACCGAGCTCAAGGTCGAGAACTGGAACGGCGACGATGATCCGGCCGTCAACGGCGCACCGCTTGGGCTCGACGCCAACGAGACGAGTCGCTCGCTCGCCATCGAGAAGGATGGAGAAAGCTTGGTCCTCGGCACCGACTGGGCGCTCAGGCGATACACCAAAAAAGGGACCCCACTGTGGTCGCGAGCGGTATCGCAGCTTCCCTGGGGACTCAATATCACGGCGAAAGACCAGCTCCTGATCGCCGCCCATACCGACGGCACGATCCGCTGGTATCGCCTGGCAGACGGCGCCGAGCTTCTGGCGCTCTTCGTCAATGCAATCGACAAGCGCTGGATTGCCTGGACGCCCACCGGCTATTACGCCGCCTCGCCCGGTGGCGAAGA
>JBFWNN010000056.1:0-37973 GCA_050251035.1 Parvibaculaceae bacterium
CGCGGCAGGATGAGGCCGGCGATGAAGGCGCCGATGATCCCCACCACGATATCGCCGATCAGGCCATAGCCGCCGCCCCTGACGATGAGGCCGGCCAGCCAGCCGGCAATGGCGCCGATGAGCAGGAAAACCAGGATCGAAACCAAATCCATGACGGTACCTCCGTTGCGAGCAAGGGCTCAACGGACAGTGGAACCGAAAGTTCCCATCCGGCGGCAACCGACCAGTGATTTAGCGAAGGTGCGCTGCCGTACGCTTCCAGCGCGACACAGGAACAAAGCCGGACGATGCCCGTTGGCGAGGGGTCGATACCCCCTTCAAATGGAGAAACGCCATGCCCCTCAACACACTCGATGCGTTGTTCGAAGACACGCTGCGCGACATGTATTATGCCGAGAAGAAGCTGGTGAAGACCTTGCCCAAGATGGCCAAGAAGGCCAGCAGCGAAGAACTCGCCGACGCGTTCAATTCCCACAAGACCGAGACCGAAGGCCATGTCGAGCGCATCGAGAAGGTGTTCGAGATCATCGGCAAGACCGCGCGCGCCAAGAAATGCGAGGCGATGGAAGGACTCACCAAGGAAGGCGCGCATGTGATGGACGAAGCCGACGAGGACGGCGTCCTCGATGCCGGCCTCATCGCCAGCGCGCAGGCCGTCGAGCACTATGAGATCGCCCGCTACGGCACGCTCATCGCCTGGGCCAATCAGCTCGATCTCGCGGATGCCGCAGCCCTGCTCGAGGAAAATCTTTCGGAAGAGAAGGCCGCGGATGAGAAGCTCAACAGCATCGCCGAGACGGTCAATCCGGCGGCGGAGCGCGCCGAAGCCGCATGATGCGAATTATCTTGAGCAGACGACAGGAACCGATGGTGCAGAGCCGCGTTGGTCCAAGCGCCAATCACGGCGTTCGAGGAGGCTCCTAATGAATCGTGAGCACGAAAAGACCATCCAGCAGGGTGGGCAGAACCAGCCCGGTCAGCAGCAGCAGGGCAACCAGCCGCAGCGTCCAGGCCAGGAGCAGCAGGGCGGCGGCACTCGCAATCCGGGTCAGCAGCAACAGCAGGAACCGGGCCGCCAGTCGGACATGGATGACGACAAGAAGCGCGAGTGACATGTCTCCCGCCTGATCATTTCCCGCCGGCTCCACAGCCGGCGGTTTTTTTGGAACTCCCGCAGGCTTGCGAAATTACCTTGCCGTCATCGTCCCCTGCTCATCACAAAGGCTCGCCAATCGTCTCGGCGAGCCTCTTTGTACTCTTCCCGGCTTTCAGTAGCCGCCGATGATCGGCAGAATTTCCCCGGTGATGTAACTGGAGCAGCTCGGCGCGGCGAGGAATACGAAAGCGGGCGCGATCTCCTCGGGCTGCGCGGCGCGCTTCATCGGCGTGTCGCTGCCGAAGTCCTTCACCTCCGCGGCCGGCTTGTCCGCCGGATTGAGCGGCGTCCATACCGGGCCCGGCGCCACGGCGTTCACCCTGACGCCCCGGCCGACGAGATGCGCCGCCAGCGACCTGACGAACGCATGGATGCCGCCCTTGGTCATCGAATAGTCGAGCAGGCCGCCGCTGCCCATGATGCCGGTGACCGAGCCCGTCATCACTATGGATGACCCTTCCTTCAGATGCGGGACGGCGGCGCGGGCCATGTAGAAATAGCCGTAGAGGTTGGTCTTGATCGTGAGGTCGAAATGCGCGTCGCTCAGATCCTCGATCTTGTGCTCGTGCTCCTGAAAGGCCGCATTGTTGACCAATATGTCGAGCCTGCCGAACGCGTCCACCGTCCGCTTCACCGCGCTGTCGCAGAAGGCCGCGCTGCTGACATCACCCGGGATCAGGAGGCAGCGCCGCCCTTCCGCTTCGACGGCTGTCTTGGTGGCTTCGGCGTCCTGATGCTCGTCGAGATAGACGACGGCGACATCGGCGCCTTCACGAGCATAGAGCACGGCGACCGCCCGGCCGATCCCGGAATCGCCGCCGGTGATGAGGGCGACCATGCCCTCGAGCTTCTCGGAGCCCTTATAGGCCGGCGCCTCGAAGAGCGGTGGTTGATCGAGATCGGCTTCGCGGCCGGGTTTCGCCAGGTGCTGCGGCGGAAAACTTGCCGGATAGTCGCGCTGGCCCGCCTGCATCGGCTTGTCGGCGGATTTCAGCGCGGGCTTTCCGCGGTCACGGGCGTCGACCTCAGCCTGGATCTTGCGGCCCTTGTCGGCAGCGGGTTTTCCGGACTTCGCGCGCGCGGTTGCACGATGAGCCATTCCTGCCTCCACCTGGAAGAATCGAAGAGCTAACTTCCAAGGAGAGTCGTGGTTCCTCTCGCCAAACGCCATGCCGGCGGCTCATTGGTCGTCGCGCGCAGAGCCCCAGCCATGGGTCGGCGATTGCGGCCACCCGACAGGTGAATCCTCCCATTCTTCCTGGCGGCCATAGGGTGTCAGGTCGAGAAGATGTCGGAAACCCGCGGACTCGACGCCGCGGCCGGTCGTAAAGTAGGTGCGATAGACATGTTCCTCGTCACGGAGAAAGACGCTCAGGCCAAAATCCTCGTCGCCGCCGGCGGTGACGCCCATATCGGCATTGAAGCTCCCGCCCGCCGATGAATAGAACGGAACGCTCCAGCGCTTGCGCTTGCGCAATTTCGCGAGCCGCGCATAAGGGGCGAGGGCCACGGCCGCAAAAGTCGTCTCGCGGGCATGGAGATGCGCCAGCTGCCCGACATCGTCGATGCGGCGTGCGCACCCCGGACAGGCGGATGCCCAATCGGGCGCGAACATGAAGTGATAGACAATGAGTTGGCGGCGCTTCTCGAACAGCTGGTGAAGCGTGACCCGGCCCCGCGCGCCGTCAAAATGATAGGCCCGCGCCAACCTGACCATGGGCAGACGGCGGCGTTCCGCGGCCAGAGCATCGAGGGCGCGCGTCGCCGCCTTTTCCTTGGCCAGCAGCCGCCCGCGCACGGCGCGCCATTCGGCTTCTGTCACGACCGGCGGCAAAGGGACTTGCAGTTTCGGCACGTTCACTGCGCCAACGGAATCCACAAAGTCAGGCCGCCCTCTCCGCTGGCCGGATCGAAGGCCGGATTGTGCCTTTCCACGACCGGCGCATCCGCGACCTCACGGTCCCCGAGTGCTTCGTTCCAAATGGCTTCATAGGTCTCGAAGATCCGCGAGACATGGTCCTTGTGTTCGAACACGGCGTAGCTGCGCGCCGACACGTCCAGCTTGACGAGCCCTTGGGGGATGTCGCCGAAGCGGGAAACTTCGGCCGCACAGACATAAGGAAATTCACCATTGTCATCGGGGACCTGGCTCATCCCGATCGGTATGCGCTCGAGCTTGTCCGGAATGGCGGCATAGAGCTCCATGAAGCGCCGCCACTGCGCCGGAATTTCGACCGTGGTCGCGAAGGAACACACTTCGGAAAGTCCAACGGCGCGGATGCGGTCCGCGGCGACAATGCGCGGCGGATCGAGGCGGGCCGTTGCCCGCGCCTTCAGTTCCAGTGGCTTGACGATTGCCAGATCAGCCAAGCTGCTCTGGTCGCGGACGCTTTCAGGAGTTCGGCCGAACTGCTCGCGAAAGGCCCGGGTGAAGGCTTCATGCGAGCCATAGCCGGCGTCGAGGGCGACCGACAGTATGTCGGGAGCGCCCTGCGCCAGCCTGAGCGCCGCTTCGCTCAAACGCCGGGCGCGGAGGTAGCGCACCACCGACTGGCCGGTGGCCGTGCCGAAAGCATTGGCAAGGTGCGAACGCGACACGCCGCAAGATTGTGCGAGCCAAGTGAGCGACAGGGACTCCTGCAGATTGCGCTCGATGATCCAAAGAGCATTGTCAGCGACCGACATCGGATCCTCCCTACGTGCCCGCTTCCTATCAGACGCGTGGAGATGCCGCTTGATCGATCGTCCACCTCCTACCGCTTCTGCAGGAAAGCCTTGAAGGCGCTCAAGGTCTCGAGGCTCACATGATGCTCGATCCCTTCGGCATCGACCCGCGCCGTCTCGGGGCTTATCCCCAGGGCGCAGAGGAAATTCTCGACGATCTGATGGCGCTCGCGGCTCTTCTCGGCAAGGTTCGAACCCTCGTCGGTGAGGAAGACGCCGCGATAGGGGCGCTGCTGGATGAGCCCTTCGGCGGCGAGCCGCTTCAGCATCTTCGCCACCGTCGGTTGCGCCACGCCCAGCCGCTGGGCGATATCGACCTGGCGCGCCTCGCCGCGATCGGCGATGAGGTCGGCAATCAGCTCGACATAGTCCTCGACCAGCTCGGTGCGGCGATTATGCCGGGTCTGGCGGAAGCTCTCGACATGGGTGTCGGCATCGACCAGCGAGCTTTCGGGCGAGAGCTGGGCTTTGGTGGCTTTCATAACAAGTGAAATTCGTCAGCAAAGATCATAGCCGGAGCTATACGATATTCTGCTGATTATATCAAAATATAGCCATTGCTAAGATATCGCCCTTATGCTCTTATTGTTCGTAGGGGCTAAGGGAATTGACCTGAAGAGGGACTGAGCATGGCAAGCTGGCTGCCTTTCGATCTGAAACGTCGCGGATTCATCGGCGCGGGCCTCTTGGCGGCCGGGGCCGCGGCGATCGGCGGGCGCGGCGCGCTCGGCCAGGCCGAGCAGGCGCCCGCAGGCCACCAGGGCCACCAGATGCCAGCGGCCGGCAGCCAGCAATATGCAGGCGGCGATCACATGAACGCTCATGGCGAGATGATCACCGTCGGCGACGTCGATTCCGCGCGCAACGGCTTCGATCCCACCGCGATGCTCACAGAATGGGAAACGGGCGAAGTCTCGACCCTGCCCGACGGCCGCAAGCTGCGCACCTTCCAGGTGACGGCCGAGGACAAGGAGATCGAGATCGCGCCGGGCGTCATGTTCCCGGCCTGGACCTTCAACGGGCGCGTGCCCGGGCCGGCGCTGCGCGCCACCGAAGGCGACAGGGTGCGCATCGTCTTCAAGAATTTCGGCTCGCATCCGCATTCGATGCATTTCCACGGCTTCCACGCGGCGCGCATGGACGGCATACCGGGCGCGGGGCTGGTGCCGCCGGGCGGCGAATTCGTCTATGAGTTCGACGCCCGCCCCTTCGGCTGCCATCTCTATCACTGCCATGCGCTGCCCTTGGCGCGCCACATCCACAAGGGCATGTACGGCCTCTTCGTCATCGACCCCGATCCCGCCCGGCATCCGGAAGCGGCGAATGTCGCCGCATCGCGCCTCCTCGGCGCGCCCGAGAACGCCGAGTGGCAGGAAATGGCCATGGTGATGAACGCCTTCGACACGAATTTCGACGGCGAGAACGAGTTCTACGCCTGCAACACCATCGCCCATTGCTATGCCAAGCAGCCGATCAAGCTGGTGAAGAGCCGGCCGGTGCGCATCTATCTCGTCAATGTGACCGAGTTCGACCCGATCAACTCCTTCCACCTGCACGGCAACTTCTTCGACTATTACGACCAGGGCACGACGCTGACGCCGACGCTCAAGACCGTCGACGTCATCATGCAGTGCCAGGCGCAGCGCGGCATCCTCGAATTCACCTTCGGCGCAGAGGCCGATCATGAGCCGGGTCTCTACATGTTCCATGCGCATCAATCGGAATTCACCGAGCTCGGCTGGATGGGCATGTTCGACGTGGTGGAGACCCTGTCATGAGCACCGAGACCGCTTCGCCAGCCGTCGACACGCGATCTTCCTGGCAGAAGATCGTCTGGGTCCTGGCGCCCGTCGTCCTTCTCATGGGCGCGCTCTGGTGGCTCCTCGCCGGCAATCTGCTCAGCCATTTCAGCAATGGCGCGCCGCCGGTCGAGGCGCTGACCGTCGAGCGCACGATCCTCGACCAGAACGGCCTGCGCCTCTTGGTGCGGGGCGGCGGCTCGGAGCCGATGACGATCGCGCAGGTGCAGGTCGATGCCGCCTACTGGCGCTTCACCCAGACGCCGCCCGGCGCGATCGAGCGCGGCAGCACCGCCTGGGTCGCGATCCCCTTCCCCTGGGTCCTGGCCGAAGCCCATAAGGTGACCTTCGTCACCAATACCGGCGCCACGTTCGAGCACGAGATCCCGGTCGCGGTCGAGACGCCGCAGGTGACGTCGCTCAATTTCGCCGCCCAGGCGATGCTCGGCGCTTTCGTCGGCATCGTGCCTGTCGTCATCGGGCTCATGTTCTATCCGGCCCTGCGCGGCGCCGGCCCCGCGGTGATGACCTTCCTCCTCGCCATGACGGTCGGCCTCCTGCTCTTCCTCCTGATCGACACCTTCGAGGACGCGCTCGAATTCGCCGGAAGGTCCGCCGCCATCTTCCAGGGGCCGATGATGGTCATCCTCGCCGCGGCGGCGAGCTTCATCCTGCTGCTCGGCATCTCGCGGCGCCAGGGCGTGCCCTCGGGACTGGCGCTCGCCACCTATATCGCCATCGGCATCGGGCTGCACAATCTCGGCGAAGGCCTCGCCATCGGCGCCGCCTTCGCCGCCGGCGCCGCCGGCCTCGGCGCGTTCCTGGTCATGGGCTTCACGCTGCACAACATCACCGAAGGCATCGGCATCGCCGCACCACTCCTCAAGATCAGGCCGACGCTGACGCAGTTCGCCGTGCTGGCGCTCATCGCCGGGGGCCCCGCGGTCATCGGCATGTGGGCGGGAAGCCTCGCTTACGCGCCGCACTGGTCGGCGCTGGCGCTCGCCATCGGCGCCGGCGCCATCTTCCAGGTGATCGTCGAGGTCGGCGCGTTCCTGGCGCGATCGTCGGAAGACCCGGTCAAGAGCTGGATGACACCGCCCGTCCTGCTCGGCATCGCGGCGGGCCTCGCGCTGATGTATGGAACGGCGATGCTGGTGAAGATCTAGGCTCGGCCTCCATAGACCGGAGCCCGCGCGCTGGCGCCTTCCGTGTGCCATGGTATGAATCCGAATGAATTGGAACCTGCGGGAGCGCATTGCAACGCCGGCCGGCACCGTCGCCGCCGGAACAGCCGGCAGAGGCCGGCCCCTGGTCGTCGCGCATGGCTGGCCATGGTCGTCCTATTCCTGGCACCGGGTGATTCCCGCCCTCGCCGAACGCTTCCACGTGCACTGGTACGACATGCCGGGCTATGGCCAGTCGGACATGAACGAAGGCCAGCGCACGTCGCTCGACGTGCAAAGCGAGACATTCGTCGCGATGCTCGCCCACTGGCAGCTCACCCGCCCCATCGTCATCGCCCATGACATGGGCGGCGCGGTGACGCTGCGCAGCCATCTCCTGCATGGCGCCGACTATGAGCGATACGTGCTGATGAACGTGGTCGCGATGCGCCCATGGGGGTCGGACTTCTTCGATCACGTCGGGCGGCATGTCGATGCCTTTGTCGGCCTTCCGCCTCACATCCACGAAGCCGTGGTGCGGGCTTACATCAAGGGCGCTCTCGTCCGCGACCTGCCGGGTGAGGACGTCGAGGCCCTGGTCCGGCCATGGCTGTCGAGCGCGGGACGCGGCAGCTTCTATCGCCAGTTCGCGCAGGCGGATGAACGCTACACCGCCGAGATCGAGCCCCTGTTCGGCGCCGTGCGCTGCCCGGTGACGATCCTGTGGGGCGAGGACGACCCCTGGATACCGCTCGACCGGGGACGCCGCCTGCATGAGCGGATGCCCCAGGCCGGGTTCACGACGTTCCCCGGCGTGGGACACCTTCCTCAGCTCGAAAAGCCTGAGGCGGTCATGCGCGCATTGAGCACCTTCCTGACCGGCTCAGCGCCTTAATCCGCCAGCCATCCGGCCTGGCGCAGCACCAGCCGCGCCAGCTCCGGCGGCGACTGTCCGTCGACCGGCACGACGATGAGCCCATCGGCCTTTTCCTGCGCCATGCGCTGCGCCTGCCTGAGCGTGCGCCGCAGCTGGTCCTCTGCGCCGGATCCCTTCTCGCGTTCGGCGATGCGCGCGCGCAGCGTCGCCTCGGTCGCGCTCAGGCGGATGACGGTGATCCGCGCCGCGGGAATGGCGGCCAGGATCCAGCGCCGGTCGAACTCCAGATGCAGCATGACGCCCGACATCACGAGACGCCAATGGCCGAGCGCCCGATAGGTCGACCATAGAGCGGCGAGATTGATGCTGCTTACATCAAGGGTTCCGGCCTTGAGGCGATTGAGGTCATCGATAGCAGGCTTGGGATAGACACGATCGAGCTCGTCGCTCTCGATGATGGCATGCGCTTCACCCGCCGCACTGAGCTGAGCGCCGATCTCCCAGCCCAGCGTCGATTTTCCGACACCGGCCGGGCCGGTGAGCAACAGGATCTCGACTTTGTCTTGCATGCGCGCCTTCCCGGCCATTGCTGTCTGACGCCGGGTCTTGGACCAGTCGGGGAAGGCCGGCAGGCCCCAGGACATCGCGGGCAAACGCGCAGGAGTCAAGCGCCCCTCTTCTCCAGCCCGCAGGATGTGTTACTTTCGCATCTTCCGTCTCCCGACATTCAGCGAGTTCCCATGCTGCTCGGTGTCATTGCCGATGATTTCACCGGTGCCAGCGATATCGCCAACACGCTGGCCAAAGGCATAGACGGCGCGCCCGGCATGGCGGTGACGCAATATTTCGGGATTCCGGCAGGTCCTGCGCAAGCTGACTGCGAGGCTGGCGTCATCTCGCTCAAATCGCGCTCCATCCCGGTACGAGAGGCCGTCGACCTCTCGCTTCAGGCGCTCGACTGGCTGCGGCGGCAGGGCTGCGAGCAGATCGTCTTCAAATATTGCTCGACCTTCGATTCGACGCCCGAAGGCAATATCGGGCCGGTCGGCGAAGCGCTCGCCGATGCGCTGGGCGTGAAGGGCGTCGTCGCCTGCCCCGCTTTTCCGGCGACCGGGCGCACCCTCTATCACGGCCATCTCTTCGTCCATGACCGGCTTCTCAACGAATCAGGCCTCGAAAACCATCCGCTCAATCCGATGACGGATGCCGATCTGAGGCGCTGGCTGAAGCGGCAGTCGCAGAGCCCGGTCGGGCTCGTGCCGTGGAGCGTCGTGCGCCAGGGCGCCGCCGCCATCAGGACGGCCCTCGCCGAGGCGGCCCGGCGCGGCGAAACGCTCGCCATCGTCGATGCGCTCAGCGAGGCCGATCTTCTGGCGATCGGCAAGGCCTGCGCCGCGGCGAAATTGATCACCGGCGGGTCCGGCATCGCCATGGGCCTGCCGCGCAACTTCGCCAGCGCCGGCAAGCTCAGCCCCGCCCGGCACGCCTGGCGAGGGGTTCGCGGGCCCGAAGCCGTTCTCGCCGGCAGCTGCTCGGCGGCAACCCGCCGGCAGGTCGAGCACCATGCGGCGCGCCATCCGGTCTTGCCCATCGATGCCGAAGCGGTCATCTCCGGCAGACTCGCACCTGAAGCCATCGTCGCCTTCATGCGCGAGAACAGCGGGCGCCAGCCGCTGGCTTATTCCTCCGCCACCCCCGACGAGGTCGGCGTCATCCAGGCGCGCCATGGGCGCGAAAAATCCGCCCTTGCGCTCGAAACCTTCTTCGAGACCACCGCGCGCGCCCTGGTTGCGGGCGGCGTCAGGCGGCTGGTCGTCGCCGGCGGCGAGACCTCGGGCGCCGCGGTCAGCGGCCTTGCGCTCGAAGCCGTCAGCATCGGCCCCGAGATCGATCCCGGCGTGCCGGCCTTGGCCACGCTGGGCCCGGAGAGGATCGCGCTCGCGCTCAAATCGGGCAATTTCGGCGCGGAGGATTTCTTCGAAAAGGCGCTCGATCGCCTGGGAGCCGGCGCATGACGGACACAGAACTGCGCGCGCTCATGGTCCAACGCTCGGCTTCATTGCATCAGCGCGGCTTCTCGGTCGGCTCCGCCGGCAATATCAGCGCCGCGGTCGCGGACGGCGTCCTCATCACGCCGACCAATTCGAGCCTGGGCTTCCTCGATCCCGACCGCATCAGCAAGCTCGACCACGATTTCAAGCACGTGGCCGGCGATCCGCCATCCAAGGAAGTTTTCCTGCACCGGGCGTTCTATGAGACGGTCGCCGGGACCCGCGCCGTCGTCCATCTCCATTCGACCTATGCGACGGCGCTCTCCTGCCTCGCGGGCATCGATCCCGACAATGCGGTGCCGCCGCTGACACCCTATGTCGTGATGCGCGTCGGCAAGGTGAAGCTCATTCCCTATGCACGGCCCGGCGATGCCAGGATGGGCGACATGATCCGCGCCCTCGGCGGGAAATACACCGCCGTGCTGCTCGCCAATCACGGGCCGGTCGTCGCCGGCCCCGATCTCCTGTCGGCGATCCATGCCGCGGAGGAGCTGGAAGAAACGGCGAAGCTCGTCGTCACACTGTCCGGCCGGAAGAGCCGCCTCTTGACCCGGGACCAGATCGCCGAGCTCGAAGCCGCCTTCCGCAAATAGAAGCTCAGGTCAAGCCGTACCAGCGGTGCCGGCGCTCTTCCCAGAAGATCTTGACGGGTGCTGCAAAATCCGGATCGGCGAAGCAGCCGACCGAAACGGTGATCTCGCCCGGTATGGCCTCGCCCGCCATGAAGACGAGGCTGCCGCATGTTGGGCAGAAGGTCTGCTCGATCCAGCGCCCGGCATCGCTGCCGCGCCGCCAGCTGCGGCGGTCACCTTCGATCCCGGCAATGGCGCTTTCGGCGAAACGCGCGCGGTAGGAGAAGGCCGATCCCGTGGCGCGCTGGCATTCGAGGCACGCACAAGCATAGACGCGCGCCGGCTCGCCGGTGACTGTGATCTTCAATCCGCCGCAGGCACAGCGCGCGGTCCGCCGTGTTTCGGTCATCAACATCTCCCTGTCGCCATTGGAGGCCGATCATCGAGCGGCGGAGAACAGCTGTAAATCACGCACCTCGAGGTAAGTGACAGGATTCGGTCGTCACCGCAGCTTGGCCAGCGCGTCGGCTTCCGCCTGACCTTCGAGCGGCGGCCCCGCCCCCAGCGCCTGCAGATAAGCATCGATCGTCTCGGCGGATGATGCCGGCCTGTAGGCATCGCCGCTGCCGCCGCTCGTCCGCAAGGCGAGATCGACGCTCCATTTGCCGGCGTTGCGGCAGGCGACGGCCAGATGATCGCCAAGGGCCGCATGGGCGATGGTGAATTCGCGGCAGAGCGCCTGGTCACCACGATAGAAGGACGAGATCATGGAAATCTCGGCGCCTGCGCCCGCAAGCCGCGACTTTTCCCCGGCCGGAAGCTTCGACAAGACCTGGTCGAGCTCGGGATCGGCAATGCCGGCGAGCTGATAATAGCCAGGTGGCGCCGTTCCCCGCGCGGCGAGCCAATAGCCGGCGACACCGGCGACGAGCGCCAGCAGGCAGGCGGCAAGCGGCGCGGCCCAGCTGCCGAACGGCGCGAAGCGCGCCGGTCTTTGCCGCGGGTTCAGCGGAGTGACGTCTTCGGCGGAGTTTCGCCCGGCCGCCTGCCGGATCATGTCCTCGACCGACGCCGTGAGCTTCGCCGGCACCGGCGCGTCGAGATGCGTCCTGACGCTCTGCGCCGCCATGCCGCGGGTGCGCGCGAACAGGCCGACGCGATCGGCGAGATCCGGCCGGCCGGGCAACAGCGCCGCGAGCCGCACCGCCCGGGCGGGCTCCAGCTCGCCGTCGGCATAGGCCATCAGTTCTTCGTCGGTGAACTCTTCACTCATCGGTCTCGACCTTGTCCTGCCTCTTCGAACGCAGCGCCGGCGCATCTATTCCCGCGGCGGCGGCGATATTCGACCGCGCCCGCGCCAGCCGGCTCATCACCGTGCCGATGGGAATGCCCAGAATATCGGAGGTCTCGCGATAAGAGAGCTCCTCGACGCAGACCAGGAGCAGCACTTCGCGCTGGTCGTCCGTCAATCCCGCAATCGCCTTCCAGACGTCCTTGAGCACCAGGCGGTGTTCCGGCGCCGTCCCCATGTCGCCGGCCAGCCGCTCCTCATGGACGCCGATATCGTCCTTGTGGCCCGCGGTCCGGTCGCGCCGCACCTGGTCGATCCACAGGTTGCGCAGGATGCGGAACATCCAGGCATCGAACCTGGTGCCGGGCTCGAAAGACGACGCATTGGCGATGGCCCGCTCGCAGGCCAGCTGCACGAGATCGTCCGCCATGTCGGACGAGCGGCAGAGCGAGACCGCAAAACGGCGCAGATTGGGCAGGAAGGCGATGAGCCGGTCGCCGAAGTCTTCTGGAAGTCCCGCCATGACCATGCCTAAAAAGGAATTCCCTCAGGGAATAGATGCGGCAAGCGGCCGTTATCACCGCGACCGGGATCGCATGCCGATCACTTGAAGGCAAGCCCGGAACGATGCGAAATGAGCCGATCGGAGGACGCTATGGACGGGTTGATGACATATGTGAGGCGGCTCGGGGCGGCGTTCTGCGGCCTGGCGCTGATCGCCACGGGCTTGCCCGGCGTCGGTGGTTTCGGGCCGAGTTTCGTTACGGCAGCGTTGGCGGATGACGACGGTGGCGGCGACGATGACGGCGGCGGAGACGACGATGGCGGACCGGCGGGCGCCGGACAGTCGCGCGGCGGCGGAAATTTCTCCCGCAGCGGGAGCGGCTTCTTCTTCCAGAAACCGAAGCGGCAGGTCCGCAGCAAGGCACGGGCTGAGCCGCGCCGGCGCGTCGTCCAAGCGCTGCCCGACCATGCGCGCTCGGAGATCATCGGCCACGGTCTCACCGCCGCCGATATCGAGCGCCTGACGACGGCGGGCTATGTGATATTGGAGCAGGCCTCCCTCGCCGCTTCCGGTCAAATCGTCCACCGCCTGCGCGTACCGTCGCGCCTGACGCTCGCCGCGGCGCGCGCCGATATCCGGTCCGCGGCCCCCCAGGCGGAGATCGATTTCAATCACTATTACCAGCCCAATGCCGGCGGGGACTGCACGGAAAGCCAATGCCTGGCGCGCAACCTGATCGGATGGAGCCCGGTCCGGGAGGAAGGTGCCACATCCTGCAGCCGCGGCATTCGCATCGGCATGATCGACACCGCCATCAATGCCGATCACGACGCGCTCGCGGGCAGCCGGATCGAGGTCAAGCGCCTTGCCGCGCAAGAGCTTCCGGCGTCCGGGATGCAGCACGGGACAGCCGTCGCCGCTCTCCTGGTCGGCAATCCGGAGGGGCGCTCTCCCGGCCTCTTGCCCGGCGCCGAACTGATCGCCGTCGATACCTTCCACCGGCGCGGCCGGCATGGCGATGTCGCCGACGCCTACAGCCTCGTCAAGGCGCTCGATTATCTCGAAGGCCGCGATGTCGGGATTATCAATCTGAGCCTCGCGGGTCCGGCCAACGCGATCCTCGAAAGAGCCGTCGAGCGCCTGGCGGGCAACGGCATCATCCTCGTCGCCGCGGCAGGCAATGACGGGCCCAAGGCCAAGCCGGTCTATCCCGCGGCCTACCCCGAAGTCGTCGCAGTCACGGCCGTCGACCGGCAGAAACGCCCCTACCGGCGCGCCGGCCGCGGGCCGCATATCGATCTCGCCGCTCCCGGCGTCGATGTCTGGATCGCCGCGTCGAGGAAAGGGACACGGCCACGCACCGGAACATCCTTCGCGGCGCCCTTCGTGACGGCGGCCATTGCGCTGGCGCAAAAGGCCGAGACCGACGCGCCGCAGGCGCGCGTCCTGTCGCGGCTCACCGGCAGCGCCGAGGATCTGGGCAAGCCGGGCCATGACGACATATTCGGCTGGGGTCTTCTCAACCCCTCGGGCCTGTGCGGATGAGAAGGAAGGGCACGGACTCCGTGCCCTTCCACAGTGCCTCACCGTTTCCGCTTGCCCCGGGCGCCGAATTTGGAGCCCGAATTCGACGAGCTGTTCGAGCTGGAATTCGAGGACGAATTCGACGATGAGTTGGAACTCGAATTGGACGACGAGTTGGAGCTCGAGTTCGACGATGAATTCGATGAACTGTTCGAGCTCGAATTCGAGCTCGAGTTGGATGAGCTGTTGCCGGCGAGAATGATCTGGCCCGTTTCACCGGTGACACTCTGCCCGCCGGTGATGTCGGGCTTAGCCAGCGGCATTGCCGTGGCGGCCGTCGCGCCGAGGCCCAGCGCCAGCGCTCCCGTCAGGATCACTTTGCGATTCATGATGTATCCTTTCATCAGTCTGCGGGATGGCGTGATGCACATCCCGAGCGACGAACGGATTGGCGCGGCGCATATTCCCCCTCACGCATTAGTTTGAGCATGATCTCGTCGGAAAACCGGCGTCCGCTTTTCCCGATCATGCGCTAACGTTTCGCACGCGCGAATTTGCGGTACCAGCCTTCGCCGGCGATGGTGTTGCGGCGGATCGTTTCGCGCGCCCGGCTCTCCTCGCAGGTTTCCGAGCGCACGGAGCAATCGAGGGCTCCGGCGACGGCGCGGCCGAGCGAGGGCTCGAGCGCCGCATCGGCGCGCCGGAAGGGAATGACCTGGACCAAAGGCGTGCCTTTCTCCAGCACATGCACGCCGTCCGACCCCGTCGCGAAGAAGGGAAAGTTGATCAGCGAATGATAGCTGTCGGTGTCGACCACGCCGGCGACGATCGTGACCGGCAACGGCGCGCGATTGAGCGGCGCGACGAACAGGGCGCTCCAGCCCGGCGGCGTCTTGATGGTCCAGTAATTGTGGAATTTCATCGGCGGCCGGTCGGCCAGCGGATGGCCTGCCACCTGATGACTGCCGTGATTGCTGACCATGATCTTGTCGAACTCCCAGCCGGCCTCGACCGTCTTGCCGCCCTCCTTGATCTCGAGCCGGGTCGTCGCCGCGAGCGGTAGGATGAAGCCCAGCGTCATCGCGTCCAGGAAGGGCATGCAGCGCTTGACGGTGAGCCCGTTGTTGGTCGCCGAGACGGCCGCCGCATCGATCGCGGGCAGGCGCTTGAACCAGTCCGGCATGGCGAGCTTGGCCGGCACCGGCTCCGCTATGACGCCCAGATCCTGGGGATCACACAGGAAGTCGATCGTGGACTCGCCGGTGCCGCCGTCCGCACGCTCGTCCGGCGCCGGCCAGAAACTGGATAGGGTTTCGCGCAACATGATCCGTTCTCCTCGAAGTCCGGGGGAGAACGGATCGGGGAAGCGGTTATTCCGCCGCTAGAGCGCGATGACTTTGTGCTGCATCGCCATCGCGCTCTATCCCTTTGTATGCGCATGATCTTTCCGGAATCCACTTTTCCGGATCATGCGCCAAAATCAGAAAACGACGACGCTTCGGATCGACTTGCCCTCATGCATGAGATCGAAGGCGTCGTTGATCTTCTCCAAGGGCAAGGTGTGGGTGATCATCGGATCGATCTCGATCTTGCCGTTCATGTACCAGTCGACGATCTTCGGCACATCGGTGCGGCCGCGGGCGCCGCCAAAGGCGGTGCCGCGCCAGACGCGGCCGGTGACCAGCTGGAACGGCCGGGTGGCGATCTCCTGGCCGGAGCCGGCGACGCCGATGATGATCGATTCGCCCCAGCCCTTGTGGCAGGCCTCGAGCGCGATGCGCATCACCTTGACGTTGCCGATGCATTCGAAGGTGTAATCGGCGCCGCCGCCGGTCAGTTCCACGAGATGGGCGACGAGGTCGCCCTTGACGTCGCCGGGATTGACGAAATGGGTCATGCCGAAGCGCTCGCCCCAGGCCTTGCGGTCATTGTTGAGGTCGACGCCGACGATCATGTTGGCGCCGGCGAGCCGCAAGCCCTGGATGACGTTGAGGCCGATGCCGCCGAGCCCGAAGACGATGCAGTTCGAGCCCTCTTCCACCTTGGCGGTGTTGATCACGGCGCCTATGCCGGTGGTGACGCCGCAGCCGATATAGCAGATCTTGTCGAAGGGCGCGTCGGCACGCACCTTGGCCAGCGCGATCTCGGGCAGGACGGTGAAATTCGAGAAGGTGGAGCAGCCCATATAGTGGTGCACCATCTTGCCCTTGTAGGAGAAGCGGCTGGTGCCGTCAGGCATCAGGCCCCGTCCTTGCGTGAGCCTGATCTTTTGGCAGAGATTGGTTTTGGGATTGAGGCAGTAGTCGCATTCGCGGCATTCGGGCGTATAGAGGGGGATGACGTGATCGCCCTTCTTGAGCGACTTCACGCCGGGCCCGACGTCGACGACGACGCCCGCCCCCTCATGGCCCATGATCGCCGGAAACAACCCTTCCGGATCGGCGCCCGAAATGGTGAACTCGTCCGTGTGGCAGATGCCGGTCGCCTTGATCTCGACCAGCACCTCGCCCTCGCGCGGGCCTTCGAGATCAACCTCGACGATCTCGAGCGGCTTGGCTTTCTCGAAGGCGACGGCGGCACGGGTCTTCATCTCGAGCATTCTCCTTTAACAATACGCAACTGGTCTAGCCCGGCAGATGCCGGGCCGTCCACCCCAGGATGGGACGCGCATCAGGCCTTGAGCACGCCCGATGCCTTAGCGATGTGGGTGGCGATGTAATCCATGAGCGGCGGCGACAGGCAGTCATAGGGCTCGAGGCCGATCTCCTTGAGCCTCGACCTGACCGCGCCCATCTGGTCGGGCTTGGTGCCGGATTCGATGATCGAGGAGACGAAGGCCGCGAATTGCGGCGGCGACCAGCCCTGCTCCTTGGACAATTCGGTGTGGATGAAGTCGAGCCCATGGAAGGGATGCTTGGTGTTCTCGATGCGGCCATACATATGCACACCGCAGCCCGTGCAGGCATGGCGCTGGATCGTGGCATTGGCGTCGACGACCTTGAGCTTGTTGCCATTGGCGGTGACGGAGAGGCTGTCGCGCGGCACGACGGCGACGACCGAGAACACCGCGCCATCCGGCTTCCAGCATTTGGTGCAGCCGCAGGCGTGATTATGGGCGCTCTGGGTCGTGATCTTGACCGTCACCGGGTTGCTCGCGCATTTGCAGGTGAGCGTGCCGCCCGTGAAATTGTCGGCCGCCGGCTTGAATCCGTTGTCGACGGACGGGTGAATGGCAACTGGCATCGAAATCCTCCCTGGTTGACCTCCCGATGATGGGAGAGACCGGACCGGTCCCTCCACTCACCGTGTTTCTGTTGATGCAGGAATTCCGAAGGTCACGATACCGCGCCACCTGGCGCGCGGCAAGCGATGCCGTCACAGGCGCGCGGCGACGGCCTTGGTCTCGGTATAGTGCTCCATGACCTCCTTGCCCATCTCCCGGCCCCAGCCCGACTGCTTGTAGCCGCCGAAAGGCCAGGCCGGATCACCGTAATTGTGGGCATTGATGCAGATCGTGCCAGCCTTGATCTTGCGCGCCATGGTATGCGCCACCTTCAGATTGCGCGTCCAGACGCTGGCCTGGAGGCCATATTCGGTGTCATTGGCGAATTTGGCCACGGCATCTAGGCTGTCGTCGTCGAAGGCCTGGACGCAGACGACAGGCCCGAAGATCTCCTCGCGCACGACGCGCATGTCGCGATTGGTCTTGGCAAGGACGGTAGGCTCGACGAAATAGCCCTGGTTGCCGGCAGCCTTGCCGCCGGTCACCACCTCGGCGCCTTCCTTGCGCCCGGATTCGAGGAAGCCCCTGACCCGGTCATGCTGCTCCTTGGAGACGAGCGGCCCGAGATTGACCGAAGGATCGAGGCCATGGCCGATCTTGAGCCTGCCGGCGGCATCGGCCACACCCGCCACGACCTTGTCATAGACCGACTTGTGGGCGAATAGCCGCGAGCCCGCCGTGCAGCATTGGCCCTGATTATAGAAGATCGCGTCCGCCGTGCCGGCGATGGCGAGATCGAGGTCGGCGTCGGGGAAGACGATCGCCGGCGATTTGCCGCCGAGTTCGAGCGACACGCGCTTGAGATTGCCGGCAGCCGCCTTGACGATGATCTTACCGACTTCGGTCGATCCGGTGAAGGCGACCTTGTCGATGTCAGGATGCTCGGCCAAAGCCGCACCGGCCGTCTCGCCAAAACCGGTGACGATATTGACGACGCCCGCCGGGATGCCGGCTTCCTGGAGCAGTTCGCCAAAGCGCAAGGCAGAGAGCGGCGTCTGCTCGGCGGGCTTGAGCACGATGGTGCAGCCGGCGGCGAGCGCCGGCGCCAGCTTCCAGGCCGCCATCATCAGCGGGAAATTCCACGGAATGATCTGGCCGACGACGCCCACCGGCTCCTTCAGCGTGTAGGCATGCCAGTTGCCGGGGCTCGACACCTGGATCGTCTCGCCATTGAGCCGGGTGGCCCAGCCCGCCATGTAGTGGAACATGTCGATCGAGCCCTGCACGTCGCCCTTGCGGGCGTTGGTCACCGGCTTGCCGTTGTCGAGCGCCTCGAGCTCGGCGAATTCATCGGCGTGCTTTTCGAGAAGATCGCCGAGCTTCCAGACGAGCCGCGAGCGGTCGCGCGGCGACAGGCGCGACCACGGGCCGGTTTCGAAGGCGCGGCGGGCCGCCGCCACGGCGAGATCGATATCGGCCTTGTCGCCCGCCGGCACATGGGCGATGGTTTCTTGGGTGGCGGGATCCTCGACGGCGAAGGTGGCGCCGCCTTGCGCCTCCAGCCATTTTCCATCGATCAGGATCTTGCGCTTCTGCGCCATGAATCCGGTGGCGGCAGTGCCGAGAAGCGGCTTGCGGACGGCGATATTCATGATGACCTCCCTTTGCGGAATGAGACTTCAGAAATTCGTTATTGTCATTTGACAATAACGCCGAGAACACGAACACAAGCGAACGAAACCCGATTAGTGCATCACTTCATGATTGGCCGGGTCGGCGCCGAGCTCGATCAGTTGACCAATATGCGCCAATGTCTCCTGCGAGATGGAAAAGCTCACCTCGAAGCCGTCCGGCGTGCGCAGCGACAGGATACGATCGGCACTTCCCGCAGCGGCCTCGAGATCGAATTCGGAAAGCGGGAAGACGAATCTAAGACTTGTATCCTGATTGCGGGCCTTGAGCGCGGCACTTAAGAGGCGGGGCAGCGTCATGGCGAGCGAGCCTGCCTGCTCGACCGAGATGTCGAGCTGCTGCCGGCTGCCATTGCCGTCGCAATAAGCGAGACGGATGCGCGAGCCGTCGCCCGAGACCTCGCAAGAGGTGAAATTGGTGACCGTTTCGGATTTGTCCATCTGCACACTCGCTATGTTCAATAGAACATAGCGAGCTTGGAAGCGCAACCCTGTTCAGGAGCGCAGCTGGCGCTTGGTCTTGGCCCCGATGGCGGCATCGAGGGCCGCGACATGACCTGCCGCGGCAATGGCCGCGGCGCGCTCGATGGCGCGGTAGCGCGATATGATGGTGAGACCGAGCGGCGTCAGCGCCGCCCCGCCGCCTTTCTTGCCGCCGGCATGCGAGACGACCACAGGCTCGCCAAATATCGAATTCAGCTCGTCAATCAGCTCCCAGGCGCGGCGATAGGACATGCCGAGGGCGCGGCCGCTGGCGGCGATCGAGCCCTGCGATGCGATCTGCTCGAGCAACTGGATCTTGCCGGGTCCTAAGCGATGATCCGGCGCGAAATCGATGCGGATGCTGAGATTGGCCAAGCGAGTCTCCTTATGGACATATTCGGGCGAACTTCCCTCTGCGTCCAGACCAAACTGCACCAATCCAAAGCGCTATTTTCGAATGGGAGCGACGTCCTCTTGTCGTCATTCCCCATTAGCTATAACGTCAGGCGGCAAATCATGGGAGGTCCAGCATGCGCCCGGGCTTTTTCTGAGAGCAACTGGCGGGCGGCCATCCCCGGCGCTGCCCGCTTTCTTTTCCCGTAACCGACTGGAGTCCATCTTGACCGAACTCTCGCACGGCGACTGGCAGAAGCGCGCCAAGGCCATCACATTCAAAACCCAGGCCTTCATCGGCGGCAAATGGGTCGATGCCGCCTCGGGCAAGACCTTCGAGGTCGTCAATCCCGCCACCAACCAGGTGATCGCCAGGGTGGCCGAATGCGACGTCGAGGACGTCGACCGCGCCGTGACGGCGGCACGCGCCGCGTTCACATCCGGAGCCTGGTCACGCCGCACGCCGGAGGAGCGCAAGGCCGTGCTTCTGTGCATGGCCGAGCTCATCCGCAAGCATCGCGACGAACTCGCGGTGATCGACACGCTAGACATGGGCAAGCCCATCGGGCTGACGGCGAGCTACGATATTCCAGGCTCGGCCGACAACTGGCAGTGGTTCGCCGAAGCCATCGACAAGGTCTATGACGAGGTGGCGCCGACCGGCCACGGCAATCTGGCGATGATCCGCCGCGACGCGCTCGGCGTCGTCGCCGCCATCGTGCCGTGGAACTATCCGTTCCAGATGGCGACGTGGAAAGTCGCTCCCGCTCTCGCCACCGGCAACTCGGTCATCCTCAAGCCCGCCGAGCAGTCGCCGCTCTCCGCTCTCAAGATGGCGGAGCTTGCGGCCGAGGCCGGCATTCCCGCCGGCGTCTTCAACGTGCTGCCGGGCTTCGGCGAGACCGCGGGCCAGGCGCTCGGCCGCCATATGGACGTCGATTGCGTCGGCTTCACCGGCTCGACCGAAGTCGGCAAATATTTCCTGCGCTATTCGGCCGAAAGCAACCTCAAGCAGGTCTGGCTCGAATGCGGCGGCAAGTCGCCCAATCTCGTCTTCTCCGATTGCGACGATCTCGACGCGGCGGCGGATGCCTCGGCCTTCGGCATATGGGGCAACCAGGGCGAGGTCTGCTCGGCCAATTCGCGCCTCCTGGTCGAAGACAAGATCAGGGACAAGTTTCTTGCGAAGCTGGTGGAGCGGGCAAAGGGCTTTCAGCCGGGCGATCCGCTCAATCCGCAAACCGCCATGGGCGCCATCGTCGAGGAGCGCCAGACCGACAAGATCATGGGCTACATCAGCAAGGGCAAGGAGGTGGCGAAGTTGGTCGAAGGCGGCAAACGCCTCACCATCACCGGCTCGACCAACTATGTGACGCCGACCATCTTCGACAATGTGAGGAACGACATGGTGATCGCGCGCGAGGAGATCTTTGGGCCGGTGCTGTCGGTCATTCCGTTCAGGAGCGAAGAGGAAGCCGTCGCGGTCGCCAATGACACGATCTACGGCCTTGCCGCCTCGCTCTGGTCGAACAATCTGAAGCGCGTCCACCGTCTGGCCGACCAGCTGCAGGCCGGCACCGTCTCGGTCAATTGCGTCGATGCCGGATCGAGCATGACGCCCTTCGGCGGCTTCAAGCAGTCGGGCATCGGCCGCGACCTGTCGCTGCATGCCTTCGACAAATACACCAACCTCAAGACGGTGTGGATCAAGTACTAGGAGGCCGGATGGTCGGGCGCGATCTCGCCACCGATGCGATTGCCCCGCTCACTCACAGCGCGGGCTGACGATCGCGCCGTTTGCTGTTAAGAGATTCGCATGGTGCGCGAGAACGAGATCCGGACGGCGGAAGTCGCCGTCGAGTTTCCAGAGAAGATGGATGCCGGCGTGGTTTTCATCGGCCGCATCGGCACCCCCTGGACATCGCGCCTGACCTGTCCCCGGCAAGGCAGGCTCGATGGGCCTTTATGCAGCATCACGGTTTTCGAGCCTTGGATCGGTGCGCTCGATGCCGTCAGCGCGTTCGAAAGGCTGGAAGTTCTCTACTGGCTGCATTTGTCGCGCCGTGACCTGGTGAAGCAGAGCCCCGCCAATGACGGCACGGTACGCGGCACCTTCGCGCTGCGCTCGCCGGTCAGGCCCAATCCCATCGGCACCGCGATCGTCAAGCTCGTCGAGCGGAATGGTGCGGTTCTCACCGTGCAGGGCCTCGACTGTCTCGATGGCACGCCGTTGCTCGACATCAAACCCGATCGCAGCCTGTTCAAGCCGATCGCGCCGCCGCAGGCCGGCGATTTCGAGACGAGATCCGACTAGACCGGACGTCCTGCTGGACTCGGTCCGACTGGGCTCATCGCCGGGCGCATTATGGCTTGGCCGTGGTCTCCGGTGGTTTTGCCGGGGTGTCGGGCGACTTCTCAGGCGGCTTCGCCGTCGTGTCGGGCGACTTCGGGGTGGCCTCCGGCGGCTTCGCCGCAGTCTCCGGCGGCTTAGCCGCAGTCTCGGGCGACTTCGCGGCGGTCTCCGGTGACTTGGCCGCCGGAGCCGTCTTGGGCGCGCGTTCGACCAGGATCTTGCCGGACGGATCGATCAGGTTGCCTTTCGGATCCGACATGGCGACGAACACATGGTTCGGCACATCCGCCGGATAGATCGGATGAAGATCCTGCGCCGTGCCGAGCACCGTCTCGCCGGCCTTCACGGTGAAGCGCGATTTCGATGCGAGCGCCTGGTCGATCTCGGGCGCGAGCTCGACGAAATAAATGGCGGAGCGATAGCCATCGGCGCTGCGCAGGACGACGCCCTGCAGGTCCTTGCGCGGATCTTTCCGCCGCTCGATCCAGCCGTCGATCGTCGCATAGACGGGCTCGCCCGGCTTGGTCAGGTAATCCGTGCCGCCATAGAAGCGCAATTTCGTTTTCTCGCGCCGGTCATCGAGGAAGCTGCCGCCCCCGCCTTTCAGGCAACAGGGCCGGACCTCGCCCGACTTGGTCGGCGGCATGAGCTTCTCCTTCTCGGGGAAGCCCTCGCCCAATTTCGCGCCGGGCTGCAGGAACGGGCGGAAGTGATGGACATCACGGTCCTCGATCTCGGCCGCGGTCACTTCCTTGTTCTTCACGAATTGGGCGAACTTGGCGAGCTCCTTGTCGCGCTCGCTGGCCTTGGGATCGGTCTCGTCGCCGCGATACTTCTTCTTCGGATTCTTGGGATCGTAGGTATAGGTCCCCTTCTTGTCGTAGCCGACGCCGCTTTCCATGCGGCAGCGGCGATCGCTCTTGTCGGTGAAGGTATCGCAATAGCCATACTCGATCTCACGCCCGAGCTTGCGTGCGCCGCGATCGATCGCCCGGCCCGTCTTCTTCACGCCACGCTCGATGGCCTGGCCGGTCTTGCGGGCGCCGCGCTTGATGTCGGTGAGGAGATCGGCCTTCGCCGTAGCGATGTCGACGGCCGGAAAAACGAGGAGAAGCGTTAAACAAAGAGCAAGGCGTTTGAGGGTCATGAGCTTTGCGCCTTTCCTGTCCGAGGATCTTCAGATTCGCACCTCGCGCTGAAGATTACAACGCCGATCCAAGCGAGAGGATCCATATGTTGTAGGAATAATTCGGTAACCGCATAACGTGTTTTCGCTTTGTTTCCGTAGAGGCGCCGCGACCGACAGGATACACTTTGAATAGAAGTTTTGTTGGTCAGTGGTGAGTATCATGGCAGCTCCGGGCCGCGCCTATTGGAAGGGCTTCCTCAGGCTTTCCCTCGTCTCCATCGGCGTCGCCGTCTACAACGCCGTCGACACGACCGCCGAGATCAAGTTCAACCAGATCCACAAGCCGAGCGGCAAGCGCATCAACTACACCAAATCCGTCAAGGGCATCGGCCCGGTGGATAATGCCGACATCGTCAAGGCCTATGAGGTCGACGAGAACACCTATGTGACGCTCGAGCCCGAGGAGCTCAACGCGATCAAGCTCGAAAGCAAGAAGACGCTCGACCTGCAGCAGTTCGTCGCCGCGGAAGAGATCGATCCGCGCTATTTCGAGCGGCCCTATTACATCGTGCCGGTGGACGATCCCG
This sequence comes from Parvibaculaceae bacterium, assembly GCA_050251035.1. GTDB lineage: Bacteria > Pseudomonadota > Alphaproteobacteria > Rhizobiales > Aestuariivirgaceae > Taklimakanibacter. The sequence continues at coordinate 23,525 of JBFWNN010000056.1, forward strand.
CGATCGAAGGCTATCTCGTCATCCGCGACGCGCTGAAGAAGAGCGGCAAGCTCGGCGTCGGGCAAGTGACCATGTCGGGCCACGAATATCTCGTGGCCGTCGGTCCGCTCGACCGCGGCCTCGGCATGCATATCATGCGCTACGCCGACGAGATCAGGTCGACGGGGCAGTATTTCGGCGACCTGCCCGACCAGAAGCTCGATTCCGAGATGGTGGGGCTGGCCAGCGAGCTGATCGGCCGCAAGGCCGCGAGCTTCAAGCCGGAGCAGTACAAGAACCGCTATGCCAACGCGCTCCAGGAGCTGGTGAAGGAGAAGGCCAAGGGCCACAAGATCGTCGCCGCCAAGGAAGACCGCCCGACCGGCACCAATGTCGTCGACCTCATGGATGCCCTGCGCAAGAGCGTCAAAAGCGACAAGCCGGCGAAGGCGCCCGCCGCCGCCAAGGGCGGTGACAAGTCGCCGCCCAGGAAGAAGGCCGGCAGCGGCCGGCGCTAGTGTCGTTGCCGGGAAGGCTCTATGTTCGTCGCATGACGAACCGGACTCGCTCCTGGCATGGCGACGCGTAGCGCCCCAAAAAAATCGGCAAAACGCGCAGCGAGCCGTCTCAAAGACTATCGCGAGAAGCGCGATTTCACCAAGACCGCGGAACCCAAGCCCAAGGTCGGCCGGCAAAAAGCCTGGCGCTTCGCCGTACAGCGCCATGATGCACGCCGGCTCCATTTCGACCTGAGGCTCGAGCTCGACGGCGTGCTGAAAAGCTGGGCGGTCGCCAAGGGCATCAGCATGGTCCCCGGCGTCAAGCGTCTGGCGGTCCAGACCGAGGACCATCCGCTCGACTATCTCACCTGGGAAGGCACCATCCCCAAGGGCGAATATGGCGGCGGCACGATGATCGTGTGGGACCGCGGCACCTGGATGGCCGACGGCGATCCGCGCGACGGCCTCAAGCAGGGCAAGTTCATTTTCGCGCTGAACGGCGAGCGGCTGAAAGGCCACTGGCATTTCGTGCGCATGAAGCGGAAAGCCGGCGAGACCAAGGACAATTGGCTCCTGTTCAAGGGCGACGATGAATATTCGATCGGCGCCGCCGATTCCGAACCCGCAGCAAGCGAGCTCACCTCCGTCATCTCCGGCCTCACCAATGAGGATCTCGAGAAGCGCAAGCGGGTCAGGCCCGACCACAAAGCGCGCGAGAAGATCAGGCAGGCGAGCGGCGCATCGGCCGCGCGCTTCAGCAAGCTCGCCGGCGCCAAGAAAGGCATATTGCCGGTCTTCGTCGCGCCGGCGCTGGCGGAAACGGGTGACGGGCCGCCCACCGGCAAGGGCTGGCTGCATGAGATCAAGCAGGACGGCTATCGCATGCAGGCGCGGATCGACGGCGGCAAGGTCCAGCTGCTCACCCGCAAGCAGCAGGACTGGACCAAGCGCTTTCCGACCATCGCCAAGGCGCTCGAACACCTGCCGGTGAGCTCCGCCTTGATCGACGGCGAGATCGTGGCGCAGGAGGAGAGCGGCATCTCGACCTTCACCGCCCTGCAGAGCGATCTCAGGGACGGCCGGCGCGACCGGCTCGGCTATTTCCTGTTCGATCTGCTTTATTGCGAGGGCGTCAATCTGATGGGCGTTCCGCTGGCGGAACGCAAGGAAGCGCTTGCCGAGCTTTGCCAGGCGCTCCCCGCATCCTCGGTCATCCGCTACAGCCAGCACATGGATGACGGCGATGCCCGCACCATCTTCCAGCATGCGTGCCAGATGGGGCTCGAGGGCCTGATCTCGAAACGCGCCGACGCGTCCTATCGCAGCGGCCGCACCACCAGCTGGATCAAGTCCAAATGCACGCTCAGCGAGGATCTCATCATCATCGGCTATGTGCCGTCCTCGACCTCGCGCCAGGCGGTGGGCTCGCTGGTGCTGGGCTTCCATGACGGCAAGGAGCTCGTCCATGCCGGGCGCGCCGGCACCGGCTTCACCGACGAGACGGCGCTCGCCTTGCGCAGCGGCCTCGCGGCGATCGAGACGGAGCGTCCCAAGTTCAAGCGGCCGGTCCAGCGTGAATCACTCGATGGCGTGCGCTGGGTCGAGCCCCGCATCGTCGCCGACATCCAGTTCAGGGGCTGGAGTCCCGACCGGCTGCTGCGGCAAGCCGCCTTCAAGGGCATTCGCGAAGACAAGGCGCCCGCGGACGTCGTGCTGCACGAGCCGTGGACCCGGACGGCCAAACGCGCGAAGGCCGTGCCGGACGACGCCAAGCTCACCCATCCGGACCGCATCCTCTGGCCGCAAGACGGCATCACCAAGCAGGGGCTCGCCGAATTCTACACCGACATCGCCGACTGGATCCTGCCCCATGTCACCGGCCGGGTGCTGAGCCTGGTGCGCTGCCCGGGCGGGGTGGGCAAGTCCTGCTTCTACGCCAAGCATATGTGGGAAGGCGCCGGCAAAGCCTTCGAGCCGGTCGATGTCGGCGAGGCCGAACCGATGATGGCCATTCGCGATCTCGACGGCCTCCTCGCTCTGGTGCAGGCCAATGTGCTGGAGATCCACCCCTGGGGATCGCGCGTCGACACGCTCGAGCAGCCGGACCGCATCATCTTCGACCTCGATCCGGGCGAGGACGTGGCCTGGGACGAGGTCATCGCCGCGGCGGTCGAGGTCAAGGACCGGCTCAAGGCGCTGGGTCTCGAAAGCTTCGTCAAGACGACGGGCGGCAAGGGCCTGCATGTGGTGAGCCCGATCGTGCCGCAGACGGAATGGGACAAGGTCAAGGCCTTCACCAAGACATTCGCGGAGGCGATGGCGGCGGATTCATCGAAATACCTGGCGGTGATGAGCAAGTCGCGGCGCAAGGGCAGGATCTTCGTCGACTATCTGCGCAACGGGCGCGGCGCCACCGCGGTCGCCGCCTATTCGACCCGGGCCAGGAACGGCGCCGCCATCTCGGTGCCGCTCACCTGGAGCGAACTTCAGACCGGCATCAGGGCCAATCATTTCACCATCGACAATCTTCGCCAGCGCCTCAGCCATCGCAAGCGCGATCCCTGGACCGGCTTCTTCGCGCTCAAGCAGAAATTGCCGCGACGAAGCGCCTGAGACCTGCCTCGACATATTGCGCCACGGCGTCCTCAGGCTCGAAGCCCCACCACAGGAGCGAGCCCTGCCAGTGCGAGGCCATCAGGAGCCCGACGTCCTTCGGCGCCGAAGGAACATCGGCGAAGCAGCGGTCGAGCGCCCGTGACAGCGCGTGCCGCCAGGCCGTTCCGCGGGCCCTGAGCACCGGATCGCGGAGATCCTCGCGCAGGATGAGCAGGCCCTCGGCATAGGTTTCGATCTCGCCATAATCGCCGGAGAGCGCCGTCAACAGCCGGATCGCGCCCTCCGGCGTCTTCGGCGCCTCGGCCGCGAGCCTCGCCGTCCTGGCGTCGAGCGCATCCCAGGCATGGAGCAAGGTCGCCTGCTTGAGGCCGGCCTTGGTCTTGAAACGCTGCACCAAGGTGGCGGGCGCCAAGCCGCAGGCGCGCGCAAGACGCGCGAAGGTCAACGCCTCCGGCCCTTCGTCATGGATGAGCCGGTGCGCCGCCTCGAGCACCGCTTCGTTCGACTGGGTCTTTGGCCGCGGCATCTTGACTTTCATTTATAAACGAATGATCATTTATATACTGCAAATATACCCACGGCAAGCCATTTCACTTGGTGAGTTGGAGCAAAGTCATGAAACTTCAGGAAAAAGTTGCCCTGGTCGCGGGCGCCTCGCGCGGTGCCGGCCGCGGCATCGCGTCCGAACTGGGTGCCGCTGGCGCCACCGTCTATGTCACCGGCCGGACGACCCGCCAGCAGCAGTCGGAATATCAGCGGCCGGAGACCATCGAGGAAACGGCCGAGATCGTGTCTTCGCTCGGCGGCAGAGGCATCGCCGTCCAGGTCGATCACCTCGTCCCGGCCGATGTCGCCAAGCTCGTCCAGCGCATCCGCGCCGATCACGGCCGTCTCGACATACTGGTCAACGACATCTGGGGCGGCGAGAAGCTGTTCGAATGGGACAAGCCGGTGTGGCAGCACAATCTCGACAACGGCCTCAGGATGCTGAGGCTCGGCATCGACACCCATCTCATCACCGCGCATCATGCCCTGCCCTTGCTGATCGAGCGTCCGGGCGGCCTCCTGGTGGAAGTGACGGACGGCACCGCCGACTACAATGCGACCCATTACCGGCTTTCGCCCTTTTATGATCTCGCCAAGGTGGCGGTGACGCGCATGGCCTGGGCGCATGCCAAGGATCTCGAGAAACACGGCGCCACGGCGGTGGCGATCACGCCCGGCTGGCTGCGCTCGGAAATGATGCTCGAGCACTACGACGTAAGGGAAGAGAACTGGCGCGATGCCATCGCGAAGACTCCAGATTTCGCGATCTCGGAAACGCCGCGCTTCGTCGGCCGCGCCGTCGCGGCGCTGGCCGCCGATGCCGAGCGCGCCCGCTTCAACGGACAATCGCTGTCGAGCGGCGGCCTGGCGCAGGTCTACGGCTTCACCGATCTCGACGGGTCGCGGCCCGATTGCTGGCGCTACATCCAGGAGGTCCGCGAGGCCGGGAAGCCCAGCGACGTGACGGGCTATCGCTGAGGCGCGGGATCGGCCAGTAGTAGGACATGACGACGCAATCCTCTTCACGGCCGACCACCGGCATCCTTCTCATGACGCTCGCCATGCTGTCCATCCCGACGGTGGATGGCCTCGCTAAATATCTGAGCGCCGGCTATTCGCCGCTCTTCCTCGGCTGGGCGCGCTATGCGGTCGCAGCCCTCATCGTTCTGCCGCTTGCCGCCCTGCGTCATGGCGGACAGGTCTTCCCCAAGGAAGGACGCGTCTCGCATGTGCTGCGCACGCTCTTCCTGGTCACCTCGATGACCCTTTATTTCCTGGCGCTGGCGCGCATTCCGCTCGCGACCGCGATCAGCGCCTTCTTCATCGGACCGATCGCGGCCGTGGTGCTGTCGGTCTTCGTGCTGAAGGAGCGCATGACCTGGATCAAGGTCGCCAGCCTCGGGCTCGGCTTCATCGGCGCCCTCGTCATCCTGAGGCCAGGCACTGAGGTCAATCCGGGCATCCTGCTCGCCTTCGCCGCCGGCCTATGTTTCGGCGTCTATGTGGTGGCCACCCGTCTCGCGGCGCAACAGAGCGACCCGGTGAGCACGCTGGCCTTTCAATGCGTGGTCGGAACGCTCCTGCTGACGCCGCAAGCCGTCGCCACCTGGTCCATGCCGCAGTGGAGCGACCTCGTCTTCTTCCTCGCCCTCGGCGCGCTGTCGGCCTTCAGCCACCTTCTGTCGATCGCGGCCTTTCGCTTCGCCGAAGCCTCGATGCTGGCGCCGCTGGTCTATCTCGAGCTCATCGGCGCGGCACTCATCGGCTATTATGCCTTTGGCGAAGTTCCCGACATCTTCACGGTCGCCGGTGCCGGCTTCATCATCGCGGCAGGACTCATCCTGCTGCGACGGCCGAGGAGATGACGGGCTCACCTTCGGGCCTGCACCTCGCCCACCGGTGGTGCCCATGATGGGAACCAATTGTCGAGCGTTTTCATGGAACTTGAGTGGGCATAAGGCGTTGATGAGGTGAGCTGCGCGCCCGCTCCGTGAGCGCGATGCTCTCCCCTTTACCCAGAATGGAGACGATCATGACCAATCGTAACCCGCAGGACCAGAAGCACGTGCAAGGCCAGAAGCAGAAGGACGAGGATCAGCGCCAGAAGCAACAGCAGGCGGAAAATCCCGATCGCAACCAGCAGCAGGGCGGCTTCGATCCCAACAAGGATCGCCAGCAGGGCAACCCGGATCCGGTCCGCCAGATGCCGGACCAGAGCCGCTAAATCATTGAACTCAGGGCGCCTCCGGGCGCCCTTCTTCCCAGAGGACCCCATGGAACGCGCACATCCCAATCACGATTTCATCTCCTCGGAACAGGTCGAGGGCACCAGCGTCTTCGATCGCAAGGGTGAAAAAGTCGGCAAGATCGATCATCTCATGATCAACAAGAAGTCCGGGCATGTGACCTATGCGGTGATGAGCTTCGGCGGCTTCATGGGACTTGGCCACAATCACTATCCGCTGCCCTGGTCGGCGCTTTCCTACGACACCGAACTCGAAGGCTACCGCACCGGCGTGAGCGAGCAGCAGCTGCGCGACGCGCCGGAATTCACCGACGATGCGTGGCAGGACCGCAACTGGGAGACCCGCATCCACGATCATTATGGCGTGCCTTATTACTGGTAGCCATCGTCATGCGCGAACGGCAGCACAATACGATTGGCGACGATCTCGACGCCCGTTTCGCGCAAGTGACATCCTGGGTGGCGCGTCAGGCGGGAAGCCCTGTCGCCTTCACCTTGGCGGCGCTGCTCATCGTCATCTGGGCCATGGCCGGACCATTCCTCGGTTATTCGGACATGTGGCAGCTTACCGTCAATACGGCGACGACCATCGTCACCTTCCTGATGGTGTTCATCATCCAGAACTCGCAGAACCGTGACACCGAAGCGCTGCAGATCAAGATCGACGAGCTCATTCGCGCCAACCGGATCGCGGAGAACGCTCTTCTTGATCTCGAGAGCATGCCGCAAAACAGCCTCGACGAGTTCCGCGAGCATTATCGCAAGCTCGCCGAGCATGCGCGTGCCGAGGGTTTCGACCTGGAGACCCTCGTCGCCGGGATGGAAGCCGAGGAAAAGCTTCTCCAGGCCCAAAGCCGCAACGTCAAGCGGCCCCGCAAAACGCGAAAACGCAAGCCGTCTCTGGCCGTTAAAGGAACCCGACACACCGAGAGCGCGTTAGAAGGGTGACGGCACAAGAATCAAGGAGTTCCCCCATGAAGAGATTCGCCATCCCAGCAATCTCGCTCGCGGCTCTGATGGCGAGCGGTGTTGCTTTTGCCCAGACGACCCCAGACCAGCAGCCCTCCACCCAGCCTTCCCAGGAGATGCAGCAGAAGCAGGATCCGGGCACCACGGCTCCGGCCACGCCTGATCCGTCGCAGTCCTCCGAACAGCCGAAGACCGATACGACGGCGCAGCAGCCGCCAGCCGGCGATACCGGCCTCACCGTGAATGTCGATGCCGGCAAGGCCGTGCTCGCCACGAGCTTCATCGGCAGCGCCGTCTATACCAGCACGGATGAGAATATCGGCGACATCAACGACCTGATCTTCGACGACAAGGGTGCGATCCAGGCGGCGATCGTCGGTGTCGGCGGCTTCCTCGGCATGGGCGAGAAGGACGTCGCCCTGCCGTTGAACAAGATCACCGTCACCAAGGACGAGAACAATGCCGTCAAGCTGACGGTCCAGGCTTCGCGCGAGGAACTGGAAAAGGCGCCGGCCTTCGACAAGACCTTGTTCCTGGTCAAGGCGCCGGCTGCCGGGTCTTCCACCACACCCTCGACCGGCGGCTCGACCACGACGCCGCAGTAATTTAACGCCAGGAAGTCGTTAAGGCCCGGGCAGATTCGTACCTGTCCGGGTCTTAAGCTCTCCAGAGGAGTTGAGACAAGTTATCCGGTTTCGAGTACTCTGCCGTGCTTATCAGTAACAGACCTCAAGCGTGTATCGTGCGACAGGCGGCTAACGGCAACAAGAAGGGAAGCAAGCAGCGGGGCGCGGCCGCGCTGCTTGACGATGTCTCGGCGGCAGTCGGGCTGTCGGGCGCAATGCTCTATCACCAGAACAAAGATCTCAAATATGTGTGGGTGAACAACCCGCCCACCGGCTATCAGGCGCAGCAATTCGTCGGTCATGCGGACGAGGATATCTTCTCCGCGGAAACGGTGAACATCATCGTGCCGGCCAAGCGCAAGGCGTTGGAGAGCGGCGAGCCGCAGACCGTCGAATTCCAGATGCTGATCGGCGGCAAGCCCAGGTGGTTCGAGCTGCGCATCGCCCCGGCCGGCACCGGAGCGGAACAGAAAGGCTTGCTCTGCGCCGCAATCGACATCGGCGAACGCAAGCAGACCGAATACCACATGCGCGTGCTCCTTCTCGAGCTGGCGCACCGGTCGAAGAACCTGCTGGCCGTCATCCAGGGCATCGCCAACCGCACCGGCCAGACCTCCTCGACCATCGACGAGTTCAATCAGCGGTTTTCCGGCCGGCTGATGTCGCTGTCGCGCGCGCATGACATCCTCACCGACGAGAACTGGCGCGGCGCGGCGATGGGCGAGCTTATCCGCACACAAGTGCTCCTGTTCGCCGGCAAGGCGGCGGAGCGTGTGCACTACCAGGGCGGCCAGACATCGCTGCGGCCGTCGGCGGCGCAGCATGTGGCGCTGGCGCTCTATGAGCTGACTGCCAATGCGCTGAAATTCGGCGCGCTTTCGGGCGATACCGGCCGCGTCGACATCAGCTGGACGCTGGTCGCAGACGCCGCCCAGCCCAAACCCCTGTTTGAGATCCTGTGGACGGAGACCGCAGGCCCCAAGGTGGCGCCGCCCAATGCGCGCCATTTCGGCCGGGTCCTCCTCGAAGAGGTCGTGCCGCTGTCGGTGCAGGGCAAGGCCAGACTCGAATTCACGCCCGAGGGCATCAGCTATCGCTTGACCATGCCCCAGAGCGAGCTGATCTAGCCTCCCCGAGCGACGGTCTTCCGAGCGCCCTCTCAGGCCGCCAATACATCCTTGGTGAAGTCGAGCTCGATGCGCGTGCCGCGGCGCGGCCCGGCAGGCTGGACGTAGCTGCGGCGCAGTTGCGCCCGCAAGCTCATGGTCAGCGCTTCGGTGATCTGGCTGCCGAAGCCCGCGGAGCTGGCGGCCTCGTCATAGCCGGCGCCGTCGTCCTCCACCGTGACGCGCAGAAGCTTTTTGCTCGCGTCGCCTTCCACCATGACGGCGATGCTGAGCGGTGCCGCGTCGCCGCCGGCATATTTGATGGCATTGTTGATCGCTTCGGTGACGATGACGCCGATGCTCACCGCATCGTGGCTCGGCGTCACTACCTCGTCGGCCTTCAAATCGATGGTCACGTGATCATTGCCGATGAGGGCCGACCGCAGGTCCTGGATTAGGCTTTCCAGGAAAGGCCGCACGTCGACGAGGTCGTTGGCCCCGGTGAGACGCACCCGGCGTTGCGCCGAAGCGATGGCATAGACGCAGCCGCGCACCGATTCGAGGACATCGCGGGCTTCCTGGCTCTTGATCCGCGCACCATGCATGCCAAGGAGCGACGATACGATCTGCAGGCTGTTGCCCACCCGGTGGTTGAGGTCCGCCAGCAAGGTCTCGGCGCGGTCCTTCTCGCGCTGGATCTCGCCCTTGGCCGCTTCGAGCTCGTGGGTCCTCTGGCGCACGCTCATCTCGAGCTGCGCGTTGAAGGCCGACAGAACCCGTTCGCTGGCCTTGAGCAGATTGACCCGGCGGCGCAGCAGGAACAGCGCGCCCGCGCACAGGAGGCCCGACAGGACGAAGGACGTGACCGAGCCGACCATCAACCACCAGCGGCCAGCCTCGCTGTCGCTGCGGCTCTGCACCAGGTTGATCATCTCGGCATTGGCGATCTGGCGCAAGAAGCCTACGATTTCATCGAGGGACGCTTCACTTACGCTGTGAAACTCCTCGTTGAAAGCGGCATCGAGGCCGCTGCTGCGGCGATCGTCGACGACATCCTTGAAACGGGACGACCGCGCTTCGATCTGATCGCCGATCAGCTTCACGGTGGCGACGTGGCGGCCGGCCCTGTCGGTCAAGGCCAGAAGATTGGCGAGCTTGCCGCGCAGGCTCTCCTCGCTGCGGTCGTGGGCGGCAAGCGCCGCGTCGTCCCCGGCCACCAGGAATTCCCTGGCCGCGATCTCTTCACTCTGCACGGCATTGAGCAGCTCGAGACTTGCGACCCGTATCTCGTTGGCGCCGCGCGCCAAGGCATTGCGATAGGACGAGTCCCAGGACAGATAGGTCGAGAGCGCCGCGACCAACAGCAGCAGCCCGAGGCCCAGAAGCAGCGCCCCGCTGCTCATCTCTTCGCGCAGCCGCCAGAAGCTGCCCTTCGTCATCAGCGCCTTGATGCGGCTGGTTGAAGACGGTGAAGACATCGTCGCACGCCCTTCCGGTTTGCCTGGCCCGGCATGCTTTCAGTGCCTGGGCGACCGTGATCTTGCGCAAAACGTCCGCGGGCGACTTCGCAAGCTCTTCCGCGAGCATCCCGTCGCCGGCGATGCCCTGTCGTGGCGTTCGGCCATGGGGAACCCTGCTTCGATCCCCGCGTTGATATTAAACAACATTGTGAAAGGGTACAGCAATGACAAAATCGGTCGTTAACGAGGCGATCGCCGATCCGTCACGAATGTTTCCCGATCCCATGGCGGTGCTCGAAGCGAAGGATCTGACGCGCGACGAAAAGGTCCAGGTGCTGCAGAACTGGGAGCTCGATGCCAAGCGGCTGCTCGAATCGGCGGACGAGAACATGACCGACGAGCGCGGCCGCGAACGCAACCAGCTGCCGGAAATCCACAAGGCGCTGAGGGCCCTTTCCATCGAGCCGGCGTCCGCCACCCGATAAGTCGAGGTAACTCATGCGCTATCTTCTGTTGTTCTTCCTGGGCGTGCCGATCCCGCTCCTCGTGCTCATGTATTTCATGGGCTACTGAAAAACGCCCCGGCCACGAAAATGCCCGCGAGACGTCCCGCGGGCATTTTGCTTGATTGAATGACCTCAGTCTGATTTTCCCGAGCTACCGCTCTGGCGCAAGGCTGAGAATGTCGCTTCCGACGTATGATCGGGACCGATATCGGCGGTACTTTCGATATTGAGCCGCTTGGCGAGATGGGTGCGGGCACGGTTGACCCGGCTCTTGATGGTGCCGATCGCCACGCCGCAGATCTTCGCCGCATCCTCATAGGAAAAGCCAGAGGCGCCGACCAGAATGAGCGCCTCGCGCTGGTCGTCCGGGAGCTTCTGCATGGCCGCCTTGAAGTCGGCCATGTCGAGATGGCCATATTGGGCGGGATGGGTGGCGAGCGTCGCCGAGTAGCGGCCCTCGACATCCTCGATCTCGCGCCGGCGCTTGCGGATCTCGGAATAATAGTGGTTGCGCAGGATGGTGAAAAGCCACGCCTGCAGATTGGTGCCTTCCTCGAACTTGTCGAGATTGGACCAAGCCTTGACGACGGTCTCCTGCACCAGGTCGTCGGCGAGATCGGTGCGGCCACAGAGCGATACGGCAAAGGCACGCAGCGATCTGATCGACCTCAGCATCTCATCGGTTATTTGCGGATTGAGCTTCATTCCTTGGAACGACTTTCCAGTTTGGCGAGCAAATCCATGATTTCCTTGGGCAGCGGTTCGGCCGCGACCTCGTCGTACACGGCCTTCAGCTTCCGGCCGATATGAGCTTGGATCTGGCGGTCGAGCACGGGCTTGGTTCCTGTCTTATTGGGCCGGCCTGCTCCGGCCGCCTCGGCTTCATCTTTCGACATCTATGATCTCGGCCTGCCTCAGCAGCACCCCTTCCGATTGTAGTCGTCACCACATGCCGATAACTCCCATTCCCCTCCAGGGTTTCCTAGGGGCGGAACTTTTTTACGAGGCAGGGAACCCGGCGGGCCGGGAAACGTTAGTTTAGAGTCCGTCACGCTGCCGCATAAGACAGGAAAAAAGGGATAGGCATGGCCATTGCACAGAAGATTTCACCATATATTCCGTACCTTAGACGCTATGCTCGGGCGCTGACCGGCAACCAGAAGTCCGGCGACGCCTATGTCGCGGCAACCATCGAGTCGCTGCTGGCCGATTCATCCGCCTTCGACAAGGAGCAAAATCCCAAAGTTGCGCTCTATAAGGTCTTCACCAAGATCTGGCGATCGCTCAGGATCAACCGCCAGAGATCGGAGGGCCGCGCCTTCGACCACGATATCGACAACAAGCTCGACATCATCACGCCTCCGGCGCGCCAGGCCTTCCTCCTCCTCACCATCGAAGATTTCAACAATGCCGAGGCGGCCGCCGTCCTCGATGTCAGCGAGACGGAGCTCGACGAGCTCCTGACCCAGGCCGGCCGCGAGATCGCCGAGCAGATCGCGACCAATGTCCTCATCATCGAGGACGAACCCATCATCGCCATGGACGTGGAGCATATCGTGCGGTCGCTGGGCCACGACGTGGCCGGCATCGCCCGCACCCACAATGAGGCGGTGGCGATCGCCCGCAAGGGCGGCATCGGTCTCGTCCTGGCCGATATCCAGCTTGCCGACGGCAGCTCCGGCATCAATGCGGTGAACGAGATCCTGCAGAGCATCGAGCTGCCGGTGATCTTCATCACCGCCTATCCGGAAAGACTCCTGACCGGCGAGCGACCGGAACCGACCTTCCTGATCACCAAGCCGTTCCAGCCGGAAACGGTGAAGGCGGTCATCAGCCAGGCGCTGTTCTTCGAATCCGCCGCCCATACGCTGGCGCGCAAGAGCGCCTGAGGGCCCCGACATTCCCGACTGCCACGCCGATCAAGGAGGCCCCCTGGTCGGCGTCTTCCTATGTCGGCCCGTGCCCGGCGGCCGGCCCGGTCCCCGGATGGCCGAGGAGCTGATTGACTATTCAACTATAAAGCCCTTAGCCTGCACCCGCCGCAGAGGACTTAAGCCCGTGTGATGGCCATACTCGAACAGACCTTCGTCATCGGCCGCAAGGCATCGAAGGAAATCCGTCGCCAGCAACTGATCGAAGCCACCATCGACGTCATGGCGCGCAAAGGCTATTCCGGCACCACCATGCTCGACGTCGCCAAGGCGGCTGGCCTGTCGAGCGGCATCGTCAATTTCCACTTCGAGACCAAGGAAAAGCTCCTGGTCGAGACGCTGAAATATCTCGCCGAGGAGTATCGCGCCAACTGGCACAAGGCGCTGAACGGCGCCGGCGACGACCCGCCGGACCGGCTCAGCGCTTTGCTGTTCTCCGACTTCAGCCCCGAAATCTGCAGCCCGCGCAAGCTCGCCGCCTGGTGCGCCTTCTGGGCCGAGGCGCAGAGCCGGCCGACCTATCTCGAGCATTGCGGCTCCAATGACGAGGAATATTCGGCGATCGTCCTCGATCTGTGCCGGGCGATCATCAAGAAGGGCCGCTATCCCCTGGCGCCCGAGCTCATCGCGCGCGCCCTCGACGCGCTGCTCGAAGGCCTGTGGCTCGACCTCATGACCATGGCCAAGCCCTATTCGCTCGATGACGCCAAGCAGACGATCGCCGCCTGCCTGCACGCCTTCTTTCCCAAACATTACCCAGCCGCCGGAGCATCATGACCTTCAGCCTGCCGCCCGAGGCGGTCCATTGGCGCGACAAGGCGCGCCGCTTTGTCGACAGCGAGCTCAAGCCTTTCGAGCTCGAGGCCGAGATGAATGACGGCCGCATTCCCGAGACGGCCCGCAAGGCGCAGGAAAAGGCCTGCATCGCGATGGGGCTGACGCTGATGGATGTCCCCAAGGGGCGCGGCGGGCTTGCCCTGCCCATCCTCACCCAGACGGCCATCGTCGAGCAGTTCGGGCGCGTGACCAATGCGCTGGGCTGGTGCTACGGCGAAGCGCAAGGCTGGATGTTCGAGGCCTGCAGCGAAGACCAGATCGCCCGCCTGGTCATGCCGGTCACGCGGGGCGAGATCCATCTCTGCTATGCCATCACCGAAGAGAATGCCGGCTCCGATCCGGACGCCATCGCAACGACGGCCCGGCGCGAGGGCGACGGCTACGCCGTCACCGGCGAGAAATGGCATGTCACCAGCCATAATCTAGCAAGCCACATGGTGGTCCAGGCCAGGCTCGCCGACGGCAGCCATGCCGGCGCGCATTGCCTGTTCGTCTGCCCCGCCGACGCGCCGGGCGTTACCGTCCTGCGCTCACCCGCCTATGCCCATACTTACAACCACCATCATCCGATCCTGCGCTTGGACAATGTCGTGATTCCGGCGCGCGACCGGATCGGCGCCGAAGGCGATGGCATGGGCTTCACCCATTCCTGGTTCCGGCGCGAGAGGCTGCTGATCGCGGCCCGCTGCTGCGGCGCCATGGCGCGGCTCGTGGAGGAGGCAACCCAATTCGCCAAGAGCCGCATCGTATCCGGCCAGCCCATCGCCGACCACCAGATGATCCAGGCGATGCTGGCCGACAGCGTGCTCGATCTCCACGCCGCGCGGCTACTGACCTATGAGGCAGCCGCCGCGCATGATCGCGGCGAAGACCTGAAATCGTTGCATGCGCGCTGCTCGATGGCGAAGCTGTTCGCCTCGGAAGCCGCTTTCCGGGTGGCCGACCGCGCGGTGCAGATCTTCGGCGGACGCGGCTATATGCGCGAGAACGTGGCCGAACGCTTCCTGCGCGAGGTCCGGGTCGACCGCATCTGGGAGGGAACCAGCGAGATCCAACGGCTGATCATCGCCCGGGCGCTCGTCAAACGGGGGCTTGAGGGGACGATTGGACCGAATTAGTATTGAATGA
>JBFWNN010000057.1:0-37752 GCA_050251035.1 Parvibaculaceae bacterium
CGGCAAGGAAGGAGGCGACCGGCGAACTCACCAATCTCGACAAGAACGCGGACATGGCGCGGGACGGCAGGCCGGTTCTTCTGTCGACGGGCATGAGCGCATGGCAGGAGATAGATGCAGCGGTGGGCGTCGTCAGGCAAGGCAATGCGCCGTTCGCCATATTCCAATGCACAACCCAGTACCCTTCGCCTCCGGAAGCCATCGGCCTCAATGTGCTCGATGAGCTGCGATCGCGATATGGTTGCGCAGTCGGGCTTTCCGACCATTCGGGTACGATCTATCCCGCGCTCGCCGCAGCGGCCGCGCATCGCGCCCAGGTGATCGAGGTTCATCTTACCTTGAGCCGCGACATGTTCGGCCCGGACGTGCCCGCGTCCCTGATCCCGAGCGAGCTCGGTCAGCTCTGTGACGGCGTTCGCTTCATCGAAACCATGCGGGCCTCACCAGTCGACAAGGCGACGATGTCGGACGCGGTGTCGGCGATGCGGAAGGTTTTCTTCAAGAGCGTGGTGGCCCTCGACGATCTTGCGGCGGGCACCGTTCTTCGCCGCGAGCAACTCGGCCTCAAGAAGCCGGGAACAGGCATACCAGCCGCCGACATCGGGCGGGTGGTGGGGCGCAAGCTGAAACGGGCGGTCAAGGGCGATGTCCCATTACGACAGGAGGATCTGGAATAAGCATGAAGCGCAAAGTCTGCGTGGTCATCACCGCGCGGCCGAGCTACGCCCGCATCAAGACGGCACTCGAGGCCATAAGAGCGCATCCCGACCTGGAACTCCAGCTGGTGGTCGCCGCTTCGGCGTTGCTCGACCGCTATGGCAATGCGGTCAAGGTGATACAGGAAGAGGGGTTCAACATAGACCGCTCCGTGTATATGATCGTGGAGGGCGAAAATCTCGTCACGTCGGCAAAATCCACGGGATTTGGGCTGGCGGAGCTGGCGACGGTCTTCAGCGACCTGAAGCCCGACATGGTCCTTTCGATCGCGGATCGGTTTGAGACGATAGCGACCGCCATCGCTGCCGCTTACATGAATATCCCGCTGGTGCATGTGCAGGGCGGCGAAGTGACCGGCTCGATCGACGAGAAGGTCAGGCATGCGATCACCAAACTCGCCGACGTCCATCTGGTGTCCTGCGAGCATGCGAAGGAACGCGTCATCCGCATGGGTGAGCGAGCCCAGAATGTCTACGTGACCGGCTGCCCCTCCATCGATCTCGCGCGAATTGCGCTGGAAGACGAGCCGCGCGACGTTGCGAGGGTGTTGCGGAATTACGGTGGTGTCGGGCATGCGGTAGATGTGTCGAAGCCCTACATGGTCGTCCTTCAGCATCCGGTCACGACCGAATACAAGGATGCCTATGAGCATGTGCGCCATACGTTGGAGGCGGTCCATGCCGGCGGATACCCGACATTGTGGTTCTGGCCGAATGTCGATGCGGGTTCCGATGGAACGTCGAAATGCATCAGGGCGTTTCGCGAGACCCACAAGCTGCCGAACGTGCATTTCTACAAAAACCTCAAGCCGCTCGATTTTCTCAGCGTTCTGATCAACAGCAGGGGCATTGTCGGAAATTCTTCGGTCGCCATTCGCGAATGTGCATTTCTCGGTGTCCCGGCGGTCAATATCGGCACCCGTCAGCAGGGCAGGGATCGCGGCCGCAACGTGACCGACGTCGGCTACGACGGCAAGCGGATCGGAGAGGCCATCGAGGCCCTCTTCGACAACATGGAAAGGCCGCGCGATCTGATATACGGTGACGGATATGCGGGCAAGGAAATCGCCGAGGTTCTCGCGAAGGCCGAGCTCTCCATCGAGAAAATGCTGACATACTGAGATGCTCAAGGGCAAGCCGGTAACCGCCATCATTCCGGTGCGAGGAGGCTCAAAAGGCATTCCGCGAAAAAACCTGCGGCGCATCGGCAAGGACACGCTGCTTGAAAGGGCCATCAAGCTCGGCAAGACGTCACCGCGGATCGAGCGCGTCATCGTCTCGACCGACGATCCCGAAATGCAGGCGATCGCGGAGCTTCATGATGTAGCGGCGCCGAGCCTTCGACCTGCGCATCTGGCGAGCGACGGCGCGACGACAGTCGCGGTCGTCACGCATCTCATAGAAGAGTGCGCCATAGACGCCGGCTACCTTCTGCTTTTGCAGGCGACGGCGCCGCTGCGGACGCGACATGACCTCGACGCCTTGCTCAACGCGTTTGAAGCCGCCGAGGCGGACGCGATCGTGAGTCTCGCTGTGCATGACGAGCCGCGCCCGGAAAAGCTGAAGCGGATCATCGCTGGCCGCGTGTCACCCTATCTCGGTCAAAGCTACGAGGGGCCACGGCAAGGCCTGCCGCAGCCATTCGCGCTCAACGGCGCCTTCTACCTTGTCGATCGGGATGTTTTCCTCCGCGAGAAGACCTTCTTGCCGTCAAGCACGATCGGCTATGTCATGCCGGCCGAGCGAAGCCATAATCTCGATACCCTGACCGACTGGCAGACCCTCGAGGCCATGATCGCCCACGGCTTCTGGCAGATAGAGGAATTCGATTAGGCTGAAGTGCCCGGATCGAGACCACGATCCGTTGCACTTCCTGCCGCACCGACTGCGTCAGATGCGGCTCATTGCGGTCGAGAGCTTGTCAGATCCGAGATAGGTCTTCCTGAGATCCTTGAAATAGAACTGCTCGATGAGCTTCAAGTGCTCATTCAGCGGGAGCATGCAGAACAGCTCGGCATAACGAGCTTCCGAATCGCTGTTCTTGCTCGGGAGGTATCGCGCGTTCCAAGCAGCCAGGCCCCAGGCCTGATAGTCATAGCGGCGAAGGAGCTCGTTCTGCGAGACGTAGAGCTTGAGAAGCGCGATCTTTTCGTCGATGTCCGCGGTGATGTCCAACATGCCGTTGGCGACTATGGCGTTGTTGACCTGATATCCCCATACCTCGCGGACCGGAACGCCATGGCGCTTGCATGCCAGCCAAAGAAGATGATTGACCATCCGGTGTTTCGGGGCGGTGTCCAGAAGCCATGGCACCAGGATGACGTCAGGCGCAATCTGCCGAATGAGCTCCGCCAGTTTCGTCACATGCGAAGAACTGACGTCGAGCTTGATGTTGTCTATGCCGAGCTCGAAATAGGCGGCTCCCAGTCCCTCGCACACGGCCCGGGCCTCTTTCTCCCGCATCCGGATGACGTCCTCGGGTGCCATTGGAGCGCCAAACTGGCGGCCCAGCCCGGTTTCCGCGCCATCGGTCATAAACAATATTGCGGTCCTGATCCCCCGCTTTCGGGCCTGAATGCAGAGACCGCCGGCGCCGATCATCTCATCGTCCTGATGCGGTGCCAGAACAAGCAATGACGCAGCCTCGTCCATAGGCACGGGCTGGCTGCGCAACACCCGGCGAAATGTTTCCGTCCCCAGCATGCCCGAAACAAGTTCGATATCGTCCATTCCGCTCCAGTTTCGGATGGCGAACCGATAGGGGCCCCGGGGTGTCAGGCTGGAAAGCAAGCGGTTGCGGATTTTTCGCCAGTTCACCGGGCTGCTCCCCTACGTTGCCGCCAGGCAGGTAACTCCCTGCCGATCATTTGCTCAAGCCGGCGCGTGTGCGGCTCGAATATTTCGAACAGCTCGGCGCGGATTTTCACATCCATCGCAAAGCGGGCGCTTTCCTGGAAGAAGGGCCGGGTCAGGATGCCTTGGACGCGCCGCCGGTCGCCGCGGGATCGAGCGACGAGCCCGGATGCCGACCGTGCGGCGGCGGAATACGCATCCGCGACCGCCCGGATGGGCTGCTGCCTTGCCCAGGTCCGATGCACCATGGTCCAATTCGGATTGCTGCGCAGTTCGGGCAGCGCGTCACCGAAAGCCGGGACCTCGAGAAAGTTGGTGATATCGGTCAACACCGCGCGCGGGTCGGAGATCAGACTTTCCAGGATCACGACAAGGCATCTCGCCCGCGGAATCTCCTGGAAGAAATCGGCGAGACTTTCATCGTAGAAGCCTCTTGCGACATAGGACAGGTGATAACCTTCATAGCCGGCGGCGGCCCGGCGCCCGGCTTCCGCCGTGATGGCTTCTGCGAACGGCAGGGGTTCGCGTCCTTTGCCGACCTCGTTCCAATAATGTGACCATGCGCGCGATACCGGGTTGCGCAGTATCATGATGAATTTCGTGTTCGGCAGGTAATCCGCCATTCTTTTATGCGCCGGCCTGAAATAGAGATAATCGGCGGACTTCTCGCCGACCATCGCCTCGCGCACCGGCCCGAGAGCGCTGAAGAAGTCTTCGTAGCGCTCCGCAGTATGGGTCGAGGACCAGTCTACCGGCGCTCCACCCTTTCGGATGTGGGGATCCACAAAAAAGCCGCTGTCACGCTTGCCATGGACCACGATATCCGGGTGAGAGGATAGCCGGTCGGCGAGCGTCGTGGTTCCGCACCTTCTCTCTCCTGCGATGACGAAGTGGGGGAGGGGCATGCCTGTTACCTCGTGGGAGACCTCTGGCGGGGCTTGTCGGCGCCAGCCTGTTCCGGCCATCCGGCCCGATGCGGGAGAACGGGAGCAGGAGGCAGTGGACGCTGACTGAACCACCGGATCGCGGACGCCGGCAGGCCGGCGCGAACAAGAGTCCGGGCAATGTTACAGCAAGTTGAAGCCCTTTATAGCCTCCAATCGCCTTTGCGGGGATTTCGCCGGATCCGACATCTGTTCGATCGTGATCTCGAATGTCTGCTCGAGCGCATAACGTCCGGCGAGGGCGGCATGCAGCACGCTGTCGGTGAAGCACAGCCAGACCGAATTGGGCGGAAACTCCACCAGGGTCTGCGGCGCGTTCTTCTGGAAGTCATCGTCCTGTTTGCCCATGTCGTGCAGGCGAAGCATGATGTGGTCGTAATGCGAACGCTTCCAGTGCGTTACGCGAAGCAGGTTCAGCAGGGCGAATTCGCCGGGATAAGGCGCGCGGATCTTGTCGAGATAGCGCCGGGCATAGTCGCCAAAATCTCCCCCGACATTCCAGACGCGAGGCTCGCCGAAGGGGTTGATGTTGTTGAATACCCGAAGAATTCGGCGATTTACCATCGGCCTGCGGGCAAATGCGTCGGCATGAAGCCGCGTATCGTCGAAGCGGTACTGTTTGCTGTCGCCGACCTTGCCCAGCTTGGCGCGCGACTTGATCTCGATCGGCCGGAAGGTCGTGCGCTGAGGCGAAAAGGCACGGCCGCGCTCACCGAACAGCCTCTCGAGCCAGACCGATGTTTCTGTCTTATAGCGGCTCAGCAGCCGATTGACCGCGTCGACATTCGGGGACGATTCGTTGACGCCGGAGGTCTTGTGGAGAAAGGGATCGAGGGTGATGTTCTTCTGTATTCCATCCGATAGATCCGCTTCCGGATTCAGAAGGTCTTTCTCGCTGTCCTGAAGCTGGATTGCGAGGCCGGGCACGAAGATCACATTGCTGCTTTCGAGCTCGGAGAGAGCTTCCGCCTGGTCGTGCGAACTCCATTTGTCGCTCATGAGGGTCGCGGCGGAGATTTCCACTATCCGTGACACGGTTGCTCCTTGATCAAAAAAGCGGCGCGTAGCATTTACTGCCTTCCCGGGGGGGAATCAACCGCCGGCCAATGCCCGGTCCAGGCGGGCACGAGGCCGCAATGTGATTTGAATCTTGCATTCGGCACGCATCGCGCGGAAAACAGCACCTGCCGTCCCAATCACGCACCCAGCACCCGAGCCTACAGAGACATCATGCTGTTGAAAGCGCTGTTCACTGCCGCCATAGCCGCCGCCGACCCTCACCTGCGCGTGCCGCCGTTCCTGCCCAGGCCCCCCAAGGGGCGTACCATCGTCGTGGGCGCCGGCAAGGCGAGCGCCGCCATGGCGCTGGCCGTCGAGCAGCACTGGGAAGGGGAACTTTCCGGCCTCGTCATCACCCGCTACGGTCATGGCGCTCCATGCCGGCGCATCGAGATCGTCGAGGCCTCGCATCCCGTGCCCGATGCCAGCGGCCGCGATGCGGCGCTGCGCCTGGGGGAGCTGGTCAGGGGCCTCAGTGCGGACGACCTGGTCCTGTGCCTCATCTCGGGCGGCGGGTCGGCGCTGCTCGCCGCGCCGGCTCCCGGGCTCACACTCGAAGACAAGCAGAACGTCAATCGCCAATTGCTGGCCTCGGGCGCCCCGATCTCGGAAATGAACTGTGTGCGCAAGCATCTCTCCGCCCTCAAGGGCGGCAGGCTCGCGGTCGCAGCCTATCCGGCGGAAGTCGTTTCGCTCATCATCTCCGACGTGCCGGGCGATGATCCGGCCATTGTCGCCTCAGGTCCGACTGTGCCCGATCCCACAACCCGCGAGGATGCGCTGGCGATCCTGCGCAAGTACAAATTCGACCTGCCGGCTCATGTCTGGGCCTTCCTCGAGACCGAGGCAGCGGAGACACCCAAGCCCGGCGATTCGCGCTTCGCGCGGGTGCGAACGGAGATGATCGCCGCCCCGGCGCAATCGCTCGCCGCGGCGGCCAAGCTCGCGCGCGACGCCGGCTACCGGGTGATCGATCTCGGCGACCGCATCGAAGGCGAAGCCCGTGAGGTGGCGCATGCGCAGGCGGCCCAGGCACTGTCTACGAAGGGCCCGGCCATCATCCTGTCGGGAGGCGAGACCACGGTGACGCTCACCGGCAAGGGGAGGGGCGGGCGCAATGCCGAATTCGCCCTGGCGCTCGCCATTGCCCTCGATGGCAAGGCGAATATCTCGGCCATTGCCGGCGACACCGACGGCATAGACGGTTCGGAGGACAATGCCGGCGCTCTGGTCATGGCGGACACGCTGGCGCGCGCACGGGAAAAGGGGCTCGACGCCAAGGCCTTTCT
Organism: Parvibaculaceae bacterium; assembly: GCA_050251035.1. Classification (GTDB taxonomy): domain Bacteria; phylum Pseudomonadota; class Alphaproteobacteria; order Rhizobiales; family Aestuariivirgaceae; genus Taklimakanibacter. The sequence goes on from JBFWNN010000057.1 coordinate 6,862, forward strand.
CGCCAAGAACGACGCCTATAGTTTCTTTGCCGAGCTCGGAGACTTGGTCGTCACCGGCCCTACACGCACAAATGTCAATGATTTCCGGGCGATCCTGATCGAAAGCTGACCGGTTGGCCCAGCGCTGAAAAAGCGGACTCCGATCCTGGCGCCGTCGCGCTACGCCATTTCGAGAGCTTCCCGGCGATAGTTCTTGACGTGCGTGGACGCCTCTTCATATTTCTCCTGATAGATATGACCGTCCGCGATCATGCCATCCAGACTTCCGATGGCGATCTTCTTGTGCAGCCGGGCGCTGATCTCTTGCGCAATGTGATGCGAAAGCATGGCGATGGAAAGAAAATTGCCGTGGCCCTTCTGCCACGTATCCATCGAACGGGAGTAGAATGTCGTGTTCAGGATATAGCCGTCGGCTTGTGGCTTGAGCCGGAACTGTATGGAGACGATGCAGGGCAGGTAATCATCGCGATGATTTCTCCTTACTGCGGCATAGTCGTCATAGGTCGGAAATACGATCACGGCTTTCTTGCTCTCAGGGATGAGGCTCAGCCGTTCAATCACGAAATCGACCATCTGGCCGTCCTTGATGCGCTGGCTGTAGCTCTTGGCGCCAGCCCTGAAACTCTTGACGACGTCGACATCCTCGATCACGTCGCGATCAAACATGAAATCGATCATCGCCTTGAGCTGAGCGCCGTTCGCATGCTTCTCGATGATCTTGTCGGGAAAGTTCTGAGCCGACGACTTCACCCGCAAATTGGGGACGGCGAGCCTTTCACGGCCTTCATCAAAACACTTCTCGCCGTGTGACAAAACCGTTTCGACAAGCGCAATCCACATTTCGCCGATGGTCTTGCCGTAAATCTGGTAGCCAAACTTTTCCGAATGTTCACTGCTCATTTTGTGGATACCCCTTTCTGATGAGGTCGATCACCATGTCAACGGCCGGCCCAGCATCCTGGGCCACAAAAATCCTGTAAGGTTTGGGTTTGTCTTCGGGAAAGGCAAGGCCGAAAGCAGCCTGGCGATCGATCATCGCCGCCGCTGCCCCGCTTTTCGATCCACTTCCTTCAATGACCACTACCGGGCCGCGGCCTTCCCACACGCGGCGCGCTTCTTCGTAAGCGCCGCTCGATCCGGCAACCACGATTGCTCCGTGGCAGCTCAGGCCATTGATGTAGTTGCGCGCAAATTGCATCCCCGTCAGCACCTTCACAGTCGAATACTTGTTGCCGTCGGAGAATTGACTGCCGGGCAGCACGCCAATGACCAAGCCGCCTCCCTCGCTGCAGCCATGTGCTGACGCCTCCATTATGCCCCCGTGGCCGCCATTGATGACGATATGCCCGCGGCGGGCGATCTCCATTCCGACATCATATGCAAGCTGATACTGGGCCTCCGTCACTCTCCCTGAACCGAATACGCCGATCTGGTATGGCGAATTCTCAAGATTTATCGTTTTCATCTTGGATTTGCTACCTTGAGGGAGGCCTGAGCGCAAGACTGGAACAAAAGCGGTACCGTGTTGCATCTAGGCGTGGACGGAGCCGTGCGCGGGGGGCAGCAGAGCGATGAGATCTTTTCTGACGACCTTGCCATTGGCGTTTCTCGGCAACGAATCGACGATCAACACCTGCCTCGGCTGCTTATCGGGATGAAGCCGGTTGCGGCAATGGGCAAGCAGTTCCTGCGCGCTGGCTTTGCCTTTCAGCACGACGAAAGCCGCTATTTCCTCACCCAGAACGGCATCCGGCGCGCCGACGACGGCCGATTCGCTCACTTGCGGGTGCAGGCCGAGAACTTCTTCCACCTCGCTCGGGAATACATTGACGCCCCCGCGGATGATCACGTCACTCGAGCGTCCAGCGATGGTCAAGAACCCATCGGCATCGAGAGATCCGATGTCGCCCGGATAGATCCAGCCGTCGACCACGAGGTCGGACTGGCGCTTCTCGCTCTCGGGTCCCGGAAAATCTTCGGCAATGCCAGGAGTCCGTACCCGGATGATTCCCGTCTCTCCGGGGGCAACGAGATTTCCCTGTCCATCCACGATCTCGGTGAGCACGTGGTCCAGGGGTCTGCCGACCGAATTGACATGCAGCTTCACGTCCTTGCTCGCCAGGACGGTTATCATTCCGGCCATGGTGCTCCCATAGTTCTGCACGAAACCGGGCGAAATCCTTTCCAGCGTATCGATCTTTTCCTGCGGCAACATCGGCGCGCCGCAACACATGAGATATGCGAGGTCCGGGAACATTATTTTCCCTGGCTGGGAGAGAGCCAACAAGCCACGCAAGATCGTCGGCACCGTCAGCATGGCCGTTGCCCGGCTGGAGAGGATGCGTTGAGCAAGATCGCGCGCCGACATCAATAGAGGCGTGAAGATTATCGTTCCACCATCGAGCAATCGCGCCAGCACATGCTTGCGCGTGGCGGAAAAGGCCAAGGGCGCCGAGACGATGAAGCGCCCGCCGGGTTCCCATTGAGCGCTGGCGCGCGCCATGCAGGATCGCGCAAACAGGCAATCATGGCTGAGCGTCACGGGTTGCGGCAGGCCCGATGTTCCGGATGAAACCCCGATGATGGCAACGCGATTCCCGCTCACAGCCGCACTCGGCCCGATGCCGGCCTGGCTTTGCACCTTTGCCGTCCAGTCGGGCAAGATCTGAAAAGCCGGATAAGCTTCGCCGCCGGGAGCCGCTCTGTCCTCGAGATAGAATTTCAGCCCAAGTCGTTCGGTAAGCTTTTGACGTTCGGCCGCCCGCGAGCGGAAATCCGTAACCATCGCCGTCGCGCCGAGAAGCCATAGAGCAATCACGGCCACCAGCGCTTCGGCATTGCTGGTCAGAGCAACGCCGACACGGTCGCCGAGCCCGATCTTCTCCTGGCGCAGCAAGGTTGCCAGCCGATGAGCTCTTTCCATCATCTCGCGATAGCTGAGCGTGTATTCGGGCGCGTCTATCGCAATGCGGTCAGGATACAGGCGAGAGAGGGCAAGCAGAGCGTCAGCCAAGTTCTGATGCATGAAGCGACCTGATGGACAGAATGTCGGTCAAACGGGTGAAGGAGCCGTGCGGCGCGCAAGGCATTTCTTGATGAAGGCGGCCGTATGCAGCACGTGCTTGTCGAAAATATCCTGATGCGTGCCGGGACACAGCTCATAGTCGAAGCTCGCCAGGTGCGTCTTCCAAAACAAGTCATTGCGCAAATAGTGCTGCGCCCACGTCTCGTTGAGCAACATGTGCGCATGCCCGTGATAGGGCGTCGGTATGTAGGTGCGCAGCGCCTCGTGAAGCGCCAAGGACGCCTTCAGGATATCGTCCGCAGAATAGGTGAGCTCGGCCGGATGCGCCACCGTTTCGCCCTTGGCCTTCCTTCTGGCCACTTTCTTGGCAACGCGGTCATGTACCTTGTTGACCCGCTTGAGCTCGTCGCGCCAATCGGCCGCGGCCGGATCGTAGGTGAAACCTTTGCCATGGACAAAGTTCCCCAGGGCCAGCCGCAGACGCTTGAAGCTGACATGCGCAGCGCCCCAGAAACGCGATTTTTTCTTTGCAACGGCGGGATAGAGATGAGCAAGCGCCGTCGGAACGATCGACGGATCGATGAGCGTAAGGATATCGATACTTTCGCCTGCCTTATCGAGCTGGTGGCAGATTTCAAGACCGATCAACGAGCCGGCACAGGATGTCGCCAGCAGATAAGGGCCGTTGGGCTGCACCATGCGCATGGCGCCAATATAGGCGGCCGCGTATTCCGGCACGGTGGTCAACGGCTTCATGCGCCCGTCCATGCCGGGGGCCTGAAACAAATATACCGGCTGCTCACTGCCCAACGCATCGAGAAACGTGCGGTTGAAAAAAGTGAAGCCACGCGCGCCGTGGACGAAGAATATCGGCCGGAGCTTGCCCTCCGGCCGGCAGGCGATCACGAATGACGGAAGCTGGGCCGCCGCTGAAGCGCCCTGGCCCGATTCCGCTGCCTGTGCTTGTTGCCTGATGGTCGCATGGGCAATGAAATCCGCCGGACTGAATTGGATGCTGAAGGCGTGTTCGATCTGGCTTGCCAGAACGGTTGCGGCATAGGAGTCGCCGCCGATTTCAAAGAAATCGTCGTCGCGGCCAACCTGATCGATCTGAAGCACTTCCGACCACATCTGCGCAAGCGCCAGTTCGGTCGGACCAACAGGCTCGGCATAGGGAACAGACAGGGTCAAATGCGCGCGCGCGATTTCCGGCCGCTCGTAATCCACGTTTCTTCTATCGGTGGACTGCACTGCTACCTCTTTCACATCGGGCCTCCGCATAGCCGACGAACAGGATCCGAATTCTCACCGGACAATAAAATGCGCACTAACGGTTCCATGCCAAGAGCATGAATTACACCGCTAAATTTGACGATCATCCCACAAGTGGACCAGAGGTAATCTAAACGAGGGGTGTTGCCTTGGCAATCCCGCCAGCAGAATCGGCCGTCTTTCCAAGGAGAAGAGGCATATCATTTCGACCGGCGAGACTGCGATGAATACCGTGCCTCGGGGCTTGCGAGACCCGGTTCAATCGCGGCCGAGGGAGGGGAACCTGGGCGGGTACCATGAAGGTCGCGCAGACCGCCAGCATCGCGCCTTCCGTCCTCGATGATGTCGGCAGCGTCGAAAGGCGCCTTTGCATTACCCTAAGGCGTTCTATAATCCGTGCTCGAGTCAAGCTTAAGAAAACGTCATTAGGGGCAATGTGGCCATCGGGGGAAGCATGGAAGAGGGAATGGCTGGACCGATCATGGGATTTGTCGACAAATTGGAAGAGGTGCTGGCTGCAAAGGGCTCGAAGGGACTGGCTGCCCGCGCGGCTGAACTGCAGCCGCTTCTCAGCAAAGCCCTGCTTCTCGGCCTCGAGGACGCCGCGGCGATTGTCCGGCTCGCGGGGGAAGACTATCGCGACAAAGGTCGGCTTGCCGAGAGTCAAGGCTGCGCCAACGCCGAGGCGCAGATTCGCGCCCGCATCGCGCAGCTGGAGAAGGAGTAGCCGACCGAGCCCGGCGCCGGCCAAGCTCTCGAGACCATCGCGGCAATATGCCCATGGGATGGCCGGATCGAGATTCCTGCTGCGGCGCTGTCATATTCCCAGGCTGTCTTCGTCGCCTCCGACAGGCTCGTGGAACTCTATGGTCTTGTTTTGCGAATCGGATTGTACGAGAAGCGTACCCTTGCCCTTGCGTGAAGTGTCGGTGATGCCTTGCAGGGCCGACGATAGAGAATGCGGAAAGAAAATGATGAAGAGACTGCTGTTACATATCGGATATCCCAAAGCAGGAAGCACGACATTGCAGAACGGCCCGTTCCTGAGGCTGCACAAGGAAAAGAGCATCAATTTTCTTGCCCGCGCCTGGGAGAGCGACTTCTACGGCAACCGAGAGAACCATGCACTCTACAAGGCGTGGTTCTACGATGTCGTCGACAATCATTCTCACGATGCGGTCAAACCCATCGGTGTCATGTCGGACGATCTGCCCAACCTCCTGTCGGAGGGATTGTTCATCATGAACGAACTGCGCAACGAAACCATCCAGGGCCCGCAGGCGCTGTTTGAGTATTTCTCGCGACAGGCCGACAAGCTCGATGTTCTCATCGTCATCAGGAATCAGCCGGACCTTATCCAATCCTATTACATCCAGGGCTACCGCCGGTTTGAGCAGAAGCTTTTCACCGACTTTCTCGCCCAGCACATGAAAAGCGACTGGAAAGGCGAAGGGAAGATCTTCAATTTCCATGACGTGGCGAGCGCATACAGCGCCGTGTTCGGGAAAGACAACATACACATCATACTGTTCGAGGATTTTGTCCGCCGGAAAGAGTTATTCAGCAACCAACTGGCAAAGGCGCTGGGTATCGATCCCGCCGTCATAAAACGTCTCGTAGGCGAAGATCACCTCAACAAGACCCCCAAGGAGCCCGGGATACTGGTGGTCAGGCGGCACTATGCGAAGACCCTGCGGGGCCAGGCGATCCGTACCCTCGAAAAGTTCGCCCCGAGGCTGGCGGATTCGCTGCGGATCAGGGTTCCCGTCGCGACCGAAGCCGAAAGGAATGCCATCGTCGAAAGCTTTCGCGTCAGCAACCTCCGGCTTGCGGACGAGTTTTCCCTGGATAAGCAGGCCATGCGGGAATACGGATATTTCTGAGCTGTCCTTGGCGAAGCCATGACGTCCTTGGCTGTTCTGAGCTAACGAGAACCGCCTGTCGTGGTCCGGATCAATTTGAGCGAAGGATCGATGACAAATCGCAGCTTGGAATACAAGCGGCTCTTCCGCCGCCAGGCGCGGAAGAGCGCCGAAGCTTCCGATGGGCGACCGCGGGGCGGGGCTGCGGGCGGCGCCTTCCTGCAAAGGAGAGTGATTTCTTTCGGCTTTTTGCCGTCCGGCTCCGCCGAGATATCGGTCGCCGTGAAACCGCAAGATCCGACGAAGCTCGCGAGCGTGTCCCGAGTGAAGAGCTGCTTGTGAAAAAAGTTGAGGCCGCGTGAATAGGCTTTCATGCTCTGAAAGCTCAAGGCGTGATCGATCTCGTTCATGAGCACGAGTGTTCCGTTGTCGCCAAGGATGGACCTCAGATATTCCAGGAATTTCCTGGGCTCGTGGGCATGGGTGAGGAAGTGGTTGGCGACGATCACGTCGAACGGACCCGCATCGAACGAGTGGCTTGGTTCCGGTTCCGAGATGCGTGCGACGCGGTCGGACCCCAGCAGCTTGGCGGCATGATTTGCCGGGTGCTCGAAATACTCCAGTCCATAGACATCGAGATGCGGATATGCTTGCCGGGCGGCGTAGGGAAAGAAGCCCGGTCCTGTTCGAAATTGAATGAGCGAACGCGCTCCGGCAAAAATGCCATGCTTGTCCAGCAGCTTGAACAACTTCTCCCCGGATCGTTTCTTCCCTTCGAGATATTTTTGGGGAAGCTGCGCCGTATTGTAGTTCCGCTCTTCCGAGATCTGGAACAGGACGGGGTACCATTCGGCGAGTCTTGCCGGTGACGGCCGGTTGCGCGCGAACATGAGAGCGCAATATTCGCACACCGACCAATCGGATTTGGCATTGGCATGCAGATCAAATCCGGAAAACCGGATGCCCGAAGTCTCGTCAAGCAGCCGATGGAGGGAGTTGTCGCTCGCGAGTTCCGGCGGCAGCATGGAGCGCAGTTCCTCATGCCCGCAACAAGGACATTCCCCCAGGCGCAATACCGGCTCATCCGTGCCTGTCGGCTCGTCGGCCTCAATGATGAGTGCGCCAGATGGCTTCTGCATGACTTGGAATCATCCTCGCCTGATAATCCTCTGCGTCAAAGAGCGCCAATGCATCCCTTGCCCCGAGATCAGAGGCCCTTGTGCGTGGGTCAGCCATCGGAACCGTCTCCTTACAGGAGAGGCGGCAAGGCCGCAACCGCAGCCCATCTCAGAGCATGGCTCACACGATCTTCTTGTAGGCCGGCAAAGTGAGGAAGGTCTCGAAACGAGGTGATGTCGACATCTTGCGGAAGATGGCGACCGCCTCGCGGAAGCGGCCATTTTTGTAAGCCTCGTTGCCCACTTCCTGGGCGACGCGCGCCATTTCCTCCGTGAGGCATTTCTCGAAGAAGGGCTTCGTCACCTTCTGGCCGCCTTCGAGCCGGGCGCCGAATTTGAGCCACTGCCAGATCTGCGAGCGGGAGATCTCGGCGGTTGCCGCGTCCTCCATGAGGTTGTAGATCGGCACCGCGCCGCGGCCCCTGAGCCAGGCCTCGATATATTGCACGCCGACCCGGATGTTTTCGCGGAAGCCCGCTTCCGTCTTGGTGCCCTCATGCACCTCGAGCAATTCCTTCTGCCCGATATGCACGTCCTCACGCTTGGCATAGAGCTGGTTCGCCGTGGGCATCAGGGCGTCGAAGACCTCGCGCGCGACCGGCACCAGGTCGGGATGGGCTACCCAGGTGCCGTCATGGCCGTTCTTGGCCTCGCGCTCCTTGTCGGCGCGCACCTTGTCGAAGGCGGCGCGGTTCGCCGCCTCGTCCTTGCGGTTGGGAATCTGTGCCGCCATGCCGCCCATGGCGAAGGCCCGGCGCTTGTGGCAGGTCTGGATCAGAAGAGCCGAATAATTGGCGAGGAAAGCCTTGGACATCACCACCTGCGCGCGGTCCGGCAGGACGAAGCGCTTGTTGCTGGCGAAGGTCTTGATGAAGGAGAAGATATAATCCCAGCGCCCGCAATTGAGGCCGGCAATGTGGTCGCGCAATTCGAACAGGATCTCGTCCATCTCGAAGGCGGCCGGCAAGGTCTCGATCAGCACCGTGGCCTTGATGGTGCCGAGGGGCAAGCCCAATTCGCTCTCGGCCTGGATGAAGACATCGTTCCACAGCCGCGCCTCGCGATGGCTCTCCATCTTCGGCAAGTAGAAATAGGGGCCGGATTTGCCGGCGAGCGCCGCTTTGGCATTATGGAAGAAATACATGCCGAAATCGAACAGCGCGCCCGACACCGGCGCTCCGTCCACAAGCATGTGCTCCTCGAGCAAATGCCAGCCGCGCGGGCGCACCAGCAGCACCGCCGGCTTCTTGCCGAGCGCATAGGACTTGCCGCTCTGCGGATCGGTGAAATCGAGCTTCTCCGCCCAGCGGTCCATCAGATTGATCTGGCCCTGGATCATGTTGTCCCAGGTCGGCGAGTTCGAATCCTCGAAATCGGTCATGAAGACCTTGGCGCCGGAATTGAGGGCATTGATGACCATCTTGCGGTCGGTCGGCCCGGTGATCTCGACACGGCGGTCCTGGAGATCGTCCGGGATCGGCGCCACCGTCCACTTGCCCTCGCGGATGGCGCGCGTCTCGGGCAGGAAGTCAGGGAGCGCGCCCTTGTCGAAAAGCTTCTGGCGCTCGGCCCTGGCCTTGATCAAAGCGCGCCGGCGGTCCTCGAAGGTCCTGTGGAGCCGCGTGACGAAAGCCACCGCCTCCGGCGTCAGCGCCCGGTCATAGCCCCGCTTCCGGGTTTCGGTGAAGGTCACGCCCTTCGGGTATTTGGCCATACTTATCTATCCTTTAGACGGTTCTCTTAAGGCTCTGGGTTCATAGCCCCCATGGGCCCAGTCGAGCAACTCCACGGTGTGCAGAATGGGAATGTCGCTCGCCTGGCCAATCTGGGTGATGCAGCCGATATTGCCGGTGGCGATGATGTCGGGCGCGGTCGATCTGATATTGGCGACCTTGCGGTCCCGGAGCCTCGCTGCGATCTCGGGCTGCAGGATATTGTAGGTGCCGGCCGAGCCGCAGCACAAATGGCCTTCCGGAATATCGGCGACCTCGAAGCCGGCCTGCTCGAGCAGCCGGCGCGGCGCGGTCTTGATCTTCTGGCCGTGCTGCATGGAGCAGGCCGAATGATAGGCGACGCGCAAGCGTCGGGGAGCGGTGACCTCGGGCAACTCGATCTCCGTCAGGAACTCGCTGATGTCGCGGGTCTTGGCCGAAATCTCCTTGGCCTTCTCCGCATAGGCAGGGTCGAGCCGCAGCATATGGCCATAGTCCTTGATGGTCGTGCCGCAGCCCGAGGCGGTGATGACGACGCGGTCGATCCGCTCTTTGTGCCAGGCATCGATCATGCGCCGGGCGCGGGCGAGCGCGTCCTTTTCCTTGCCCATATGGTGGGTCAGCGACCCGCAGCAGGCCTCGCCCGGGGTGACGACCACCTCAATCCCGTGGCGGTTCATGAGGCGAATGGCCGCCTCGTTGATGGCGGGATCAAGGACGCTCTGCACACAGCCGCGCAGCAGCGCCACGCGCATGCGCGGCTTGCCCTCGGCCGGATAGGTGCCCGGCTGGCCGACCATCTCCGGGGGCGGCGTCTCGGCCGGCACAAGCGCCAGGAGCGAGGACAGGCGCCGGTCGCCGAGCTTGGCGATGAGGGGCGCCAGCGGCCGGACGAGCTGCGACAGGATCAGCGCCGTCTTGAACAGACCCGGGCGCGGCATCAGGACGGCGAGAAGGCCGCGTAGGGCGCGCTCCAGGAGCGGGCGCCGGTAGGTTTTCTCGACATGGACGCGGGCGTCATCGATCAGATGCATGTAATGCACGCCCGACGGGCAGGTGGTCATGCAGGAGAGGCAAGACAGGCAACGGTCGATATGCTTCACCGTTTCGGGCGTCGCCGCCTCGCCGCGCTCCAGCATGTTCTTGATGAGATAGATGCGGCCGCGCGGACTGTCGAGCTCATCGCCCAGGAGCACATAGGTCGGGCAGGTCGCGGTGCAGAAGCCGCAATGCACGCATTTGCGCAGGATCTGGTTGGCGACCTCGATATGCGGGTCGCGCAATTGCGCGGGCGTGAAGTTCGTCTGCATCTAAACGCCTTCCTGCATGCGGCCGGGATTGAATATGCCCATCGGATCGAAGGCCGTCTTGACGCGCCGGGCGAGGGCGGCGAGCGCCTGGGCTTGCGGCTGCAGGGCCGGCGCGGCGGCGCGCACCGCCTCAGGCGCGCGGATCAGCGTGGCATGGCCTTCACGCAGGCTTGCGCGGATGGCCGAGGCCGAAGCATCGGCGCCGGACGGCACGTCGATCCAGACGAGGCCGCCCGCCCAGTCATAGTACCAGCGGCCATCGAGCGCCACGGCGAGCGCCGCTGTGACCCGGGCGCCTTCGGCCGGCGGCACCGAGAGGCGCCAGACGGACCGCTCGCGCTGGTCGGCCAGAGGATGGACGTCGCGAATGGCGACCCACTGGGCGCGCGAGTCCGCGGCTTCCAAAAGCCGGATCGCGGCCTTGCCGCCGAGGATTTGCTCGAGCTTGTCGCGGCGATAGGCGATCGAGGGCGGAACGCCTTCGAGGCGAAGCAGGGTTTTTGCCGTTCCGCCGCCGAGCGCCGCAGGCAAATGGGCGGCCCCCGACACCTCGCAGGAGGACTGCATCGCAAGGCTCATGGCGGCGACGGCGTCCTCATCGCTCAAGCCTTCGACGACCAGGGTCTCCTCGCTCTCGGCCTTCGGCAGGACCTTGAAGGTGACCGAGGTCAGCGCCGCGAGCGTGCCGAAGGCGCCTGCCATCAGCTTGGGCACGTCATAGCCCGTGACATTCTTCACCACCCGCCCGCCCGCCTTGAAGGCCTCGCCGCGTCCCGACACGCCGGCGACGCCAAGGATGTGATCGCGCGCCGCGCCCGCTTTCAGGCGGCGAGGGCCGGAAAGGTTGCAGGCCAGCATGCCGCCCAAGGTGCCGGCGTGGTCGCTGCCCAGGAGCCGCGACAGGTCCGGTGGCTCGAAGGCGAAGTCCTGGCCGTTCGCGGCAACGAGTTCCCTGACCTCCGAGAGCCTGGCGCCGGCGCCCGCCGTGATGACGAGCTCCTCGGGCTCGTAGAGCGCGACCGCGGCGAAGCCCGAGAGATCGAGGGTGGCCGCGGTCTGCATCGGCCGGCCGAGTCCGCGCTTGGTGCCCGTGCCGATGAGCTCGAGCGGCGTCTTCTCCGCGAGGGCGTCCTGCACGATAGCGACGAGATCGGTCTCGGTTTCCGGTCTGAAGCTCGTCAAAGTCAGAACCTCGGCAGATCGGGATGCGGCAGCTTTCCGCCCTTCACTACCATGCGGCCGAGCTCGGCGCAGCGGTGCAGGACCGGGAAGACCTTGCCGGGATTGAGCAGCCCCTTGTCATCGAAAGCGCATTTGAGCCGCTGCTGCTGGTTGAGATCGGCCTCGGAAAACATCTCGGGCATCAGGTCGCGCTTCTCGATGCCGACGCCATGCTCGCCGGTGAGCACGCCGCCCACCCTCACGCAGAGCTTCAGGATGTCGGCGCCGAATTTCTCGGCGCGTTCGAGTTCGTCGGGATCGTTGGCGTCGAACAGGATGAGCGGATGCAGATTGCCGTCGCCGGCGTGGAAGACGTTGGCGACGCGCAGACCATGATGGCGCGACAGCTCCGCCATGCCGTGCAGGACCTCGGGCAGCCTTTTGCGCGGGATGGTGCCGTCCATACAGAGATAATCGGGCGAGATGCGCCCGACCGCCGGGAAGGCTGCCTTGCGCCCGGCCCAGAAGACGAGCCGCTCTTCCTCCGATTGCGACACGCGGCAGGAATTGGCGCGATTGCCCTTGGCGATCTCGACCACGCGCTCGATCAGGTGATCGACCTCGATTTGGGGCCCGTCGAGCTCGATGATGAGCAGGGCCTCCGCTTCCAAAGGATAGCCCGCCGCGACGAACTCCTCCGCCGCATGGATGGCGGGGCGGTCCATCATCTCCATGCCGCCCGGTATGATGCCGGCCGAGATGATGTCGGCGACGCATTTGCCGGCATCCTCGTTGGAGGGAAAGCCGACCAGGACGGCGCGCGCCGTCTCCGGCTTCTGCAGGATGCGCACGGTGACCTCGGTGACGACGCCGAGCAATCCTTCCGAGCCGGTCATGACACCCAGAAGATCATAGCCCTCGCTGTCGAGATGCCTGCCGCCCAGCCTGACGGTCTCGCCCGTGATCAGCACCATCTCGAGCCCTAGCACGTTGTTGGCGGTGAGGCCGTATTTCAGGCAATGCACGCCGCCGGAATTCTCCGCGACATTGCCGCCGATGGTGCAGGCGATCTGCGAGGAGGGGTCGGGCGCGTAATAGAAGCCCTTGTGCTGCACCGCCTGGGTGATGGCGAGATTGGTCACGCCCGGCTGGGTGACAACGCAGCGATTGGCATAGTCGATCTCGAGGATGCGGTTGAACTTGCCGAGGCCCAGAAGCACGCCGTCGGCGAGCGGCAAGGCGCCGCCCGAAAGCGATGTCCCGGCTCCCCGCGGCACCACCTTGACGGCATGACGGTGGCAGTAGGCGAGCACCGCCGCAACCTGAGCGGTGGTCTCGGGCAGCACCACGACCAAAGGCATCTGGCGATAGGCGGTGAGCCCGTCCGTCTCATAGGCCCGCATCTCGACCGGCGTCTCGATGACGCCTTCGCCGGGCACAAGTTGACGCAACGCCGCGGCGATCTCGCGCCGTCTGGCGAGCACAGCCTTGTCGGGGATCGGCATGGCAACCATGGCGGCGCTCTGTCTCCTTGATTTCGCGCATCGGCTGGCCCGAAAACCGCACACACTTCTCCGGCCGATGCCTTAGTCCCACACTGCGGCCTAATGCTCAATCTATTTGTCATATAAGAGCTTGCGGGGCAGGGTTGCCCCGCGCCATAAGACTTCCCGGTTCAATTGGGATGCACCGCATGGAGCTGACCCGGCCGCGCGTCGGCCTTTTCGTGACTTGCCTCGTCGACCTCTTCCGGCCGTCCGTCGGTTTCGCCACCGTGAAGCTCCTGGAAGAGGCGGGCTGCGTGGTCGAGGTGCCGGAAAACCAGACCTGCTGCGGCCAGCCCGCCTTCAATTCGGGCGACCGGAAGGATACGGCCGACATCGCCCGCACCGTGATCCGCGTCTTCTCGCCCTATGATTATGTGGTGGCCCCGTCCGGCTCCTGCGCCGGCATGATCAAGGCGCATTATCCCGAGCTCTTCGCCCCGGGCTCCGCCGACCGAAGGGCGGCCGACGCCTTGGCGGACAAGACCTATGAGCTCGTCTCCTTTCTGGTCCGGGTGATGAAGCAGGAGAAGGTCGAGGCCCAATTCCGGGGCACCGTCACCTATCACGATTCCTGCTCGGGACTGCGCGAACTCGGCGTCAAGAGCGAGCCGCGCAAGTTGCTGCGGACGGTCGAAGGGCTCGATCTCGTCGAGCTCGAGGATGCGGAAGTCTGCTGCGGCTTCGGCGGCACCTTCTGCGTCAAATATCCCGACATCTCCAATGTCATGGTCGCCAAGAAGGCGAAGAAGATCGCCGCAACCAAGGCCGATCTGCTGCTCGCCGGCGATCTCGGCTGCCTCATGAATATGGCAGGCAAGCTCAAGCGCGAGGGCTCTTCGCTCAAGGCCCGGCACGTGGCCGAGATCCTGGCTGGCGACACGACGACGCCGCCGATCGCGGAGGCGGAGTGATGGAGCAGCATGCGTCAGAATTTCCCGCCAATGTGAAGCGGGCGATCGCCGACAGCCAGTTGCAATGGGCGATGACCGAGACCGGTCCGCGCTTCATCGAGAAGCGCGCCAAGGCCAGGGCCAACCTGCCGGAATTCGACGCGCTGCGCGACGAGGCACGCGACATCAAGGACCACGTCCTCGCGCATCTCGACCTCTATCTCGAACGCTACGAGGCGAAGGTCGTCGAGACGGGCGGCCAGGTCCATTGGGCCGAGACCGCCGAGGAGGCGCGCGCCGCCATCCTCGCCATCTGCAAGCGCCTCGGCGCCAGGCTCGCCACCAAGGGCAAGTCGATGATCTCTGAGGAGATCGGCCTCAACCAGGCGCTGGAAGCGGCCCAGGTCACCCCGGTCGAGACCGATCTCGGCGAATATCTGATCCAGCTGCGCAACGAGGCGCCGAGCCATATCATCGCGCCCGCCGTCCATCTCACCCGCGACCAGATCGAGGCCGATTTCCGCAAAGCCCACACCCATCTCGACCCCAACCGCGATCTCACCGAGATACCGACGCTGGTCGAGGAAGCCCGCCAGGTCTTGCGCCAAAAGTATCTCGACGCCGATGTCGGCATCACCGGCGCCAACTTCCTCATCGCCGAGACCGGCACCTCGATCATCGTCACCAACGAGGGCAATGGCGATCTCACCCAGACGCTGCCCAAGGCCCATATCGTCATCGCCTCGATCGAGAAGATCGTGCCGACGCTCGAGGATGCGACGACCATTCTCAGGGTGCTGGCGCGCTCGGCCACGGGCCAGGATTTCTCCAACTACACGACCTTCTCGACCGGGCCGCGGCGCCCCGATGATCCGGACGGCCCCGGCGAATATCATGTCGTCATCCTCGACAATGGCCGCTCGAATGTGCTCGGCACCGAGTTCCAGGACATGCTGCGCTGCATCCGTTGCGGCGCCTGCCTCAATCACTGCCCGGTCTATCAGGCGGTGGGCGGCCATGCGTATGGCTGGGTCTATCCGGGACCGATCGGCTCGGTGGTGACGCCGGCTTTGATCGGCATCGAGAAGGCCAAGCATCTGCCCAATGCCTCGACCTTCTGCGGGCGCTGCGAGGAAGTCTGCCCGATGCGCATCCCCTTGCCGCGGCTGCTCAGGCACTGGCGCGAGAAGGAATTCGAGAAGCACCTGACGCCGGCCGCCGTCCGCTCGGGCCTCAAGCTGTGGGCCTTCTTCGCCAAGCGGCCGAAGCTCTATCAGTTCGGCACCAGGATTGCCGCCCGCCTGCTGCACGTGATGGGCCGCAGGACAGGCAGGCTCGCGAGCCTTCCTCTGGCCCAGGGCTGGACGCAATATCGCGACCTGCCGACGCCGCAGGGCAAGACCTTCCAAACCATGTGGAAGGAACGCGCCCGTGGATAATCCCCGCGCCCGCATCCTGTCCCGCATCCGACGCTCCCAATCCAAGGATGACGAGGCGGCGCGCGCCGCGGCGGTGACGGAGCGTCTCGAGGCTCCACGCCGCAACATCGTGCCCGACCGCGGCCAGGGCGATGAGGCCCATCGCATCGCCGTCTTCCAGCGGATGATGGAAGGAGTGGGCGGCACGGTCGAGATCCTCGACGATGTCAACGACGTCCCGGCCTCGGTCGCGCAATATCTGCGCAGCACCAATCGCCCGGCGCGCATCCGGCACGGCAGCGACGAGCGCCTCACCAATCTGCCCTGGCACCGGGCGCAGACGCTCGAAGTGGAGCAGGGTCGGGCGCAGGACGCCGACACGGCGTCGCTCACCCATGCCTTTGCGGGCGTCGCCGAATCGGGAACCATCGTCCAGCTTTCCGGGCCCGCCAATCCGACCACCCTCAACTTCCTGCCCGAGGCCCATATCGTGCTGCTCGAGGCGAAGGACCTGCATGGGAGCTATGAAGAGGTCTGGGCGCGCCTGCGCGAGGTCCATGGGCCGGGCGAGATGCCGCGCACCGTCAACATGATCTCGGGGCCCTCGCGCACCGCCGATATCGAGCAGACGATCGTGCGTCCGGCGCATGGTCCCAAGGACATGCATGTCATCATCGTGCGGGGCCCCTGATGTGGAAGCCGGTCGATGAGATCGTCGCGCGCTGGCGCCCGGTCGAGGGCGAGGGGCTCGAGCATCTCGTCCTCAAGGCGACGCCCGAAGGCTACAGCGTCGCGAGCCGGGTGATCGGCGAGAGCGACACAGGCGCCTTCGCGGTCTCTTATGCGATCGATCTCGATAAAGGCTGGCGGGTGCGCGCCTTCACGGTCGATGCGGTCGACGGGCGCCGGCGGTCCTACCGATCGATCGCGGAAGGGCGCTGGCAGGACGGCGCGGGCAGGCCGCTCGCCGCGTTCGACGGCTGCATCGACATCGACCTTTCCTTCACCTGCTTCACCAACAGCCTGCCGGTGCGGCGCACGAGCTTCGGCCAGGGCCAGGCGCGTGAGTTCGCCATGCTGTGGATGCCCTCCGACACGCTCGATCCCTTTGTCGACGGGCAGCGCTATGCCTGCCTCGAGCCCGGCAGGAGATTTCATTATGCGGCGACCGACGGATCTTTCGAGGCCACGATCGAATTCGACGACTACGGCCTGGTGACCGATTATCCCGGCCTCTTCCGGCGGGTTGCCTGACCATGCCGCTGCAGAACCGCGTCAATCCCTATGGTGAGATCGTGGTCGACCCGGCGCGCGGCACCATGATGGGCAATCGCGGCGGCAAGTTCCATCGCGACGACCGGACGCTGGGCAAAAGGCGCTGGGCCACGCGTCACTGGATCTGCTGCGATCTCTATTGGAAGGGCGTCCATCACGAGCCGATGGGCAAGGGCTATACGTCGCTGTTCTTCCTGGACGAGGTGACGGCGCTGGCGGCCGGGCACCGGCCCTGCTTCTACTGCCGGCGCAAGGCGGCGCAGCTCTTCCTGTCGCTCGCCGCGCCGCCTTTGATGGCGGACGAAGCCGACCGGATCGTGGACAGGGAGCGGCGCGGCCCGAAGCCCGAAGTCGCGGTCGACGGCCTGCCGGACGGCGCCATGATCGATGCCGGAGCCGGACCGCTCGCGGTCAAGGGCGACCGTCTGCTCGCCTGGTCGTTCCAGGGCTACAGCGCGGTCGTTCCGCGCAGGTCAGTCATGAGAGCAAGGCTTTTGACACCCAGGCTCTATGTCGGCATTCTCGCGCGCGGTTTTCAGCCGCGCTGGCATTCGTCAGCTCAATCTGTGGGGAAGGGGACTCTATGAAGCTTCTGCGTTATGGTGCGAAAGGCAAGGAAAAGCCGGGTCTTCTCGACAAGGATGGGCGCCTTCGCGATCTCTCCGGCGTCATCGCCGATGTCTCGGGCGAGACGATCGGCCCCAAGGGCCTGGCGCGGCTCGCCAAGATCAAGCCCGAATCGCTGCCTTTGGTGCGCGGCACCCCGCGCATCGGACCCTGCATCGCCAATCCGCAGAAATTCATCGCCATCGGCCTCAATTATTCCGACCATGCGGCGGAATCGAACCTGGCCGTGCCGCCCGAGCCCGTCGTCTTCACCAAGCATGTGAGCTGCATCTCAGGGCCCAATGACGAGGTGACGCTGCCGCCCAAGTCCAAGAAGTCGGACTGGGAGGTCGAGCTCGGCGTCGTCATCGGCACCCGCGCCAAGAACATCAAGAAGAAGGATGCGCTGGCGCATGTGGCGGGCTATTGCACCGTCAACGACCTCTCCGAGCGCGAATTCCAGATCGAGCGGGCGGGGCAGTGGACCAAAGGCAAGTCCTACGACACCTTCGGACCGATCGGGCCGTGGCTCGTCACCACCGACGAGATCAAGGACCCGCAGAAGCTCAAGCTGTGGCTCGAGCTCAATGGCAAGAAGGTGCAGGACGGGACGACGGCGACCATGGTGTTCGGCGTCGCTCACATCGTCGCCTATCTGTCGCAGTTCTTCACCCTCATGCCGGGCGACGTCATCACCACCGGCACGCCCCCCGGCGTCGGCATGGGCATGAAGCCGCAGCGCTTCCTCAAGCCGGGTGACGTCATGCGCGTCGGCATCGAAGGCCTCGGCATCCAGCAGCAGAAGGTGGTGCGGGACAAGTAGACGGGAACGTCGTTCACGACTTCGCGCCGGAGCACTTATCGTTCGATTTCTCGTCGTGCCGCCTGGGCGAGAAACGCCGACCGTGTCAGGTTCCGGGCCTTCGCCGTGGCGTCGACGGCCCGGAGCAAACCCGCCTCCATCGTGATATTCGCCCGTTCGACACGAGCGTCATTCTCGATGTGCGGCACGGCCACCAGCATGGCGCCGTCGGCGAGTTGCGTGGCGACGTCCTGGTCCTTGCGCAGGGCATCGAGGCTCCGGGGTTCTGGAAGAGGCGCGTCTTCGGCGTAGAGCGCAATGGCTTCAGCCGCCTTAGGCACGACCTCGTCCAGGGTATCTGCCGCTGAAAAGCAGCCCGGCAGATCGGGGAAGTGGGCGCCGAAGGACGAGTCTTCGTCCTTGTGAACCACGGCGATGTAATAGCGCATGCCTAGTATCTCCGTTCAGATCCAACCGGCTTGTTTGGCGATTTCCCGCGCCGTGCCGGTGGGCAGATCCTTCTTGGGATGCGGAACAATGACCGTAAGGGCGCCTTTTCGGTACTTGTGATGCGAGCCCTTTATGCTGACCAGCTCGAAGCCCTCGTCCTTAAGGCGCTTGACGATCTTCTTGCTGTCTCGCTCCATGCGCACATAAATACACACTGATCTCTCTTTTATCAAGAGGAGTGTGTATTAGAATGCGTATCCAACGACGGCGTATATTCGCGCTCACTCTGCCGGCTGCGGGCTCAGATTGCCGCCCATATCCGGGCGATAGTCCGTCTTGGTCTTGGCCTGCCTGGCGCGGGCGATGATTTCGGCGCGATTGACCGATTTATGCTCGGCATCGATGCGCCGGATCAGCAGTTCCGCCCGCTCAATGCTGCCGAGGAGCGCCAGGATGGCGCCGCGCTGGCCGTTGGTCACCTCGGGGCCCAGGCGCAGTGTTTTCTCCCGCAGCTGCTCGACGGTCGAGAATTCGGGTGATTGGGGTGAAGGTGCCGCCGAGCCCGGCAGGATGTCGCGCAGCTTGACGTCGAGCCGTTGCAGGGCGTCGGCAATGACCGCCTCTGCCTCGGGGCCGAATTTCTCTCGCTTCACCCGGCGCGCCACCTGATGCAGCGTCTCTGCGAGGCTGGCAGTGAAATCCGCTTCTTCGATCAGGCTCGCAATCAGGTCCTGCTGCTCATAGGGCATGCCGGTCCTGAACAGGGTCGACGAGAAGGCGCGGATGTCGCGGCTCAATATGTCGGTCGCCACATGATGCTCGCCCGGCTCGCTCGGCGCCGTCCTCACGCGCCGCGCGATGGCGAGGAAGAGGGCCGCCGCTTCCAGATGGCGCCTGGTCTCGCGTTGCACGGCATCGACGGCCATCGGGAAGTCGCCGCTCAGTTCGCGCCGGAGAAACCTCGGTGTGGAGTAGTCCTCGATGTCTTCGGCCGCGGTGCGGCCGATGCGCGACAGTACATGCTCAAACACGCTGACAAAGGGAAACAGCAGCAGCGTGTTGAAGATATTGAAGGCGATCGAGAATATGCCGACGGCGACAGGCACCAGCGGGAAGGTTTCGCGGCCATGGACCATCACCGGTACGCCCGGATCGCCGCCGAACCAGCCCATGACGTATCGCAACAGCTCGATTGCCGGGAAGAAGAGCAGAAGCATAACGCCGACGCCGATGAAGTTGAAGGCGATGTGAGCGTATGCCGCCCGTTTGGCGTTCTTCGACAGGTTGAGCGAGGCCATCCACGAGGTAATGGTGGTGCCGAGCTCGGCGCCGAGCGCGAAGGCGATTGCGGTGTGCCATTCGAGCACGCCCGCGGCGCCCAGGCCCATCACGATGCCGATCGTGGCGGAAGAAGAGTGGATGAGAGCGGTCACCAGGGCGGCAACGGCGATGCAGGCGATCAGGCTGGCGAAGGTTTCGGCATGGAGGCCCGAGAGAAGCGTCATGACCTCGGGCATTGCCCGTAGAGGCCTCAGTCCTCCGATCATCAGATTGAGTCCGTAGAAGATGAGCGCGAAGCCCATGCAGGCGAGCGCGATGTTGCGAAGCTTGTCGGCCTTGGCGAAAACATAGACCAGGGCGAAGAAGCCGCCGCAAAGCAGGCCCAGGGGCCCAAGCGGAAGCGCGATGAGGCCATTGCCCAGGGTCGTTCCGATATTGGCGCCCATGATGACGCTGATGGCGGGTCTGAGCGCGATGACGCCGGCATTGACGAGACCGACGACCATGACGGTCATGGCGGTCGAGGATTGGATGACGCCCGTGATCACCGTTCCGGCGAGGACGCCCTTGATCGGCGTGCCGGCGATCTTGCCCAGCCATTCGCGCATCCGGTTGACCGAAAGTGCCTGGATGCCGTTGGCCATGAATTCGAGGCCGAGCAAAAAGATGCCCAAGCCACCGACGACGGGCACGATGATGTCCTTGAAGATGTCTGCTTCCATGTCGCCCCTGCTCCTCCCATGAAGGGCTGCGGTTCACTTGCCGTAGCCCAGCTCCGCCATCCAATAAGCTCTAACCTGATCGACAAGCGCGGGCGGCAGCGCCGCATAGCCCAAAGCTTCCGCGTCAGCAGCGCCTTTCTCCAAGGCGAAGTTGAAGAACCACATGGCCCGCTCGCTCAGCGGTTCGCGGCGCAGCAAAACGAAGGTCACAGCGGTGAGGGGATAGGCGCCGTCGCTTGCGGCATCGATAGAGGAGATGAAGAAGTCATTGTCCGCAGACCATTGGAGCTCGGCTGTCGCGGTTGTGAACGCTCTGGGATGGGGGCGGATGGGCTGGCCGTTGTGGTTGTCGACGGCGGCGTAAATAAGCGATGCACGCTGGACCTGACCATATTCGATATAGCCGATCGCTCCCTTGGTCTCCTTCACCACCCGTGCCATGCCGGCGCTACGCACGGCCGCCACGCCGACCGGCCAGTCGATGAGGGTGGCGGCGCCATGGCGCGATTTCCACTCCGGGCTTGAGCGTGACAGGAAGCTCGTCCAATGGAAGGTCGAGCCTGAATCATAAGTGCGATGAACGACGGTGATCGCGAGATCGGGCAGAGCGAGGCCGGGATTGAGCGCAGCAATCGCGGGATCCGACCAGTTCCGAATCTTGCCCAGGAAAATGTCAGCCAGCAGGGCGCCCGAAAGCCTCAGCTCACCCGGGCCGATTCCGTCGAGATTGATCACCGGTACGATACCGCCGATCACGATGGGAAATTGGACATAGCCGAATTTCATGAGCTCTGCGGGAGGCAGCGCAACATCACTCAGCGCGAAATGCATTTCGGGTTCGCCGAGACGGTGGATGCCGCCGATCGAGCCGACCGGCTCATAGTCGATGCCGGCATTCATGAGGTGGATGTCGTCACCGCCGGCACGGTCCTTCAGATGGGACGCTGACCACTGCGTGATGACAGGAGAGGCGAAAGTCGACCCGGCGCCATGAATGCGTTCGGCAAGAGCAGGCCCACCGGAGAGGAACAGGCCGATAGTGATCAGGAAGCCGGGTATCCAGACCTTCATGGAGTTCCTTCCTTTGCGGAAGGATCGCACCATCAGGGCCCCGGATCAAACAATTTGGGCCGACACAGGCGCGTCGGCCGATAAATTTTGGTCCTACTCCGCCGGCTGCGGGCTCAGGCCGCCCATGTCCGGGCGATAATCCGTCTTGGCCTTGGCCTGCCTGGCGCGGGCGATGACCTCGGCGCGGTTGACCGACTTGCGCTCGGAGTCGATGCGGTGGATCAGGAGTTCCGCCCGTTCGATGCTGCCGAGCAGAGCGAGGATGGCGCCGCGCTCGCCGGACGAGACGCTCTTGCCGAGCAGCAGCGCCTTCTCGCGCAGGTCCTCGATGGCCGAGAATTTCACATGGCCGGCCGGCACCTGCGGATTGGGCACGCCGAAATCGGGCAGGATGTCGCGCAGCTTGACCTCGAGCCGGGTCAAGGCCTCGGTCACGACCGTTTGCGCCTCGGCGGTGAACTTCTCGCGCTTCACGCGACGCGCCACCTGATGCAGCGTATCGGCGAGGCTCGCCGAGAAATCGGCCTCCTCGATCAGGCTCGCCACGAGGTCCTGCTGGTCATAGGGCATGCTGTCCTTGAACAGAGTGGCCGAGAAGGCGCGGATATCGCGGCTCAATATGTCGGTCGCGACATAATGCTCGCAGGGATCGCTCGGCGCCGTCTTCACGCCCCGGGCAATGCCGAGGAACAGGGAGCCGGCATCGAGGTGGCGCAGCGTCTCCTGCTGGACCGCGTTCACCGCATTGGTGAAGTCGCTCGACAATTCGCGCTTGAGATATTTCGGCACCGAATAGTCCTCGATGTCTTCCGCCGCGGTGCGGCCGATGCGCGACAGCACGCGCTCGAAAATGCCGACGAAGGGGAAGAGCAGTACGGTGTTGAAGACGTTGAAGGCGGTCGAGAACAGGCCGACCGCGACCGGAACCAGCGGGAAGGTCTCCTTGCCGCCCACCATCACCGGAACGCCCGGATCGCCGCCGAACCAGCCCATGGCGTATTTCAGCAGTTCGATAGCCGGGAAGAACAAGAGGATCATCACGACGACGCCGATGAAATTGAACGACATATGGGCGTAGGCCGCGCGTTTGGCGTTCTTCGACAGATTGAGGGATGCCATCCACGAGGTGATGGTGGTGCCGAGATCGGCGCCGAGCGAGAAGGCGACGGCCGTCTGCCAGTCGAGCACGCCCGCCGCGCCCAGGCCCATCACGATGCCGATGGTGGCGGAGGAGGAGTGGATGAGCGCCGTGATCAAGGCGGCGATCAGGATGCAGACGATGAGGCCGACGAAGCTCTCGGCATGGAGGCCTGAGATGATCGACATCACTTCCGGCATGCCGCGCAGCGGCCGCAAGCCGCCGGTCATGAGGTTGAGGCCGTAGAAGATGAGCGCGAAGCCCATGCAGGCGAGAGCGATGTTGCGGACTTTCTCGTTCTTGGCGAAGACATAGACGAGGGCGAAGAAGCCGCCGCAGAGCAAGCCCAGGGGGCCGAGGGGGAGGGCGATGAGGCCGTTGCCCAGAGTGGTGCCGATATTGGCGCCCATGATCACGCTGATGGCCGGCCTCAGCGCGATGACGCCGGCATTGACGAGGCCCACGACCATGACCGTCATGGCGGTCGAGGACTGGATGACGCCGGTGATCAGCGTTCCGGCGATGACGCCCTTGGCCGGGGTGCCGGCGATCCGGGCCAGCCATTCGCGCATGCGGTTGACGGAAAGGGCTTGAATGCCGTTGGCCATGAATTCGAGGCCGAGCATGAATATGCCCAGGCCGCCGATCACCGGCACGATGATGTCCTTGAAGATATCCGCTTCCATGGTCGCCCAATTCCCCTGTTATGTTACCGAGGCACGTTCGAATTCAGCTGCCGAAGGCGAGTTCATGTGTCCAATAGGCCTTGACCTGATCGATGAGGCTGGCCGGCAGCGGCACGTAGTTCAAAGCCTCGGCCTCGGCTGCGCCCTGGCTCAGCGCATAGTTGAAGAACCACAAGGCCTGGCGGGCGCGCGACGTCGAATCCGGCTCGCGGCGCATCAGGATGAAAGTCGCGGCGGTGATCGGATAGGCATCGCTCTCGGCGCTGTCGACCAGCGAAAGATAGAAGCCGTTGTCGCCCGACCATTGCGCCTTGGCGACGGCTGTCGCGAAAGTGGCGGGCTCGGGGCGGATAAACTGCCCGGCGCGGTTTTTCACCGCGGCATAGTTGAGCTTGGCGCGCACCACCTGGCCATATTCGACATAACCGATGGCACCCTTCGTTTCCTGAACGGCGCCGACGACGCCGGAGCTCCGCTCGACGCTGGTGCCGAGCGGCCAGGTGATGAGCGTGTCGGCGCCATATTTCGACTTCCATTCGGCGCTGGCGCTCGACAGGAAGCTCGTCCAGTTGAAGGTCGAGCCCGAGCCGTCGGAGCGGTGGATCACGGTGATCCTGAGGTCCGGAAGCTTGAGGTCGGGATTGAGGCTGCCTATGGCGGGGTCGGACCAGTTCTGAATCTTGCCCAGATAGATGTCGGCGAGCACTTCGCCCGACAGATGCAGGGCGCCCGGTGCTATGCCGTCGAGATTGACGACCGGCGCGATGCCGCCGATGACCAGCGGGAACTGGACATAGCCGAACGTATCGAGCTCCTCTGGCGGCAGCGGCATGTCGCTGGCGGCGAAATCCATTTCCGGCTGGGCGAGCCGCAGGATCCCGGCGAGCGAGCCTACCGGCTCGTAGTCGATGCCGGAGCCCATGAAAGTGATGTCGGTCCCGCCGGCGCGGTCGGTCAGGTAGCTCTCCGACCATTTGGCGATCACCGGATAGGCGAAGGTCGAGCCCGCGCCATGGATGGGCTCGGCGCCGGCCTTGCCGCCGGAGACGGCGAGGAGGACAGTGGCGAGGACAGCGAGCAAGAGGGGTTTCATCGAGGCTCCTTGCGGATGGTCCGGCGAGGAGGGAAGGTTAATTTGCCCAAATGACAGGCGGGTGACCGGCCACGCGCCGGAAAGGCCGATTGTTTCCATGGAGTTGCCGGAAGCCCGGGCATCCGTTACAAGCCGCTCGACTTTCATTTGCGCGAAGGAGCGGGCATGTCCGCCAACAAGAAGCAGCAGCGCCCGAAGGCGCGCCTGGCCAAGGGGTTCCGCGATGTCGGCCCCGACGAGGTCAGGGGCGTCAAGCGCATGATGCGGGTGATCGAGGAGGTCTATGAGGCCTATGGCTTCGAGCCGCTCGAACTGCCCTTCATCGAATATACCGATGCGCTCGGCAAGTTCCTGCCCGACCAGGACCGACCCAATGAAGGCGTGTTCTCGTTCCAGGACGACGACGAGCAGTGGCTGTCGCTGCGCTACGACCTGACCGCGCCGCTGGCGCGCTATGTGGCCGAGAACCAGCAGGCGCTGCCGACGCCCTATCGCGGCTACCGGCAAGGCTGGGTGTTCCGTAACGAGAAGCCGGGACCCGGGCGTTTCCGCCAGTTCATGCAGTTCGACGCCGACACGGTGGGCTCCGCATCGCCCGCGGCGGATGCCGAAATCTGCATGATGATCGCCGACACGATGGAGAGGCTCGGCATCGGGCGCTCCGACTATGTGATGAAGGTCAACAACCGCAAGGTCCTCGACGGCGTGCTGGAAGCCATTGGCGTCGCCGGGCCGGAGAACGAGGCGCGGCGCATGACGGTGCTGCGCGCCATCGACAAGCTCGACCGGCTGGGCGTCGCGGGCGTGCGCGACCTTCTCGGCAAGGGCCGCAAGGATGACTCGGGTGATTTCACCAAGGGGGCGGAGCTCGATGCCGCCGCCATCGATCGCGTCACGGGCTTCGTCGATGCCGGAGTCGCGACGCGCGACGGCACCTTGCAGCGTCTCGCCGAACTCGTCGGCGCGAGCGAGCGCGGGCGTGCGGGTGTTGCCGAGCTGGAGGAGATGGCGCGCCTCTTCGCCGCGGCGGGCTATGGGGAAGACCGCATCAAGATCGATCCCGCCGTGGTGCGCGGCCTCGGCTATTACACCGGCCCCGTCTTCGAATGCGAATTGCTGATGGAGGCGCGCAACGAAGAGGGCCAGCTCGTGCGCTTCGGCTCGGTCGGCGGCGGTGGGCGCTATGACGATCTCGTGGCGCGCTTCACCGGCCAGCAGGTGCCGGCCACCGGCTTCTCCATCGGGGTGTCGAGGCTCTATTCGGCGCTCCAGCTTCTCGGCCGCGCCGAAGAAGGATCGGCGCTGGCGCCCGTCGTCGTGCTGGTCATGGACCGCGACCGGCTCGGCGATTACCAGCGCATGGTGAGCGCGCTGCGCAATGCCGGCATCCGCGCCGAGATGTATGTCGGCACGTCGGGCATGAAGGCGCAGATGAAATATGCCGACAAGCGCTCGAGCCCGCTGGTCGTCATCCAGGGCGGCGACGAGAAGGCGAAGGGCGAGGTGCAGATCAAGGATCTGGCGCTCGGCGCCGAGCTCGCCGGCGGCGTCGAAAGCCGGGAAGACTACAAGGAGGCCCGGCTGGCGCAGTTCTCGGTCAAGGAAAGCAATCTGGTGCAGGCGGTGCGCGAGGCGCTGGCGAAAAGATGAGAACGGGTGCGTTGAAAAGGCGAAGCTCTATCCTGTTTTCCCCCTCTCCCGCCCTTGAGCGGGAGAGGGTGGCCGAAGGCCGGGTGAGGGCTCTTTCTCCAAGCATGAAGTTTTCTAGGAAGGGACACCCTCATCCGCCCTTCGGGCACCTTCTCCCGCAGGCGGGAGAAGGGGAGAATCAGAAAGAGGGTATTTGGCGGTGCGCCCGTGCCCGGTAAATCCTCCGCCGAGCGGCAGGCGCTCGAGGTGCAAGACGCGCGCGTCATGCAGGTGTTCGAGCAGGCGGGCTTCGATCACATCGCGCCCGACATCCTGCAGCCGGCCGACATCTTCCTCGAGCGCTCGGGCGAGGACATCCGCGCCAATTCCTATGTCTTCACCGATCCGGAAGGGCAGGAGATGTGCCTCAGGCCCGATCTCACGGTGCCGGCCTGCCGCTATCACCTGACCCATGCCGCGCGGCCCGACAGCGAGGCGCGCTATTGCTATTGCGGCCCGGCCTTCCGCTTCACCCATGGCGGCGGCGCGCCCAGCGAATTCGGCCAGACCGGCATAGAATGGCTGGCGGCATCCGACGCCGAAGCCGCCGAGGCGCGCGTCCTGGCGCTCACCATCGCCGCCGTCAAGGCAGCGGGGTTGCGGCGCTTCCGCGTCAGGCTCGGCGATCTCCACCTCTTCCATGCGCTGCTCGACGGGCTCGACATGCCGAAGCGCTGGCGCCGCCGGCTGATCCATCAGTTCTGGCGGCCGCAGGCCTTCCGCGAGACTCTCGCCCGTTTCGCCGCGCGCGAGGAACTGAGCCGCACCAGCATTTCGCCGCATGTCGATGAGGTGATGGGTAAGACCCCCGATGAGACGCGCGCCTGGGTCGGAAGCGAATTCGAGCGCCGGGGCCTCATGCCCGTGGCCGGACGCTCGGCGGAAGAGATCGCGGCACGCCTTGCCGACAAGGCCGCCGACCGGTCGGCGCACCCCCTGGCCCCGGAGGCAGTCCATGCGATCAATGCCTATCTCGCCATCGAGGGCGATGCGGCATCGGTGCTGAAGCAGCTCGAAGGTGCTTCCGACAGCCCGACCTATCGTGACGCGGTGGCGCGCTACCGCGGCCGCATCGAGGCGATGCGGAACGAGGGCCTCGATCCTGAATCCTTCTTCTTCACCGCTCCCTTCGGGCGCAATCTCGAATATTACACGGGCTTCGTCTTCCAGATCGAAGCGGATGCCGCTCTGGGGCCGCTGCAGGTGGCGGGCGGCGGGCGCTATGACAATCTTCTCTCCGACATCGGTTCGCCGGTTCCGGTGTCGGCGGTCGGCTGCGCCATCGGCACGGAGCAGCTCAGGGCCGCCATCGGAGGCCGGTCATGACGCGTCTCGTTCTCGGCATTCCGTCCAAGGGCCGGCTGATGGAAGCGACCGAGGCGCTGCTCGGCAAGGCGGGCTTCGCCTTCCAGCGCAGCGGCTCGGACCGGCTCTATCGCGGACGGCTCGGCGGCGTCGAGGGCATCGACATCGCCTTCCTCTCGGCCGCCGAGATCGCGAGCGCCCTGAAAGAGGGCAAGATCGAACTCGGCGTCACCGGCGAGGACCTGTTGCGCGAGACGCTCAAGGCCGATGACGACCGCATCGAGGTGGCGGCGCGGCTCGGCTTCGGCTTCGCCAATGTGGTGGTCGCGGTGCCGGAGTCCTGGCTCGATGTCGCGCGCATGAGCGACCTCGACGAAGTGTCGGAAGGCTTCTATCAGCGCCATGGCCGGCGCTTGCGCGTCGCCACGAAATACCTGAACCTTACGCGACGGTTCTTCGCATCCAAGGGCGTCACCGGCTATCGCATCGTCGAAAGCCTCGGCGCCACGGAAGGCGCGCCGGCCGCGGGAACGGCGGAGGCGATCGTCGACATCACCACCACCGGCTCGACGCTCGCCGCCAATCATCTGAAGATCCTCGATGACGGTGTGATCCTGAAATCGCAGGCCGGGCTCGCCATGCAGGCGCGGCTCGTGGCCGATCAGCGCGTCGCCGCATTGCGCGCCGGGCTCAGCCGGGCGCTGGCCAGCGCATAGGCCTGCCTGATCCACGGGATCAGGGCCACGGCGAGGCCGACCAAGACCACGATCCAGGCGGGCCTCAGACCATAGGCGAAGACCAGATTGGCCTTCAGCACACGGACGGGATCGACACCGGTCGCGAGCCCATACCAGGTGAATTCGATGAGCGCGGTCAGAAGCCCGCCCATGACCGCGCATGCGGCGAGCGTCAGGGGCGTCAGGGCGAAGCGCAGCTTCACCGCGACGCGATAGGTTATCAGCAGGAGGAACAGTCCGGACCACAGGGTGGCCTGGCTGACGTCGATCTTGGATTGCATGAAATAATGCAGGAGCGCCAGGACCGCGATGCCATAGACGATCATATGCAGGCGCTTCCAGTTGCGACCAAGCCGGCGCAAGGCGCCGTCCGTCGACGTGGCGGCAAGGAGGCAGAGCCCGATGAGCGCGGTGAAGCCGATGGTGAGATAGATGCGCTTGACGATCTCGGAGGCGACGAAGATGAGGTCGAATTTCTCGTTGACGATATAGAGCGTGAAATGCGCCAGAGCATAGGTGAAGGCCGTGACCCCCAGCATGCGGCGGATCAAGGCGAGCTTCGGCCACATCAGGATGCGCTGCAGCGGCGTCAATGCCAAGGTGGCGATGAGGAACCTGACCGTCCAATCGCCGATCCGGTGCAGCGCCTCCTTATAAGGCAAGGGGCCGAGATCGTTCCGCCACAGCTCGATGGCGTAATAGGCGGCCGGAAGGAAGACCAGGACGAAGATCCCAGTCTTGAGGGGCGAAAACCGGCCGGCGCGGTCGGTCCAGGGGCTCAAAAGTTTCCGATAAGGCATGACAGTCATCTATACGCCGCCCAGGGAGCTCGCGTTTCAGCCATCATTCACGATTTTGCGAGGCCGGGAAACTCCTCACTCGTGCCTGAGGGCGTCGATGGGGTCGAGCCGGGCGGCGCGGCGCGCCGGGAAGAAGCCGAAGCCCAGGCCGATGGCGCCCGAGAACAGGACGGCGAGCGCGATGATCGAGGGGTTGGGCACGAAGGGGATGGCCATGACTTGCACGGCGATGCCGGCAAGGGCCAGACCCAGCAGGATGCCGATGACGCCGCCCATCAGCGCCAGCACCAGGGCTTCGACCAGGAACTGGGTGAGCACCTGGCGCTCCAGCGCGCCGATAGCGAGGCGAATGCCGATCTCGCGGGTGCGCTCGGTGACCGAGACCAGCATGATGTTCATGATGCCGATGCCGCCGACCAGCAGGCTCACCCCCGCCACCGCGCTGAGAAGGCCGGTGAGCAGCGTCGAGGTCGAGGTCATGGTCGAGATGATCTGGCTCATGTCGCGTACCGTGAATGTGTCGTCCTGGCCGGGACCGACGCGGCGCACCTCGCGCAGGATCTGCTCGATATTGGCCATGACCTGCTGCGTATCGGCGCCGTCCGCGGCGGAGACATAGATGGTCGAGATGCGGGTGTTGCCGGCGATGCGGCGCTGGAAGGCGCGCAGCGGCATGATGACGGTGTTGTCCTGGTCGTTGCCGAAGGCGCCCTGGCCTTTGGGCGCCAGGAGGCCGATGATGTCGCAGGACACGGTGCCGACGCGCATGCGCTTGCCGACCGCGCCGTCCGGCGCGAAGAGGGCGTCACTGACGCTCTTGCCGATCACGCAGACAGCGCTGCCCGAACGCACCTCGCCGTCGCTGAAGGGCCGGCCCTCGGCAAAGGTCCAGTCCTGCGCGGTGAAGAACTCGGAATCGGTGCCCGTCACCGTCGTCGCATAATTGAGCGCGCCATAGATCACCGTCGCGGCGCGGTTCGCCGCCGGGGCGATGGCGCGCACGCCGGTGAGTTCGGCGCGCAGCTTGGCGATGGTGCGGTCGTCGAAGGAGCGGTTCTCCTGGCCGGCGCCACCCGGCCCGAACATGCTGCGCCCGGGCTGCACGGTGAGGAGGTTGGTGCCGAGCTTGGAGAGATCGTCGGTCACTTTCTGCGTCGTGCCGTCGCCGATCGTCACCATGGCGATCACTGCGCCGACGCCGATCACGATGCCGAGCAGGGTCAGGATGGAGCGGAGCACATTGCGTCTGACCGAGAGAGCGGCGAGCTTGAGGGCTTCCCACAGCATCAGGCAGCCTCGTGCGAAAGGTCGCTGTCGATGCGCCCGTCGAGGAAGCGGATGGTACGATGCGCGAAGGCCGCCATGTCGGGCTCATGCGTCACCATGATGATGGTGAGGCCGCGCTCGTCATTGAGCCGGGTCAGCAGCTCCATGATCTCATGGCTGCGCTGGGTGTCGAGATTGCCGGTCGGCTCGTCGGCGAGCAGCACCAGGGGATCGGTGACGATGGCGCGGGCGATGGCGACGCGCTGCTGCTGGCCGCCGGAAAGCTGCGCCGGCGTGTGGTGCTCGCGGTCCTTGAGGCCGACGAGATGCAGGGCCTCGATGGCCCGCTCGCGGCGCTCCCGCTTCGGGAGCCCACGATAGATGAGCGGTAATTCGACATTTTCGATCGCGGTGGTGCGGGCGAGGAGGTTGTAGCCCTGGAAAACGAACCCCAGGAAATTCCGGCGTAGCAGCGCGCGCTGGTCGCGGCCGAGCGACGTCACATCGGCGCCGCCGAAAATATAGTGTCCGGCGGACGGCGTATCGAGGCAGCCCAATATGTTCATGGCGGTCGACTTGCCGGAGCCCGACGGGC
>JBFWNN010000058.1:0-36134 GCA_050251035.1 Parvibaculaceae bacterium
AGTTCGGCGTCGAGATCGGTCCAGGCGATGTCGCCCTGGATGCCGAGAACGAAGCGGTCGGAAACCTGCCAGTTGAAGCCGGCCATGGCGCCGCCGAGGAAGCCCTCACCGCCAATGCCGTCGAAATCGATGTCGAAACCGCCGATCTCTCCGAAATCCGCGCCCAGTTCGGTGTCCGCCACGGAGGCACCGGCGCCCACAAAGGCACCGACATAGAAGCCCGACCAGCTATAGGCCGGCGGTGGGGTGTAGTCCACGTCGGCCGCCCGGGCCGCTCCCGTCATGCCCGCAAAAGCCGCCAGAGCAGCAAGAGCCGCCGCGCCACGCAAATAGGTTTTCATAGCCATTCCCCGAAGCCAAGTTGCCTGCTCCCATAAAACCGGGCCGTACCGTGACTTTCAAGAAAATTGGAACTGACCTAGGGCGAATTTCGGCGCGCATGGTATTTTTGCAACAGTTACGGGAACTTCATAGGATTGCAACCCTAGTTTAGCCACGGGCTATTCGTCCCGACGTGATTGGCGGGGGGTCGTCCGAGGCAGTCAAATCTTCCTATTTCTTGACTGCCGATAAACCAGCCGAGTTGGACTAGAGCTGCAGAAGCTGCCGCCTCAGGCTGCCGGAGTCGAATGGCGGAACCGTGAGCACGTCGCAACCCGCGTCCAGGCCACATTCGGCCGTGGCGATGACCGGCAGCCCATGGGCCAGGGCCCTGAGGAGCGCGCGCGGCTCATGTTCGACCAGAGCCGGGAGAACGACGGCCGCGAGCTGGCGCGGCCAGGAACCGTCCTCGAGCGGACGCACCCGCGCGCTGCCCCAGAAATCACCGTCATATTCGCAGGCCCGGCCGGCAACGATGACATCGAGATCGAGTCCCTTGACGGCGTCGCGCAAGGCATAGGCGCCCTTGCGCGCCAGCGCCGAGGCCGGAAACAGAATGGATTTGCCGCCGCGCGTGATCCGGTCGCGGGCCACCGGCGTGATCCAGTCGAGGTGGCGGGTACGTGCCGGATCGACGGCGGCAATGCCGCTATGCGGTGTGAACAGCGTGCGCGCGGCGGCCAGCGCCTCGCTCTCGGCGACCAAGACGCCGTCCGGCGCCCGGAAATCACCAAGCGTCCGGCTCTCGGGATAGCGCACCTTCGCGGCATCGAGCTTCGCCTGCAGGACGGCCAGCGGATGGCGCACCATGAGCACGTCGAAGCTGCGGCCCTGAAGCTCGCCCAGCCGCCACAGATGCGGCAGGAGATTCTGCGAGATCACCAGATGCGTGTGGAGATGCGACAGCTTCTTCGCATAATGGCGGGCCAGCGCCTCGTCGTAGCGCAGCAGCATTTCCTGCAAGGCGCGGCCTTGCTTCGGGGCGTGGCGCAGGCCGAGCGCGCGGCGCAGGGCGACGAGCGTGGCGCAGGTCTCCGAGGCGACGACCGCTTCCGGCCAGGCGTGGCGCGGCGTCTGGCGCAGGCGTTGCGGCACGAAGAGCGCATCTTCCGGGCGCGCCGTCGCGGCGAACAGAATCGAGAATTCCGGCCAGCAGGCATCGACGAGCCAGGCGGTCGGCCCCTCCTCGCCGAACGGCGAGAGCGGCTCGATCGGCGCGTGGCGGCGGCAATCCGTCTCGCCGCAGCTGACGCAGTCATTGGCGGCGGGCGGGTCCGCCTCGCGCAGATCGGTATCCTTCAGCGTCACTGGCATCGCGTGACCGCGCAAGGTGACCACGAGCGCGCCGTGCCGCAGCCGGGCTTCGATGCGGAAGGGCCGCGCCGAACGGAAACGCAGGTCGACATAGTTCCAGAACACCGCGGCATCGCGCCCGGCGCTGGCGCGCGATCCGGGAATGACGCGGCTATGGGCATGGCGCTCGACGATGTCGAAGCCCGCGGTCACCGCCGCTTCATAGAGCGCATTGGACAATTGGCAGAGGCCGCCGCCGACGCTGGCGATCAGACAGCCCTCGCGCAGCTCACGGCCCTTGACAAAGCCGCGCCGTCTGGTCGTGCGGCCGATCTGGCGCCAGAAGCTGAACTGGCGTCCGGCCGGAACCTCGATGCCGTCGATATGGCCAAGGGCACGGCGCAGATTGTGGATCTTGCCGGCGGTCAGAGCGCGGTCCGTCTCGCTGGTGGGCTTGGGCCACAGGGATGAAGAGATGGAAGCCAGGACGGGCGCGTCGGCGAGCGCCTGTCCCTTGCCGTGCCGGCCAACCGCCGCGCGGCCGAACGTCTCGGCCGTGGAGCGCCTGATCCGAAAGGCTGTGGCTCTCGCCTCGAAGAACGCCATGTCCCAGAAGGAGGGAACCTGGCTCAACGCACGATTATTCATGTCGCGTCCCGCTAATGCCGGCGACCATGGCAGGTCCAAGCTGAACGGCGGATGAACCGGGATTTCGACCGTGTACGGAGGTTAACGGTTTGGCGTCAGGCCGTCCGGTGGCGTTTCGCCAACGCCCACAGGATGAGGGCCAGGGCCAGT
Organism: Parvibaculaceae bacterium; assembly: GCA_050251035.1. Classification (GTDB taxonomy): domain Bacteria; phylum Pseudomonadota; class Alphaproteobacteria; order Rhizobiales; family Aestuariivirgaceae; genus Taklimakanibacter. Next base: position 2,473 of record JBFWNN010000058.1, read on the forward strand.
ACGACAGGCGGGAAGATGGCGATGTTGACGGCGGCCCAGCCGAACCAGTCGAGGAGCTTGCCCGAGGTGAGCGAGGCGACCGCGACCGTGCCGAAGACGGCGAAATCGTTGAGGCCCTGGATCTTCTCGCGTTCCGCCGGACGATAGCATTCGGTGAGCAGCGTGGTGCCGCCGATGAAGCCGAAATTCCAGCCCAGCCCAAGGAGGATGAGGTTGACGGCGAAATGGCCGAAGCTGATGCCGAGAAGGCCGGCGACCGCGGCGCAGCCCAGGAGAACGAGGCCCGTGGCGCAGATTTTCTCGGCGCCGAACCGAACGATGATCTGGCCGGTGAAGAAGCTCGGCACATACATGGCAAGTACATGCCATTGGATGACCCAGGCGGCGCTCGCGGTGGTGAAGCCGCAATCGATCATGGCGATGGGGGCCGCGGTCATCACCAGGTTCATCATGCCGTAGCTCAGCGTCGCCGCGATCACCGCTACGATCAGGCGCGGCTGCTTCAGGATCTGCGGCAGGGGCCGGGTCGCGGCGACCGCGACCGTCGCCTCCTTGCGCGGAATGTCGACGAAGCCCATCGCGACGATGGCCAAGGCGCAGATGACGATCATCGCCGCATAGCAGCCGGCGAAGGTCACCGGCGCCAGGAGATTGCTGGTGAGCATGACGATCGAGGTGCCGATCAGACCCGCCGCGACGCCGCCGGTCATCACCCAGGAGATCGCCTTGGGGCGGAAGGCGGGGCTCGACATATCGGCGGCGGCGAAGCGCGAATGCTGGGCGAAGGCCTGATAGACGCCTTGCAGCACGGTGGCCAGGATGAAGAGCTGGAAATCGCGGGCATAGATGGCATAGAGGCCGATCAGCGCGCCGATCGTTCCGGCGGCGGCGCCCAGCATGAAGCCGGGCCGGCGGCCGATCTTCTTCATCAGCATCGCGGCGGGGATGGTCGACACCGCGGTGCCGATGACGAAGGCCGATATCGGCAATGTCGCCCAGGCTTTCGACGGCGCGATCTGCACGCCGATTAGGCCCGCCGTGGTGAACATGATGACGGTGGCGGAGCCGTAGAGCGCCTGGCCGGTCGCCAGCACGAGGGCGTTGCGCCTGGCGCGCGCGTCATCGAATCCGTAGGTGATGTCGGCTGTGGTCACGAAGGCCCTCTCTCGGCCCCGATGTGACATGAAGCGGAGCAGGCAGCAAGGGCCGCTCGGCCGTTTTCATCACGCTACGAAACCCTCCTCGCCTCAGCGCAGCCAGCCCTTCTTCTTGAAGTAGAGCAGCGGCAGCAGCGCCGCGAGCAGCGTCCGGATGATGGTCGCGGTGAAGCCATGCTTGCAGGACAATTCAGGCATGACGGCGAAATTCATGCCGTAGAAGGTGACGACCGGCGTCGGCGGCGGCAGGAACACCGTGCCGAAGACGAGTCAAGCCGAAATGAGCGGCGCGAAGATCAGAATTCGTCCGGCCGGCGCTGGCGCGCCAGCGTGTTCAGCACGCCGTTCAGGAGCTTGGGCTCCTGCTCGTCGAAGAAGGCATGCGCGACGTCGATATATTCATTGATCGCGACGCGCGCCGGGACGTTCTCCATGAACATGATCTCGTAAGCCGCGGCGCGCAGGATGGCGCGCAAGGTGGCATCGAGCCGGGCCAGCGGCCAGCTCTTGTCGAGCAGCCGATTGACGGCGGGATCGATGGTGCGCTGCTCGCGCACCACGCCGTCGACGACCTCCTTGAGGAAGCTGAAATCGGCCGGACCGCATTGGCCCTCGTCGAAGGCGTCGCCGGCGGCGCGCGATGAAAACTGCGCCAGCACCTCGCCGACATCGGTGCCGGCGAGATCCATCTGATAGAGGGCCTGCACCGCGCCGAGGCGGGCGGCGGAGCGCTCGACGGGCGGCTTGCGGCGCGGCGTGCTCAAGATCGGGCCCGCCTTTTCTTGATGGCGCGCGTGAAGCGGATCATCGCCAGCGCCGCGTCGGCGGCGCCGCCGCCCTTGTCCATCTCGGCGACGCGGGCGCGCGCCCAGGCCTGCGCCTCGGTCTCGCAAGTGAGGATGCCGTTGCCGATGGCGAGGCCCGTCATCGTCAAATCCATAATTCCGCGCGCTGATTCATTGGCGACGATGTCGTAATGCGAGGTCTCGCCGCGCAGCACGCAGCCCAGCGCCACATAGCCGTCGAAGCGTTTGGCCCTGGCCGCGGCCGCGATGGCGCCCGGAATCTCCAGCGCGCCCGGGACCGCGTGCCGTTCCCAGGTGGCCCCTGCCCGCTCGATCGCGGCAATGGCGCCACGCGCCAGCTCGTCGCAGAGATCGCCGTAGAAGCGCGCCTCGATGATGAGGAGATGCGCCTTGGTCCTTACCGTCTTAGTCGCGGCCTTGTCGCGTTTCACTGTCTGGTCTCCGCAAGCCGGGCGACATAGCGCGCCAGCATGTCTATTTCAACATTGACCCGGTCGCCCGCCTCCAACCTGCCCCAGGTGGTGACGGCCTGGGTATGAGGGATGATGTTGACCCCGAACTCGTTGCCGTCCACTTCATTGACGGTGAGCGAGGTGCCGTCGATCGAGACCGACCCCTTGGGCGCGATGAAGCGGGCGATCTCCGGCGAGACCCGGAAGCGGAAGCGCAGCGAATCGCCTTCCGGCCGGATCGATACGATCTCGCCCACATCGTCGACATGGCCGGACACCACATGGCCGCCGAGCTCGTCGCCCATCTTGAGCGGACGCTCGAGATTGATCCGCGTGCCGACCGTCCAGCTGCCGAGGGTCGAGCGGGCGAGCGTCTCGGCCGAGGCGTCGACGGCGAAGAAGCCCCGTCCGTCCTGGAGCCGCCCGGTCTCGACCGCGGTCAGGCAGCAGCCGGAACAGGCGATCGAGGCGCCGAGCGCGATGCTGTCGGGATCATAGGCCGTCGCGACGGTCAGGCGCGTGTCGCCGCGCTTCTCGATGGCGATGACCTCGCCGATATCGGTGATGATGCCGGTAAACATGGAGCTCTCGTGAACAGTCAGGCGCGTACATAGACGCTCAGCACGTCATCCCCAAGCCTTTCCTCCCCCTCCGGCCGGAAGGCTGCCATGACCTGCTCGAGGGACAGGCCGGCAAAGCCGTCCACCCCTCCAGGCCCCAACGTCTTGGGCGACCGGAAGAGCAGCAATTCGTCCACCAGCCCCCTCTCCAGGAGGCCTCGCGCCAGGCGGGCCCCGCCCTCGGCCAGGACCCGGTTGAGGCCGCGCTCCGCCAGCTTTCCCAGGGCATCGGCGAGGTCGACATGGCCGTGCGGATCGGGCCGGCAGGCGAGGACGTCGATACCCGGCGGGGCCGCTCCCGCCGCCAGAGCCAGCAGCCAGACCGGCACATGCCCGGCAGTTTTCACCAGCCGCGCGGTTCTGGGCATGGCCAAGCGCGAGTCGGCCACGACACGGATCGGGGACCGGCCTTCCAGCCCGGGCAGACGGCAGGTGAGATCGGGATCATCGGCAAGGACGGTGCCGAGCCCGACCAGGATCGCATCCGTCTGGGCGCGCAGCAGATGGGTGCGCGCCTTGACCTCGGGGCCCGTGATCGCGGTCCTCAGGCCAGGTGCCGCGGCGATCTTCCCATCGGCGGAAAGCGCAAGTTTTAGAGTGACATAGGGGCGCTTCTTGGTAATCCGAGTCAGGAAGCCGGCAAGGGCGGCGCGCGCCTCGGCGTCACCAATCCCCGTCTCGACGGCAATGCCGGCCTCACGCAGGATGGCAAAGCCCCCACCCGAAACCCGGGGATCTGGATCCTCGCAGGCCGTCACCAACCGGGCGATGCCGGAAGCGGCCAGGGCTTCGGCGCAAGGGGGGGTGCGGCCATGATGGGCGCAGGGCTCGAGCGTCACATAGGCCGTGGCCCCTCGCGCCCGTTCGCCCGCCATCCTCAGGGCCTCGGTCTCGGCATGGGGTCGCCCGCCCGCTTGCGTCCAGCCCAGGCCGACGATGGCGCCATCCTTGACGATGACGCAGCCCACCGGCGGGTTTTCCGCCGTCGTGCCCAGCGCCCTGAGGCCGAGCCGGGCGGCTCGGGTCATGAACGTCCGGTCCCCGCTCATGCGAGAACCTTGCGGAAATGCACCATGGTCCCGCCCTTGAACGGTTCCTCGCGCTCGACCGCGAAGCCCAGGCCTTCATAGAAGCGGAGATTGGCGCTGAAGAGCTTGTTCGTATAGAGGCGGATCACGCCGTGCCCCAGGCGACGGGTCTCCTCTTCGGCACGGGCGACGAGCCGCCGGCCAACCCCGCTTCCCTGCCCGGCCGGCTCGACACAGACATTCTCGATCAGCAGGTCACCGTCACGCGGGATCATCTCGACAAGGCCGACCAGCCTGCCCTCGACGAAAGCAAGATCGATCATATGGTGGCGCACCGCATGGTCATAGTCGGCCGTCATCGGCAACGGCTCGCGGCCGATCACGTCACACCACTTGGCGTAAGCCTGGCGTGTGAGGTCGCGGACCGATGCGGCGTCATCGGGCCCGGCACGGCGAAATTCCATGTCTTTGGGGATCATTTTGCGCATGATCCTACCCAAAAAGCCCGCACCTTCCTGGGATCATGCTAGTCGCGCTTGGGGCTCGCCTCGCCCTCATCGCCCTCGCCGGTGAGTTCGCCCAGCAATTCCTCGAAATCCTTGGCCTCGCGGAAGTTCTTGTAGACGGAGGCGAAGCGCACATAGGCGACGTCGTCGAGCACCTTCAGCGCCTCCATGATGAGCTTGCCGACGGTCTCCGACTTGATGTCGCTTTCGCCCAGGCTCTCGAGCCGGCGCACGATGCCCGACACCATGCGCTCGACCCGCTCGGGGTCCACCGGGCGCTTGCGCAGCGCGATCTGCACCGAGCGCATCAGCTTGTCGCGGTCGAAGGGCACCCGCCGGCCGGAGCGCTTGACGACGGTGAGCTCGCGCAACTGCACGCGCTCGAAGGTGGTGAAGCGGCCGCCGCAATCGGGGCAGTAGCGGCGGCGGCGGATGGCGGTCCCGTCCTCGCTCGGACGGCTATCCTTCACCTGCGTCTCTTCGTTATTGCAAAAAGGACAGCGCATGGAGCCTTAGGGATAGATGGGGAAGCGTTTGGTCAGCTGGGCGACCTTTTTCCTGACCGCCGTCTCGACCTTACCATTGCCCTCTTCGCCGTGCTTCGCAAGCCCGTCGAGGACCTCGGTGATGAGACTGCCGATTTCCTTGAAGTCCTTGGGCCCGAAGCCGCGGGTGGTGCCGGCGGGCGTGCCGAGGCGGATGCCGGACGTCACCATCGGCTTCTCCGGATCGAAGGGGATGCCGTTCTTGTTGCAGGTGATCCAGGCGCGGCCCAAGGCCGCCTCCGCCGCCTTGCCGGTCAGGCGCTTCTTGCGCAGGTCGACCAGCATCAGATGGGTGTCGGTGCCGCCCGAGACGATGTCGCAGCCGCCGGCGATCATCGCCTGGCTCAGCACCTTGGCATTGGCCACGACCTGGGCCGCGTATTTCTTGAAGGACGGCTGCAGGGCCTCGCCGAAGGCCACCGCCTTGGCCGCGATCACATGCATCAGGGGACCGCCCTGAAGGCCGGGGAAGACCGAGGAATTGATCTTCTTCGCCATGTCCTCGTCATTGGTGAGCACCATGCCGCCGCGCGGACCGCGCAGCGTCTTGTGCGTCGTCGTCGTCACTACATGGGCGTGCTCGAGCGGGTTCGGGTGCACGCCGCCGGCGACGAGGCCGGCAATATGCGCCATGTCGACCATGAAGACGGCGCCCACCGCATCGGCGATCTTGCGGAAGCGGGCGAAGTCGATGAAGCGCGGATAGGCCGAGCCGCCGGCCAGGATGAGCTTCGGCTTGTTCTGATGCGCCAGCTCTTCGACGAAATCATAGTCGATGCGCTGGTCGTCCTGGCGCACCCGATAGGGAACGACATTGAACCATTTGCCCGACTGGTTGACGGGCGCGCCATGGGTCAGGTGGCCGCCGGCGCGCAAGTCCAGGCCCATATAGGTGTCGCCGGGCTGCATGCAGGCGAAGAACACCGCTTGGTTGGCCTGGGCGCCCGAATGCGGCTGCACATTGGCGAAGCCGCAATTGAACAGCTTCTTGGCGCGATCGATGGCGAGGATCTCGACCTCGTCGACATACTGGCAGCCGCCATAATAGCGCCGCCCCGGATAGCCTTCGGCATATTTGTTGGTGTTGACCGAGCCCTGCGCCTCGAGAACGGCGCGCGAGACGATGTTTTCCGACGCGATCAGCTCGATCTCATGCTGCTGACGGCCGAGCTCGCGCTTGATCGAGGCCGCGACCTGCGGATCGGCCTTGGCGAGCGGCGACTTGAAGAAACCTTTGCCGGCCGCCTTTGGCTTCGTGACTCTCCTGGCCGGTTTGCGCGCCGCCGCCTTCTTCGCCGCCTTGACTTTCTTCGCAACCTTACGGGCCATGATCCCCTCCTAGAATGTTAGAGCGGTACGGGCCCGAGGAAACGATGCTCGTTTCCCGCCTTCCGCTCCGGCGCAGGCAGAGGAGCGACTTAAGCGGAATCATGGCCAGGGTCCAGTACCGGACCGGCATGCGACAATTAGTTTGCGGCGATCCGGATCAGGCCGCCCGCTTCAGGGTCAGCGCCGTCCACAGATGATCGAGGGCGCCGACCAGGCGGGCGATCTCGAGCTCACCATGGAGCGGTCCTGGCGTCAGCCTGATGCGCTCGGTGCCCTTGGGCACCGTCGGATAGTTGATCGGCTGAGCATAGATCTGAAATTCCGCCAGCAGCCGGTCGGTCAGCTTCTTGCACAGGACGGGATCGCCGACGATCACCGGCACGACATGGCTCGGGCTTTCGGCCACCGGCAGGCCCAGGCGCCCGAGCTCGCGCTTGAGCAATGCCGCATGCTTCTGCTGCAGCAGGCGCTCCTCGGCACTGGCCTTGAGATGGCGCACGCTGGCAAGGGCGCCCGCGGCCAGCACGGGGGCGAGCGAGGTGGTGAAGATGAAGCCGGGCGCGGTCGAGCGGATCGCGTCGATCAGGCTCGCTTGCGCCGCGACATAGCCGCCCATGATGCCGAAGGCCTTGGCGAGCGTGCCCTCGATGATGTCGACCTCGGCCAGAACGCCGTCGCGCTCGGCGATGCCGCCGCCCGTCGGTCCATACATGCCGACGGCATGGACCTCATCGAGATAGGTGAGCGCGCCATAGCGCTTCGCCAACGCGCAGATGCGGCCAATGGGAGCGATGTCGCCGTCCATCGAATAGACCGACTCGAAGGCGATGACCTTGGGCCGCGCGCGGTCGAGGGTCGCGAGCTTGGCCTCGAGATCGGCAAGGTCGTTGTGGCGCCAGATCATCTTGGCCGAGCGGCCATGCCTTATGCCCTCGATCATCGAGGCGTGGTTGAGCTCGTCCGACAGGATCACGCAGTCGGGCAGCAGGCGACCGAGCGCCGACAAGGCCGCCTCGTTCGCCATGTAGCCGGAATTGAAAAGCAGTGCGGCGTCCTTGCCGTGCAGCTGGGCGAGCTCGGCCTCGAGCAGCACATGATAGTGCGTGGTGCCGGAAATGTTGCGGGTGCCGCCGGAGCCGGCGCCGATGTCCTCGAGCGCCTGGTGCATCGCCGCCACGACCAGCGGATGCTGGCCCATGCCGAGATAGTCGTTGGAACACCAGACGGTCACTTCCCGCTCACCGTCGGGACCGCGATGCAAAGCACGTGGGAAGCGGCCGCGGATCCGGCATATGTCGGCGAATTCGCGATAACGGCCCTCGCGGCGCACCTGCCCGAGGGCGGCGTCGAAGGCTCCGTGATAATCGAATGTGTTCGTCATGACCAAGCGTAATGTTACGGCAGGAACTGCCCAAAGGGCCCAGTGCCCGCTATTACGCCCGAAAGGCGGCTCTTAGGCCATTGACGAATAGCCGCATGCGCAGATGCGCCGCAGGCTCGTGTTATTGCTTCTGCTGGCCGAATTCGGGTCCCGCGCTGGCCGAGGCTTCCTCGACCTTCTTTTTCTTCTTCACCGGCTGAACCGCCGCCGCGGGCTGAGGCTTCTTCTGCGCCGCAGCAGTCTTTTCGGTTTTCTTTTTCTTCGCATTCGCGTCGGCAACAGGCTTCTTCTTGGTCTTGCCGGCCGTGGCGGCTTCCTTCTTCTTGCTCTTGCCGGTGGTCTTCTTCTTGAAGTCGAAGTAGTTCTTCTTCTTCACCTTGGCCGACGACGGCCGGTTGAAGTTGAAGAGGACACCGTCGTTATCGTCATCATCTACGTCGGCCAAGCTCTTCTTCTTCTTGCCGTCGGTGTTCGACTGGTTGAAGAAGAACGTGTTCGACTTGCTGCGCGTCGTCTTGCGCTGCTTGAAGAAGCCGAAGGGATCGTCATTGCCGAAGGAGGTACGCTCGGCCCGGCCCTTGCGACGCGGGCTGAAGATGCTGAAGGCTTCCGGCTGATCGGGCACTTCCTCGACCTTGTAGACCTGCGCCTTGAGCACATAGCGCTGGCCGTCGTCGCTCATTTCACCGGGCGCCAGAGGCTGGCCGACGACGAAACCGGTGCCGTCGAGATCATAGACATCGGAGCGGAAGTTCACCTGCCCCGCGCCGTTCACCCAAGAGGTCAGATAGACGGTGCGCACTTGCGGCGCGTTCTGCACCTTGACATCCATGCGCTCTTCGCTGGCCTTGACCTGCTCGATGCGCCCTGCCGACCAGCCTTCCTGGCCGTTGAGAATCCAATTGATCAAAACCGAGACCTGCTCGACGCGCACGCAGCCCGAGCTCAGATAGCGCGCCGCCGTGGTGAACAGGCTCTTGGTCGGCGTGTCATGCAGATAGATGCCGAACGGGCTCACGAAATTGATCTTCACCGACGCCATGGAGTTCTCTTCGCCGGGATCCTGGCGGAAGAAGTAGCGGTCGGCCTGGACATAGTCCCAATCGACGGATCTCGGATTGACTTCCGGCCCGTTCCAGCCGTCATAGATGCGCATCTTCATCTCGCGGAAGACGCTGACCCCGTTGCGGCGGATGCGCGGCAGGAGATCGCGCTCGACGATCGAGACCGGCACATTCCAGTAAGGATTGAAGTTGATGTCCGAGACCTGGGACATGGTCACCGGCGTCGGGCGCTGCGGGCTGCCGGCGATGACATTGTGTCGGGAAAAGACCGTGTTGGCGTTCACCGCCTCGAGCTGCAGGGCGGGAACGTTCACGATGATGTAGCGGTTGGCCAGGTCCTTGGAATATTCCTGCAGGCGCGGGAGATTGGCGCGCATCGTCGCCAGCCGCTTGGCGGCCGATACATTGAGGGCGGCGATCGTGCCCTTGTCGAGCTTGCCGGTCGCGGCGAGGCCGTTATTGGCCTGAAACTGGGCGACCCCTTTCTCGACCGCGGCGGTGAACCACACGGCGGTCTCGCCCGAGAGGGCGTCGGCCGACAGATAACCCTCGGCGATCAGGCGGCGCTTCAACGCGACGACGGCTTCGCCCTCATCGCCCTTGCCGAGACCCTTGTTCGGAACCGTGCCCCAGCCACCCTGGGCGGCGATGGTCTCGTAACGCGCGATCGCATTGGCCATGGCGTTGGCGCTGGTGCCGGACACCATCGGAGTGACGCTCTGGTCGGCGAATATCTCGGTCTTGGTGACCGCCTTGCCCGACTTGCTGCCGAAGACGTTGCTGGTGGTCGCCGAGGGCAAGCTGCTGCTGCTGGTCGAGCCGCCTTCCCGCTTCGCCTTCTGACGCTGCCACCAGGAGCTCTCGGCCGAGGCCGACAACGGCGCCATGACCGCGAAGGAGGCCAGGAGGACAGTGGTGAGGGCCAGTTTGCCGAAGCCGATCCCGGACATGATACTGTTGATTTTCCCTTCAATTCCCAAGCGCATGCGCATCTTCTCACACCAGAGGGCCGGAACCAAGACCAAAGCTTCCCTGACGTGTGGCTAAACCACGAAACCGCAAATCGAATCAAGGGGATTGACGCCGGACCCGGCGTTTCCCTAGCGGCCAAATACGGCGCGACTGGGAAAGCCTCAAAATTCTCCGGCACTATGGCAAAAAAGCCACACCGGCAGGGCCGGTGCGGCTTTCACATGCGGATCACAGGGACGGCTTTTACAGCCGGTAGAGTATCTGGTCGGTCCAGAAGCGCTCGAGGCGGGTCAGCGCCTTGTTGATGCGCTCGAACTCCTCGACCGAGAGGCCGACGACCTCCTCGACCGAATGCAGCTGGCGGTTATAGAGCTGATCGACCCGCTCGCGAATCGCCTGGCCCTTGGGCGTCAGCCGCACCCTGACCGAGCGCTTGTCCGAGTTCGAGCGCTCGTGATTCACGTAGCCCGCCTCGACCAGCTTCTTGAGATTGTAGGAGACGTTCGAGCCCTGATAGTGGCCGCGCGTCTTGAGCTCGCCCGCGGTGAGCTCCGAATCGCCGATATTGAACAGCAGCAGAGCCTGGACCGGATTGACCTCCGGCGCGCCGGCGCGCTCGAAATCATCCTTGATGACATCGAGCAGCCGGCGATGCAGGCGCTCGATCAGGGTGAGAGCCTCGAGATAGCGATGCTTGATCTGCTCGCGTCCCGGTTCGGTTCCAGCAGGGCGCACGCCCCCCACGGTTTGAGTACGCATTTTACCACCTCAGCCTTGTTAGCGGAGACGGCTTCTTTTGGCCGTTCTCCTTATGCGCGAGACTAGGCGGCGGCCATTAAAAACGGATCAAAAAGGTGGGTAAATTTGTTCTTATATTTCGGCGGATTTGCCGCTTTGTCGAATAGAGTTGACGGAGTCTTGTTAAAGACTTTCGTCGACCTTAACGGCCAAGCTCTACCCCCGGGCGGCCCGGGAGTGCGGTCTTTTTCCCGCTGCCGGGCGGATCGGCTCGATCCGGGCCCCGGCCAGGGTTCCAAGCGCCTCACTGGGTAAGGTAAACGGTCTGGTCCTTGCGCAGCCGGTTGCAGCCCTCATAGGCCGCTCCAAGGGGGCGGCTCTGGGCACCTTCCGTCTTTATCTCTGACGTAAGGTTAGACTGAGCGGCCGGCTCGATGACCACTGTCGGCGCCGGAGGTGCCGGGACCGCTTCCACTGTCTTCATGGCGGCATGGCTCTGATGGCGTTCACAGGCCAGGACCGGGGCGGCAAAGAGAGTCGCCGCGGCGACAATAGTGATGACAGGAAGGATGCTTTTCATGCTCGAACTCCTTTCCGGGGTTGCTGGCAGACTACCTCAGAACGCCGGCTGATGCCTCAGCGCCGTTCTCAACTGTCCGTGATCAGGGCTCCACCTTCACCGTCGCCTGCATATTGGGATGGCGCTTGCAGAAATAGGTGAAGCTGCCCGGCGTATCGAATGTGCGGCTGAAACTGCCGCCCTTGGTGAAGAAGCCCGAATCGAAGGCTTCCGTGGGCTTGCCCGGACTGCCGGAGGTCACCGAATGCTCTATGGCGTCGCCATTCGTCCAGGTGACGGTGTCGCCTTTCCTCACCTCGAGCTCTTTCGGCTTGAACTGGAAGAGCTTGATATCGACGCTGGTCGCGCCAGCAGGTGCCGGCATCAGATGGATGGCAGCCAGAAGCGCCGCCGGAAGGATCCTGTGGAACATCGCATCGTCTCCCGAGCCGAGCCGGAGCGGTCATTGTCGCTCCGGCTCTCGTGGTTTTCCTACTTAGCCGCGAACTTATCGGGGAACTGCGCGGCAATGGCATCGGCGAGCGGATCGCCGATCATCTGCATGTGATGCGATGCTTCGCGGATCTTCGCGAAAGCGAGCTTGTAGTTGCGCGCGGCTTGCGCATCGATCACGTCCTTCAGACTCACGATATGGCCCTTCACCAGGTCGGCGACAGCGTCCTTAGGCAGAGCCGGCGTCGCCGAATTGAGGAAGGCGCCGAAGTCCTGGGTGTATTGCAGGAGGTCCTGCACCGCCTTGTCCTGCTTCTTCTTCGAGCCCGTCGCCTTGGCGGTCGTGTAGTCGACGACGAAGCCGATATGCTTGCGCCACAGCGGCAGGAACGCATCGCCCGCATCCTTGCCGTAGACCGAGGCGATGGCGCCGGCGAGGTCTTGCGAATTCTGGTCGAGAGCCCCGGCGGCGGATTCGAATTCGGACTTTCGCCCGCGCAAGGCGGCCTGGGTGGCGGCCGCGGCGAGCGTCACATGTTCGGCGAGCAGCCCGTTGAGCGCGACACGCAGGTCATTGGCGGCCTTGCTGTGCATTTCCGCGGCGAAAGCGGAGGACGTGCCGATCACATCGCCGCCAGTCATGCCGGTGACGGCAATTGCGGTTCCGAGCGCCAGCGCGCCGAGCATTGATTTGAAGGTCTTCATGATCCTCTCCTGATCTTTCGATGATGTGTGGTTTCATCCCGCACATCGCCGATAACGGAGCGATCACCGGCGCGGACGCGCCAAGGCGCTTCACAAATAATTGCGCGGCGAGAACACGCGAAAGGCGCAACCTCGATCGCTCTCGGGCCGTATCATGCCGGTTTGCTGGGTGGGTGCGGAGCTCGTCCCCCTCGGACGAACCCCACATAGATCACGATCAGGTCAGATCGTACCGATCTGACCTGATGAACGTGATCGTAATCTTGAAGTGGGCGCGCGATCGGACGGAAAACCGGTATCCACTTTTCCTGACCGCGCGCCCTTCCCCGCTCTCCCCTTGGAGCTCGATCAGTTCCGGGCAAGCTTGGTGTATGCGGAGCGCACCAATTGGCGGCCGCTCGCATCGCAATCGATTTCCTTGGCCTGGGCGCGGACGCGCTTCAGCATCCTGGCCACGGCCGGCCCGCCATAGGCGCCGAGCGCGGCCTTGTGCTGGCGCACGATGGCCGTCCAGAAAGCGCGAATGTCACGGCGCGAAAGATATTCGCAGCGGCGCTCGACATAATAGGCGAAGGCCTGCCGGCCATAGTCGGCAAGGCTGGCGGAGCGTCGCGACTCGGGGGCCCGCTCCGCGGGCCGCGGCGCCGGGCTTTCCCCGGAATTGGTCTCGGCTTCCGCCTCGGCGCGGCGCGGCTGCTTGACCGCCGCCATGGCCTGGCGGGCGGCGGCCAGCGTGGCGCCGACCTCGCCCGACGTCGCGGCCGTGCAGGAAACCGTGTCGCCGAGCGCCTTTCCGAGCGCGATGGTCGACTGGGCTTCGGACACCGAATGACGGCTCGCGGCCGCGATCTCGGCACGCGCCAGGTAGCCGTTCAGCTCATCGGCTTCCGCCGTGGGAAGGATCTTGCATTTGCCGTCGGCCGCCCGGCTCTTGGCCAGGAGCCGCAGAGCGTCCAATTGGGTCATCATGGCCTCGGCACCGGCCCTCTCGGCCAACCCGGAGAGCGGCAGCGCCACCAGCGGCAGCGCTATGAGGATCTTGGATAACCGCAGCATTTCCGTCCGGTCCACGCCCTTGAAAAGGCCCCAATCCATTGCGACGGAAAGGTTAGAGGGCATCGGTTAATTCGATTCAAAAGCGAGGGGCAAGTTCCTCATTTGGTTAACGATTTGCATCCGCGCGGCAGACCGTCGGCGATCCGCTTCCTGGTCCTTGCCGCGCTGATCCTCGGCGCGGCGCCGGCCCTCGCCAGCGCCCCCATCCCGCGCGCCAAGCCCACTTTGCCGAGCGAGCCCTCGACGGCCGCGGACCCTGCCCTCATCCCCGTGCCGCGCGCCAAGCCGGACAAGACGCTGCCTCTCTCCTCCCCGCGCCGGGCCTGGCCCAAGAGCGCAGGCAACTGGCCACGGACCGAGGTTCTGGCCGCAAGGGCCGCCTGCGAGAAGATGCTCGCCGGTCTCGATATCATCTGGCGGCCGGATCAGCCGATCGGTGAGCCCGGCGGCTGCGGCACGCCCGCTCCGATCGCCATCGCCGAAGTGGCCCAGATCCGCATAGACCCGCCGGCGACGGTCAATTGCGACTTCGCCAAGGCGCTGCATGGCTGGCTTTCCCAATCAGTGCAGCCCCAGGCCAGGAAACAGGTCGGCACCGGCATCATCGGCATCCGCAACGCGTCCTCCTATGCCTGCCGGCGGCGCAACAACGCATCGAGCGGCAAGCTCTCCGAGCATGCGAAAGCCAATGCCCTCGACATCGCCGCCTTCGACTTCAGCCGGAAGGCGCAGATCACCGTCGCCGGCGGGACCGGCGGCCTCCTCCAGAAGATCGGGCTTTCAGGCAAAGGCAATTTCATGAAAGCGGTGCGCAAGAGCGCCTGCCAGTATTTCAACACCGTTCTGGGGCCTGGCGCCGACCGCCATCACGGCGATCATTTCCATGTCGACCTGATGAAATTGCGGCCCGGACGTTTCAAGATGTGCCGGTGAGAGCGGAAGACAGCCCGCTTTTGCCGCAGCGCAGGTCTCGAAAAACCCGTTCCCACTTTCCCGCGCAATGCTCTATTTTGCCGCCCGTCATGACCAATGCCCGCTTTCCCACCACCCGCCTCAGGCGCAACCGGCGCACCCCCTGGTCGCGCCGGCTCGTCGCCGAGAACACGCTCACCGCGTCCGATTTCATCTGGCCGGTCTTCGTCGTCGAAGGTGCGAAGACCCGCGTGGCCGTGCCCTCGATGCCCAATGTCGAGCGCCTCTCGGTCGACCTCACCGTCAAGGCGGCCGAAGACGCGGCCAGGCTCGGCATCCCGGTCTTGGCCCTGTTCCCCTATACTGACGCCGGCCTGCGCAGCGAGAACGGCGATGAAGCGCTGAACCCGGACAACCTCGTGTGCCGCGCGGTGCGCGCCATCAAGAAGAACGTGCCGGAGATCGGCATCCTGTGCGACGTGGCGCTCGACCCCTATACCAGCCACGGCCATGACGGACTGCTGCGCGACGGCGAGATCGTCAATGATGCGACCGTCGAGGTGCTGGTCAGGCAGGCTCTCGTCCAGGCGGAGGCCGGCTGCGATGTCATCGCCCCTTCCGACATGATGGACGGCCGGATCGGCGCCATCCGGCAAGGGCTCGACGCCAAGGGCTTCGGTCATGTGCAGATCATGGCCTATAGCGCCAAATTTGCGTCTGGATTCTACGGGCCGTTCCGCGACGCGGTCGGCTCGACGGCGGCGCTCAAGGGCGACAAGCGCAGCTATCAGATGGACCCGGCCAATAGCGATGAAGCCCTGCGCGAGGCCGAGCTCGACATCGCCGAGGGCGCCGACATGATCATGGTCAAGCCCGGCATGCCCTATCTCGACATACTGACCCGCATCAAGCAGACGTTCCGTGTACCGACTTTCGCCTATCAGGTGTCGGGCGAATATGCCATGATCATGGCGGCGTGCCAGAACGGCTGGCTCGATCCCGACAAGGTCATCCTCGAAAGCCTGATGGCGTTCAAGCGCGCCGGCGCCGACGGCATCCTCACCTATTTCGCGCTCGACGCGGCGAAGCGGCTCGCGGCCGGAAAATAGGCGCCCACCGCTTGTTGACCTGGTGGTGATCCGGGAGGATATTCGAGCATACGCCACGGGTGTCACGATGACCCAACCGGCAGTGCAACGCAGGCTCATGGCGATCCTCGCCGCCGACATGGTCGGCTACAGCCGTCTCATGGAACTCGACGAAGCGGGGACGCTGGCACGGCTCAAGACCCACAGGCTCGAGCTCATCGATCCCGCGATTGCTAAGACCCATGGGCGCATCGTCAAGACGACTGGCGATGGCATGTTGGTCGAGTTCGCCTCCGCCACCGACGCGGTGGAATG
Organism: Parvibaculaceae bacterium; assembly: GCA_050251035.1. Classification (GTDB taxonomy): domain Bacteria; phylum Pseudomonadota; class Alphaproteobacteria; order Rhizobiales; family Aestuariivirgaceae; genus Taklimakanibacter. The sequence continues at coordinate 18,159 of JBFWNN010000058.1, forward strand.
CGCAGTCGAGATCCAGCGCCGGATGGCCAGGCGCAATACCGATGTGGAGGTGGCAAGGCAGATCCGCTTTCGTATCGGCGTCAATCTCGGCGACATCATCGTCGAAGAGGACGATGTGCTGGGCGACGGCGTCAATATCGCCGCACGGCTGCAGGCCCTGGCTGAGCCCGGCGGCATTGCCGTCAGCCAAGCGGTCAGGGACGAATTGGCGCACAAGCTCGACCTCAGTTTCGAGGACCAGGGCGAGCAGCCGATGAAGAACATCTCGCGCCCGCTCAGGGTCTTCTACATCGCGCTCGACGATACGTTGGTATCGTCCATGCCGCTCCCTCCCTCTTCACCGGGCGACGGCGGTCACGTCTCGATTGCGGTGCTGCCTTTCCTCAATATGAGCGGCGATCCGGACCAGGAATTCTTCGCCGACGGGCTGACCGAAGATATCATCACGGCGCTGTCGCGGTTCCGCGAACTTCTTGTCATCTCGCGCAACTCGACCTTCGTCTACAAGGGCAAGGCGGTGAATGTGCAAGACGTGGCCAAGGCCTTCGGGGTGCAGTATGTCGTCGAAGGCAGCGTGCGCAAGATCGCCAACCGCGTGCGCATCACCGTCCAGCTCATCGACGCCAGAACGGACCGGCATATCTGGGCCGAACGCTACGACCGCGAGCTCGCCGACATCTTTGCCATGCAGGACGAGGTGACCGCCTCCATCGTCGCGACCTTGTCGGGCCGGGTCGAGGCGGCCGCGATCGAGCGTGTGCAGCGCAGCCCGACCACCAATATGCGCGCCTATGAGTATCTGCTCGCCGCGAAGGTGCTGCATCACCGCTCGACCGCCGAAGACAACGCCGCGGCGCAACAGTTGATCGACAAGGCGCTGGCGCTCGACCCCAACTATGCGCACGCGCATGCCTGGCGCGGCTGCATCGTCGGACAGTCCTGGGTCTATGGCTGGTGCGCGGACCGCGACCAGGCGTGGAACACCATCGTCGCGGAGCTCGGCACGGCGCTCACTCTCGACGACAATGACAGCGACGTCCACCGCATCCTGGCGGCGATCAATATCAACCGCGGCGATCACGAAGCGGCGCAATATCACCAGGAACGCGCGCTGGCGCTCAATCCCAACAACGACCTCATCGTCGTCCAGCATGGCGAATATCTGACCTGGGCCGGCAGGGCCGAGGAAGGCATCGAATGGGTCAGGAAGGCGATGCGGCTCAACCCGCATCATCCCGAGCGCTTCTGGAACCATCTGGGGCGGGCCTATTTCGTCGCCCGCCAATATTCGGAGGCCATCGAGGCGTTCCGGCACATCAGCAAGCCCGACAAGTTCCATCATGCCTTTCTCGCCGGTGCCGCGGCGATGGCCGGCGATCCGGCCATGATGGAGCTGAATCGCAAGCACGTCCTCGCTGCCGACACGAGCTTCACGGTCGACGGCTATCTTGGCACGCTCCATTACAAGCGCGCGGAAGACGCCGAACATCACCGCACGGCGCTGCTGCGCGCCGGTCTGCCGCAATAGGCCGGACCGCCCTGCTCAAGCCGCGCGGCTGAATTTCATGATCCAGTTGGTCTCCCACGTCCGGCCGTCGTCGATGGAGAAGGCCTGCTCCCAGCGTGGTTCGCGGTCGCAGGCCAGCCACAGAAAGCGGACCTTGACCGGGCGGCCATCATCGGCGTCGTCGCCATGGAACACGCCGCGACCACCCGTGAAGCGGCCACGCAGAGCCGGAAAGAACACGCGGGCATGGCTGTCCATCCAGTGCAGCGACCAGCTTCGGTCGTTCGCGTCATACACCGCCAGGTTTATGCCCGACAGCGCCTTTGCCGGGATGTCGATCTCGTCGATATGCGCCGCCCCGCCCAGAAGCTTGCGGCAATCGGAGGTCGCGGCGAATGTCTCCCACTCATCGGCGCCGACGAAACGCCGTGTCAGCCGCTCATTGACGACATTCCAGCGGCCGATGAAAAAATCGAAATCGCCCGCACCGCCTGCTGCGCTCATGGTCATGCTCCATCCTGGCCTTGCGGACCTGCTCCGCATGCGCGATGCATAACGCCCCTCTCTGGCCAGGGGAGTGTCAGTAGAGTGGCGAGCTAGCCGAAGGCCGCGTCGTAGATCAGCTTCAGCGAGACGAGGAACAAGGTGCCGACCACCAGGCGGTAGAACAGCTCTTGCGGAATGACGCGAGTGAGCCTGACGCCGGCTAAGGTGGCGGCGATCGCAAAGGGGAACAGCGCCGCGACGGTCTTGAGGTTGGCGAACGAAAGCTGGCCCAGCGCCCAGTACGGCACGAGCTTCACCGCATTGACGATGGCGAAGAGGATCGTGGTCGTGCCGGCATAGACCATCTTGTCGAGCCGCTGCGGCACGACATACATCTGGTAAGGCGGCGCTCCGGCGTGGCTCACGAAGCTGGTGAAGCCCGAGACCGTGCCCCAGAACAGTCCACGCGGGAGATCGGCCGAATGCGGTGCCACGGCATGGCGGCCGCGCAGCCAGTAGTCGAGGCTGAAGGCAAGTCCGATCACGCCGACGATCAGCGTCACCAGGCTTTCGGGGACGATGGACGCCGTCGCCCAGCCCAGCGCAACACCCAATGTCGCCGCCGGGATGAGGATCATGAGGTTGCGGCGGTCGAATTCACGCCGATAGGTCCACAGGCCGAAGATATCGGTCACCACGAAGATGGGGAGCAGCAAGCCCGCGGCATGGACGGGCGAGGTCGCCAGCGCCAGCACCGGCACGCCCAGCATGCCGACGACCGGGAGGCCGCCCTTCGAGGCGCCGACGAGGACGGCCGCGATGAGCGCCATGGCATAGAAGAAGAAGCCGCCATCCATGGCGTAGTCGGGCCTAGCGCTCGAGCCTCGCGATCAGGCTCGACGTGTCCCAGCGCTTGCCGCCCATCTTCTGCACGTCGGCATAGAACTGATCGACGAGCGCCGTGACCGGGAGGGCGGCACCATTGTTCTTCGCTTCGGCCAGGCAGATGCCGAGATCCTTGCGCATCCAGTCGACCGCAAAACCGAAGTCGAACTTGCCGGCGATCATGGCCTTGTGGCGATTCTCCATCTGCCAGGAACCGGCAGCGCCCTTGGAGATCACCTCGACCACCGCCGCCATGTCGAGCCCCGACTTCATGCCGAAATTGATCCCCTCCGCCAGACCCTGGACGAGGCCCGCAATGCAGATCTGATTGACCATCTTGGCGAGCTGGCCAGCGCCCGGCGCGCCCAGGAGCCGGCACATGCGCGAGTAATGCGCGATGAGCGGGGCTGCCTTGTCGAAATCGGCCGTCTCGCCGCCGCACATCACGGTGAGCACGCCATTCTCGGCGCCGGCCTGGCCGCCCGAGACGGGCGCGTCGATAAAGCCCACGCCCTTGGCCCGGGCGGCGGCATGGAGCTCGCGGGCGACATCGGCCGAGGCCGTCGTATGATCGACGAAGACGGCACCCTTCTTCATCGCCTGGAAGGCGCCCTCGGGACCGATCGTCACCTGGCGCAAATCGTCGTCATTGCCCACGCAGGCGAAGACGAAATCGGCGTCCCTGGCCGCAGCGGCCGGCGTCGGCGCCGTTCCGTCCTCGAACTGCGCCGCCCATTTCGCGGCCTTTTCCGCAGTCCGGTTGTAGACCGTCACCGGAATGCCGGCCTTGCTCCTGAGATGGCCGGCCATCGGATAGCCCATGACGCCCAGGCCGATCCAGGCTGCTCTTTGGCTCATTCTTTACTCCATGTCGCGGGTTGACGCCGGAACGGCGGATAGAGATGGTCGCAGGCCGCGATAGATAGAGCAAATGCCGCCAAAGTTGAAGACTTTGACAACAGGCATTTGCTCCTCATTCGATCTGGCGCGATTCCTTTCGCCGAAGTGATTCCACTTCGCCGGGAAGCGCGCTAGAAAGCGGCGGAAAACACAAATGCTCAAGGGGAAAACCGCGATGGCGGTGACATTCAAGGACATCGAGAAAGCCCGGGCGACGCTCGCCGGCAACGTGGTGCGCACACCGCTCCTCAAGGCGCCCAAGCTGTCGGAAATCACCGGTGCCGATATCCATGTGAAGTTCGAGAATCAGCAGGTGACGAGTTCGTTCAAGGACCGCGGCGCCTACAACAAGATGTCGAGCCTGACGCCCGCGGAGAAGGCCCGCGGCGTCATCGCCATGTCGGCCGGCAATCATGCGCAGGCCGTGGCCTATCATGCCAAACGGCTGCACATCCCGGCCACCATCGTCATGCCGGAGACGACGCCGTCCACCAAGGTCGAGCGCACGAAGGCGCATGGGGCGAATGTCATCCTGTCGGGCGAAACGCTGGCCGACAGCCAGGTCACCGCCGAGGCCCTGGTCAAGGAAAAGGGCTTCCTGCTCATCCATCCCTATGACGACGACAAGGTCATTGCCGGGCAAGGCACCATCGCCCTCGAAATGCTGGAGGACGCGCCCGACCTCGACTGCATCGTGGTGCCGATCGGCGGCGGCGGCGTCATCGGCGGCATCGCCGTCGCCGCCAAGCACATCAAGCCCGCGATCGAGATCCTCGGCGTCGAGGTGAAACTCTATCCCTCGATGTATCATGCCTTGCGCGGCCAGCCCTCCAAATGCGGCGGCTCGACGCTCGCCGAGGGCATCGCGGTCAAGAACGTCACCGAGCGCACCATCGCCATCGCCAAACAGCATGTCGACGACGTGCGGCTCGTCGGCGAGAGCGACATCGAGCGCGCCGTCATGGCCTATCTCACCCATCAGAAGACGCTCGCCGAAGGTGCGGGCGCCGCCGGCCTTGCCGCGGTGCTCGCCGATCCGGCGCATTTCCGCGGCCGCAAGGTGGGTCTCGTCTTGTGCGGCGGCAATATCGATCCGCGCATCCTCGCTTCCGTCATCCTGCGCGAGCTCGAGCGCGAGCACAGGATCGTCAATCTGCGCATCCAGATCGACGACCGCCCGGGCGTGCTCGGCCGCATCGCGACGCTCCTCGGCCAGCTCGGCGCCAATATCCTCGAGGTCTCGCACCGGCGCATGTTCCTCGACGTGCCGGCCAAGGGCGCGGAACTCGAGATCATGCTGGAGACGCGTGACGGACCGCATGCCGATGAGATCGTGGCCAGGATCGTGGCTGAAGGCTTTCCCACCCGGGTCCTCGATGCGCCGGGCGGCCGGGAGACGGGCCGGCGCGGGTGACGCAAAGTTGTAACATGTCAAGCCTTGCATCTGCCGAAAGCGGCGGCAAAATAGGCGCATGACGACAGACGAAGGACGGCCCAGGTGACGATCGAGCGGCGCAATTTCCCGCAGTTCTTCATTACGGCGCCGGCCCCCTGCCCGTATCTGCCGGGCCGCATCGAGCGCAAGGTCTTCACCCACCTTATTGGAACCGACGCGCGGCAGCTCAATACGCAATTGTCACAAGCCGGTTTCCGCCGCAGCCAGAACATCGCCTATCGGCCGGCCTGCGACGGCTGCTCGGCCTGCGTGTCGGTGCGCGTCTGCGTCAAGGAGTTCCGGCCGTCATTGTCGTTCCGCCGTATCGCCAAGGCCAATGCCGACCTCACCGGCACGGTGAAGCCGGCCAAGGCGACCAGCGAGCAATATTCCCTGTTCCGCGGCTATATCGATGAACGGCACGCCGATGGCGGCATGGCCGACATGACGGCGCTCGATTTCGCCGCGATGGTCGACGACAGCTTCGTCGATACTCGTATCGTCGAATACCGGTCGTCCAACGACCTGGGCGAGAACGCGCTGGTGGCCTGCGTCATCACCGATGTCCTCACCGACGGGCTCTCGATGATCTACAGCTTCTATGAGCCCTCGCTCGCCGAACGCAGCCTCGGGACCTACATGATCCTCGATCACATCGAGCGCGCCAGCAGACTTGGCCTGCCCTATCTCTATCTGGGCTACTGGGTCCAAGGCTCACGCAAGATGAGCTACAAGTCCCGGTTCATGCCGCAGGAGAGGCTGACGGCGGACGGGTGGGTCCGCCACCTTTGATACACAGGTACAATTTACGAGTGCATTTGTCGTAACACCATTTTAACGTGTAGCATAGTAACGCTGACGCACTAGACCGGGATCATTCATGGGACCGCCCCTCCAATCGACCGGCGATGGCCATCGCCGCGGACTGTATCTGACTGCCGTCGGCGCCGTCTTCTTCACCTTCGATGTGCCTCTGATTCGCCTGGCGGCGTCCGACAAATGGACCTTGATGTTCGCCCGCGGCCTCCTCCTTTTCCTCGCCATGACCGTGCTGTGGATGATTTTCCAGCGTGGCTGGCGCGGTGGCGTGTCCTACATCAGCGGTCCCGCCGGCATCGTCGCGGCGGTGTCGAGCACGCTCGCCAACCTCATGTTCCTCGCCGCGGTGACCGAAACCACCGCCGCCAATCTGGTGTTCATCATCGCGCTCAACCCGGTGATCTGCGCCCTGCTCGCCTGGTTCTTCCTCAAGGAGCGCATCTATTGGCAGACGGCGCTCGCCATCGTCATGGCGCTCGCCGGTGTCGGCATCATCGTCTGGGAAGGCCTCTCGGTGGGCACGACCAGGGGCGACATACTCGCCTTCGGGGTCGCCTGTTGCATGGCGATAACACTGACGGCGGCGCGCTGGAGCGGCAAGAACATCATGACCAGTCTCGCCGTTGGCTCCCTGGTCTCGGCCTGCATCGCGGCCTTCTGGGCGCAGCCTGCCGCTCTGCCCGCGGTCAGCTGGGGATGGCTCGCCGTCAATGCCCTGCTCGTGGTGCCGGTGGCCATGGCGCTTCTGGTCATCGGACCGCGCTACCTGCCGGCCTCGGAAGTGGCCATGTTCTTCCTTCTCGAGCTGATCCTGACGCCGATGTGGATTTGGCTCATCTTCGGCGAAGCGCCTACGCCCCACGCCTTGCTCGGGGGCTCGATTGTCTTCCTCACCTTGCTCGCGCACAGCTTGTGGCGACTCTATGGTGGCCCCTCCGCCGCCCCGCGTCCGCTTTCGCCAGCGGACCAATCGCTATAGTTTTACCAAATATATAATCAATCGTTGAACGCCGCGCCGGTTAGGGTGGATATGCCCGTGGAGGAACTCGCATGCATATGGGGCTTACAAACCCGCTCGGCACCGTTCGGGTCGTCACGTCGCTCGTCGGTAAGGCCGAGCAACTCGGCCTCAAAGTGCGGTACTCGACGGATTTCGACGAACTCGTCGAGATCAGGTTCAAGGTGCGCGGCGATCGCGTGTCGCCGATGTTCGACCCGACCGCCTGCCAGCTCGACGAAGAGCGGGCATTCTGGCTGGGCGCCTTCGATGACGCCGGCAATCCGCATTCCCTACAGGCCTTCAGGCTCGACCTCGTCCATCCCAATCTCGCCGAATGGGCGGTGGGCTGGATGACGGGCCTCTATGTCAAGCGGCACGAACTCGTCATGCCGTCGGTGATCGAGCCGCCGCCTCACTCGCGCTCCCGGACCCTCAAGGGCGCGCTCGTCTATCACGGCGAGATGTGGATCGACCGCACGGTCAAGAAGCGCGAATATTTCGACACGCTGCCCAAGATCGGCATGCTGCTCGCCCTCATCAAGTGGCAGCCGGACGCCTTGTGGGCGCTGACCGGCAACATGTTCGCGACGCACGGCTTCGTCACGCGCTCGGGCTATGCGCTGCAGGAGCACGGTTTCCTGCGCTGGCATCCCGACTGGAAGCCCGCCGGGGCCGATGAGAGCGAATGGCTGATCATCGCCGAGCGCGCCCACCTCGAATATCTGGCGGCGACGGAAGGCGGCTGAATACGGCAGCGGCCCGAAAAGATCCGGACTTCGGACGGCCGATGTCTGGTGCTTCAGAGTATTTTGATATCGACCGGCGACTGCTTCGAGACGACGACAACGCCCTTCTTGTTGTCGGTGAAGCGGTGCGGCAGGATCACCCGCTGATAGGTGAACCAGATCACATTGGCGTCGCGCGCCTCCATGGCGGCGCAGACATGGTCGTAATGCGGCTTGTTGGTCAGCACCACCTTGCGATAGGCCGCGCTCACCACCTGATCGTAGGAATGACCCGTGAGACAGGGGAAGGACACCGGATTGAGGCCCCAGAGCCTGGCGATTTCCGACTTCTGTCCAACCCGTTCGACATTGAACTTGCCCGAGCTCTCGTCGAGCACGCAATCGACGCCGAAATTCGGGTTCACCTCGCCGTCGCTCAAGGCAGTCTTCAGCAGGTCCGGAATATTGGCGCGGTAGGGATCGACCTCGGTCACGAAAGTGTGCCGCGTCAGGTGAATGTCGCTCTTGCCGATGATGATGTCGATGCGATTGCGGGCGGCGTTCACATCATTGTATTTCTCGTCGAACCAGCCCGAGAGATAGTAGCGCAGCGTATAGGGACCGGGATAGGTGTGCAGCCATTCCATGGCGAAATAGAGCGAGGCCCAGTTCGGCGCGAAGACCGACCATTCGATCTGGGTGCCGCCGGGCGTGTTGGTGATCTTGACGAAGCCCTGGCGGTCGAGGAGCTGGAAATCGGGCGTAGCCGAATGCGCAAGGGTCTCGTGAGGAGCCAAAGGCTGCCCGCGATAGATCCAAGTCACTTCAGGCTCTGACGTAGCGCCCGTGCCGCGCATCAACCGGTTTCTCCGACTCCTAGCCTAACCTTTTCCGCGCCTTTTCCACTATGACCTATAGCTGTAGTAAATGCCCAAGTTTTTCAAGCAACGGATTGAATTTTCTATTAATGCGAACCCGTTTAGGAAATCTTAACCAGACTTGACTGCCTCCGGGAAAGTCTTCATCTGGCCAGCCACACTCCATATACGCCCAACATTACGTTATCATCTCGGCCGACAAAGCGAATAGGACCTTTGATCGCTAGGTTTTTATGAAATTTATCAAATACTTGCGTCAATCCTGGCGACGGGCTTCTTCCTGATCCGGGTCTGATATGACCTGCCTCCCGCCTGGAGATGCCGCCGGCCGCCGGAGCCCGCGGCCCCCTCCCAGGCGACGTAGAATCAGACAGAATGCCCGCCCTCGCACGGGTCTTTCCCGCCAACGCAGCCATGACGCAACGCCTGCGGAGACAGCTCATGAACCCGACCGACGATTTCGTCAGGAGCCTGGACTGGAATCTGTTGCGGATATTCCATGAGATTGCGCAGGCCCGCGGCATCTCCAAGGCCTCGGACCGTACGGGCCTCAAGCAGTCGGCCCTGAGCCTGGCGCTGCAGCGGCTGGAAGCGCAGGTCGGCGCCCCCTTGTGCGTGCGCGGCGCCAAGGGGTTCGAGCTGACCCCTGAAGGCGTGCTGCTCGCCGAACTCTGCGCTCCCATCGCCCGGGCCGTGCGCGAGATCCCCAGCATCTCCAACAAGTCGTCGAGCGAGATCCACGGCCAGCTGGTGCTCGGCATCATCAGCAATTTCACGGACCGCCCCTTCGACGAAGCCGTCCGCACCTTCCACGAACGTTTCCCGCAGGTCGAGCTTCTGATCTCCACCCTGTCATGGGCGAGCCTCAGCGGGTCGATCATGCGCAGCGAGATCGACATCGGCGTCGGCCCTGCTCCAATGAAGCTTCCCGATTTCAGGTATCTGCTGCTCTCGCCCGAGCTTCACCTGCCCTATTGCGGCGCGCCGCATCGGCTCTTCGCCCGGACGATCGACGATCCGCGCCATCTTCAGGACGAAGCCTTCATCCTCACCGGCAGCGACGAGCCGGACGAATTGCGGGCCTTCCGCCTGCAGCACGGCCTCGGCGGAAAAGTGTCGGCCGTCACCGATCACCTCGAGGAAGCCAAACGCCTCGCCATGCTGGGCGCGGGCCTCGTCTTCCTGCCGCAAAGCTATGCGGCGGCCGATCACTCGGCCGGCCGTCTATGGCCGCTGCTGACCGCCGCCAACGCGCCCTCGATCGACGTCTATCTGATCGACAATCCGAAGCTTTCGCAACCGGCGCGGCGCAGTAAGCTGCGCCAGGGCTTCTTCGATTGCATCCGGGAGTTCCATCGCCCCTGACGACCGCCTGCGCCTCAGGCGAGGCCGGCGAGAAGCGCAAGCCCCGTCAGCGACGCAGCGCTCCCCACCCAGCGTGCGAGCGCCAGGCCACGCGACCTCGTCAAACGGACGAGCAACGCCCCGATCCCGATGCCCGCCGCATGCAGGAGCGCCGTCGCCGCGATGAAGCCCATGCCATAGGCGACACCGTCGGCGGTGCCGGGCATCTCGGCGCCATGGGCATAGCCGTGAAATATCGCGAACAGGCCGACAAGGGCAGCCGCCACCGGCACGGGCGCGGCAAATCCCGAGGCGACCAGGCCGCCCAGAACGACAACCGACAGGATGATGCCCCATTCGACGAAGGGCAGCTCGATGCCCGACATGCCGAGGAGCCCGGACAGACCCATCACCGTCAGGAAGCTCGCGGGAAGAATCCAGATGGCGCGGCTGCCCAGCTGAACGGCCAATATGCCGACCAGCACCATGGCGAGGATGTGGTCGAGGCCGCCCAATGGATGCATCATCCCGTGAACGAGGCCGCTCGCATCGCCATGCCCGGTATGCGCCCATGCCGGGCTCGGCAGGAGTGCGAGCGCGGCGAACAGAATAGGCTTCATCGTGATTTTCGACATGATGTTCTTCCTTCAAAAGACCGAGATCAGCCGATCTTCGCCGTGGCGCGATGACCGAGCTTGTTGTTCGCGATCATGGTGCCGAGCGTGTCGAGGATGACCCGGGTGGCGAGCTGCGCGGTGTTGTCGTTCACGTCATAGGGCGGCGACACCTCGACCACCTCCATGCCGCACAGGCCCTCGGCGGCGATCGCATGGACGATCTCGAAGGCCTCGCGCGGCAGCAGGCCGCCGGGCTCCGGCGAGCCGGTGCCGGGGGCGAAGCCCGGATCGATCGAGTCGATGTCGAAGGACAGATAGACCGCCTTGCAGCCCTCCCATGCCATTTCGAGCGCCATTTCCGCCACCTTCTTCGGCCCGTGCTTCTCGAGGTCGAACATGGTCATCACGCTGGTGCCGCGCTGGCGCGCCACGGCGCTGCCCGGCCGGTTGCCGTACCAGCCGCCAATGCCGAGCTGCACCAGGTTCTTGGGATGGCAGTTGGGCAGGCCCACGTCGTGCATGTGCGAATGGTCGCGATGCGTCGTCTCGCGGCCCTCATGCGTGGTCCAGAACCACGGCGTGGTGTGCATGCGCTCATCCATGTCCTTTTCCTGGATATCGATGTGCCGGTCGATGTGGATGATGCCGACATTGCCGTCGATATGGGGCGCTATGCCCCGGACATTGGGGAAACCCAGGCTGTGATCGCCGCCGCAGATGATCGGGAACACGCCCGAGGTGTAGATATGCGAGACCGCCTTGGTGACCTGATCGAAGGTCTTTTCGATATTGCCGGGGATGACGAAGATGTCGCCGGCATCGCACAGATCGAGCTCCTCATAGATGTCGACGCCGCCGTCGAACCAGTAGCCGTCATAGAGGGCCGATATCCGGCGCACCGCCTGCGGCCCGAAACGCGTGCCGGGGCGATAGGTGGTGGCGGAATCGAAGGGCGCGCCGACGAAGGCCGCCTCATAGTCGCCGACCTTGCGGATGTCCTCGCAGTACGGCGCCTTCATGAAGGTATTGATGCCGGCGAAGGCCGGCTGATGACCGCGGCTGAACAGCGATATGCTGCGGTCGATGACGGACGGCGCCGCCTCGAGCCCGAACTCCAGCGAGCGCGACACCTCTTCGTCCTGCTTCTTCTGCGAGATGCGCGAGAGCCGATCGAGTGCCTGGCGGCCGTGCGTCGTGCGACGTATGTCCTCGGCATGCGAATGCCCGTGCCCGCCATGGCTGTGGCCATCGCCGTGATCATGATCGTGGTCGTGCGGTCCGCTTCCCATTTGTCCTTCCTCTCTTCAAACCGGTCGCCGGCATGCGGCGAAGGCTAGTGCCTGTGCGCCCGGCGCTCAACGCACTGAATTTCAATTTCACATATTGAGCACTTCAATCGCGACCACGCCTCACGAGCTGTAGGTGGCGAGCAGGTGGCCGGCATAGATCGTGAGACCTCCGGCGATCAGCGCGACATAGGGCAAGAGGCCGGCGCGCTTCTTGATCAACTGGCCATTCTCCTCGAGATCGGCCTGCATCCAGGTCGGGAACCGGCCGCCATCGGTGACATAATGGCGATAGAGAAAGACCGGAATGACGCCCGCGGTGATGATGAGACTCACGAGCAGAGCGCGCTCGCCCCAGAAGTCGGCGCCCCAGCCCATGATCAGGAGGTTGAGAAAGCCGCAGATACCGCCGGCCCACAGAAGCCAGCTGGGGCAACGATAGGGCCTCTTCGCATTGGGCCGGTCGATGCGATGCAGCCAGCCCGCCTGCAGGTTCAAGAAGACGAAGATCATATAGACGGTGTTGGCGAGAACGATGAGGAACACATAGTCCGAGAGGGTGAGAAGGAAGGCATTCACGGTGAGGTCGGTCCACATGGCGGCAACCGGCGCGCCATGACTGTTGAGACGCGCCAGGTACTTCGGCAGCCAGCCATCATGGGCACCCTGGTAAAGCGTGCGCGATGAGCCCGCCATCGCGGTCATGATGACGAGCGCCACCGAAAGAACCAGCATCGCCATGATCACATTGGCGAGCAAGGGACCGGCGCCCACCATTTGCGCCATCACCCGGCCTACCCCGGTGCCGTCATAAATGCCCGGATCAAGCAATCCCTCAAGGCCCAGATAACCTTGGAAAGCAACCGGAACCAGGGTGAAGAAGAAGATGCAGAGGACGCCCGAATAGACGAGCGCGCGCACCGTGTCATAGCCCGGATTCTTGAACTCGCGCACATAGCAGACGGCGGTCTCGAAAGGATAAGTGGACCATGCGGCGACCAGAAGGCCTGCGACGAAGGTCGTATAGCCGACCATGTTCCAGGCGCCTGGCATTAATTCGCCTGCGCTGTTGCGTTCGATGGGGACGAAAGGCGTGAAATTGGCCGTATCGAAATTGCCGGTAAGAAGCGGCACGATGCCGATGATGAAGAGCGGCGCCAATACCGCGATAGCCACGATCATCTGCACCTTGGCGGCCTTGAGGATGCCGCGATGCTGGATCGAGAACACGACGAGCATCAGGAGCAGCCCCAGGATGAATGTCGCGTTGATCCGCATCGTGAGGCCAGACTTGATGAAGCCCAGATCGACCAGGGTGATCGACCAATTGCGAATCTCCGAGCCCGCCGGCACCAGCATTTCGAGCACATAGCCGGCGGCAAGCCCCGATCCGATCGCCAGCACCGGCGACCAGGAGAACCAATTCGCCCAGACCGAGACAGGTCCCAGCATCTTGCCGTAGCGCACCCAGGCGATGGCGCCGTATACGGACGCGCCGCCCGACTTGTTGGGAAACAACCCCGATATCTCGGCATAGGTGAAGCACTGGATGAAGCCGATGAACATCGACACGATCCACACCAACGGCGAGATATTGCCGACGGCGGAGGCGATCGCCCCGATCGAAAACAGAACAAGAACCGGCGTTCCCGATGCGATCCAGAACGCATGGGTCCAGTTCAATGTTCGGTGCAGCTCGAATGTGGTCGCGGTTGCGGGCTGGAATGCAACCTGCCTGTCACCAATGCCGACAGCCGGCTCAGCTCCTGCGCTCATCCTTCGGTCCCTCCCGGGAAATGTCGATCTTATTGACCCGTTATTTTCCCGGGTAACATCATCCGGACGCGGAAAAACCTCCCGACGGGCTATTTTCTACATTGATGTGGGCAATACTTGCCTAGGCCGGCTCATTCCGGGCGCGCGTGATCTCCTCCACGAGCGCGATGAAAACGTCCCTGGCGACCTTGCGCGGCGCATGCGGATTGCTGATGACGAATATGTCGCACGACATCTCCTCGTGGCGCTCGGTCAGGGGCCAGAGCAGACCGCCCTCCACGTCACCGGCCGCCAGCGCCTCCGGCAGGATGCACAGGCCCAAGCCCGCGACGGTGAGGCGGCGCGCTTCGCCGAGGCTCGGGGTCCGCGCCGTGACCGTCTCGCCGAGACGATGCCTCAGCCTGAAGCTCGTCAGCGAGTTGGGCTCGTCGGCGCCGGTCAGCACGAAGGCCTCCTGCGCCAGGCTGGCGAGCGTGGGACGTTCGCCGTAGAGCGGATGCCGCCGCCCGCAATATATGCGATGATATTCCCGCGCCAGGAAATCATGGCGCAGGTCGCCATGGCGATAGGAGATGGCGGATATTCCGATGTCGAAATCGTTGCTCACCAGGCGCTTGGTCACGTTCTCCCAGGTGAACACCGCGATGGTCAGGACGACCTCCTTGTAGATCGCGGCATATCGGCCGAGCAGCTCGTCGAGTGCGGCGTGCGAGAAGTTGCTGATGATCGCGATGCTGATCTTGCCCGCGACACGGTTCTGGGAGTTGGCCAGCGCGGTTTCAACCTCGTCGATATTGTCGCAGATCCTCTGCACGAAGTCGTGCAGGATGCGCCCTTCATCGGTCAGGTCGAAGCCGGCGCGGCCTCTATGGCAGAGGCGGCTTCCCAGATGCGCCTCGAGCCTTTGAAGCGCCAGGCTGATCGTCGACTGCTTGTGCCAGCCGGCATTCGCCGCCGCGGTGATGCCCTGCGCCGCGACGATGTCATGGAAGGTCTTGAGGAGGTTCCAGTCGAGCCTCTGGCTCAGTTTCTTGGTCTTTCCGGCCAAGGGCGGCGGCGCTGTCATCGGGCCTCAGCCGAATTTGTTCGCCCGCGGAAAGCCCTTCGGCGGCAATCGTCCGGCCTGGGCACGTTCGCCCACCCATTCCTTGAGGTCGGTGACGTTGAAGGTGCGGCCCGAGGCATCGACCCACTTCAGGCCCTCCTTCAGCTTGAAGCCGACCGCGTCGGACAGGCCGCCGTCCTTGTACTTCTGCAGCCTGACGCCCTTTCCGCGAGTCATCTCAGGCACTTCCGAGCGTTTGAAGATCAAGAGCTTGCGGTTCTCGCCGACCGCGGCGATATGGTCGGCGTCATCGGGCAGGACGGCGCAGACCTGGCCCTCGACCGGTATCTTCACATTCAGAACCTGCTTGCCCTTGCGCGTGTTGGCCAGGCACTCGTCCTCGGGCACGATGAAGCCCGAACCGTCCGAGGCCGCCACCAGGAGCTTGCGGCCCTCCTTGTGGACGAAGAGCGCCACGATCTGATCGGTCGCCTCGAGATCGGCCATCAGCCGCACCGGCTCGCCATGGCCGCGCCCGCCGGGCAGCTTCGCCGCATCGAGGGTGAAGAACTTGCCGGACGAGGCGAACAGCATGATGCTGTCGGTCGTCTCGGCCTTGACGATGAACTTGCCCTGATCACCGTCCTTGTAGACGAGGCTCGACGTGTCCTCGAGATGGCCCTTCAGCGCGCGGATCCAGCCCTTTTCCGAGCACACGACGGTGACCGGCTCCTTCTCGATCATCGCCTGCTCGAGGTCGAGATCGATCTCGGGCGGCGCGGCGAAGTCGGTGCGGCGCTTGCCGAGCGCCGTCTTCTTGCCGAACTTCTCCTTGGTCTCCTTGATCTCGGCCGCGATCTTCTCCCATTGCGCGGCGTCGGACTTGACCAGCTTCTTGAGGCCCGCCTGCTCCTTCGTCAGCGTCTCGTGCTCGCGGCGGATCTCCATCTCCTCGAGCTTGCGCAAAGCGCGCAGGCGCATGTTGAGGATGGCCTCGGTCTGCGTGTCGGTGAGCTTGAAGCGCTTCATCAAGACGGGTTTCGGCTCGTCCTCGGTGCGGATGATGCGGATCACCTCGTCGAGATTGAGATAGGCGATGAGATAGCCTTCGAGGATTTCCAGCCTGCGGGCGATCTCGGCCAGGCGGAAATTCGAACGCCTGACCAGCACCACCTTGCGGTGATCGAGCCATTCGCGCAGCACGTCGCGCAGCGACATCACCTTCGGCACGCGGCCTTCCGACAGCACGTTCATGTTGAGCGGGATGCGGGCCTCGAGCTCGCTGTTGCGGAACAGCTGCTCCATCATGAGCTGCGGATCGACGGTACGGCTCTTGGGCTCGAAGACGATGCGGACGTCTTCGGCCGACTCATCGCGCAGATCGGCTAGCAGCGGCAGCTTCTTGGCGGCGACGAGCTCGGCGATGCGCTCGATGAGCCGGCCCTTCTGCACCTGATAGGGTATTTCGGTGACCACGATCTGCCAGGCGCCGCGGCCCAGATCCTCCTGGGTCCAGCGGGCACGCACGCGGAAGCCGCCGCGCCCCGTCTTGTAGGCCTCGAGCAGCGTCGCCCGGTCGTCGACGATGATGCCGCCGGTCGGGAAATCGGGCCCGGGCACGAGCTGCACCAGCTTGTCGACGGTCGCATTGGGGAACTTGATGAGATGCAGGGCGGCATCGCAGAGCTCGGCCGCATTGTGCGGCGGGATCGAGGTCGCCATGCCGACGGCGATGCCGGAGGAGCCGTTGGCGAGCAGGTTGGGGAAGGCGCCAGGCAGCACCACGGGCTCGCGGTCCTCACCATTGTAGGTGTCGCGGAAATCGACCGTGTCCTCGTCGATGCCCTCGAGCAGCGCCATGGCGACATCGGTGAGCCTGGCCTCGGTGTAGCGATAGGCGGCGGCGTTGTCGCCGTCGATATTGCCGAAATTGCCCTGCCCCTCGATGAGCGGATAGCGCACGGCGAAATCCTGGGCGAGGCGCACCAGCGCGTCATAGACCGCCTGGTCGCCATGCGGGTGGTATTTGCCGATGACGTCGCCCACGACGCGGGCGCATTTCTTGAAGCCCGAGGCCGGGTCGAGCTTCAAAAGCCGCATGGCATAGAGCAGCCGGCGATGCACCGGCTTGAGGCCGTCGCGCACGTCCGGCAAGGCGCGATGCATGATGGTGGAGAGCGCATAGGCCAGATAGCGCTCTTCCAGCGCGTCGCGCAGATTGATGGATTCGATGTCTTTCGGCCCTTGCGGGGGAGTTACGTGCTTGCTCATGATTCGCGGAGTATAGCAGAGGGGGATGGATGAGAATCGGGCTGGATTAGGTGGTTTTTCGGTGCTTTTTTCGTCCCCCTGATCCAGTATTGCAGGATCGCTGAGGTTTCATCGTGATGGAAAGCCGGGAAGTCGAAATCACCGAGGCTATCAAACGCGGCTTGGCCGACATCGAGGCAGGCCGTGTTGTCCCTCATGACGAGGCAATGAGCGAACTCTATGCCGTTTTGAGACCGGCATTAAAATCCAAGAAATAAGAAATATGTCTCGACCGGCGTTCTCAAATCCGATGCAGCAGCACCCGGCAGACCGGCTTCTTGCCCCATTCGGCATCGGCCGCCCGGCGGATGGCGGTGCGCAGGGTCTCGCTGACCACCTCATCGGCCTGCCGGCGCGGGCGCGGCATCGACTCGAAGGCCTCCTCTGCCGCTGCCCTGAGCTTGTCCTCGAGGCCCGCCGGCAGACCGTCGGCAATGATGCCGATCTCCGATACGAGGGTCCCTTTCCGGTCGATCACCAGGCTCGCCACCACGATGCCGACGAAGGAGAGCTTGCGGCGGAACTTGGCCGGCCCCTCGGCCGCCGGCACGATCAGCCTGCCGTCGACATGGAGGCGGCCCACGGGCACCTCGTCGACGATCCGCGCCGGCCCCGGACAGAGACGGATCAGATCGCCATTCTCCGCCATCAGCGTCTCGGCGATGCCCGCCGCCTCGGCCAGTTCGACATGGCGCAGGAGATGGCGCGGCTCGCCATGCATGGGAATGACCGCCCGGGGCTTGAGCCAGCTGTAGAGAAGCTTGAGCTCGTCCTGGCGCGGATGGCCGGACGTGTGGACGAGCGCCTCGTCCGAGGTCATCACATCGACGCCGAGGCGCGCCAGGTTGTTGTGGACGGCGCTCACCGCCTTCTCATTGCCGGGAATGGTCTTGGACGAGAAGACGACGAGATCGCCGTCGTCGAGCGCGATATTCGGATGATTGTCCTCGGCGATGCGGGCGA
>JBFWNN010000059.1:0-35250 GCA_050251035.1 Parvibaculaceae bacterium
CCTTCGACCAGGTGTTGAGCGAATTGCGCCGCTTCACGGCGGTGCACCAGGCGGAAGGCACCCATGCCGGCGGCATCCATGTCGAGATGACCGGCAAGGACGTCACCGAATGCACGGGCGGCGTGCGGGCGCTCTCGGACGAGGACCTCAACGACCGCTACCACACCTTCTGCGATCCGCGCCTCAACGCGGCGCAGGCGCTGGAGCTGTCTTTCCTGGTGGCCGAGGAGCTCAAGAAGGAGCAGGCCCTCCACCCGCGCGCCGATGACGACGAGGCGGCGGAAGCGGCGGAGTGATCGCACGCATCATGACGCAGCCAGCGCCTGGTCCTTTGCGCATCTCGTGCCTGATATGACCTCCGACCGCCGCGAGCACGATGCTGCCGCCCGCCATCGTATAGGGGCTCGGCACTTCGCCGAAGGCGAGCCACACCCATAGAGGGGCGAGAGGCACGTCGAGGGCCGTGAGCAGTGTCGCCTCGGCGGCGGGGATCATGCGCGAGCCCAGGCCGAAGAGGACGAGGCCGAGCGCGCTCTGCGTGATGCCGAACAGCGCCAGCATCGCGAGGTCGAAGGACGAGACGTCGAAGGGCGCGCAGAACCAGACGGCGACGAAAGCCGGAATCCAGGCGGCAAGGCCGAGCGCCGGCAGGATCGGGATGTCGCGCTTCCAGCGCAGGATGACCGCCATCAGGGCCATGGTGAGGGTCATCAGGAACGCCACGACCTGGCCGAGCAGGCTTCCGCCATAGCGGGCGCCGGTCAAGGTCACCGCGACCCCGAAGATGGCGACGAGGCTCGCGGCGAGGACGCTCCACGAGGCTTTTTCGCGCAAGATCAGCCAGGCGACGCCCGCGGTGACGAAGGGCACGGTGGCGTAGATCACGTAGACGTCGGCGACCGTGGTCAGCATCAGCGAGCCGACGAAGGCGATCATTCCGGCGCCCGCGACGGCCGCGAGCAGAAGGCCCATGCCGCCGAGGCCCGCATAGGCCTCGACCACCTTGCCGCGATGGTGGATGGCGGCCATGACCACGAAAGCGAGCCCGCCGAAGACGCCTCGCCAGAACAGGATCGTCCAGACGTCTTCGTCGATGAGGCGGGTGAAGAAGCCCGCGCTCGACCAGGCGACGGCCGACAGGCTGACCAGCACCCAGCCCAGATAACGCTGACGTTCATCGTTGCCCATGTGGGGCAGTATCGCGGATCGGCCCGTCAGACCGTGTCAGGATCACACCGGCGGCGGCAATGCCCGTCGCGGCCGGATCTCGGTGAGGATATGGCCGAAGAGCGCCAGCATCACGACGGCGCCGCCGACCAGCACCGTCTGCGACGGGACCTCGCCCAGGAGCAGCCACACCCAGAGCGGCGTGAACGGCACTTCGAGGGCGGCGATGAGGGTCGCTTCCGCCGCCGGGATCTTGCGCGACCAGATCGCATAGAGGACGAGGCCGATGGCGTTCTGGACGATGCCGAAGAGGGCGATGAGGAGGAGGTCCTGGGCGCTCACCGAGAAGGGGGCCGCGAACCAGAAGGTGACGGACGAGCACAGCCAGGCCGACAGCGCCATGGCGGGCAGCATCGGCACGTCCTGGTGGCGGCGCATGATCGTCGTCATGCCGGCCATGCTGAGGGTCATGAGGACGGCAAGGCCCTTGCCGAACAGGCTGCCGTCCCATGACGCGTCCTTGAGCATGATCACGACGCCGGCAAGCGCCACGAGGCCGGCGATGAGGGTGCGCCAGCTCGGCACCTCGCGCACGACGAGGAAGGCGAGGGCCGCCGTCATGAAGGGCACGGTGGCATAGATGATGAGCGCCTCGGCGATCGTCGTGTAGCGCATCGCGCCGATGCCCGAGATCATGCCCATGGCGGACAGCGCCGCGACCGCGAAGACCGGCGCGCTGAGGCGGGTGAGGCGGAACAGCCCGGCTTTGCCCTCGAGCCAGAGATAGACGAGCATCACCGCCGAGCCCGAGAAGATGCCGCGCAGGAACAGTATGGTCATCAGGTCGGCGGTGATGAGCCTGACGAAGATGCCGGATGTGGACCAGAACAGGGCGGCGAGCGCCACCAAGGCGAGGCCGAGACGATGCTGCGCGACGGCATCCCGGTTCAGATGGAGGGCTTCGCTGCTCATGCGGTTTGCCTGGCCTTGAGGAGGTTGAGGGTGTTGGCGCCGAGGATGAGGAGGGTGCCGATGATCGAATAGAGGTCGAAGCCTTCGCGATAGAGCCAATAGCCGGCGAGCACGGTCAACGGCACGCGCAGGAAATCCATGGGCGTCACGATCGTCATGTCGGCGAGCGAGACCGCCTTCGACAGGCAGTAATGCGACAAGGTTCCGGCGAGACCGACGACCGCCACCCATATCCAGTTATGGGGCTCGGGCCATTCCCAGCTGAGATAGGCCGGCACCGCGCCGATCACCGTCTGGATCAGAAACATCAGGAAGATGACGGTGAGCGCCGTGTCGCTGCGGGTGATGACCTTGGTCATCGCGACCGTGACAGCGAAGCCGAGGGCGGCCAGCAGCGCCACGACGTGGCCTTCATCGACATGCGAGGTTCCGGGCTTCACGATGAGCAGGATGCCGAGGAAGCCCAGGGCGATCGCCACGAGCTTGAAGCGGGTGAGCGTCTCGCCGAGGAACAAAGCGGCGATGACGGCGCCCCAGATCGGCATGGTGAACTCGATCGAGACGACCTGGGCCAGGGGGATGAGGGTGAGGGCCAGGAACCAGGCATATTGCGCGCCGTAGTGAACGATGTTGCGGACGATATTGAGCCGCAGATTGGCGAAGCGCGCCGCGAGGCCGCCATGGTAGAGGACGATGGGGGTGAGGATGGCGAGGGCGATGAGGCTGCGGAAGATCATGGTCACGAAGACCGGGATGTCATGACCGAGCTCCCGGCCGGCGACGGTGAGCGCCAAAACGTTGAGAAGCCATCCTCCCATCCACATGGCGGCCTGTGCGGTCGACTGCTGCGGCAAGCCCGATTCTCCCCCTGTTCCGGCGGACCTTACGGGGGAAGCCGGAGGGCCAGCTAGGGCCGAAAGGTCATATCAACCTTGCGGAACTGGTCGGGCTTGACGGGAGGGGACAGTTCAGCCATTTTGCCGCCCCATGACGACCGCCCGTTCATATGCCGTCCCGATGTGCGGCATGATTATTATCTGCATCTAGCGCATAAACGCTGGCAGGCGGCCGCTTTACCTAAATCCAAGTCGAAGCGATCCTCCGGGCCGGCAAGCCTAGAGCGTTTTCCGCCAAAGTCTCCGACTTTGGCGACCAGGAAACGCTCGAGAAAAAGGAGACGAGCCTCTTTCCCGATCGGGAGGTCCGATCAGGCAGGCTCTTGGAAGCTCATGACGTTAAGACTTTACAACACCCTGACCCGCACCAAGGACGTGTTCAGGCCGATCGATCCCAAGGCCGTCCGCATGTATGTCTGCGGGCCTACGGTCTACGACTATGCCCATATCGGCAATGCCCGGCCGGTCATCGTTTTCGACGTCCTGTTCAGGCTGCTGCGCCATCTCTATGGCGCGGACCATGTCACCTATGTGCGCAACATCACCGACATCGACGACAAGATCAACGCCCGGGCGAAGGACGAAGGTGTTCCGATCGGCGAGCTGACGAGCCGCACCACGCGCCAGTTCCATGACGACATCGCCGCCCTCAATGTGCTTCCCCCAACCCATGAGCCGCGCGCGACTCAGACGATCCCCGAGATCGTCACCCTCATCGAGAAGCTGGTCGCCAAGGGCCATGCCTATGTGGCGGAAGGCCATGTGCTCTTCGATGTGCCCTCGATGAAGGATTACGGCAAGCTGTCGCGCCGGCCGCTCGACGACCTGATCGCCGGCGCCCGCATCGATGTCGCGCCCTACAAGAAGGGCGAGATGGATTTCGTCCTGTGGAAGCCCTCAGGCCCCGACCTTCCGGGATGGGACAGTCCCTGGGGCAGGGGCCGCCCCGGCTGGCACATCGAATGCTCGGCCATGTCGTGGAAGCATCTCGGCGAGATATTCGACATCCATGGCGGCGGCATCGACCTCATCTTCCCGCATCACGAGAACGAGGTGGCCCAGTCACGCTGCGCCTTCGGGCTCGAGATCATGGCCAATGTCTGGATGCACAACGGCTTCCTGCAGATCGACGGCCAGAAGATGTCGAAGAGCCTCGGCAACTTCCTGACCATCAACGAGGTGCTGAAAGACTGGCCGGGCGAAATCCTGCGCTTCAACATGCTGCGCACCCATTATCGCCAGCCGATCGACTGGACGGTGAAGGGGCTGGAGGAGAGCCGCCGCATCCTCGACGGCTTCTACAACTCCGCCGCCGCGCGCCTCACCGAGGACGTGCGCTTCGCGCCTCCGGTGCTCGAGGCCCTGTGCGACGACCTCAACACCCCGCGCGCCATCGCCGAGCTGCATGCGCTCGACCGGCCGAATTTCCAGATGGAGCTGGGCGCGAGCCTCAATGCCCTGGGCTTCACCGGCAAGCATGTCGAGGACAAGGCGGCGAAGATCGACGAGCATAAGGTCAACGAACTGATCGCCGCGCGGCTCAAAGCGCGCGGCGCCAAGAACTGGGCGGAAAGCGACCGCCTGCGGGGCGAACTCGATGCCTTGGGCGTCGTCGTCATGGACAACAAGGACGGCACCACGAGCTGGGAGGTGAAGCGATGACGCGCGAGCGCCTCTATCTCTTCGACACCACCTTGCGCGACGGCCAGCAGACGCCGGGCGTCGACTTCTCGCTCGACGACAAGCTCACCGTCATGGAGATGCTGGACGGGCTCGGCCTCGATTATATCGAGGGCGGCTATCCGGGCGCCAACCCGACCGATACCGCGCTCTTCGCCGCGGATCGTCCGACCCGCGCCTGCTTCACCGCCTTCGGCATGGTGAAGCGGCCGGGGCGGTCGGCGGCCAATGACCCGGGCCTCCAGGATCTGCTGCGCGCCAAGGCCAAGGCGATCTGCTTCGTTGCCAAGTCGTGGGACTACCATGTCCGCGTCGCACTTCAGACGACGAATGAGGAGAACCTCCTGACCATCCGGGAATCGGTCGAGAATGCGCGCAAGATGGGGCGCGAGGTGCTGCTCGACTGCGAGCACTTCTTCGACGGCTTCAAGGCCAATCCCGACTACGCGCTCGCCGTCGCCAAGACCGCTTATGACGCCGGCGCCCGCTGGGTGGTGCTGTGCGATACCAATGGCGGAACCTTGCCGCGGGAAATCTCCGACATCGTCGGACAAGTGACGCGGACGGTGCCGGGCGATCATCTCGGCATCCACGCCCATAACGACACCGAGCAGGCCGTCGCCAATTCGCTGGCGGCGGTGCTGGCGGGGGTCCGGCAGGTCCAGGGCACGCTCAACGGCATAGGCGAGCGCTGCGGCAACGCCAATCTGGTCTCGATCATCCCGACCCTCGTGCTCAAGCCCGAATTCGCCCAGCACTTCGAGACCGGGGTGACCGAGGAGAAGCTCGCCACCCTGACCCATGTCTCGCGCGCCTTCGACGAGCTCTTGAACCGCAGCCCGAACGGCCAGGCACCCTATGTCGGGCGCAGCGCCTTCGCCACCAAGGCCGGCATCCATGCCTCGGCCATCGTCAAGGAGCCCGAGACCTATGAGCATGTGCCGCCCGACAGCGTCGGCAATCGCCGCCGCATGCTGGTCTCCGACCAGGCGGGCAAGTCCAACCTCCTGGCCGAGCTCGCCCGCATCGGCCTCAGCGTCGACAAGGCCGACACCCGCCTCGACGCGCTCTTGCGCGAGGTGAAGGAGCGTGAGGCGCAGGGCTATGCCTATGACGGCGCCGACGCCTCCTTCGAGATCCTGGCGCGCCGCATGCTCGGCACCGTGCCGCATTATTTCGACGTCATGTCCTTCAGGGTCATCGTCGAGCATCGCCACAATGCGCTGGGCGAACTCGTCACCATGTCGGAAGCCGTGGTCAAGGTGAAGGTCGATGGCGAGATGTTCATCAATGCCGGCGAGGGCAACGGCCCGGTGAACGCGCTCGACGTCGCCTTGCGCAAGGACCTGGGCAAGTTCCAGCGCTTCATCGACGACCTCGAGCTCGCCGACTACAAGGTGCGTATCCTCAATGGCGGCACGGGAGCCACGACCCGGGTCCTGGTCGAGAGTCGCGACGGCAAGGGCAATCGCTGGTTCACCGTCGGCGTCTCGCCCAATATCGTCGATGCCTCCTTCCAGGCCTTGTCGGATTCGATCGTCTACAAACTGCTGCGCGAGCAGGTCGCATTGGCGGCCTAATCCTACTGCGCCACCGTCGCTCCCGGCCTCTTGCGCAAAAAGTTCGATTGTTTTAGAACCATCATAAGTTCGATCATTTTAATACTATGGAAGAGTGCCGGCATCCGGCAATGATGGGGAAGAGACAATGGTTGATATCGTCGCGATCGGTTCGCTGCCGCCGTCCGGCCAGGTGCCGAAGCGGATGTTCGCGCAAGTGATCCGCTCGAGCCGCCTAGGCAATCCGCGCGAGGCCTTTCAGATAGAGGAAATCGATGTGCCGCGCCCTGAAGCGGGGCAGGTGCTGGTCGCGGTCATGGCCGCCGGCATCAACTTCAACAATGTTTGGGCGGCGCGCGGTGTGCCGATCGACGTCATTGCCGTGCGCCAGGCGCAAGGCTCGCCGCATGACTTCCACATCGGCGGCAGCGACGCCTCGGGCATCGTCTATGCCGTCGGGGCTGGCGTCACGAGCGTGTCCGTGGGCGACGAGGTGGTCGTCCATCCGGGCCACTGGGATCCGCAAGAGCCCTATGTGCTCTCAGGCAAAGACCCGATGCTGGCGGCGAGCGCGCAGATCTGGGGCTACAACACGAATTTCGGCTCCTTCGGTCAATTCTGCCTCGCCTATGAGCATCAGATGCTGCCCAAGGCGAAGCATCTGAGCTGGGAAGAGGCTGCCGCCCCGACCCTCGTCGGCACCACCGCCTATCGCATGCTGCATGGCTGGGCCGGCCATGAGGTGGAGAAGGACGACGTCGTTCTGGTCTGGGGCGGCTCGGGCGGCGTCGGCTCGCAGGCCATCCAGATCGCCCGCGAGGCCGGTGCCATTCCGATCGCCGTCGTCTCGGGCAAGGACAAGGGTGAATACTGCACGTCGCTCGGCGCCGCAGGCTTCATCGACCGCCGCGAGTTCAGCCACTGGGGCCAGCCGCCGCATTGGACCGACGCCGCCGGGCAGAAGCAATGGACGGCGCAGGCGCGCGCCTTCGGCAAGAAGATCTGGGACATCCTCGGCGAGAAGCGCAGCCCGCGCATCGTGCTCGAGCACCCCGGCGAAGACACCATCCCGACCTCGATCTTCTGCTGCGACGCGGGCGGCATGGTCGTCATCTGCGCCGGCACGACCGGCTATTCGGCGGTCGTCGACCTGCGCTACCACTGGGTCCGCCAGAAGCGCCTGCAAGGCTCGCACGGCACCAACACCGATCAGGCGCGCGCCTATAACGAGCTCGTGCGCGCCGGGCGGATAGATCCGTGCATGGGCGAGGTGCGCCCCTTCGATCAGATCGGCCAGGCACACCAGGACATGATGGACGGCACGCTCGCCCACGGCAACACGACCATCCTCGTCGGAGCGCCGGCCGCGGGCCTCGGAAAGGACGCTTAGCTATCGACGGCGGGCGTCAGGAAACGCGTAGAGCCGAAGGGGCCGAACGCGGCTTCGCCCCCTTGCCGCGGCCGATCAGATTGGCACGCACGCCGGGCAGGGCTTGATCGAGCATCTCCCGGCGTGACGTGTAGAAATAGTTGCGGCCCTGCTTGCGGATGCGGATCAGCTTGGCATGCGACAGGATCTTGATGTGGTAGGAGATCGTCGACTTGGCCAAGCCGAGGGCTTCGATCAGCTGCGTGCACGGCATCTCTTCCGTCGCGTCGATGAGCTGCAGCATCTGCAGGCGCGTCGGCTCGCTCAAGGCGGTGAAGATGGCAACATAATCGTCGGTCGATGGTGCCGGCGGCATCTGAGATTCCGTGCTATTGTTCTAAATCTTTCTAACGAAGCCGCAGAGCCAAGTCCAGGCCTCGCGGCATGAAGGCGTGCGCCGTCGGCATGCGACCCATGCCCTGTCCCGGGTGGCGGGCGAAGACCGGGCCCGGTAAACCGCCGCCTCATGTCCGCCATCGACCCGCCGATCGCCTCAGCGAGCCTTTCCGAAGCCAAGAAGGGCATCCTCTATTGCATGAGCGCCCACCTTCTCTGGGGCGTGATGGCCTATTATTTCAAGCTGATCGACAGCGTCTCGCCGGTCGAGATCGCCGTGCATCGCGGCCTGTGGTCGCTCCTCATCGCCCTTGCCGTCATCTGGGTCCTCCGCCAGTTCGACGACGTCCGCCGCGCCTTGGCGAAGCCGCGCGTCGTTGCCACGCTGGCGCTGACGAGCTTCCTGATCGTCTTCAACTGGGGCTTCTATGTCTGGTCGATCCACAACGGCCGCACCATCGAGGCGAGCCTCGGCTACTACATCAATCCGCTCATGAATGTCGTGGCGGGTGCCGTGTTCCTGGGCGAGCGCTTCACCCGCACACAGCTCGTTGCCATCGCGATCGCGCTCGTCGCGGTGGTGGTCCAGACCATTGCGCTCGGCGTCGTGCCGTGGCTTGGCCTGATACTGGGCGCCACCTTCTGTCTCTATGGCCTCCTGCGCAAGACGGTCGACGTCGGCGCTACGCAGGGCTTCTTCATCGAGGTGCTGATCCTGTTCCTGCCCGCCCTCGCCGTCGCTCTATGGATGGGCGGCACTGGTGAGGCAGCCTTCCTGACGACGCCCTTCCACACGCTGATGCTGATCGGCTGCGGCGCCCTCACGGCGGGAGCGCTCTTGTTATTTACCGCGGCGATCAAGCGCATCCGCTATTCGACCGCCGGCCTGATGCAATATATCTCGCCCTCGCTCGTCTTCCTCACCGCGGTCTTCGTCTTCGGCGAGCCGATGGACGGCTGGCGCTGGCTGTCCTTCGCTCTTCTGTGGGTGGCGCTCGCCGTCTATTCATATTCGGCGATCAACGAGGGCCGCAGGCTCGTCGTCGCCGAGGAACCGGCGCAGGCCTAGTCGCCGGCGTGACGGGGATCATGTCCGTTCATAATGTCTTGCGGATCGGTTCCTGTGGGACCTTCGCCGTCGACTGCTTGAGCCGGTCCTCGAAGACCGACACGACGTCCGGGGCGGTCTTCACGATGTCGAACTTGAGCTCGAGCCCTTCGCGGATGAACTTCTCCTGGCGCATGTGGTTGATGAGCGTGATGAGCGGCGCCCAGTAATCGTCGATGTCGCAGATGATGATCGGCTTGGCATGCCGGTCGAGCTGCGCCCAGGTCGAGATCTCGACCAGTTCCTCGAGCGTGCCGAGCCCGCCGGGCAGCGCCACGAAACCGTCCGAACGCTCGAACATGGTCATCTTGCGCTCATGCATGCTGGCGGTGACGATGAGCTCGTTCACCTCGGTGAGCATGCGCTCCTTGTTGACCAGGAATTCCGGGATGATGCCGACCACATGGCCGCCGCCGGCGATGACCGAGCGGGCGACCTCGCCCATGAGGCCGAGGCTGCCGCCACCATAGACGAGGCCGATGCCCTGATTGGCCATATGGGCCCCGAGCGCCCGCGCCGCCGCCATGTAGGCTGGATTCCGTCCCGGTCCCGAGCCGCAATAAACACAAAGATGCCGCATGATTCTCCTATACCCATTTGGTCGCGTGATGGCCGTCCGTCAAGCTGACGCCACTGCTTATTCTTTGCAGATTCGCCGGTAATTCACTATTTACAGGCCAGGACACGGAACCGCGACAATGAAGAATCCGCTTGCAGTATTCACCGGAGCCGCCCTGGCGACGCTCGCCGCCCTGGCCGGGCTCAACATGACCGACTGGCCGGGTGGCCCGCCCGACAGCCAGAAGCCGGCGGAAGCGGCCAGCCAGGTGCAGGATCCGGACACGCAAGAGACCCCGACGGCCAAGGCGCCTGAAAAGCCCGCCGAAATGGCCGCCATCCCGGCGCCCGAGCCGCCCAAGCCCGAGGCGCAGGCCAAGCCCGAACTCGATACGGTCCGGGTCGAAAGCGACGGCCAGGCCATCGTGGCGGGGAGGGCCAAGCCCGGCGCCGAAATCGCCCTCAAGCTCGGCGATCAGGTGATCGGCAAGGGCCTCGCCAATTCCGACGGCTCGTGGGTCGTGGTTCCCGACCAGCCTCTGCCCAAGGGCGCCCATGAAATCACCATCGAGCAGAAGGCCGCCGATTCCGGCCCGGTGACCGCCGAGCAGTCGATCGCGGTCGCCGTCCCCGAAAAACCCGGCCAGCAGGCCATGGTGGCGCTGACCGAGCCTGGAACAGCGACCAAGGTCCTGCAGGCCGGCGGTAACCAGGAGCAGGCTTCCCTGGTCGAACCGGCGCAGTCCGGCACCGATCAGCCGAAGCCCGCGGAGACGGTCGCGAAGCCCGCCGAGCCGGCCCAGGCCCAGGAACCGGCCGCCGCGGACCAGAAGCCGGCCGAAAGCGGCGGAGCCGAGGGACAAGCCCAGCCCACGCCCGAGTCCACCGTCGCCAAGATCGAGGTTCCGGACCCCGTCGCGCCGCCGGCCGAGACACCGCCGCCGGCCGAGCCGGCCCAGGCCGAGCCCGACCAGAACGTTCCCCTGGGGCTCGCCGCCGTCGATTACAGCGACAAGGGCGACATCATATTTTCCGGCCGGGCGAAGCCCGGGACCGCGGTCCGCCTCTATGTCGACAACCGCCCCGTGGGCGACGCCATGGTCGACGCCCAAGGCAACTGGACCTTCGCGGGCAAGGACATCATCGCGCCCGGCACGCATGACCTGCGCGTCGACCAGATCGACACGGCCGGCAAGGTCATCGCCCGGGTCGAGCTGCCGTTCCTGCGCGAGAACGCCGAAGCGGTCGCGGCGCTGAACACGCCGCCCGAGCCCCAGACGGCGGAAGCCGAGCCGCCCGAGGCGAGCGCGACCGAGCCTCAGGCCGAGCCGCCGGCGCAGAAGACGGCGGAGCAGCCCGCGGCCGAGCCGCCGCAGCCGACCACGGAACCGCCGGCGCAGACGACAACGGCGCAGCCTGAGACGACGGCCGCCAAGCCGACGGCGCAGAAAACGGCCGAACCGCAGGCCGAGGCGACCGCCGCGCAGCCGTCCGACGCTGGCGCGTCCGAGCCTGCCAAGACCGCCGCAGCCGAGCCGCCGCAGCCGAGCGCGATCCAGAAGAGCGAGCCGCAAGTTTCAGGCCCCGCGACCGATCAGCCTGTCGCCGGCGCCAAGACCGCCGAGGTGACGACCACCGCCGCCGCCGAACAGGCGGCCAAGGCCGTCGATCCCGACACGCCGCGTTCGGGAAAGATCGTCATCCAGCCCGGCAACAATCTGTGGAAGCTGTCGCGCGTCATCTATGGGCGCGGCAAGAACTACACCGTAATCTACCAGGCCAACAAGGATCAGATCCGCAACCCCGCTCGCATCTATCCGGGCCAGATATTCGCCATTCCGGGCGCCATGCCGCCGGAATCGATCGATCCCAAGCGCAAGGACCCGCTGACCAGCGCCGAGGGCGGCGCCGCGCAATGACGCGGAAGGCCAACTCGCACCGCGCCGCCCTGGGCCGTGGTGATGGCAGCCTTTGGCTGACCCTCAAGGACATCATGCCGCTGCTGTGGCCCGAGGGTCGCGCGGATCTCAAGATCCGCGTCGTCGTCGCCATCATGGCGCTGGTCCTCGCCAAGGTGATCACCGTCCTCACCCCCTTCGCCTACAAATATGCCGTCGACGCGCTGACGCTGAAGAACAGCGTGCCGGCGCTCGTCGTCGTGCCGATCTTCATGATCCTCGCCTATGGCGTCGGCCGCGTGATGATGGTGGCCTTCGCGCAGCTGCGCGACGCCATCTTCGCCAAGGTCGGCCAGCGTGCGGTGCGCGAGCTCGCCATGCGCACCTTCCGCCACCTGCATGCGCTGTCGCTCAAGTTCCATCTCGAGCGGCGCACCGGCGGCCTGTCGCGCATCATCTCGCGCGGCACCAACGGCATCGACACCATACTGCGCTATTCGCTGTTCAACACGCTGCCGACGGTGCTCGAGCTCGTCTTCATCTGCGCCATCCTGGCGCGCTCCTATGGCTGGCTCTATTCGCTGGTCGTCGCCCTGACGGTCCTGGCCTATGTCGCCTTCACCTATCTCGCCACCGAATGGCGCATCAACATCCGGCGCGCCGCCAACGATGCCGACACCGACGCCTCGACCAAGGCCATCGACAGCCTGCTCAACTTCGAGACGGTGAAGTATTTCGGCAACGAGGAGCACGAGGCGCGCCGCTACGACCGGTCGATGGAGCGCTACGAGCAGGCCTCGA
Organism: Parvibaculaceae bacterium; assembly: GCA_050251035.1. GTDB lineage: Bacteria > Pseudomonadota > Alphaproteobacteria > Rhizobiales > Aestuariivirgaceae > Taklimakanibacter. The sequence continues at coordinate 12,405 of JBFWNN010000059.1, forward strand.
TCAAGACCTGGATATCGCTTGCGGTGCTCAATGCCGGCCAGGCCCTCGTCTTCGCCGTAGGCCTCACCGTCGCCATGCTGATGAGCGGCTATGCCGTTCATGCCGGCACCATGACGCTCGGCGACTTCGTCATGATCAACGCGCTGATGATCCAGCTCTATATGCCGCTCAACTTCATCGGCTCGGTCTATCGCGAGATCAAGCAGGGCCTGATCGACGTCGAGGAGATGTTCGCGCTCCTCGAGGTCGATGCCGATATCAAGGACCGTCCGGGCGCTGCGCCCTTGCGGCCCGGGAAAGGCGAGATCGTCTTCGATCGCGTGAATTTCGCCTACGAGGCCGAACGGCCGATCCTGCGCGATCTCTCCTTGCGCGTGCCGAGCGGCCATACCGTGGCCATCGTCGGACCATCGGGCGCCGGCAAATCGACGATCTCGCGCCTGTTGTTCCGCTTCTACGACGTGGGCTCGGGCCGCATCCTGGTCGACGGCCAGGACATCGCCCAGGTGACCCAGAAAACGCTGCGCGCGGCGATCGGCATGGTGCCGCAGGACACGGTGCTGTTCAACGACACGGTGCGCTACAACATCCGCTATGGCCGGCCCGACGCCAGCGACCAGGATGTCGAGGACGCCGCCCGCCTGGCGCAGGTCCATACTTTCGTCATGTCGCAGCCGAAAGGCTATGAGACGATGGTCGGCGAGCGCGGCCTGAAGCTCTCAGGCGGCGAGAAGCAGCGCGTGGCGATCGCCCGGACCATCCTCAAATCGCCGCCCATCCTCATTCTCGACGAGGCCACCTCGGCGCTCGATTCGATGACCGAGCGCGAGATCCAGAGCGCGCTCGCGCAAGTGTCGCGCAACCGCACGACGCTGGTCATCGCCCATCGCCTGACGACCGTGGTCGACGCCGACGAGATCATCGTTCTCGACCAGGGCGGAATCGCCGAGCGCGGCACCCATGACGAGTTGCTCAGGCAGCGCGGCCTCTATGCCGCCATGTGGAACCGCCAGCGCGAGGCCGAGGAGGCGCGCCGCCGCCTTGCCGATATCGAGCACGAGGAGGACGCGCCGGGCGAGCGCAAGGACGAGGAAGACGCGGAGGTCGTGTCACCGGTCGTTAACTGACCCCTTCTGTATTTCACCGCAATGCTGAGATAGGCTGTAACCGTAAAACCATGTCGCTCGTCAACACCATAAGCTCGACTTTCGTGCCCATTCACCGCGAGGGCTGGCGCTTCGTCGCCATAGCGGCGGCGGTCACACTCATCCTCTATTGGTTCGATCTCGACCTTCTGGCCCTCCTGGCGCTGGTCGTGACCTTGTGGTGCGCCTACTTCTTCCGCGACCCCGACCGGGTGACGCCGCTCAAGCCCGGGCTCGTCATCTCGCCCGCCGACGGCCGCATCAGCGCGATCGAAAGCGTCGTGCCGCCGCCCGAGCTCGATCTGGCGCGCGAGCCCGTGACCCGCATCTCGGTCTTCATGAACGTCTTCGACGTGCACATCAACCGCTCGCCCGTCGATGCGCGCATCGCCCATATCGCCTATGTGCCGGGCAAATTCCTGAGCGCCGATCTCGACAAGGCGAGCGCCGACAACGAGCGTCAGGCGCTCACCCTCGAAATGGACGACGGCCGCAAGCTGGGCGTGGTGCAGATCGCCGGCTTGGTGGCGCGCCGCATCGTCAAATTCGTCAGTGACGGCGACATGGTGAAGGCGGGCGAGCGTTTCGGCCTCATCCGTTTCGGCAGCCGCGTCGACGTCTATCTGCCGGCGGGCGTCAACGCGCTGGTCGTGGTCGGACAGCGCTCCGTGGCCGGCGAAACGGTATTCGCCGATCTCGCATCCGGCGAAGCCGAGCGCGCTGGAAGGCGCAATTGAGGAAGACATCCATGGCGGGTTTTCCGGACCTCGAAGACGAGAATATCGGCAGGAGCCGGCGCGACCAGCGCCTGCGTCGCTTCAAGCAGGTGCCGATCCGCATCCTGGTGCCCAATCTCATCACGTTGCTTGCCCTGTGCAGCGGCGTCACCGCCATCCGCCTCGGTATGGAAGGGCGTTATGAGCTCGCCGTCGGCGCCGTGATCCTCGCCATCGTGCTCGACGCCATCGACGGCCGCCTCGCGCGCCTGCTCAAGGGCACCTCGCGCTTCGGGGCCGAGCTCGATTCGCTCGCCGACTTCGTCAATTTCGGCGTGGCGCCCGCAATACTGATCTATCTGTGGTCGCTCAACTCACTGAAGAGCCTCGGCTGGCTGGTGGCGCTCTGCCTCGCCATCTGCTGCGCGCTGAGACTCGCACGCTTCAATGTGGCGATCGACGATCCCGACAAGCCCGCCTGGATGATGAACTTCTTCACCGGAGCGCCGGCGCCGGCCGGCGCCGGCCTCGCCATGGCGCCCATGTATCTGGGCTTCCTCGGCCTCGTCTCCGACGGGCACGAGATCGCCTGGCTGGTCCTGCCCTATATCGCCGCCGTGGCGCTCCTGATGGTGAGCCGGGTGCCGACCTTCTCGGGCAAGACTCTGGGCTCGCGCATCAGCCGCGACCTGGTCCTGCCGCTCCTGGGCGTCGCGGCCCTGGTCATCGTCAGCCTCATCGCCTTCACCTGGGAGATGCTGACTGCGATGTCGGTGCTTTATATCGTGCTCCTGCCGTTCGGCATGCGCTCCTATCGTCGCCACAAGGCGGGGTATGAGAAGCGCAGCGCCGAGCCCCGGGTCGAGGGTGGCGATCACCCGTAGCGCCGCCGCGACAGGCGGCAAGCTCGGGATACGGCAGCCACGGGCCTCCTGAACTTTCACCGGTGAAAAATTTAGGAATTCACTTCCAGATATTCCACTCTCCATCACGGCTGAGAGAGGCGGCAAGGCCGGCTGGTATCAGGGATTATCAGGGATTATCAGGGAATTTTCGCGAAAAAAACCCGACCCAGAGAAATCAGCAGCTTAGCTCGATGTGGTCCAGGAAGCAGGGAATATCCGCGCCTAAAGGGCACATGCAGACTCGCGGAGTATCCTCCTGTTCGATCTGTCATAGAAGATTGGCCGGTGGGGTGTTGCAGGATTGAAATCAGCGGCACATAGCCCGATCCTGATATTTCCCAACACAACACCCGATTGCCCCCGAAGTCAAGGGAGCGCTGCCTGACAACTGGTTTACCCGGGCTACGGTGAACTGGTTATTCCAATCGCGGCCCACGCTCGTCAAATAGGCCGGCACCGCAAGAGGATGCGATGCATCTGCGAATGACAAGGACAGAAACGATGAGCGTTGGACTTTTCAAGGAGATCGGCCTGGTCAGGTCGGAAGAAACGACGGCAGGCCCGATCACGCCCGGACAAAACCGCCGCAAGGCTATTCAGGCGGGCAATCTCTGGATGGGAGAGTGTCATGTCACGGCGCTCGATGCGCCGAGCCAGTGGCACCATCATGCGGACTATGACAGCGTCATGTACATGCTGTCCGGGCGCATCCGGGTGGACTTCGGAGAGAGTGGCGAGAAGTCATTCGAAATGGGCAAGGGCGACTATGCCTATTTCCCGCGCCAGGCCGTCCATCGCTGCCAGATCATCGCGGGCGGAGACGACGTGCGCTATGTCTTCGTCCGCATCGGAGAAGGCGAGACGGTCGTCAATGTCGATAGTCCGGAGATGCGCGTGCCCGAAGCGGCAAGCGCATAGGCTGATCGAAGACAGACATGGGCGCCGACCCGGCGCCGGGATGAAAAAATCTGGAGGAGACATCATGACTTCCACAACGGCCGGCACACTGGCCGATCGACCCGCCGTCGGATCGCGCGGCACGATCGTCGCGGCGACCATAGGCAACATGTTCGAATGTTTCGACTTGATCATATTCGGCATCATGGCGGGGGTGATCGCGAAACTGTACTTCCCGGCGACGGACGACTCGACATCCCTGCTGTTGTTTCTCGGCACCTTCGGCGTGACCTTCTTCATGCGTCCGGTCGGCGCCATAATCCTCGGGAATCTCGGCGACAAGGTCGGGCGCAAGAAAATCATGAGCCTCTCGCTGCTGCTCATGACGGTCGGCATGCTGATCATCGCGCTGACGCCGGACTATTCGTCGATCGGCCTTGCCGCACCCCTGGCCATCGTCGCGGGCCGCATGCTGCAGGGTTTCTCGGCCGGCGGCGAATATGGCAGCGCCACCGCCCTTCTGGCCGAGCACAATCCGCATCGCAGAGGTTTCATCGCCAGCTGGCAGACCGCCACTCAGGGCTTCGCCATGATGCTGGCCGCCGCTTTCGGCGCCGCCTTGACCTGGTCTCTCAGTCCGGCGGATTTCGAAAGCTGGGGCTGGCGCGTGCCGTTTCTCTTCGGCGCCCTTCTCGGCCCGATCGGGGTCTATATCCGCCGCTCGACCGGCGAGTCGGAGGAGTTCTCGCGCGCGACGCCGGCCAAGCAGCCGATGCTGGAGGTCTTCTCCGCGCAAAAGACGCGCGTGCTCATTTCCACCGGCCTGATCATCTTGGCGACCATCGGAATGTGGATGTCGATCTTTATGCCGACTTACGTGGTCAAGCACTTCAACGCCGATCCGGCCAGCGGCTTCATCGGCGCCATCGTGACTGGCGCCATCGTCTTTGTTCTGTCGCCGCCGCTTGGCCGGCTGTCCGACTCCATCGGACGGACGCCGACGATGATCGTCAGCTCTATCGCCTGCATGTTTCTGGCTTATCCGCTGTTCCTCGTCCTGCAGCGCTTCCCGACCATCGCAGGCATCATCGCGGTGCAGGCCGTGATGGGAATACTCATCGCGCTCTATTTTGCGCCGCTCCCCGCCCTGATGGCTGAGATATTTCCGGCCAAGACGCGGACCAGCGGTCTCTCATTGAGCTATAATGTCGGCGTGACGATCTTTGGCGGCTTCGCGCCCTTCGTCATGAGCGGCCTCGCGACGCTCACCGCCAATCCGCTGGCGCCGAGCTTCTATCTCATGTTCGCGGGCGCTGCGAGCGCGGTTGCGATCTGGGGTGCCCGGACCGCCTTGCAGCTGCGCTGACACGCCTGTCGAGGCCGGCTCCCCATGGAGCCGGCCTCGGTGCGGCTTGGCATGCTTCTGAACTAGATCCGGCTGCCGAGAATGTCGCGCAATATCGCCAAGCCGTCGTCCACGGGAAGCTGCGGCGCTCCGCAGCATCCGAGCACCAGGCCCGATGTCGGTGGCGGAGCCGGGCAGTATGATGACAGGGCTCGGCAGAACAGCCCGCGCTTGTTTGCCGCCTCCACGACCGCATGATCGCGAAGATGGGCGGGAAGCCGAAGCGAGATCTCGGTGCCGGCATTCGAGTCGAGGATCTCGGCCATGGGGCCAATGACGTCCTTGAGCCTGGCGAGGAACCGGGAGCGCCGGCCGGCATAGGTTGTCCGCAGATGGCGCAGGAACTGATCGAAGGAGCCGTCATTCATCATCATCGCCAAGGGGTGCTGCTGGATGAGCGGCGCGGCCTGATCGAAGGCCAGGATGCTGGCGGCAAAACGGCCGATGAGCGGGCTGGGGACGACCAAGTACCCCAGACGCAGGCCTTGCGAGAACACGCGCGAGAACGAGCCGATATGGATGACCCGTTCCAGCCGCGACAGGCCGGCAAGCGGCGGCAATGGCGAGCCTTCGTACTGAAACTCGCTGTTCGAATTGTCTTCCACGATCCAGCCCGACGTCTCCTGTGCTCGCTGCAGGAATTGCCTTCGCCTGTCCAAGGGCATCGTTCCGCCAATCGGAAAATGGTGCGCCGGACTGATCACGGTGAGAACCGGGACCGGTCCGGCGAGAGGCGGCAGCCCGACGCCATCCCCCACGCTGTCGAGCCACGCCGGAACCAGGCCGAGGGCCAGCGCATGATTGTGCAGCTGGACGGGGCCCGGACGCTCCAACGCGATCCTGTCACCCGCCCGCGTCATGGCCCGCAGGATGCAGTTGAAAGCGTCTCCCGGGCCTGAGGTTATGACGACTTGCGCCGGAGATACGGGAAGGTCGTGCAATTCATAGAGATGACGGGCTACTCTCTCGCGCAACGACACATCGCCGAAGAGAGGCGCTGCGGCCGGCGCCGACGGTCGGCGGCGCGCCGATGTGGCGACGGCGCGGGCCCAGGTCTTGTGCGGGAAGAGCGCCATGTCGGGTGTTTCAGGACAGAAGATGCGGACAGGCTCCTGTTCCCTCGGCAACGTGACGTCGTTGGGCTCCTCTCTCGAAATGCGTGCATCCGCGCCGATGCCGCAGGCGAACACGGCCGAGCCTCGGCGCCCTTCGGCATAGCCGTCGGCGATGAGGTGCTCATAGGCGACGATGACGGTCGTGCGCGAAACCCCGAGCTCCCTGGCAAAGCTCCTGGTCGAGGGTAGACGGGTCGCGCGGTCGATGCGGCCGGATGCGATCGCGTGGCGCAAATGTTTGTAGATCTGGACGAAGGCGGGGGTCCGGCTTTGCCTGTCGATCGCGAGCGAACGGAACGCGCCACCTGCCATCACGATACCTCCACGCTCGGCGCAAGGACGGCCAGGCTGCCGCACCATGAGCCCGGCATTGCCGCCGAACAGGTTTGAGGATACACAAGTCGAATGAAGACAGTTCGTCAATTTCTGTCGCCAACCAGACAAGCCGAGATATTGCCCTTCGAGACCGCGTCGCGGCCGCTTGTCGGCTTTGCCTGCAATTATGCATCCGGCCTGGTGGCTGGGATGCATTCGCATCCGCGGGCCCATCTGGTCTACGCGGTCTCGGGCGTGATGCGTATAGAGGCGGGGACTTCAAGCTACATCGTGCCGCCGAGCACCGCGCTGTTCCTTCCGGCGCATGCCGAGCATTCCATCTCCATGGACGGACCGGTCGCCATGCGGACGATCTTTCTCCGCGAGGAGGCCGCCACGCGGATCGGCAACAGCGCCATGGTGATCGGCGTGTCGCCATTGCTGCGCGAGCTCATCGTGGCGGCTTGCGCGGAGCCTCTCGAATGGGATCTCGCAGGCAGGGGCTATCATCTCGCCGAGCTTGCGCTCGATGAGATCGCACGCTCGACGGCGCTGTCGTTGAGCTTGCCGATGCCGACGGATGCCCGCTTGCGGCGTGTCGTGACCGCGATCAGGGCGAATCCGCACGATCGGCGCGGGTTGGAGGAGTGGGCGGAGGTCGCCAATGCTTCGAGCCGCACATTAGCGCGGCTTTTCCGCACCGAGACCGGTCTCAGCTTTCGGCAATGGCGGCAACAGGCGCGATTGACGGAAGCGCTGAGCGCCTTGACCACCGGACAGAGCCCGGCGCGGGCGGCGGCGATCGCGGGTTTCGATAGCCAGCCGGCCTTTGGAGCGGCATTCCGCAAGCTGTTCGGCATCACGCCCGGGCAGGCCCGCGCCCTTCAAAAGGCTTCGGAACACTGAAGCGCGCTTCCCGCGATCAGGCGCGCTTCGCGAAGCGCAGCTTCCGCGCGAGCCAGCATCCGACGGTGGCCGCGGTGATCCTGCCGGCCGCGTCGCGCGCGAAATGCACGGTCCAGTCGCCGGGCGCCGAGGCGTCCATCGAGCGCTGGCACGGCATGCGCCAGAGATCAGCGCCGACCGGATAGATGGGCTGCATCGCGCCCTTGCCGAGAAAGCCCTCGAAGCCGCCGAAGAGGGCGCTTCCTTGCGCCACGATGTGGAAATCGGCGCCGAGCTCGGGACTATGGAATGTGCCGGTCACATCGGGCGTGGCGCTTCCCGCGACCCGGGTCAGCGTGGCGCGGAGATTGTCGCCGGGGCGGAACAGTTGGACGACATCGCCCTGGCGCGCGAGCGTCATGGCGGGTGAGGTGGCCTCGTTTGCGCTCGTCGGATCGAGCAGCTCGGGATCGGTGGTGAAGCGCGCCGCGAGCTGCTTCTTGGCGAGCTCGGGCGAGATGTCGAGCAGGAGATCGGTTTCGGGATCGTGATAGGCGCCGGTCCAGGCCGCGTCATAGGCGACCGGCGCCTTGTGCCGAGGCGTCTGGCCGAGCGCCGCGCGCAGCACCTCGAAGGCGGCCTCGCGCGGATCTGATTGGTGATTGAACAGGACCATGACGGAGAGACGCGCGCTCGCCGCATGGAGCCGCTGGCTGCGCCAGCCGCGCAGGGCGCCGCCATGGCCGGTGAGGGCGACGCCTTCGCTCTCCATATGGGCGAGGCCGAAGCCATAATGGGCCGGCGTGCCGTCGGCGAAGGCCGGCCTGACCGAGAGGCGGCGATAGAGGCCGTCCTCGTCGTCGCGCGTCGCGTCGATGAAACGCTCCCAGGCGATCATGTCGTCGAGCGACGCCAGGATGCCGGCATCGCCCGTCCAGTTGATGCGGTTGACCGCCGGGACGAAGCCGAAGGCGTCGTCGCCCTCATAGCCGACGCCCGGAATATCGGCGGTCTCGGGATTGAACCGCGCCGTCTCCATCCCCGCCGGCTGGAGCAGCCGCGCCGTGAGGATATCGGCGAAGGGCCGGTCGGCATGGTCCTCGATCAGGTCGGAGAGGAGGCGGAAATTGCCGTTGGAATAGGAATAGCGCGTGCCCGCCGGGAAATGCAGCGTGCGCGTGCGGCCCATCAGGGTCCGCGCGTCGGCGGGCCGGAACTCGCCTTCGGGCTTGGCGCCGCACAGCACGGTCAGCGCCCAATAATCCCTGAGGCCCGACTGGTTGTGGCAGAGATCGAGGACGCGCGGCGGCTTGTCCTCGATGAGCGGCAGGCGCGCCGCGAGCGCCGCGTCGAGACGCGACGGGTCACCCAGCTGGTCGAGCAAGGTGGCGCAGGTGAACTGTTTGCTGATCGAGCAGATGGGGAAGAGCGTCGCCGGCGTGAACGGCACATGGCGCGCGAGATCGACATAGCCCCAGGTCGCGCGGGCGACGACGGCGCCGTCCCTGACCACCGCGACCGCGCCGCCGGGGCCTTTGAAGCGCAAGGGAAGCTCATCGATGAGGCGATGGAGGTCGGACATGGAGGGGGCTTTCGTTGGCGGGTGGAGAGATGACGCGCGCACTCACAGCACTTGGTCGAGATCGGCGCAGATGTCCTCGGCGTCTTCGAGTCCGACCGAGAAACGGAACACGCCGTCGCCGGCAAAATCGCGATAGCGCTCCAGGAGCTTGCCCTCCAGGCGGAAGGTCGAGCGCATCAGGTCGGCGGTCGGTATCCAATAGATGAGGCTGCGGTGATGGCCGAGCGAGACGGCATAATGCACGACCGCGAGCTTCTCGACCATGCGCCTGGCGAGCGCCGGCCCGTTCTTGACCTGGAAGGTCATCATGCCGGAGAAATTCGCCATCTGCCGCCTGGCCAGCCCGTGCTGGGGATGCGACGGCAGGCCGGGATAGAAGACGCGCTTCACCCGCTTGTGGCCTTCGAGGAAGCGGGCGACCGCAAGGGCCGTCTCCTCATGCACCTTCATGCGGATCGGCAAGGTCGCGGCACCGCGCAGGATGAGCCAGGCGTTGAAGGGCGAGAGCACGCCGCCGAAATGTACCGTCGCCTCGAGATTGAGGGCATCGAGGTCCTTCTTGCGGCCGAGCACGGCGCCGCCCATCGCATCGCCATGCCCGCCGATATATTTGGTGAGCGAATGCACCACGAAATCGGCGCCGAGCGACAAGGGCCGCGTGCCGATCGGCGAGGCGAAGGTCGAATCGACCGCGACGTCGCGCACGTTGTGGGCACGCGCCAGCTTGACGAGCGCTTCGATGTCGGCGAGCCGCATGATCGGATTGGCCGGCGTCTCGACCCACAGCATGCGCGTCTGGGGCCGGATGGCGCGCTCGACCATGGCGAGATCCGACATGTCGACGGGCGTCACCGCGATGCCGAAGCGGGGCAGGGTATCGCGCACGAGCTCGGCCGTGCCGACATAATTCGTATCCGAGATGACGAGATGATCGCCCTGGCTGAGGCGCGCGAGCAAAAGCGCGTTCGAGGCCGCCATGCCCGAGCCGTAACACTGGCAGGATTCTGCGCCTTCGAGCGCGGCGAGCTTGTCTTCGAGCTGCTTGACCGTCGGATTGGAGAGCCTGGCATAGACGAAGCCCTCATAGCCCTGCCGGTTGCGGGCGGAGAAGCCCGCAACCTCGGTCGGGGCGAACGTGGCCGACATCACCAGATTGGGCGAAGAAGCGCGGCTGACGGGATCGACGCCTTCGCCCGCGTGAATTGCCGTCGTGCGCACGCCCCGCTGGCGATTTTTCTTCTTTTTCATGGAGTTGCCCTCAATTTGGACAAGCTGTAACAGGACTGGTCTGGGGATGCTACTTTAATGGAGATTCGTCTGTCTTGGCCGCAAAGGCGCCGAATTTCATGAGCTGGGAAGACCGCCATCCGCCGCCGGCCGAGAAAAGCCCGCGGCGGATCAAGCCGAATGTCTTCGCCCGGATGGCGCGTTTTGCCTGTCAGCACCCGCTGACGGTCATCGGCCTGTGGGTCGCGCTGTTCATACCGGCCTTCGTCTTCGCCGCCATGACCTTCCGCATCGAGCTCCAGGAAAGTTTCCTGGTGGCGGCCGACCCCACGCTCGCGGGCGAGCAGGCCCGGCTCAATGCGGAGTTCCCGGAGCCCAGCGAAAGCATCGTCGCCGTCATCGACAGCAAAGATCCGGCGTTGGCCAGGGGCGGGGCCGAGCGCATGGCGGCCAGGATGGCCGAGCAGACGAATGTGTTCCGCAACGTCTTCGCGCCCGGCACCGGCCGGTTCTTCGACGACAACGGCGTCCTCTATCTGAGCGATGAGGCCGTGGCCGGCATGGTGAGCCGGATCGGGCGCTCGGTGCCGCTGTTCCAGGCGCTGTCGATCTCGCCCAACCTGAACGGCCTCGCCGTCCTCGCCGACCAGGTCGCCAAGGCCGTCGCCGAGGGCCGCTCGCCGGAAGGCCTGACCGCGCTCTTCACCGATGCGTCCAAGACCGTGCAGGCCCAGATCGCCGGCCAGCGGCGCGACCTCGACTGGCTCTCCCTCATCGAACATGGCGTCACCATCGAAAGCAACCGCTGGTATGTGGTCGGTTATCCGGTGGCGACCGGCGATGCCGACCCGATGCGCCATGCGGTCGAGGAGTCGCGCCGCCTGGCCGATCTCCTGGTCGCGGAATTGGACGGCCGGGTCTCGGTCGCCCTGACTGGACGCCCGGTCCTGCGCGCCTTGTCGCCGCCCATCAATATCCGCGTCCTGCTGCTGCCGGCCTTGCTGTCGAGCGTCGTCCTCTTGGTGATCCTGGGCTTCGGCCTGTCGCGCTTCGGGCCGGTGATGATCGTCCTCACGGTGGCGGCGATCGCCCTCGTCATCGTGACCGCGCTCGCCCTTGCCGCCGTGGGCTATTTCGATCGCGTGAGCCTCACGTTCCCGGTCCTGTTCGCGGCCTTCATCGGCCTTGCCGCGATATGCCTGATCCTGCGCGCCGAGGAGGCGGAATATGCCGGGCTCGGCAAGCGCGCCGCGCTGATGCTGGCCGCCCAGGCGCTGGGCCTGCCGCTTTTCGCCTGGCTCGCCGGCGTGGGGCTGACCGGTCTTGCGCTCATCGGCACCCAGTTCCTGGCGCTGCAGAAGCTCATGATCATCCTTGCCGTCATGAACGTCGTCGTCTTCCTCGCCGTGACGACCTTGCTGCCGGCGTTCCTGTCGCTGCTGCGCCCCATCGCTCTCGATCCCGTCGATGAGGAGGAGGACGACCGCGGCCACTGGCTGGACGGCCTCATGTCGCAGCCCACCTCCTATGGCTGGTGGGCCTTGCGCCGCGGCCTTGCGGCGACCCTGATCGCGGTCTCAGTCCTCTGCGCCATGCTGGTGCCCGGCTTTCACTTTGAAAGCCCCTCGGCCGTCGCGCGCGACGGCAACAGCCCCGCCGAGCGCCTGTTCCGCGAGCTCTCGGCGCGCGAGCCTTCGCTCCTGGCTTCGGGGCAGATCCTGGCGGAACCGGGAGATGCCGCGCGCAACCTGGTGCGCCGCCTCGCGGTGCTGCCGGAGGTCGAGGGCGTGCGCTGGGTCGAGGCTTTCCTGCCTTCGGGGGAAGCCGACAAGCGCGCCATTCTGGCCAAGCTCCAGGGCGTGTTCCCGCGCAACACCAATGCCGTCGAGGACACGCCGGACGATCTTCTGAAGGCCGAGTTCGCGAAGCTGCAGGAGGGCCTGCGCCGCATCGCCGCCGAGCCCGCGGCGACGCCCGATCTCGCCCGTGCCGCCAACGAACTGCGCCGCTCGCTGCTGCTGCTCGACAACAACGGCGCCGTGCCGGTTGCCGCCTTGCGCCAGCTCGAGCGCACCTTCTTCGTCAGGCTGCAATTGCTGCTCGACCGCATCGACCGGCTGTCGCGGCTCGAGCCCTTGACGGTCGAGCGCCTCGATCCTGCGATCTACCGGCAATATGTCTCACGCGACGGGCTCTGGCGCATCGAGGTGCAGCCGCGCCGGCCGCATGACATCGAAGCTTTCGCCGCGGCCCTGCGCAGCGTGACGCCGGCGGTCGCCGGCGCCGCCTTGATCGAAGCCGACCGGCTCGCGGTCATGCGCGCCGCCATGCCGCGCTTCCTGGGCGCCTACCTGCTGGTCGCCGCGATCCTGCCGCTCGTCCTGTTCCGCAACCTGCGCAAGGCGGCGCGCATCTGGCTGCCCGTCTTCACGACGACGCTGCTCGGGCTCGGCATCGCCGCCATGATGGGCATAGATCTCTACCCGGAGTGCCTTGCCGTCTTCATCCTCCTGGTCGGCTTCCCGCTGGGCGCGGCGATGCTGGCGGAAAGCTGGTACGACGCGCAGGCTCCGGGGCAGCCGCCGACCATATCGTCGCGCCCCCGCGCCTTGCTGCTCTCCGCCTGCCTGGTGCTCGCCGCCTTCGCGCCGCTCGTCCTGTCGCCGCTGCCGGCGGTGCAGCAGTTCGGCAAGCTGCTGCTCGTCGCGGTCGGCTTGAGCCTTCTCGGCTTCTTCATCCTGCTGCCGCAACTGCGGGTGTGGACGGCGCCCAGGCGCCGCCGGCGCGAGGAGGACGAGGACGAGTATTAGGCATCCGCAACCGAACGATTGAGGACATTATGGGCATTGCCGAGAGCCCCGCATGGCGCGGGAGCGCTTGAGATCGTACCCCTGTACGGCATCCATCTCGTCATCTACAAAATCGAAGAAGATGGCGACATCCTCATCATTCGCGTGCGACACACATTTCGGTGACAGTGCATTTAATCGGTGACAGTGCATTTAATTTAGTCCGCGGTTCCAGGAGAGGCCCCCCGGCCTGCCAGAGATCGCCGGATCGCCGCACACCTCGTCTGGCAAAGTCAACATCCCCGCCCATGTCGGGAAAACCACTCGCGCGCCGGCTACGCGCGCGTGCGCCCGTTCGCGACGGGCATATTAAATGCACTGTCACCGAAACGAAATTTCCGAAATACGACGCCCTATTAAATGCACTGTCACCGAAATTTTGATGCTGCTCGTCGCGGTCGGCTTGAGCCTTCTCGGCTTCTTCATCCTGCTGCCGCAACTGCGGGTGTGGACGGCGCCCAGGCGCCGCCGGCGCGAGGAGGACGAGGACGAGTATTGACGTGTGATGACCAGGGGCTTTGCCGCTAAAGCCGCTGTCGTATTCACACATTCTTCTCCTTCCCCGCTTGCGTGCAGGGCTGTCCGGGTAAAAGCTGCGAGATGTCCGAGACAATCGCATGAGGAATGGATTGCGAAGATGTCTTCCATGGTGAGACTCAAGGACTCCCTGGCATTCCCCTTCTCCCGCTTGCGGGAGAAGGGAACCAGACAAGGCCTTGCGGAGTTCAGCGAAGCTTCCCCGGACAGCCCTGCGCTTGCGTGGGAAGGAGGAGGTGTGTGAATCTGATAGCGGCTTTCGCCGGGACGCAAGCGAATATGGATCGAAGCGGGGAAATTACAAACGGAGCCAAGTCCGAATATGGTTCCTCTATGCCGAGGATTTGACGTCGAGCGCGCGGGCATCGTCGGCAAGTGCCGTCGTCACCTCGGTTTGCGGCCGACCTCGATCGTCACATGCGACAGCGCGTGAATATGGGAGAGCTTCTCGCGGTAGTGCGCGGGCGTCTGCGGCGCAGCCGAGACGATGGCGACGATGGCGCCATGATGGCCGGGGCCAAGCCGCCAGACATGCAGATCGGTGATGGTTTCGCCCTCGGCCCGGAGGGCGTCGCGAATTTCGTCCGGCAGGTTTTCACTGGGGGGCAAATAGTCGAGCAGCGCGCCGCCGGTATCGCGGATCAGTCCCCATGACCAGCGCGCGATCACCAAGGCGCCCACCAGCCCCATGGCCGGATCGAGCCACGACCAGCCATAATAGGCACCCATCGCGAGCGCGAAGATCGCAAGGACCGAGGTCAGGCCGTCGGCCAAGACATGCATATAGGCGGCACGCAGATTGTTATCGCGGCCATGATGGTGATGATGGTGATGGTCGTGTCCATCTCCGTGCCCGTGCCCGTGATGGTGGCCTTCGCTGAGCAGCCAGGCGCTTGCGAGATTGACCACGAGTCCGATGACCGCGACGATCATCGCCTGCGAGAAGTCGATATGGACCGGCGCGCTGAGGCGCAGAAGGCTTTCCCATCCGATGAGCAGGGCGATGAGGGCGAGGATGATCGCACTGGCGAAGCCGGCGAGCTCCCCGAGCTTTCCGGTGCCGAATGTAAAGCGCTCATTGCGCGCGTTGCGGCGCGCATAGAGATAGGCCAGCGCCGAGACCAGCATGGCCAGCGCGTGAGTGGCCATGTGCCAGCCATCCGCGACCAACGCCATCGAGCCGAAAATCGACCCGGCCGCGATCTCGGCGACCATCATCGTCGCCGTGAGCGCGATCACCAACCAGGTGCGCCGCTCGTTGCGCTCATGACCGGCACCGAGGAAAACGTGCTCGTGAAGGCCGGTGGCCGTGTCGGGCCGGCTCATTTGAGATAGGTCCTCACGACTTCGATCAGCTCGGCCGCCCCTTTGGCATGCGCGGGGTGAGGGTCCTTGTCCGGATCGATGATGTGGTTGCGGATATGATCCTCCATGATCTCGGCCGTCAGTCCATTGACGGCGCCGCGCATGGATGCCGTCAGCATCAATATGTCGGCGCAGCCGAGCTCGGCGTGTAATGCCCTCTCGAGAGCCTCCACCTGGCCCTTGATACGCCGGATTCGGGCAATCAGCCGCGCCTTGTCCTTGATCGTATGCATAGCGCTCTCATTAATATAGGGTAGGGGGTTATATTATATAAATCCGTCGGAATCAACAGTGACCCGCACCTTGGCGGTCGAAAGCCCCGATCTCGACCTTGGTGGGATTTGCTAGGCCAGCGTCTTGACGTCGAGCGCGCGCGGGCCGCTGCCGAGCGCCGCCATCACTTCGGCGGCGATCGCCTTCTCGGTGAGGCCGGCATCGGCATATTGCTCCTTCGGCGTCGCATGCGGCACGAACCGGTCGGGCAGATGCATGGTCTTGATGCGGCAGCCGGCGGCGAGGAGGTCGGCGCGCGCCAGGTAATGCAGGACCTGCGTGCCGAAGCCGCCGATGGCGCCTTCCTCGACGGTCACCAGGATCTCATGGCCATGGACGAGGCGGCGGATGAGGTCTTCGTCCAGCGGCTTGGCGAAACGCGCATCGGCGACCGTTGTCGAAAGCCCCAGGCTGTGCAGATGGTCGGCCGCCTTCAGGCAGTCCTGGAGCCTGGCGCCGAAGGAGAGGAGCGCCACCTTCGTGCCCTGGCGCACCACTCGGCCGCGGCCGATCTCGAGCGGCACGCCGTGCTCGGGGAGGTCGACGCCGACGCCTTCGCCGCGCGGATAGCGGAAGGCCGACGGCCGGTCGTCAATGGCGGCGGCCGTCGCCACCATATGGACGAGCTCCGCCTCGTCGGCGGCGGCCATGACCACGAAATCGGGCAGGCAGGCGAGATAGGTGACGTCGAAGCTGCCGGCGTGGGTCGGGCCGTCCTGGCCGACGAGACCGGCGCGGTCGATGGCGAAGCGCACCGGCAGCCGCTGCAGGGCGACGTCATGGACGATCTGGTCATAGGCGCGCTGCAGGAAGGTGGAATAGATGGCGCAGAAGGGCTTGAACCCCTCGACCGCGAGGCCGGCGGCGAAGGTCACGGCATGCTGCTCGGCGATGCCGACGTCGAACATGCGGGCCGGGAAGCGGCCGGCGAATTTGTCGAGGCCGGTGCCCGACGGCATGGCGGCGGTGATGCCGACGATCTTCTCGTCCTTCTCCGCCGCAGCGATCAGCGCGCGCGAGAAGACCGACGTGTAGCTCGGCGCGTTCGAGGCGCTGGCCGCCATTTCCAAGGTGGCGGGATTGAACTTGGAGACGGCGTGGTATTTTTCCCGGTCGGGTTTGGCGAAGGGATGGCCCTTGCCCTTTTCCGTCACCACATGGACAAGGACGGGGCCGAGCTGCTTGGCGTCGCGCACATTCTGCAGGATCGGCACCAGCGTATCGATATCGTGGCCGTCGATCGGGCCGACATAATAGAAGCCGAGCTCCTCGAACAAGGTGCCGCCGGTCAGCATGCCGCGGGCATATTCATCGGCACGCTGGGCCGCGGTGCGCAGGGTGCGCGGGAATTTCATGGCGAGCTGCTTGGCGATGTCGCGCAGCGACAGGAAGGGCCGCGACGAGACGAGCCAGGAGAGGTAGTTGGTGAGGGCGCCCACCGCCGGCGCGATCGACATGCCGTTGTCGTTGAGGATGACGATGAGCCTGGTGTCGAGCGCCCCGGCATTGTTCATCGCCTCATAGGCCATGCCAGCGCTCATCGCCCCGTCGCCGATGACGCAGACCACGTGGTTGCCGCAGCGCTCGAGGTCGCGCGCCACCGCCATGCCGAGGCCGGCCGAAATGGAGGTCGAGCTGTGCGCCGCGCCGAACGGATCATAGGCGCTCTCGGCGCGCTTGGTGAAGCCATAGAGTCCGTCCCGCTGGCGGATCTGGCGGATGCCGCGCCGCCGGCCGGTCAGGATCTTGTGCGGATAGCACTGGTGACTGACGTCCCAGATGAGCCGGTCGCCCGGGGTGTCGAACACATAATGCAGCGCCACGGTGAGTTCGACGACGCCGAGGCCGGCGCCGAAATGGCCGCCGCTCATGGCCGCGGCATCGATGGTCTCGGCCCTGAGCTCCTGGGCGAGCTGGCGGAGCTGCGACGGGTCGAGCCGGCGCAGGTCGGCCGGGTCGTTAACGCTGTCGAGCAAGGGTGTAGGTGTCATCGGCACTACATAAGGGGGCGGTCGGAACCAGGCAATTTGCTTGTTTGACGCGGGGATATTGCACTTTCGGCCATGATCACATGGCGTGGGACAAAGTTTGCGGCGATGGTATAGTGCGCACGTCAAGTTGGCGGCTTTTTGGCAATCCTGCCCTTAACGGAGCCGCCCATCAGGGAGGAACTACATGAAGAAGAGCCTTCGTTCGCTGCTTCTCGCCACGGCGCTCGTGACGGTAAGCTATTCGGCGGCTTTCGCCGAAATGGTCTATAACCGAGGCAACTCGGCCGACCCGGAAACGCTCGATCCGCACAAGACGTCGACCGTCTATGAGGCGCATATCCTGCGCGATCTGTTCTCCGGCCTCGTCATGCAGGACGCCAAGGCCGAGGTCATTCCCGGCGCCGCCGAGAGCTGGAAGGTTTCCGATGACGGCAAGGTCTACACGTTCAGCCTGCGCAAAGGCGCAACATGGTCGAACGGCGATCCCGTCACCGCGGACGATTTCGTCTATTCCTTCCGCCGCCTCGAGGATCCGGCAACCGCCGCTGAATATGCCTCGATGCTCTATGTGGTGAAGAACGCGAAGGAGATCAACGAGGGCAAGATGAAGCCCGAGGAGCTCGGCGTGAAGGCCGTCGATGCCAACACCTTCGAGGTCACGCTCAACGCGCCCACGCCTTATTTCCTCGAGATGCTGACGCATCAGGCCAACTATCCGGTGCACAAGGCCTCGATCGACAAGCTCGGCGCCGACTGGATCAAGCCCGGCAATCTCGTGTCGAACGGCGCGTACACGCTGGCCGAATTCGTCCCCAACGATCACATCAAGCTGGTCAAGAATCCGAAGTTCTATGAAGCCGATACGGTCAAGCTCGATGTGGTGAATTATTTCCCGACCGAGGACCGCTCGACCGCGCTCAAGCGCTTCGAGGCGGGCGAGCTCGATTCGAATGACGACATGCCGCTCGAGCAGCTCGCCGAGATGAAGAAGAAGTTCGGCGACCAGGTTCGCATCGGCCCCTATCTCGGCACATATTATTACGCCGTGAAGCTCGACAAGGAGCCGTGGTCCAATCCGAAGCTGCGCCGCGCCATCTCCATGGCGATCGACCGCGACTTCCTGGCCGAGAAGGTCTGGGGCAACAGCATGATTCCCGGCTATTCCATGGTGCCGCCCGGCATTGCCGGCTACGAGCCGGCGATCGCCGACTATGCGGAGATGTCGCAGATCGACCGCGAGGACGAGGCCAAGAAAATCCTGACCGAGCTCGGCTATGGTCCGGACAAGCCGCTCAAGCTGGAGATCCGCTACAACACCTCGGAGAACCACAAGAACACGGCGGTCGCCATCCAGGAGCAGCTGAAGCCGCTCGGCATCGAGGTGACGATGGTCAACACCGACACCAAGACGCATTACGGCCATCTCGAGCAGAAGGGCGATTTCGACTATGCCCGCGCCGGCTGGATCGCCGACTACAAGGATCCCGAGACCTTCCTCGGCATCTCGCGCAAGGCCTCGGGCAACAACTACTCGAATTACAACAGTCCGAAATTCGAGGAGCTGATGGACAAGGCCGCGGCCGCGGGTGGCAACCCCGCCGAACGGTCCAAGCTCATGTCGGAAGCGGAAAAGGTGCTGGTCGATGATCTCGGCAACATGCCGCTGCTTTATTACAGCTACCACAATCTCGTCTCCCCGAAGCTCAAGGGCTTCGAGGACAATGTGATGGACGTGCATCCGTCGCGCTTTATCAGCAAGGAATAATCGGGGTGAAGCAGCCGCCGTTCCGTGAGGGGGACGGCGGCTGCGCCTTGCCAGGATAGGGGGGCGCGCATGCTGCGCTATGTCTTCCGGCGGTTGCTCACCGCCATTCCGACGCTCTTCGTGATCGTCACGATCGCCTTTTTTCTCATCCGTGTGGCGCCCGGCGGTCCGTTCAACCAGGAACGCGGGCTGAACCCCGTCATCAAGGCCAATCTCGACCGGCAGTTCGGTCTCGATCAGCCGCTGTGGATGCAGTATCTGCGCTATCTCGGCAATCTGCTGCGCGGCGACTTCGGGCCGAGCTACAATCTGCCGGACTTCACCGTGACCGAGCTGTTCAAGGTCGGGCTGCCGGTGTCCATCCAGATCGGCGCTTCGGCGCTGGTCCTCGCGCTCCTCATCGGCGGCGCGCTCGGCATCATCGCCGCCCTCAAGCAGAACAAGGGCGCCGACTACGCCGTCATCGCCACCGCGACGGCGGGCAGCACCATTCCGACTTTCGTGATCGCGCCCCTCTATCAGCTGCTGTTCGCGACGACGCTGGCGCTCGTGCCGGTGGCCGGCTGGGCCGGCGGCGCCTTCGCCAACAAGATCGGGCCGATCATCACTCTGGCCCTGCCGCAGATCGCGATCGTCGCCCGTCTCATGCGCGGGTCGATGATCGAGGCTCTGCGCTCGCACCATATCCGCACCGCCCGCGCGCTGGGCCTTTCCGACTGGAGCATCATCATCAAGCACGCGCTGCGCGGCGCGCTCCTGCCGATCGTCTCTTATTCCGGGCCGGCTGCCGCGGCGCTGCTCACCGGCTCGATCATCGTCGAGACGATCTTCGCGATCCCGGGTGTCGGGCGCTATTTCGTCGAGGCCGCCCTGAACCGCGACTACACGCTGGTCATGGGAACCGTGGTGGTCATCGCGATCTTCACCATCATCTTCAACCTCATCGTCGACATCCTCTATGCCGTCGTCGATCCGAGGGTGCGCTATGACTGACGTCACCGCGCAGGTCCCGGTCGTCGGCCGCTCGCTCTGGGCGGATGCCCTGGCGCGGCTCAAGGCCAACAAGGCGGCGATGGTGAGCCTCGTCTATCTGGCGCTCGTGGCGCTCGTCTGCATCCTGGGCCCCAATTTCCTGCCGCATCCCTACACGACGATCTATCCGGACTATGTGCGCACGCCGCCGAGTCTGTCGGCTTATCCCGAGCCCTCGATGATCGAGACGGCGCTGCAGGACGCGGTGCGCCGCATGCGCGCCGATCTCGAGGAATGGCACGAGCAGGACGACCGGATCTTCGTGACCATTTCCTCGGCCAAGGCCATCGACGAGCGGGTCACCCGCTATCTCGACCGCTCCGACACCTTCAACGACGCCCGCGTGGAGAGCAAATCGGCGGACGGGCTCAAGCTGACTATGAGCGCCACCGTCGAGAAGGAGTATTTCCTCTTCGGCACCGACAATACCGGACGCGACCTCCTGGCACGGGTGCTGATGGGCGGGCGCATATCGCTCGCCATCGGGCTGCTCGCCGGCTGCGTGGCGGTGTTCATCGGCGTGCTCTATGGCGCCACCGCCGGCTTCGCCGGCGGCAAGACCGACGAGATCATGATGCGCATCGTCGACATCCTCTATTCGCTGCCCTTCATCTTCTTCGTCATCATGCTGGTGGTGTTCTTCGGGCGAAATTTCGTGCTGATGTTCCTGGCGGTGGGCGCCGTTCTCTGGCTCGACATGGCGCGCATCGTGCGCGGCCAGGCGCTGTCGATCAGGCGGCAGGAATATGTCCAGGCGGCAGAGGCGCTCGGCGTCGGCGCCGGCGGCATCCTGCTCCGCCATATCGTCCCCAACCTCCTGGGTCCGGTCGTCATCTACATGACACTGCTGGTGCCGCAGGTCATCATCCTCGAGAGCTTCCTGTCCTTCCTGGGGCTCGGCGTCCAGGAGCCGATGACCAGCTGGGGCGTGCTCATCTCGCAAGGCGCCAAGAACATCGGCTCGGCCAACTGGCTGCTGCTGTTCCCGGCCTTCTTCCTCGTTTCGACGCTCTTCGCCCTCAACTTCATCGGCGATGGCCTGCGCGACGCGCTCGACCCCAAGGACCGGTGACGCGATGACGGCAAAGGAAACGATCCTCTCGGTGGAAAACCTGCATGTGCGCTTCCGCACGCTCGACGGCATGGTCGAGGCGGTCAAGGGCATCAACATCGCGGTCAAGGCGGGCGAGACCGTCGCGGTGGTGGGGGAGTCGGGCTCAGGGAAAAGCCAGACCATGATGGCGGCGATGCGCCTCCTCGCCGGCAACGGCGAGGCGACCGGCACCATCGCCTATCGCGGCGCCAATCTGCTGGCGCTCTCCAAGAACGAGCTCAACGAGATCCGCGGCCGCAAGATCACCATGATCTTCCAGGAGCCGATGACGTCGCTCGATCCGCTCTACACCATCGGCAACCAGCTGATCGAGCCGATCATGCGGCATCGCAAGTTCGGCCGCGAGCAGGCGCATCAGGAAGCGGTGAAGATGCTGAAGCTGGTGCGCATCCCAGAGGCCGAGCGCCGGATGAAGTCCTATCCGTATGAGATGTCGGGTGGCCAGCGCCAGCGCGTGATGATCGCCATGGCGATCGCCAACGACCCCGACTTGCTCATCGCCGACGAGCCGACGACGGCGCTCGACGTCACCATCCAGGCCGAGATCCTCAACCTCATGGCCGATCTGCGCAAGCGCCTCGGCATGAGCATGATCTTCATCACCCATGACCTCAACATCGTGCGCCGCATCGCCGACCGGGTCTATGTGATGAAACTGGGCGAAGTGGTGGAGGAGGGCGAGACGCGCGCCATCTTTGCTAATCCCAGGCACCCCTATACCCAGGCGCTGCTCGCGGCCGAGCCCTCGGGCCACAAGGAGCCGGTGGCGAAGACGGCGCCCAAGGTGCTGGACGGCACCGACATGCGGGTCACCTTCAAGGTCGGCGGCGGCTTCATGGCGGGCGAGCCCATCTATCTGAAGGCGGTCGACCGCGTATCGGTGACCTTGCGACGCGGCCAGACGATCGGCATCGTCGGCGAGTCGGGCTCGGGCAAGTCGACCCTGGCGCGCGCCCTTCTCAAGCTCCTGCCGAGCGAAGGCTCGATCCATTTCGACGGGCGCAATATCGAGAAGCTCGATCCGCAACAGATGCGGCCCTTGCGCCGGCAATTGCAGATCGTGTTCCAGGACCCCTTCGGGTCACTCAGTCCGCGCCTCACCTCCGGCCAGATCGTGACCGAGGGCCTTTTGGTGCACGAGCCCTCGATATCCTCCCGGGAGCGCGACCGCCACGCGGCGCTGGCCTTTTCGGAAGTCGGCCTCGATCCCGCCAACCGCAACCGCTATCCGCATGAATTCTCCGGCGGCCAGCGTCAGCGCATCGCCATCGCCCGCGCCATCATCTTGAAGCCCAAGGTGGTGGTGCTGGACGAGCCAACCTCGGCGCTCGACCGCCAGGTGCAGAAGCAGATCGTCGAACTGCTGCGCGACCTGCAGAAGGCGCACAACCTGTCCTATCTGTTCATCAGCCACGATCTCGCTGTGGTGCGCGCCATGGCCGACCACATCATGGTGATGAAGGACGGCCGCATGGTGGAGCAGGGCTCGCCGGAAGAGATATTCGATCATCCGCATGAAGACTACACCAAGCGGCTGATGGCGGCGGCCTTCGTCGACCACGCCGAGGCAGGGGCGTAGGCTCTCTCAGGATACCCTCTCCCGCGGGAGAAGATTCTATGGGGGCGGACGACGGGGATATATTCCATCGTTGTTTCCAGCATTGATGGAGAGCCCGATGCGAAGTGATCTGAGCCAATCCCACGTCGTCCTGGATCAGGATAGCACGT
>JBFWNN010000060.1:0-20733 GCA_050251035.1 Parvibaculaceae bacterium
CACGCAGCACGAGCTGGCACTTCGACTACAATGCCCGCCTCGCGGTGCGGGCGGACGAGCTCGGTTTCGATCTCGCCTTCGGGCTTGCCTTGTGGACCGGAAAAGGCGGGTTGGGCGGCGACATCAAGTACTGGGAGACGACGCTCGACCCGCTGACGACCACGGCTGGCCTGGTGCCGCTGACCAAGAACATCCTGCTGATATCGACCATCCACATCCTTTACGGCCTGCATCCGCTGAACGTCGCCAAATACGGAGCGACGCTCGCTCACATGAGCGGCGGGCGCTGGGGCATAAACATGGTGACGGGATACGCTCCGGGAGAATTCCAGAAGTTTGGAAAGGACCAGATAGATCACGATCTGCGCTATGTGATGGCGTCCGAGTTCACCGAGTTCGTCAAGAAGCTGTGGAGCTCGGATGAGAATCTCACCGCCGACGGCGCCTATTGGAGCATGAAGGATGCGTTCTGTACGCCGAAGCCCGGGAATGCCCGTCCCGTGCTCGTCTGTGCGGCCACCTCGCCCAGCGGAGTAGAGTTCGGTGCGGAGCACTGCGATCTGATGTTCATCACCAGCCCCGCGGGAGCGCAGATCGATGAGGCCTTGTCGGCGCTCCCCGCGCATACGGATCAGATCAGGCAGGCGGCGCGCCGCCGCAATCGCGAGGTGAGGACGCTCATCAATCCTCTGGTGATCTGCCGGGAAACGGAGCGCGAGGTCAAGGAAGTCTATGACCGGATCGTCGCGGCCGAGGACAAGGGAGCCGTCGACGGGATCATGCGGAGCCAGCGGAGCGGCGACAACCAGTCCTGGCGCGGGCATCTGCGCGAGCAGCGGACGGTCGGTGGCAACATCCAGCTGTTCGGCACGCCCGAGCAGATCACCGACTGGTGCGTGAAACTTCAGAAGTCGGGTGTCGACGGCATCCAGCTGAGTTTCTTCGATTTTGCTCCTGACCTGGACTATTTCGGCAGCCGGGTGCTGCCCCTGCTGAAACAGGCCGGGCTGCGCAGCAGCTGAGCGACACCGGGCCCGGGCAAATGCCGGCGAAGAGAATCGACTGTGATGGCCGACAGAGGAGAGGGACAGCCACGTCATGTTTCAAGAAGCCTTGAGCAAGGTCGCCAAGCGGATTTCACTGGCGAGCCATTATAAGAACTTTATCGGCGGCGACTGGATCGCGCCGGTGGAGGGTGGATATTTCGACAACGAAAGCCCCATAACCGGCGGCCGGCTGTGCGCCGTCGCTCGTTCGTCGGCGGCCGACATAGAGCTGGCCCTCGATGCGGCATACAAGGCCAAGGACAAATGGGGCAGCACATCCGTCCGCGAGCGGTCGGAAATCCTTCATCGCATCGCCGACAGGCTGGAAGCCAATGCGGATCTCCTCGGCACGCTCGATTGCCTCGACAACGGCAAGCCGATCCGCGAGGCGCGCGATGCCGATCTTCCCTTTACCATCGACCATTGGCGCTATTTTGCCGGCGTCATCCGCGCGCAGGAAGGCGGCATTTCCCAGATAGACGCCGATACCGTCGCGTATCACTATCATGAGCCGCTCGGCGTCGTGGGGGCGATCATCCCGTGGAATTTCCCGGTGATGATGGCGAGCTGGAAGCTGGCGCCCGCGCTGGCGGCCGGCAACTGCATCGTCCTGAAGCCGGCGGAGCAGACGCCCCTGAGCGTCTTGGTGATGATGGAGCTCATCGCCGATATCGTGCCGGCGGGTGTGATCAACGTCGTCAACGGTTTCGGGCTCGAGGCCGGCCGGCCGCTGGCGCAGAGCCCGCGGGTGTCCAAGATCTCCTTCACCGGCGAGACATCGACAGGCCGGCTGATCATGCAATATGCCGCACAGAATCTCGTACCTGTCACGCTGGAGCTCGGCGGCAAATCGCCGAACATCTTCTTCGCCGACGTCGCGGATGAAGACGACGAGTTTTTCGACAAGGCGGTCGAAGGCTTCAGCATGTTCGCCCTCAACCAGGGCGAGACCTGCACCTGTCCGAGCCGGGCGCTGATCCACGAATCGATCTTCGACAGGTTCGTCGAGCGCGCGATTGCCCGCACCAAGCGCTGGAAGCAGGGCCATCCTCTCGACGTGTCGACCATGATCGGAGCGCAGATATCCAAGGAGCAGATGGACAAGATCCTCTCGTACTTCGAGATCGGCCGGCAGGAAGGCGCGCAGGTCCTGGTCGGCGGTGACCGCGCCCGTTTGGGGGGCGAGCTGGAGAAGGGATATTATGTGCAGCCGACGATCATGTCGGGACACAACAAGATGCGGGTGTTCCAGGAAGAGATCTTCGGGCCGGTCGTGTCGGTCACGACGTTCAAGACCGACGATGAAGCGCTGGCGATGGCGAATGACACCCGCTATGGCTTGAGCGCCGGCGTATGGACTCGGGACATAAATCGGGCGTACCGGCTTGGCCGCGCCATCGAAGCGGGGCGCATCTGGACCAACTGCTATCATACGCACCCGACGCATGCCGCCTTCGGCGGCTACAAGAACTCGGGCATCGGCCGCGAGAACCACAAGATGACGTTGGACCACTATCAGAACGTGAAAAGTTTCCTGGTCAGCTATGCGTCGCGGGGCCCGGGTTTTTTCTGACCGCGGGCCGGCTCTCCCGCATTCGGGCCTGCGGGAAGCAGGCCCCATGCGCTCGGAGGTTGCGGAGGAACGGCCCATGCAACGGTTTTTGCATGAAGACTCCGTGGCTTCGGACGCTGCCGCGCGCGGCTTGACAATGCCCGGCCGACACGGCTTTTTGGCTTGCCGGACAGGGGCAATCCGGCGACGAATGCGTCATGAACATTAGGCAGGTCGAGACCTTTTACTGGGCGGCGAAGCTTGGCAGCTTCAAGGCGGCAGCCAGTCGGCTGAACGCAACGCAGTCGACGGTCTCCACGCGCATTCACGAGCTCGAAGAATATTACGGCGTCGAGCTCTTCGATCGGACCAAGCGGACGGTCCGCCTGACGATGAAGGGCTCCGAGCTCTTCGGGCTTGCCGAAAAATTCGTCCAGCTGACCCGGGAGATGCAGCGCTGCATGACCATGGAGGCTTCGGTCTCGGGCACCGTGCGGGTCGGAGTCTCCGAAATCATCGCCGATACCTGGTTCACGCGGCTGGTCAAGGAAACCGAGCTGCGGCTGCCGCGGATATCGGTGGACTACAACGTCGACCTTGTCGCCGTCCTCTTCGAGAAGCTGAAGAACGGGGATCTGGACTTGCTGCTGGCGCCCCGGCGGGTGGGCGGGGCCGGCTTCGTCGTGCATTCGCTGGGCTCGGTGGATTTTCATTGGCTGGCAAGTCCGAGTTTGGGGCTGAGCAGTCGCACCCTCACGCCTCGCGACTTCGCCGGACTGCGCATCCTGACGCTGTCACCGACGTCGAATCTGTGGCTGACCATGGATGCGTGGCTCAACAAGAAGGCATCCGTCCCGCTTGACGTCGTCGTCTGCAGCAGCATGGATGTGATCCGCGCCAAGACGATCGCCGGCCAGGGCGTCAGCCTGTTCCATATGCCGAGGTATCAGAGCGACATCGACGCCGGCCTGCTCGCGCTGATCCCGACAGCACCGACCGTTGCCTGCGTCGAGTTTGGCGCGATCGTTCGCGATGCGCCGTCGCCGGCCGTGAGCGCCGTCGCCCAGGTCGCGTCCGAGCTTTCCGAGTTCACGAAGACGGCGACGGAAGACGACTTGCCGCCTCCGGCGCTCGATCCTGAGCTTGCCGGCGCGACCTGAAGCCCGCGCGTGCTTACCGGCGAAGCGCCAGATGCGCCTGCCAACCTCCGAAAATATCGAACGATGAAGTTCTGAAAAACTCGTTTGCCGGCCATATGCATCGTAACTACTGTCGAGCATCGCCTGCCGATGCTCACGAAGCACTGCGCGCGCGACTCGAACGACAACAATGGGAGGGAGAAGTGCGAAGAGTGCTACTGTTCATGTCGAGTTTTCTGTTTTTTGCATGTCTTGCGGCGGCCGGCGCCAATGCGGGCCTGACGCTGGAAGGACCGCCGAAGGTCGCGTTCTTGTATTATGACCAGCGCAACGACGGCGGTTGGACCACCGCGATCGACACCGCGCGTCTCAAGCTCGAGGCGGATTTCGGCATTTCCATGGACTTCGTCGAGAAGGTCCGTGACGATCCGGCGATGATCCGTCCGGCGGCGGAGAAGTTCATCCGGCGGGGATATAACATCATCATCGGCACATCGTTCGGCCACACCGACACGCTGAAGGACCTGGCGGCCAAATATCCGAAGGTCGCGTTCATAAACATTTCGGGCGTGAAAACCGCGGCGAACTTTGCATCGGTCTACGGCCGCAACTACCAAAGCCAGTATCTTTGCGGCATGGCGGCGGGCGCCATGTCGAAATCCGGAAAGATCGGATTCCTGGCGGCGGATCCGTTTCCCCGCGTCATCTGGGCCGTCAATGCATTTGCCCTAGGAGCGCGGAAAACCAACCCGAAGGCGACGGTCCAGGTCGTGTATATCAGTGCCTGGAACGACCCGGTGAAGGAAAGAGCCGCGGCGTCGGCGTTGATCTCGCAAGGCATGGACGTGCTGGGCCAGAACCTGGATACGCCGACCACGCAGATCGTGGCCGAGGAAAGAGGCGTCTGGTCGACGGGCGCATGGCTTGACCGGAGCAAATTCGCGCCGAAGACCACGCTGTGCTCCCAGATATGGACCTGGGACCGCTATTTCACCAACGAGCTCAAGCGGATCTTCGCCGGAAACTGGCAGCCGAACCAGGACGGTGAGTTCCCCGGCATCGCCGAAGGCGGAACCGACATCGCGTGTTGCAATGCGGCGATGCCGAAGGAGGTGGTGGAGCAGATCGAGGCCGAGCGTCAGGCCATCATCGCCGGTCGGGACGTTTTCGACGGCCCGCTGAGCGACCGCGACGGCAAGGAAAGAGTGCCCGCCGGCCAGAAGCTGAGTGATTCGGACCTGCGGAAGATCGATTGGTACGTCGAAGGGGTCTTGACCTCGAATTAGACCGGAGCGCCACGCGGAACGAAGAATGCCGCGTGGCGCAATTTGGTGGGGAGGCGATGAATGTCCGCTGCGCTTGAAATGGCCGGCATTTCCAAGTCGTTCGACAAGTTTCCGGCCTTGCGGGCCGCTGAGTTTTCGGCCTTCGGCGGAGAAGTGCATGCGTTGCTCGGTGAAAACGGAGCCGGCAAGTCGACGCTCATGAACATTGCCGCGGGCCTTTACACGCAAGATGCCGGGCAGGTCCTCATCGGCGGCAAGGAGGTCTTCCTCTCAGGGCCGCTGGACGCGATCGCCCATCGTATCGGCATGGTGCATCAGCATTTCAAGCTGGTGCGCACGTTCACCGCCGTCGAGAATGTGATGCTGGCGGGCCGGCAGGCCAACTACCGGGTGTCGATGCGGGAAACGCGGCAACGGATCCGCCAGCTGGCATCGGAGCTCGGATTCGCGTTCGACCCTGACCGCGCCGTCGCCGAGCTGTCCGTCGCCGAGCAACAGCGCATCGAGATCGTCAAGGTGCTGTCGCTCGGCGCGACCGTTCTCATCCTCGATGAGCCGACGGCCGTCCTGACCGACCAGGAATCGCACCGGCTGCTGAGCAATGTCAGGAGCATTGCATCGCGCGGCACGGCCGTCGTCCTGGTCACTCACAAGCTCGCGGATGTCCGCAAGTTCACCGATCGGGTCACGGTCATGCGCGGCGGGCGAACCTGCGCCACGATGAATCCCAAGGATGTCACCGCGGAGCAGATCACCAGGTTGATGGTGGGAGACGAGGTCGCATCGCCCAAGCGGGAGCGCCAGGGTACCGGCGCCGTGCGGTTGAACGTCTCCGCCCTGCAGTCGAAGTCCGAAAATGGCGTCGCCTCCCTGCACGACGCGACGTTTTCCGTCCGGGCCGGAGAAATCTACGGGATCGCCGGCGTGGGCGGCAATGGCCAGACCGAGCTGGCGGAGATCCTGATGGGCATCAGGCCGCCGTCCGCGGGCGCCATCGAGTTGTCGGAATCGGGCGACATCGCGCGGCTGGATTCCGGCCATCGCCGGCGGCTCGGCTTCGCGATGATACCGGCCGACCGCTACCGGTTCGGCCTGGCCGGAGAGCTTTCCGTCATGGACAACATCTGCATGGGCGAGCTCGGCCGTTACGGTTCCTGGGTCATGAACGACACGAGATTGATGGCCGATGCGGCCGAGAAGGCGGTCAAGGAGTTCGACATACACGGCGTGCGGTCGGTCAGGCAGAGAGCGGGGCTGCTGTCCGGCGGCAATGCGCAGAAGGTCGTCCTCGCCCGCGAGTTCGCGCAGGTTCCGAAGGTCATCGTCGCCCACAGCCCCAGCCGCGGCCTGGACGTGCGGGCGTGTGCGGCCGTCCACCGAAGGCTGATCGCGGCATGCGATGCGGGGGCGGCAGGCATCCTGATAAGCGAAGACCTGGATGAGGTTCTGGGCCTCTCCGACCGGATCGGCGTCATGTCGCGGGGGCGAATTGTTGCTGAGTTCAGTTCTCCGGCGGATCGCGGCGCCGTCGGAAAGGCCATGGTCGATCATGTCTGAGCAAACACAATTGCTGTCGCCCGTCGCCGGCCGCAGCGCGTCCGCGACGAATGACGGCCCGCCCCGCCTCGGGCGCATCGTGCTCGAAGTGCGGCAGAGCGCCGCCAGATGGCAGCAGGTGGCGGTTCTTCTCTGCTCGGTCATGCTGGGCCTCACGGTCTCCGCGCTCATCTTGGTGATTTCCGGTGTGCCTGCATCGAAGCTGCTGGAGGAGTTCGTCCTGCTGACGCTGCTCGACCCGCAGAGCCTGCAGGCCGTCCTGGTGCAGTCGGCGCCGCTGACCTTGGCGGCCTTGAGCGCCGCCGTCGCGATCAAAAGCCGTTTCTGGAACATAGGCATCGAAGGCCAGATGATCTGGGGCGGCATCGCCGCGACGTTCATTGCCGTGAACGAGATTGGACCTGCCGACCTGCGGATCCTGGTGATGCTGGTCGCCGCCGTGTCCGCCGGCGCATGCTGGGCGCTGCTCGCCTTGTGGTTCAAGCGCGTGTTCAATGTCAACGAGGTGCTCTCGACCCTGATGATGAACTACCTGGCGATGTATCTGCTGTTCCACCTGCTGACCTATCAGTGGACGGACCCGGTGGACCGCGTGGCGCATTCCCGTCCTTTCCTGGATTATGAACGCCTTCCCGGCATCGGGTCCATCGACGGCGCGCTCCTGGTGGCCATCGCGGTGACGGCCTTGGCATGGTGGTTCTTGTCCATGAGCCGCGTCGGCTTCATGCTGAGATGCCTGCAGGCGAACGAGAAGATGGCCGGTCTTGTCGGGCTTCCGGTCCTGCTTCTCACCGTGGTCGCGGTCGGCTTCTCGGGCGCGGTGGCGGGCATAGCCGGCGTCGTCGTCACGACGGAGATCCAGGGCCGGCTGACGACGGAGTTCTTCGTCGGCTATGGATTTTCCGGCATCCTGATCGCTTTCCTGGCGCGAAACCATCCATTGGCGGCGGCCTTCGTCGCCTTCCTGTTCTCGACCCTCGTGATCGCGGGGCAGAGCCTGCAGGTCTTCTACCACATACCCTTCGCCATGGTTCAGCTGATCCAGGCTCTGGTGGTCATGTGCGTGGCCGCGTCGGAATTCTTCATTCGCTACCGCATCATCGTCGTGCGCTAGGAGGAGCATATGCTGGACTTCATCCTCGCATGGCTGGGCGACTCGTCGGGACCGATGGTGTTCTACTGCGTGGCGACGCTCGGCATGATCATAAGCGAGCGTTCGGGAGTGTATCTCCTGGGTGCCGAGGGCTTCATGCTGGTGGGCGCCCTGTTCGGCGCCGCCATGGCGTTGACCGTCGAGAACAATACCGTCCTAGCGCTCGCCACGGCCGCATTTGCGGGCTCGCTCGTCGGCCTGCTCTATGCCGGGCTGGTCGTTCTGCTCAGGGTCAACCAGATCATCGCCAGCCTGGCCCTGGTCTTCTTCTGTCAAGGCTTGACCAGCCTGATCGGTCAGGTCGGAAATTTCGGCAACCGCGCCATCGCGAATAACGGGCTGATCGATCTGGGACCTCTTGGAGGCATCGCGGTCGGCGACACGGCGATGCAGGCGGTGATGCTGGTGGTGACCGCCATGCTGTTCGCCGGTGTGCTGCGCGTTCTGTGGCACACGACGACGGGGTTGCGGCTTCGCGCCATCGGCGAGAATCCCGATGCGGCGGACGCCGCGGGACTCGGCATCTCGCGCTACAGGTTCCTGGCGGTCGTCGCCGGGGCGGCGACGGTCGCCCTGGCCGGCGGCCTCCTGTCGGTCGTCAACAACAAAATCTGGATCTCCGGCATGACCGCGGGGCGCGGCTGGATTGTCGTCGCGCTCGTCATCTTCGCGCGATGGCATCCGTGGCGGGCACTGGCGGGCGCGGTGCTGTTCGGCGGGATCGAGACCTTCGTTCCCCAGGTAGCGGCCGCCGGCGTGGATATCCCGCAATATCTTGTGATGGCGCTGCCTTATGCCGTCACGCTCCTGGTCATGGCGGCCACGGGCCTGGGAGCCTTCCGCTCCTCCGGCGAGCCGGCGGCCCTGGGAAGGCCCTATGTGCGCGAGGAGCGCCATTGAGCGGTACGCCGCTTCAATCAAGAGCAGAGCAAAGGACGGAAAGATCGCGAGACAATGCCAGAGCGCAGAAACAACTTCATCAACGGCACTTGGGTATCGGCGGAAAGCTGCTCGGTCAATGTCAACCCGTCGGACACGTCCGATATCATCGGCGAATATGCCGAAGCCACCGAGCAGAACGTGGAGGATGCGGCGATCGCCGCGCAAGCCGCCTTCCGCCGCTGGTCGAAATCGCCGGCCATCGAGCGTGCGAACCTGCTGATCAAAGTGGCGCGCGAGCTCGACGATCGCCAGGTCGAACTGGGTGAGCTTCTCTCGCGCGAGGAAGGCAAGGTCCGCGGTGACGGCATCAACGAGGTCGCCAAGGCGGCCAAGGTGTTCGAATATTTCGCGGCCGAGATTCTGCGTCCCGACGGCGATCATTTCCCGTCGGTGCGCGAAGGGATCGACGTAGAGGCCATCCGCGAGCCGGTCGGCGTCATCGCCGTCGTGACGCCTTGGAATCTGCCGATCGGCACGCCCAGCTGGAAGATCGCGGCCGCTCTGGCGTTCGGCAACTGCGTGCTGTTCAAGCCGTCCAATCTGGTGCCGGCATGCGCGTGGGCGCTTGCCGACATCATCGACCGCGCCGGCTTTCCGCCGGGAGTCTTCAACTGCGTCATGGGCTCGGGGTCCAAGGTTGGCGAGTTCGTGACCGCATCCAGGCATATCGACGCCATCACTTTCACGGGCTCGAACGGGGTGGGCGAACGCCTGGCGAAGCGCGCGGCAGAGCGGCGCCTCAAACTGCAGATGGAGATGGGCGGCAAGAATCCGCTCGTGGTGCTCGACGACGCCGATCTCGACAATGCCGTCGACTGCGCCGTCAAGGGTGCCTTCTATGCGACAGGCCAAAGATGCACGGCCTCGTCCCGGCTCATCGTCACGCGCAGCGCGTATGGCAAGTTCATCCGGCTGCTGGTCGATCGGATGCGGCGGCTGCGTATCGGCCATGCTCTTGCCGCCGGCGTCGATATCGGCCCCGTCGCGAGCGACGCCCAGCTCAGGCAGAACTTCAACTATGTCGATCTCGGGCAGAAGGAAGGGGCCCGCCTCGCCATCGGCGGCGATCCGCTCGAGCGGGATACGCCGGGCTATTATATGTCCCCGGCGCTCTTCGTCGACACGACCAATGCCATGCGCATCAATCGGGATGAAATATTCGGTCCCATAGCGAGCGCGATCGAAGTCAGGGACTATGAGGAAGCCCTGGCGGTAGCCAATGACACGCCATACGGGCTCGCCGGCGGCATCTGCACCTCGTCGATGAAGCATGCGCAGCATTTCAAGCGTCATGCCGAGGTGGGCATCTGCATGGTCAACCTGCCGACTGCGGGCTCCGACTTCCATGCCCCGTTCGGCGGACGCAAGCAATCGAGCTACGGCTCGCGTGAGCTCAGCTCATATGCGCGGGAGTTCTACACCACCGTCAAGACGGTGTATTCGGCGACACCGTCCTAGCACGGATCAGCGGCGGGAGTTCGGTTTTTGCGATCCGTCGGGTTCGGAAGTTCTCATTTGACCCGACAGGATGAAGCCAAGATACTCCGCTCGAACAAGTTGATCGTGTGTCTGTATGACAACAGAGCATGGATGCAGAGGCGGCGATACCCGATCGTCTCAATTGTCGATTGTGCGAGAGAGTGCAGAAATATGAAAGACATCGAACGAATTGACCCGTCGAAGCGGCTGTCGCCGGCCGTCATCCACAATGGCTTGGCCTATCTCACGGGCCAGGTCGCGGCGGATGCGACCGCCGGCATATCCGGGCAGACGGAGCAGGTTTTAGCCAAGATCGATCGCCTTCTGCAAAAGTGCGGAACCGACAAGAGCCGAATGCTGTCGGCGCAGGTGTGGCTTGCCGACATCGCCGACTTCGATGCCATGAATGCGGTATGGGAGAAGTGGGTGGAGCCGTGCCTGCCGCCGGCCAGGGCGACCGTGCAGGCCTGCCTGGCGCGGCCTGAGTTGAAGGTGGAGATCAAAGTCATCGCGGCGATATGAGCCCGGCGAGCTTCTGCTTCAACTCTAGGATGGTCGCGCGGCGATGATGTTGCCAACCCAAGAACCGCTTCGGGCCGAGTTGCAGGCCTTGGCCGACCGGCTGAGGCCGCAGGCGAGCGCCAATGAACGGGCCAGGGAGCTGCCGCTCGAGGCGTTCCAGTGGTTCAAGACGACGAAGCTCGGCACCATGCGGCTGCCGGTCGAGCTCGGCGGGTCCGGCGCCTCGGTCGAGGATGTCATGGCAGTGGTGAGCACGCTCGCCGAGGCCGATCCCAATGTCGCGCATGCGCTCAGGGCTCACTTCAATTTCGTCGAGCTGCAGCTTCTCGCGCCGGCGATCATGGGCTCGCCGCTCTATATGGACGAGCTCAGGAAGGGCGCGATCTTCGGCGGCGCGCATACGGAAATCGGAACCAAGAAAGCTGGAGACATAGCGACCCAGCTTTCGATGACGAAGGACGGCTGGCGGCTGTCGGGCAAGAAATACTACACGACGGGTACCGCGTTCTCGGATTGGGTGACGGTCACGGCCGTGAATCCCACCGGCCAGCTGGTTCGCGTCCTGGTGCCGACCAGCCGCAAGGGCATCACCATCCGCGACGACTGGGACGGGATGGGGCAGCGTCTCACCGCGAGCGGAGGGATCGATTTCGAGGATGTCGTGGTGGAGGCCGATGAGATAACGGCCGAGCGCGAGAACACCGTCGTCGGCCGGCACGCGTCGACCTTCCGCCAACTCTATCTGGCGGCGTGCCAGGCCGGCATAGTACGCAACGTGCTGTCCGATGCCGTGAGCTTCGTCGTCACCAAGGCGCGGCCCATCGCGCACAGCCAAGCGCAGACGGCCCGGGAGGACCAGTTCGTCCAGAGCGTCGTAGGGTCCATAGCCGCCTGCTCTTTCGCGCTCGATGCCCAGCTCGCCAGGGCCGCCGCGACCATGGACCTGGTCCACAAGGAGATCGTGGCGAAGTCGCCGCGCATCGACGAGCTGCTGTCGGCGAGCTCGATCGAGGTGGCGAAGCTTCAGATCGCCAGCGCCGAGCTCGCCATCCGGGCGGCCGAACAGCTCTTCGAGACGGGAGGCGCGTCCGCGACCAGCCGGAAGCTCAACTTCGATCGCCATTGGCGCAATATCCGGACGATCCAGAGTCACAACCCCATCGCGCACAAGCGCAGAGTGGTGGGCGACTATCTCCTCAATCGCACGGCGCCGCCGATCGACGGCGGGTACTTCTGAGAGAATGACATTGGCCAAGGACAATTCAATGACGGGAAGTTCGGGCATCGGGCGCGCCTGCGATCTGGTGACGGCTGCGGCGGAGCTGGTCCCGACGCTGGCCGGCGCATCTGCGGCCCGCGATGCGGAGAGAGCGCTGCCGATCGAGCTGATGGGCCTGGTCAAGCGATCCGGCATCCTCGGCGCCAGAGTGAGCCGGGCCTGCGGCGGTCAGGAAATCGACTTTCGCCGCTTGAGCGAGATCATGGTCCATCTCGGCGCCGGCGATCCGAATATCGCGCAGGCCATCCAGCCGCATTTCTTCCTCGCGGACTGGCTTCGCCTGGAAGCGAATGACGAGCAGCAGCGGCGCTACTTCCAAATGATGCTCGATGGCGCGCTGATCGCCAATGCCTTTGCGGAAAGAGGCGGTGGCGTCGTCGGCCAGACGAAGACGACTTTGGTCCGGGATGGCGTGCGCTACCGGCTGAACGGCACCAAGGCGTACAGCACGGGAAGCCTGTTTGCCGATTATCTCTACGCGACCGCCGTACGCGAGGACGGCAGCGCCGTCGCCGCCATATTCCCATTCGACCGGGAGGGAGTTCGGGTCCTCGATGACTGGGACGGCATGGGTCAGCGGACCACGGCGAGCGGCACGACCGAGCTCAGGCAGGTTGCGATCGAGCCCGATGAGGTATTCGAGCTTCCCGGAATGACGACGCGCCGCACCTATATCGGAGCGGCGTCGCAGATCACGCATGCATCTATAGATGTCGGCATCGCGCGCGCCGCTCTGTCCGACGCGGTCGACTATGCCCGGACGAAGGCGCGTCCGGTGGCCGACAGCGGCGTCGACCGGGCCGCCGACGATCCGTACATCATCTATTCCATCGGCGAGATGGCGATCCTGCTGCACTCCGCCGAGGCGATGCTGGACAGGGCGGCGGCCGTGCTGGACGAGGCCGTCGCGGGCCAGCTCGCCGGCGCCGTCGAAGCGACGGCGCTGGAGCGTCGATTGTGTCAGGCGTCGATCGCGGTCGCGGAAGCGAAGGTTGTCGCGGAGTCGGCGAGCCTCCGCATCGGCGAAATGATGTATCGCGCCGGCGGCGCCGGCATGACGGTCCGCAAGTTCAACTACGACCGGCATTGGCGCAATGCGCGAACGCATACGACCCACGATCCGGCCGCCTACAAGTATCGCGCCGTGGGCGACTTCTACCTGAATGGGAAGAATCCAGGGATATCAACAAAATTATGAGCATGAGCATTCCAATGCCGCAAAGCAGCGTGGACCGCATTCATCCGCATTTCGAGCCGTTGCCGCCGGTGACCTTGAATGACGCGAAGCAATTTAGAGCTTTCGCCGGCTGCTATCCGACGGGTGTCGCGGTGGTGACGACCAGGGACGGCGCGGGCAACCTGCACGGGGCGACGATGAACTCCGTCGTCTCGCTGTCCTTGGATCCGCCGCTTTACCTGATGTGCTTCGGCGCAAAGTCGTCGACCTTGGGCGCCGTGCTGGAGAGCCGGGTCTTCGCGATCAACTTTCTGGCGGCGCACCAGCAGCACATATCGCAGATCTTCGCTTCGAAGGAGCCCGGCAAGTTCACCAACCTGGCTTATGAGCTCGCATCCAATGGCTCTCCGGTCCTCAACGGGGTCGCCGGAGCCTGCGACGGGGCCGTCTTCGATCTGCATGGCGGCGGCGACCACACGATCGTGATCGGCAAGGTGGACAATGTGCGCACCTCCGACCGCGCTCCGCTTTTGTTTCATCGCGGTCAATATCGGAATTTTTCGTGACGGGAGCCGCCGCCGTGACGCGGCCGGGAGCGAAAGCGCATGCCTCATATATCGGTCGAATATTCCGCCAACCTCGGTGAGGCTCTCGAGATGGGCGAGCTGTGCTCGAAGCTGCTGGCGGCCGCGACGGCCACGAGGCTCTTTGAGCTCGGCGCCATACGCGTGCGCGCCATGCGGGCGGATGCCTATGCGATCGCGGATCGGGATAGCAGAAACGCCTTCCTCCACATCACCTTCCAGATCGGCAGTGGACGGTCTTACGAGCAGAAGCGGTCAGCCGGCGATGCGGTGTTCTCGGCCGCCGTCACATTCGCCGACGATCTCCTGGGCGCGGGACATTGCGCCGTCTCGCTCGTGCTGTCCGAGATGGACGAGAGGCTGAGCTGGAAGAAGAACGCCATATTGGCGCGCTTGCGCGGCCGGGCTTCGGCCGGCGCCGGAGGGTGATCCATGAAGAAAGCGGAGCAACGCGGCAAGGACGAGCCGTTGAACGTGGTCAAGCGGATGTACGAGGCGTTTCGGCAATCCGACTATCAGGCCTTTGCCGATCTGTGCGCGCCGAATATCGAATGGGTTCAGTGCAAGGGTTTCCCGAACTCGCGCAAGCGCATCGGGTCGAAGGCCGTGATCGATCACGTCTTTGCAACGAACCGGAAACGCTGGCGGGATTTCGGCTTTTCTGTCGACGAGATGATCGTGGACGGAAGAGTGGTCGTCGTCATCGGCAGCTATACCGGGTGCAACCATTCGACCGGAGAGAGGTTCACCGCCGCGGCGGCGCATGTCTACGAGGTCGTCGACGGCCGGATCGGCCGTTATCGCCAATACGCGGACACGCATGTGCTGCGCCAGCAATGCGCCTGAGGCGGTCATGACGTACGGCCGCAGGCAACGAGGCTAGCCATGCAAAGAGGCGTAGGACTTGCGATGACCGTGCCGGCGATCATGATGCTGATTGCGGTATTCTTCGCGCCCTTGTTCATCTTGGTTTCGACCAGCCTTCACCTGGACAAGGGCTTCGGCGAGCTCGGCCTCGAGCTGACCCTGCTCAACTATTGGCGGTTCATAACCGATGGATTCTATCTTCGGATCCTCGCGGACACGCTGGTTCTCGGAGCGATCGTCGTCGCCATCTGCGCGATCATCGGATATCCCGTCGCTTATTATCTGATCAGGTCCAGCTCCAAGGCCAAGGCGGCCCTCATCTTCCTGGTCGTGTCGCCGCTGCTCATCTCAGCCGTCGTCCGGAATCTGGGATGGATTCCGATCCTCGGGAAGAGCGGTCTCGTCAATTGGATTCTTACGGCGCTCGGCCTCGTCGACGAGCCGATTCAGCTCGTCGGCAACTTCACCGGCGTCGTCATCGGGCTGGCCCATGCCTTGCTTCCCTTCATGGTGCTCTCCCTCATGACGATCATACAGCGGATAGAGCCGTCACTGGAGGAGGCATCCGCGTCGCTTGGCGCGGCGCCGCTGCAGACGTTCTGGCGAGTGCTCCTTCCGCTGAGCGCTCCGGGCCTGGTCTCCGGCTGCCTGCTCGTATTCACGATCGCCATCGCGGCCTTCGTGACGCCGGCAATGTTGGGCGGAAAGCGTGTCCTCGTCATGGCGACATACATCGATCAGCAGATCCGCAGCGTGATGAACTACGGTTCCGGCGCAACCGCCGCGATCATTCTCATGCTGGCGGCGGGCGGGCTGACGATGATCGCATTGCGCATCTCGCCGGAGCGGCGGTCATGAGGATGAGCGGCGTCCTCTTGCGCGTCGTCGTCGCCGCGGCCTTCCTGTTTCTCCTGCTGCCGATGGCGGTCGTCGTCGTAACCTCGTTCTCCTCTTCGCCCGGCCTGGTATTTCCCCCGGAAGGCCTCACGACCTACTGGTACAGGAACATCTCGAGCGAGTTTCTGAAGGCCTTGGGTGTAAGTCTGCTCGTTGCGCTGGGGACAACCACGATAGCGACACTGGTGGGAACGCCCGCCGCGCTTGCCTTGGTGCGAGGCAAATTCCGCGGACGCCAGTTGATCGCGGCATTGTGCCTGTCGCCGCTCATGGTGTCGACGCTGGTGATCGGCGTGGCGGCCTATCAGTACGTCGTCGTGCTGTGGGACTGGTTCGGCCTATCGCTGGCGGGATCGCTCATCGGATTGGTGCTCGGCCAGACGGCATTCACCATTCCCTTTGTGGTGCGGTCGGCCATTACCGGACAGTCGCATCTGGACGAATCCCTGGAGGAGGCTTCTCTGAGCCTCGGCGCCGCACCGCTCGAGACGTTCTTCCGCGTGACGCTTCCGATCATCCGGCCGGGCATCGTGAGCGGCGCCGTATTCGCGTTCATAATGTCGTTCGACGACGTTCCCATAGCCCTGTTCCTGGGCGGCGGCGGCGCCACGACGCTGCCGGTGAAGATATATACGTCGGTCGAATTCAGCATCAGCGCGGAAGTGATGGCGGTCGGAACGATCGTGATCGGGGCGTCGCTGCTCATCATGCTCGTCTTGGCGAGAACCGTCGGACTTCATCTGATGTTCGGAACGAAGAAGCTGTAAAACTGGGAGGAGAGCAAATGCGAAATGGTATGAAAGTCGTCGCGGGTGTCCTCGCGCTTCTGATCGGGGGCATCTGTCCCGGCCAGCTCGAAACAAGGGCGCAGGCGCAGGATGCAACAGGCATAACGCTGCGCGTCGGGCAGTACGGCGGGTCCTTCGCCGCGGCGCAGCGGAAGTACACCGCGGATCTGTTCACCAAACGAACCGGGATTCAGGTCGAGTTCATCGAAGCCAATCCAGGCGACCATCTTGCCAAGATGATCGCAAGCCGCGGCCGTGAGCCGCCCTACGATATTGTCTATCTGGATGACGACGTTCAGGTCAATGCGATCAAGGCCGGCGTTCTCGACAAGATAGACGAATCCCTCGTGCCCAACATGAAGAACGTATATGACGAAGCGCGCAACAAGCTCGGCTATGGGCCCGGCATCATCTTTGTCGGCGTTGGAATAGCGTATAGCAGGAAGAAGTTCGAAGAAGCGGGGCTGCCGCCGCCGAGCTCCTGGAACGACCTCTGGAACCCGAAACTCGCGGGACATCTGGCGATCCCCGACCTGTCGAGCGTCTCAGGCCGGAATTTTCTCGTCGCGGCGGCGCTGTTGAATGGCGGCAATGAAGAAACCCTCGAGCGCGGCATCGAGAAGATATCGTCCTTGCAAGTCCACTCCTTCTATTCCGCCTCGGCGCAGGCGGAAGCCCTGCTGACGTCGGGCGACGCCTGGGCTGCGGTCATGGTCAGCGGCCGGGCCTGGGGCATGATCGACAGAGGGCTGCCCTTCGGTTTCGTCTTCCCGAAGGAGAAGGGCGGCGGCGGCCTGACGACGGTCGATGTCGTCAAGGGCACCAAATACGCCAAGGAGGCGCTCGCCTATATCGACTTCACCCTGGATCCGTTGCCGCAGCT
Organism: Parvibaculaceae bacterium; assembly: GCA_050251035.1. GTDB lineage: Bacteria > Pseudomonadota > Alphaproteobacteria > Rhizobiales > Aestuariivirgaceae > Taklimakanibacter. Next base: position 17,152 of record JBFWNN010000060.1, read on the forward strand.
CGGGCAGGCCTACGAGATCCCTTATGGTCCGACAAACAGACTGCTCGGGCCGGTCATAGCGGCATATCCGGAGATGGCGCGGAAGTTCCCGGCGTCGCCGGAACAGCTGGCGCAGCAGATCCGTGTGCCCGATTGGGAGGCCTATTACAAGCATCACCAGAAAGCGGTCGATCTCTGGAACCGTCAGGTTCTCAGGCAATAGCGGCACAGAACGATGTCCGGCATCCGGCTTGAATCGATCTGCAAGAGCTTCGGCGGTTTCCAGGCTCTCAAGAATGTCGATCTCGAGGTGAAGCAGGGTGAGTTCGTCACCCTGCTCGGCGCGAGCGGCTCCGGCAAGACAACCTGCTTACGGGCGATCGCCGGGTTTGTCCAGGCGGATGCCGGTCGGGTATTCATCGATGAGGATGACGTCACTGCGATGCCGCCGTTCAAACGGAACATCGGCATGGTGTTCCAGCATTATGCCTTGTTCCCCCATATGACGATCGCGCAGAACGTCGCTTATGGTTTGACGGTTCGCCGGCTGCCGAAGCACCAGATCCAAGAGCGCGTGCGCGAGGCGCTGGACCTGGTCCACCTGAGCGGCATTTCCGAACGTTATCCGAGCCAGCTTTCGGGCGGTCAGAAGCAGCGGGTGGCGCTGGCGCGCGCGGTTGTCATTCGTCCTCGCGTCCTCCTCCTGGATGAACCGCTCAGCGCCCTGGATTTCAAGTTGCGGGAGGAGCTTCAGAACGAGATTCGAAGGGTTCAGCAGACATTGGGGATAACCACCATCAACGTCACACACGATCAGAACGAGGCGCTCGGCATGTCCGACCGCATCGCGGTGATGCGTGACGGCCAGATCATGCAGATCGATGCGCCGCATCGGCTGTATCGCAACCCAGCCTCGCTCTATGTGGCGCGGTTCCTGGGGCGGACGAATTGCTTCAGGGGCAGGGTTGTTGCGGCACACGCAAAGCCCGCGTCATTCTCGATTGCGCTGGGAACCACGAAATCCGAGCAGATCCGGGCAGCCGACACGCTGGCCCAGTCATTGAAAGCCGGAGACGACTGCATCGTCGCCATCCGGCCGGAAGACATGCAACTGATCCGCGATCGGTCGACGCAGGTGAAGGCGAGAGTGGAGAAAGCGATTTATCTCGGCAATTCCTGGCTGGTGACGCTCAAGCATGGCATGGAGAACCGGATCCAGATCGACTTGCCCGCATCGGCGGCGCCTCCGGAGGTCAATGAAGAGGTCGGCCTGAGGTTTTCGGCGGAGAGCTGCCTTCTTTATAGATGCGACAACAACGAAACGGGCACGCCGCCTCCCTCGCCGTGAGGGCGGCGCTCAGCCCGATCGTGGCGCTTCCACCTTCTTCATGAGCTCGGGATAGCGTGGATGCTGCCGAAGCGCGGCGAAGTCGGGATCGTTGCGGAACCACAGTTTCGAATCGGGTGCGGCGTGGTGGACCCAGGTCTCGAGCAGATCGAAGGCCTTGTCGAACTCGCCGATGAGCGCATAGACGCAGGCCGAGTTGTAGCGGACGTGATTGTCGTCCGGATCGATCTCGAAGGCGCGCTTGATCCATTCCTTGGCGCGCTCGGGCTCGCCGAGAAAGGCGTAGGTATTGGCCATGAGCTGGGCCGAGCGTGAGTTCTCGGGATTCTGGCGCAGCGCCTGCTCGGCGCGCTTGAGCGCGATATGGCCATATTTGACGGCATCCGCGCTTCGCCCCAGGCCTTCGAGCGCCTGCGAGGCGAAGGTCACCGACTCGTAGTCGTCGGGCTGAACCTCCATGGCGCGCATGAAGAGATCGACGGCGGTGCCGAACGCGCCGATGCCGAAATGGTAGCGGCCGAAATGATAGAGCGCCTCCCAGTTGTCCGGAGCGAGTTCCAGCGCCTTGTGGAAGGCGGCGACGGTCTCCTCGCGCCGGTCATCGACCGCGAAGGCGATGCCGCGCGCGGCATGGGCCTCGGCGAGATCGGGATCGAGCAACAGAGCCTTGTCGACCGTCGCCAGGATCTCCTCGACGGTGATGGCGAAGCCGTGGAAGGACTTGAGGTAGGAGGCGCAATTGGCGAGGCCGACATAGGCCTTGGCGTAGGACGGGTCGATCTCCAGGGCGCGCGCATACATCTGCCGCGCCTTGACCAGCGACGAGCGTGTGCCCACCCGGAAGATCTGCTTGCCTTTGAGGAAATTGGTATAGGCTTCGATATTCTGCGTGGGCGCGTCCTCGATGGCGGCGCGTTCCTCGGGCAGGAGCTTGACGCGCAGCTGCTCGACGATGGTCCTGGTGATCTCGTCCTGGAGCGAGAAGATGTCGGTCAGGTCGCGGTCGAAGCGCTCGGCCCACAGATGATGGTCGCTCGCCCCTTCGATCAATTGCGCCGTGATCCTGACCTTGCCGCCGGATTTGCGCACGCTGCCCTCGACCAGATAGTCGACGCCGAGCTGGCGCGCCGTCTGCTGCAGGTTCTGCGCCTTGCCCTTCAGGGTGAAGACGGTGTTCCGGCTGAGCACATGAAGTCCCGACACTTTCGACAGGTCGGTGATCAGATCCTCGGTGATGCCGTCGCTGAAGAACTCCTGCTCGGGGTCCGAGCTCATATTGGCGAAGGGCAGGATCGCCACCGAGGGCTTGTCGCCGCGGGCGCGCGCCGGCTGCGGCGCGGCGGCGGGCCCGGCCGCTCCGTTCCGGCCGGCGGTGACGAAATAGACATGCAAGGGCTGCGAGATGTTCTTGACCGTCTTCTCGCCCTGGTCGGCGAAGTCGATGTCGAGCTTGTTGCCGATATGGCCGTGGACAACGGCCGAGCAGGCGATCCCGCCGGCGGGCGCCAGGCCCTCGAGCCGTGCCGCGATATTGACGCCGTCGCCATAGACGTCATCGCCCTCGACGATCATGTCGCCGGCATGGAGGCCGATGCGGAACCTGATATGGCGGTCGTCCGGAAGCCCGTGATTGCGCTCCGGCATGGCCCGCTGCACGTCGATGGCGCAGCGCGCGGCGTCGATGACGCTGGCAAATTCGACCAGGAAGCCGTCGCCCAGCGTCTTGAAGATCCGGCCGCGGTGCCGGGCGACGGTCGGGTCGAAGACTTCGCGCCGGAGTTGACGCAAGGATGAAAGGGTGCGCTCCTCATTGGCCTCCATGAGGCGGCTATAGCCGACGACGTCGGCCGCCATGATCGCGGCCAGCCGCCGCGCATTCTGGTCTTCAGCCAAGCCGGTTCTCCATGGCGGAAGGTCTATCATCACCGCGGGCGCAGTTCACTCCGAATTTTCCGCTCTCCCGCAGGCGCGAGAAGGGAACAAGGTGCCGCGGCTTCGATGAGTCTTAAGAACATGAGCTGTTGCCCCACCGCCGAAGGCCGGGGCGTCCGTCCGTCACTCGATGATCTTCCAATAGGAATCCTTGATGGTGACCAGGCCGTCGGCGAAGGTATAGAAGTCGCAGCCGCGCACCCGCACTTTCGTTCCGTCGGTCCGCGTGCCCGTCAGCAGCCATTTGGACATGCCGCAGTCACCGCTCGCATGATGCTCGAGCTCGCCATAATGCACATCGGGAATCCCGCGCAGCCGGCCGA
>JBFWNN010000060.1:20833-35111 GCA_050251035.1 Parvibaculaceae bacterium
CGCACCCGCACTTTCGTTCCGTCGGTCCGCGTGCCCGTCAGCAGCCATTTGGACATGCCGCAGTCACCGCTCGCATGATGCTCGAGCTCGCCATAATGCACATCGGGAATCCCGCGCAGCCGGCCGAGGAGCGCCTCGCGCACCGCCGCCTTGCCCGCGAACCGCTTGCCATGCGGATCGGGGCCGCGCGGCATGTCGAGGCGGCAGTCCTCGGCGAAGAAGCCCATGATCCGGTCGATGTCATGCGCGTTGAACGCCTCCGCCAGGCCTGCGAGCTTTGTCGGAATCTGTGACTGGTCCATGTGTCCTGTCTCCTTTGCTGCTGCGTCAGTCTTCGCGCGCGGTGAGGAACTTCACCGGCGCGATGCTGTCCTCGGTGAACACCGCCGCCGTCAGCGTGCCGCCATAGACGCAGGCCGTGTCGATATTGATGCGGTTGGGCCTGATCTCGGGCCGGCCGTTCCGGCTGGGCGTGTGGCCGTGGACGATGAGCCGGCCATAGTCCTTGGTCGCGCGGTGGAAGGGCCCGCGGATCCATAACAGCGCCTCGCGCTCCTGCCGATCGAGCGGCTGGTCCGGATCGACGCCGGCATGGGCGAAGAACCTCTGGCCGTCGTCGAAGGAGAGGCGCAGGCCACGGAGCCAGGCGACGTCCTCCTCGGGCACCACCATGGGATTGCGCACGCCATAGCTTTGCAGCGTCTCGCCCCCGCCGTTGAAGAGCCAGTTCATCGCATCGCCCGTGTCGATGGCACCGAGCATCATCTCCTCGTGATTGCCCATCAGGCAGACGACCATGTCGGGCTTCTCCTGCTGCTGTTCCAGCGCGCGCAGCGTCGCGATGACGGCGCGGCTGTCCAGGCCGCGGTCGACATAGTCGCCGATGAAGACGAGGCGATGCGGCTGCCCCCTAGCATGATCGCGGCACTGGCGCAGGAGATCGGTGAGCGCGCGCTGGCAGCCGTGGATGTCGCCGATGGCGAAGGTGAGGAGGGACATGGGGGGATGTTCCGACAGGCGGACAGCGATCGCAATGGCCGATTTCCTCCTCTCCTGCGTGCAAGCGCTGTCGTATTCACACATTTCCTCCTTCCCCGCGCTACGCGCGGGGAAGGAGTAAACAGGGAGAGGGGGAGTCCGATGGAGGGGCGAGGGTTTGCTACCTCCGTTCGAACAGGCCGCCTTCGCCGACATGCATGTTGGTGAGGAGGCGCTCCTGGTTGACGAGACGCCAGGAGAGGAGGCGCCGCGCATAACGGAGCTCGGTGTCGCGATGCTCCGGTTTTCCGGCGAGATTCACGAACTCGTCCGGGTCGTTCTCGATGTCGAAGAGGAGCGGCGGCAAAGCGGCGAAATGCACATATTTGTATCTGGCGTCGCGGACCACCGCATAGGCGCATTCATCGGACGAGATGCCGAGCGCCGTCTCCGCCCGCTGGCTCCGGACGGTGCGGAAGTCATGCTCGAAGAACACCGCGTCGCGCCAGCGCTCGGGCGTATGGCCTGTGAGGAAGGGCAGCAGCGAGCGCCCGTCGCAGCTTCTCGGGATCTCCGCGCCGAGCCAGTCGAGGATGGTCGGCATGACGTCGATCGCCTCGCTGAACGCCGTGACCTTCGCGCCGCGCGCCTTGCTCGCTTCGGGCCTCGGATCGCGGATCACCAGCGGGACATGGAACGCGCCGTCGAAATAGATCTCCTTGCCCCACACATAATGGTCGCCCAGCATCTCGGCATGGTCGCTGGTGACGATGATGAGCGTGCGCTCATATTGCCCGGTCGCCTTGAGCGTGGCGATGATGCGGCCGAGATGATGGTCCATCTCGGCGATGAGGCCGTAATAGGTGGCGCGCATCTGGCGGATCTCGAGATCGGGGGCGGCGACGAGGTCGAGCGGATTGTGCTCGTCATAGGCGCCGGGGCGCGCGACGTTGGTGATCTCATGGGCGAGCAGCGGATGCTGCCGGCCTTCCGCCTCCGGCGATGCCTGCCGCCTGGGGAAATCGACCGCGGCCGGATGCACGGCGGCATTATAGGGCTCGGGCGCGATGATCGGCGGGTGCGGGCGCAGGAAGACGAAATGTGCGAACCACGCGGCCTCGCGCTTCAAGGTGAGCCACTTCACGAATTCGTCGGTGAGGAAGGCGGTCTCGCTGTGCTCGGCTTTGTAGTGCGGCGGGATGAAGCGGAAGCCGCGGTCCGGAGGCTTCACGAAATCCTGGCGCGGCCTGAACACGTCGTCGCGGCCTTTCGGCAGGTCGTAGCCCCGCGCGATCAGCTCGGCCACCCAGCGGCCCATGTCCTCGGGCAGATGCAAGGGCGTGACGAAGCCCGGCATGACGCCTTCGTCATAGGCGGTGAGCGCCGGGTCCTTGGGCGGAAGGCCGCGCGGATCGGGCGTCGTGTCGGTATAGCCGAAGAGGGCGGGCTCGTAGCCGGCCTTGCGCGCCTCGAGCGCCAGGTTGGTGTGGCGCCGGTCGAGCGGCGTGCCGTTGCGGCCCGAGCGGTGGTTCATCAGATACATGCCGGTGAGCAGGCTGGTGCGCGACGGACCGCAGGGCGTGCATTGGCCGAAATGGCGGGTGAAGGTGACGGCGTCGCGCATCAACGCGTCGAGATGGGGGGTCAGCACGTTCTTGTGGCCGAGGCCGGAGATGCAGTCGCCGCGCCATTGATCGGCGCAGATGAGGAGGATGTTGGGGCGTGAGGAGGTCATTGAAATTTGGCTCCGAGGTGAATCATCCGAGGTGCGAGCACAGCGAGCCTCGAAGCATGGTCCAGGGACCCGAGAGCTCGCCGCTTGCCACCCTTCGAGGGCCGCTGCGCGGCCACCTCAGGGTGAGGGTGGTGTGTCCGCGGTGATCATCGCTCATTCCTTCATCTCGGCGATGGCGTCGCGGGCGATGTGGATCCGGGCTTTGTCGCCGATCTGGAACTGCGGTGCGCCGGGCTTGTTCACCATGTCGGCCTTGATCGTCACGTCCGCGCCCCGCGTATAGAGCCGCACCATGGCGCCCAGCACCTGCACCGCCGTGACGGTGACCTCGGCGGCGAGGCCGTTGCCGTGGGTGCCCTGCGGCGCCGGCGCCTTGGCGACGTCGATGGCCTCGGGGCGTACCGCCCAGGCATGGACGGGGGAGAGCGCGAAGAGCCGCTCGACCGCCTTGGGCTCGAGGATGTTGAAGTCGCCGATGAAATTGGCGACCGCGAGGCTCTTCGGCCGGTTGTAGATCTCGGCCGGGGCGCCGATCTGGGCGAAGCGGCCCTGCTGCATGATGGCGACCTGGTCGCCCAGCATCATCGCCTCTTCCTGGTCGTGGGTGACGAAGATGGCGGTGAAACCGACATCCTGCTGCAGGCGCTTGAGCTCGTCGCGCAGGCGCTTGCGGATCTGGGCGTCGAGCGCCGACAAAGGCTCGTCGAGCAGCAGGAGCTTGGGCTCGAGCACCAGCGCGCGGGCGAGCGCCACGCGCTGCTTCTGGCCGCCGGAAAGAGCCGCGGGCCGCGCCTTGGCGCGCGGCTCGAGGCCCATGAGCGCGATGACGGCGGCGACCTTCCTGGCGATCTCGGGACGCGGCAGCTTCTTCTGCTCGAGGCCGAAGGCGAGATTCTGCTCGACCGTCATGTTGGGGAAGAGCGCGTAATGCTGGAACACCATGCCGACGCCGCGATGCTTGGCCTCGACATGGGTCACGTCGCGCCCGTCGATGCCGATCGCGCCGCTGTCGGGCCGCGTCAGGCCGGCGACGGCGCGCAAGAGCGTGGTCTTGCCGCAGCCCGACGGTCCGACCAGCACGCAGATGCGGCCCTGCGCGACATCGAGGTCGATGTCCTCGAACACCATGGTGCCGTCGAAGCGCTTGGTGAGCCTGCGGATCTCGACATAGCTCATGCATCGGCCCTCCGCGATGTCGCCCACACGACGATGGCGGTCGCCGCGAAGATGACGATGAAATAGGTGGCGATGAGCACGCTCAACTGCCGGCCGCTGCCGCCATTGAGCACCGCCATGTGGATCTGGAGCGTCGGGAAATGGCCGCCGACCAGGAGATTGGCGTAGACGAAATCGCTGATCGCGAGCGTGAAGTTCATGACCAGGCCGATGATGAGGCCCTGGCGCACCGAGGGCAGCACCACGCGCCACAGGATGAGGGCATCGGACGCGCCGAGCAGCCGGCCCGCCTCGAACAGCTCGGTGACGCGCAAGCCGCGCAGATTGTTCTTGATCGGCACATAATAGAGCGGCGCCACCAGCGGCATGTAGCCGAAGATGAGGATCCAGGGCGAGCCGTTGAGCACGATGCCGTAATTGCCGGAATAGAGGCGCAAGAGCCCGAGCGCCAGCACGATGGTCGGCACCGCATAGGGCAGGATGACGAGGCCGGCGATGGTGCGGTCGAGCGCCGGGAAGTAGCAATGGGCGACGAGGATGGCGGGCACGACGATGAGGGGCGTCACCACGAGCGAGCCGAAGCCGACGATGAGCGAGTTGACGATCGCCTGGGTGAAGCGCGGATCGTGGGTGATCTTGTCGATATGGGCGAGTGTGTAACCGTCGGGCAGGATGGTGCCGGCCCAGTCGACGGCGATGCTGTTGAGGAAGACGGCGGCGATGGGCAGGAGCTGCAGCACCGCCAGCAGTCCGATCCACAGCCAGTCCTGTTTGCTGCGCTCAGGCATGGGGAACCCTTCGCCGCGCGCCAACCGCATCGGATGTTCCCCCTCTCCCGCTTGCGGGAGAAGGTGCCCGACAGGGCGGGTGAGGGTGTTGGCTCAACCCGCGCGGATGATCGAGATTGCATGCTTGCCCGCAAAGCACACCCTCATCCGGCCTTCGGCCACCTTCTCCCGCAAGCGGGAGAAGGGAAATGAAGGAGGGCGCGATCATGTCACCCGGCTTTCTCATCTCATCCCTCTCAATTCTCGGGCTGCTTCGGCTTGAGGAAGAGCTGCTCGACGACGATCGGCACGACGAGGCTCAGGACCAGGAGCATGGCCAGCGCGTCGGCGAGGTTGGGGTCGGAGAAGACGTCGCCCGCGGTGAGCTCGCCGATGCGGATGGTGACGACATTGGCGCTGCCGCCGACCAGCGCCCAGGCGGTGGCATAGGTGCCCATGGCATTGGCGAAAAGGAGGAGGAAGGCGCCCAAGAGGCTCGGCGCCAGGATCGGCAGGCCGATGCGCCGCCAGAAGGCGAAGCGGCTGGCGCCGACGAGATGCGCTGCCTCTTCGATGTCGGGCGTGATCGCGGCGAGCGCCGGCAGCACGAGGAGGATGGCGAACAGGATCTGGAAGTAGGAATAGGCGATGACGAGGCCCGAGGTCGAATAGACGTTGAAGTCCTCGAACAGGCCGATGCGCTGCAGGAGGAGGGTGAAGGAGCCCGAGACGCCGAGCAGGATGACGAAGGCGAAAGCGAGCGGGAAGCCGGTGAAATTGGCGCCGATATTGGAGCAGATGACGATGAACTGCTGCACCCGTCCCGGCATGCGCCTGAGGATCGCCGCGGCCGGCAGGGCGACGGCGAGGCCGATGAGGGCGGTGGCGATCGAGATGGCGAAGCTCACCTTGAACGAGCCGAGATAGAAGCGGCTGGTGAGGATCTCGAGATAATTGCCGAGCGAGGCCGCGTCTTCCTTGAACAGGCTGTTGCCGGCGACGGCGATGAGAGGCAAGAGCTCGAACATGAAGATGACGATGAGGAACGGCGTGGCCGCGAGCCAGGCGAGGAGCTTGGTTCTGAGGCTGATATCGGTCATGCAATTCTCACCGCTGTGCTCACGCTTTCCAGATATTCCCCTCTCACGCTTGCGGGAGAGGGTGCCCGGAGGGCGGGTGAGGGTGTTTTTTCCACCGGCACATCTCCAACAATCAGCGCGGGCATTTTTCCAACACCCTCATCCGGCGCTTCGCGCCACCTTCTCCCGCAGGCGGGAGAAGGGGAACAGTGGAAGGGAAGGATTGGGCGGGCGCGGCGCGAGGGTAATTGTGTTCCCCCTTCTCCCGCACCGAGATGCGGGAGAAGGGGACCGAGAGGCCGGAGGGCGCATGAGCGGCCTCAAGGTTTTCCGTGGGCATCGTGAAGGACGAAGCGGCCCAAGCATCTCACATCTTCGACAGCACCTGTTCCTGCCATTGCCGGCCCAGTTGCTTGGCGGCGTCCATCCACAGGGCCGAATTGACCGGCCGCGCCTTGGCATATTGCTCGGCCGGCAGCACGTTCTCGGCGGCGTCCGGCGGCAGCGTGATGTGGTCGATGAGGATGGGCCTGGCGAAGCCGCGCGCGAAATTGATCTGGCCTTCTTCCGAGAAGATGAACTCGCGCGTCATCTTGGCGATGTTCGGCCGCTTGCTGTAGGCGTTGATCGTCGTCGTGTAGCCCGAGACGACCGATCCTTCCGACGGAATCCACACGTCGAACTTGTCCTTGCCGACGAGGTTGCGGTAGTTGAGCGCGTTGAAGTCCCACACGATGCCGACCTCGATCTCGCCCTTCTCCATGTTGCCGGGATTGGCGCCGATGGTGAGCAGGCGCTTCTGCTCGGCGAGCTTGGCGAAGAGGTCGATGGCGGGCGCGAGATTCTCCTCGCCGCCGCCGAGCGCGATGGCCGCCGCCAGCACCAGCGCGTTGGACTGCGCCGCCTTGCCGACATCGCCCACCGCCACCTTGTAGTCGCCTTGGACGAGATCGCTCCAGGTCCTGGGCGGATTGGCGACCTTCTTCGAGACGAGGAAGGAGATCGTGCCGGTATAGCCCAGCATCCAATGGCCCTCCTCGTCCCTGGCCCAGGCGGGGATCTTGTCCCAGTTGGAGGGCTTGTAGGGCGCGCTGATGCCCTTCTTCGCCGCGATCGGTCCGAACTCGATGCCGATCTCGCCGAAATCGGCCGAGGCATTGGCCTTCTCGGCCTCGAACTTGGCCAGCTCCTCGGCGCTGCTCATGTCGGTGTCGGTGTGGGTGACGCCATATTTGGCCTTGATGGCCTTCCATTGCGCGCCCCAATTGGCCCAGTCGTCGGGGCAGCCGAGGCTGACGATCTCGCCTTCCTTGCGCGCCGCCTCTTCCAGTTCGGCCAGCGTCTGGGCGAAGGCGGGTGCGGCGGTGAGAGCGGACGCGGGGAGGACGGCGAAGCTCGAGAGAAGTCCGAAGGTGAAGGTCCGGCGAGTGATCGGCATCTGAGTTGCTCCGGTTGAAACGGGAAGACCTGCGGCCCGCTTATGTCGCGCATAGGCGGGGTTCGGTGACGGTGAGCCCGTCGCCCGCCGATCCGGTGATGTCGTTTGCCCGGGTCTGAAGTATCGAAGCACGTCATGGCGGCCCGGCCCCGCGCCGCCCGCATCGGGGCAACACGCATGAGCCGATACTTTGCGCATGAGAGGCCTCACCCCCGTTTGCGACAGCTCCCCTGATCCGCGGCGTCGAGCCGCTTAGTCCATTTCGCCCTCAAGACGTGAAGTGAATGCCCAAACGGTCGCCGCGTCAAGCAGAAATGACTGTTCGGTCATGATTAAATTGACTGGACGGTCATGAGCCTGTCACGAAACGCTGCCGCGTGGCGCCGCCCGAAGGGGCCGGATTCAGGGATTTTCAGGGATTATCAGGGAATTTTCGAAGAAAAATGCCGCCCTGAGCGATATCAACGGCTTAGCAGGACGAGCAGGGAATTTCTCGTCCATGCCCAGCCGCGCGGCCCGATCCGTCTTCACCGGTGAAAAAAATAGGAATGAAGTCTCTGGTCGCGCCGGAAGTGCTTTTCGGCGATGACCCATCCCCTGAACGGCATGCGCCCGCGAGCTTTCGGCTGGCGGGCGCATGGGATCCGATCCTGGTATTTCCCAAATCGCACAAATGGGCCGGCGATGGAAGCCGGTACGGTGTCGCATGTCGCGGCCGGGCTATTCCGCCTCCGCCACGATGATATCGACGCCGGCCAGCGTGAGCAGGCTCGCCAGCGCGGGCTCGGGCGCCTTGTCGGTGACCAGCCGGTCGATCCGTTCCGGCCCGCAGATCTGGATCAGCGCGTTGCGGTTGAGCTTGCTCGCATCCGCCAGCACCGTCACGCTGCGCGCCGCCTCGATCATGGCGCGCGACACATAGGCTTCATCGACATTGTAGTCCATGATCCGGGCGCTGCCCGAAATGCTGCCGATGGTGAGGACGGCGTGGTCGGCATGGATCTTCTGGATCTGCTCGACCACTTGCGGCCCCACCGTCTCGAAGGCGTCGCCGAAATAGGCGCCGCCCAGGAGGTGGATGGGCCCGCGCTGCTGTGCGGCCCACAGTTCCTGCGCCACCATCGAGCCGTTGGTGATGACGGTGAAGGGGCCGTGGCGGGCGAGCTCCTCGGCGAAGAAGATGGTGGTGGTGCCGCAATTGATGAGGAGGCTGTCGCCGGCATTGAAGAGCCGCGCCGCCCTGCGGCCGATGCGGATCTTCTCGAGGCGCGCGCTGCCGCGCCGCTCGCCGAGCGGGCTTTCCTGCGCCGATTGCGCCGCGGGCTGCGCCGCCTTGGCGCCGCCATGGACCTTGCGCAGAAGTCCCTGGTCGGAGAGCAGCGACAAATCCCGCCGCACCGTCTCGCGCGAGGTTTTGAGGCTCTCCGACAGGTCGTCGACCGTCACCCGGGCGGACTGGTTGACGAGCTCCAAGATCTTCTGCCGCCGCTCCGCGGGTCGCATGGGAAGGGGGTCTCCGTGACTATTCGGGCGCTCTCAGGAAGCAGAGAGTGACCATATGGGCAGGTAGGTGTCAACCAACCAATCATCTCCCAGGGATCTGAAGAGACGAGTTGGGAGTTGAGACGAACACCTCAACGATGCTGTTGCGATGAGCGAGGTGCGGATGAATTCATTCGACAACTTGGCGGCGATGGCTTGCATGGTTCCTTGCGAATGATCCGGCGCGCCAGCCTCTGGTGATGGCGTGCTCCGAGGCGAGCTTTCTGCCGTGTAGATGAGGATCGAGACGCTGTGACATCGCCATGGTGAGACCGAACGGGTGGTGGCAGGAACTCTTGCAGTCAGGAAAAGTTCTGGCCTATCGTTAACCACATTCTTTGTTTCGCGCTCGGGAACTTTGGGCCTTGCGTGAGCGAACCTGACGGCGGCCAACACACTGGACCTCAATTGCGGGGCAAGAGCACCGCATAGAGACACATAGAGAAGAGACCGCACATATGTATTTGAGCAAACCTGGCTTCACCTTCCGCCTTCTGACCGCGGCGCTTGTCGTCCTGGCCGTCGTCGCAGCCTCTGCGCCGCAGGCACGCGCCGCGAGCTGTCCCGCGGCGGGCGCGGTGAACAACGCTGCAGCCGCCTTCACGAATGCCGCGCGCAGCGGCTCGGCCTCCGCCTTCTCCTCGGCGCTTGCCCGCCATACCGATGTGCGCGGCGCGGCGCTGTCGGCGCTCGGCCCCTACCGCAAGCAATTGCCGGCCGGCCGGCAGCGCGAATATGTCAACGGCGCCCAGGCCTTCATGGCGCGCTTCCTGATGAAGAACTCGCGGCCCTTCCGCTCGTCGCGCGACCTCCAGATCGAATCCTGCCGGGCCAATCTCGTCGAGACCTCGCTCGCGGGCAAGTCGCGGATGATCTGGCGCGTGTCGGGCGGACGCATCCGCGACGTCCAGGTCAGCGGCGTGTGGCTCGCCTTGCAGCTACGCTCCAAATTCACCGGCATCATCCGCCGCAACAACGGGAGGATCGATGCGCTGCTCGACTATCTGCGGCGCTCGGGCGACTGAGAGGACGTTTCCAAACGACACTCTTCACTCGTCACGACCCCCATCCGGCTACCCGGCGAAGGCCGGGCAGCCACCTTCCCCGCAAGGGGGAAGGATGAAGCTGAGCGGCTTTCGCCGGAATGCCGACGGATGAGGGACGGTCCGGATGTCACGATCGAACCACGCGCGCCAGCTTCTCGATCGCGCGCCGTGTCGCCTTCGCGTCCGCCGCGGCGAAGCCCATCAGCAGGCCCTTGAGTTTCGGTTCGAAGCGGTATTGCAACGACAGCGGCGAGACATTGACGCCCTGCGCCTTCGCCGCGCGTGCAATCGCGGCGTCATTGCGTGACTGGTCCCTGAGCAGGCCGACGAGCTGGATGCCGCTGTCGGTGCGGCGGAGCTCCATCCATTGGCCGAGATGCCGGTCGAACTGCTCCATGAAGACCAAGCGGCGCTCAGCATAGAGGCGGCGCATCCGGCGCAGATGGCGCGTCAGATGGCCTTCGCCGATGAAGTCGGCGAGCGCGGCCTGGGTGATGAGCGGCGCGTGCTGGCCGGTGGCGTTGAGCGCCGCGGTCAGGCGGTCGCGCACATCCATCGGCACCACCATGTAGCCGAGGCGCATCGCCGGAAACAGGATCTTCGCGAACGTGCCGACGAAGATCGCGCGCGCCGCGGGCGGCACGGTGCCCTGCAAAGCCGGGATGGGCTGGCCTTGGAAGCGGTATTCGCTGTCATAGTCGTCCTCGACGATCCACGCGCCCCATTCCGCCGCCATGCGGATGAGGTCGCGGCGCTGCGCCGCCGTCATGGTGAGGCCGAGCGGATGATGGCAGGAGGGCGTGACGAAGATCACCCGCGGCCGGGCCGGAGGCGGGGTGAAGTCCCAGCCCTGGTCGGTGACGCGCAAGGGCTCGAGCTTCGCGCCGGCCGAGAGGAAGGCGGCGCCGGCGCCATAATAGCCGGGCTCTTCCATCCACACCGTGTCGCCCGGATCGGTGAGGAGCCGGGCCAGGAGATCGAAGGCCGCCTGCGCGCCGGTGGTGATGACGACCTGCTCCGGGCTGCAGGCGACGCCGCGCGAGGCGGTGAGATAGCGCGCGATCGCTTCGCAGAGAGGCGGATGGCCCATGATGTGATAGGAGCCGAAGAGATCGGCGCGCGCCGCCTTGGTGCGCCGCGCCACCAGCTTCGACCAGGTGTTGAAGGGGAAGTTGTCGGCATCGGGCAGGCCCGGATGGAAGGCGGTGACGCCGGGCTCGCCATGATGGAAGGGCTGTCCGCTCATCACCCGCCCGCGCTGCGACAGCGCGCCGCCGCCTTTCGGACTCTCGGGCCGCGGTGCCATGGGCGCGGCGGGCAGGCCCTTCACCACCGGCGCGGTGCCGCGCGCCGTCGTGACGAAGCCTTCCAGCGCCAATTGCTCATAGGCCGCGATCACCGTGTTGCGGCCGAGCCCCAGATCGCGCGCCAGCATGCGGGTCGAGGGCAGCGCCGTGCCGGGGCCGAGCCGGCGCCGCTCGATCAGGTCGCGCAGGCCCAGATAGATCTGCCGGTCGAGATTGACCGCCGAGCCGCGGTCGACGCTCAGATTGTCCAGGCGGAAGCCGAGGGTCATCGGTGGTTCCTGAAATTTGCAGCGATCTGGTTCTCTGCGGGGAACCAGTGTAGCGGTACTCTTCCCTTGCGTACAGGGCGGCAACTCCAACAGGCGTTCCCACTTCTCCTTGTCGGACCGCCCTGCGCACGGATTTTCGTCGGCATTTCCCTTCTCCCGCTTGCGGGAGAAGGTGCCCGAGGGGCGGATGAGGGTGTCTTTGCGATGCCATTGAGATTGCAGATGATTGATCCGGTCTTTTATGCGCGACCGAGGATAGTCGCAGAAGCGCCTTCCGGCTGCGTGCCAGGAATTCCTGAACCACAGAAGAATAGTCGAACCAACACCCTCATCCGGCCTGTCGGCCACCTTCTCCCGCAAGCGGAAGAAGGGGAAATAATGGCGCTGCCCGCAGGCGGGAGAACATCGCGGGGAACGCGCTGATGGGACGGATCAGGATCGGCGTGATCGGCGCGGGGCATATCGCCCAGATCGAGCATGTGCCCAACCTGCTCCGCCTCAAGGACCGTTTCGAGCTTCGCGGCGTGTGTGATCCTTCGAAGACGGCGCGCGCCTTCATCGCCGAGCGCTACAGCATCGCCACCTTCGAGAGCGTCGAGCAGCTCTTGCATCAGCCGCTCGACGCGGTGGTCGTCGCCTCGCCCGATCCTCTGCACAAGGAGCATGTGCTGAAGGCCTTCGACCACGGCCTCCATGTCTTCTGCGAAAAGCCCCTCTGCTACTCAAGCCACGACATCACGGGCCTGATCACCGCGCGCGATAGAGCGAAGCGCGTGCTGCAGGTCGGCTATATGAAGCGCTTCGATCCGGCCTTCGAGGCGGCGCTCGACCTGTTGCCCAGGACGGCGGCGACGCTTCGCCATGTCTCAGTCGAGGTCAACGATCCCGACGCCTGGCCCTTCATCCGCCATCACGACTGGCGCAAAAGCGAGGATGTGCCGAGGACGCTGATCGCGGAAGTGGCTGAGAAGCGCAAGGCGCAAGTGGCGCGGGCCATCGGCGAAGGCGCCGACGACCTGACCCTGCGCGGCTTCTGCGGCGCCTATGCATCGGCTTTGGTGCATGACGTCAATGTGGTGCACGGGCTGCTCGACCAACTGGGCGTGCCCGAGGGCGAGATCATCGGCGCCGACCTCTATGCCGGAGGTGACGGCGGCCATGGCAGCGTCAGGCTGCTCGGCGGCCAGGCGCTCTGGACCATGACCCATCTCACCGTGCCGCTGCTGCCCGACTATCGCGAGCGCATCACGCTCTATTTCGATGACGCGCTGATCGAGCTCGAATTCCCGTCGCCCTATCTGAACCATCAGCCGACACGGCTCACGGTGAAGCGCGGCAGCAAGCACCGGCTGCATGTCGAGGACATCCGCCCGAGCTATGCCGAGGCCTTCATCGAGGAGCTGAAGGGCTTCGCCGACGGCGTGGCGCAAGGCAAGGCGCTGCGCAACGGCGCCGAAGACGCGGCGCGCGACATGGATCTGCTCTGCGGCCTGGCCAGGTGGCGGATGGCGCATGTGTCGCCCTCGCCCCGCGCCCAATCGAGGAAAATCCATGCGACGACGTGAGCACGCTTTCTGCAGGTTTTCCCTTCTCCCGCTTGCGGGAGAAGGTGCGCGAAGCGTGGATGAGGGTGTTCCTGCGACGCGGGCGGTGCTGCGGAATTCAGCATTTGCGCATGCGCTTTCGTCAACATCGATTGCGAGCCGTGTCCCGTCGAGCGACACCCTCATTCGGCCTTTCGGCCACCTTCTCCCGCAGGCGGGAGAAGAGGAAAACTGGGGAGAGCGGGGCGAGGGGTGTGGAGTCGCTCCATGACGGTGCGCATCGGCATCAATCCGATCACCTGGACGAATGACGACGTGCCGGAACTGGGCGGTGACACGCCGCTCGAGACCTGCCTTGGGGAAACGAAGCAGGCGGGCTATGCCGGGATCGAGCTCGGCGGCAAGTTTCCACGGGACGCGAAGGTGCTGCGGCCGATCATGGCGCGCCACGGGCTCGCTCTCATCTCGGGCTGGTATGACGGGCGCTGCGCCGACAAAGAAGTCGCGGCGGAAATGGACGCCATCGGTCCGCATCTCGCCTTGCTGAAGGCGATGGGGTGCCGCCACGTGGTCTATGCCGACACCTCGCGCGGCCGTCATGGCGCCATCTGGGGTCCGATCTCCGAGCGTCCGGCGCTGAGCCCGGAAGACTGGCCGTCTTATGGCCGCAAGCTCACGCAGCTGGCCGAGCGCATGGAAGAGTTCGGTGTCGGCATGGCCTTCCATCATCACATGGGCACGATCGTCGAGACGGACGCGGAAGTGGGCCTCTTGATGCGCCACACCGGCCAGGCAGTGGGCCTTCTCTATGACACCGGCCATTCGATCTTTTCGGGCGGCGATCCGCTGGCGCTGGTCAAACAGCATGTGAAGCGCATCGTCCATGTCCATTGCAAGGACGCGCGCAAGGACGTGCTCGCCAAGGCACGGGCGGAAGACATGAGCTTCATGGGCGCGGTGATGGACGGCATCTTCACCGTGCCAGGCGACGGGTTCATCGACTACCGCGCCATCCTCGCCGTGCTGGCGGAGGCGGGCTATTCCGGCTGGCTGGTGGTCGAGGCCGAGCAGGACCCGAAGAAAGCGCATCCGCTGACCTATGCGACCTTGGGATTCAGGAACCTGTCGCGCCTCGCGAAAGCGGCGGGGTTCGAGGTGGTGGCGTGAGCAGGGCGTGTCGCACTCTCCCACCGCCTGTCATCCCGGCGAAAAGCCGGGGTTCATTGCGTTCGTGCGGTGCGGGCGGCGCCGCCCGCCTGGTCTTATTGAGTGGCCCCGGCTTTCGCCGGGGTGACGAAGGAGAAGAAGAAAGCAGGAAAGCCGGCCCGTCGTCCGGAAGGCGGCGGGATATAATAGAGAGAAGGAGGAAACATGATCTCGAAACTGCTGAAGCCACT
>JBFWNN010000061.1:0-32684 GCA_050251035.1 Parvibaculaceae bacterium
AAGAGGCGATGAACGGCTTCTTGCCCCAGACCGTCTCCCAATAGGCGTCATTGGGCTCGCGGATGACGTTGATCTCGATGCCAGCCGCGGCAGCCGAGTCCTTGAACAGCAATGCGGCATCCACCGCGCCGGCGAAAGCGGTGTCGGCGGCGGAGAGATCCACCTTCAAGCCGTCGAGCCCGGCCTTCTTCAGGAGCTCTCTGGCCTTCCCGGGATCGTATGTGTGGACCGGCTCGGGATTGGTCGCGAATTTGATCGACGGCGCGATCGGATTGTCGTTGCCGGCAATGCCGTGACCGAAGAATATCTTGCTCAAGATCGCGTCGCGGTCGACGGCGTGCTTCAGCGCGTTGCGGACATCGGGATTGTCGAAGGGCGCTTGCGTGATGTCCATCGAGAAGGTCGCATGGGCGAAGCCGGTGACCTCGTCGATCTCGATATTCGGATTGCGCTTCAGAAGGTCTAGCGTCTTGAGATCGCAGCGGTCGGCGAAATGCAGGTCGCCGGTCACCAGCGCGTTCATGCGCGCGGCCACATCGACGATGGAAAGGATTTCCACTTCGTCGAACCAGGTGTCGCGATAATAGTTGGGATTGCGCTTGAGCTTGGCGGAAATGCCGGGCTGCCAGCTCTCCAGCGTGTAGGGACCGGTGCCGATGCCGGCCTGCCAGTCCATGGTGCCGTCTTCCTTGGCCGGAAAGATCGGCAGATGATAGTCGCTCAGGAGATAGGGAAGATCGGCATTGCCGGTCGCCAGCGAGAAGACGACAGCGCCGTCATCCACCTTGATCTCCTCGATGGCGCTCAATTGCGCCTTCACCGCCGACTTCGATTCCGGTCCCAGATGGTGGCGGATCGAGGCCACCACGTCTTCCGGCTTGAGCGCGCGGCCATTATGGAACTGGACGCCCGTCCTCAGCTTGAAGACCCAGGTCTTGGCGCCGTTCGAGCCCTCGAAGGATTCCGCCAGGTCGGGCGTGATATTGCCGTCGGCATCCACCTCGGTCAGGAAATTGGCATAGGACGCGCAGACCGTTCCCGGCATGAAATCCATGAAGGTCGATGGGTCGAGCACGTCCGTCGTCGCACCCTGCCCCAGGCCGATCTTGAAGTGCCCGCCGCGCTTGCGTTCCGCCGTCTCCTGCGCCCACAGCCGGTCGGCCAACGGCACGGTGAGACCTGCGGCCAGCGCCAACTGCATGAAGTCGCGGCGGCTGAACTTGCGGATGGATGGCGGAGAAGACGTGTGCCGTG
The DNA here is from genome assembly GCA_050251035.1 of Parvibaculaceae bacterium. GTDB lineage: Bacteria > Pseudomonadota > Alphaproteobacteria > Rhizobiales > Aestuariivirgaceae > Taklimakanibacter. The sequence goes on from JBFWNN010000061.1 coordinate 1,255, forward strand.
ACATGCGGAACCTCGCGGGGCGATGAAGGGAACGTGTGCTTCCCTCTATCGGTACAGCGCGCGTAATGTCAACAGATGAACCAAATGGTTCATCTGTTGAACCATTTAGCCGACGAGGCCGATCCCCGCCGCGATCTCCTTCGCCGCCGCGCGCAAAGACGGCAGCAGCGTCTTGACGCCCTTGTCGAGGGCGAGCGCCTTGCGCAGGAACAGCACGTTCAAGGCGGCGACCGGACCCTTGCGGCCGAGCACGGGCACCGCGATCGCATGCATGCCGGCCGGATAGAGCGTGTCGAGATAAGCCTCGTCGGACACGGCGTAGCCGCGCTCCTTGGCCTCGCTCAGCGTTTTCTCCACCTGGCGCAGCGTCCCGGCCTGCCGGTCGCGCGGCCAGAAGCGCTCGACCAGGCCTTCGCGCTCCGCATCGGTGAGATGCGCGAGATAGACGCGGCCCAGGGCGCTGCGCAGAAGCGGCGCGCGCGCGGCACCCTGCCCCGACAGCGTCAGGACGCCGAGCTCGCTGCTCGCCAGCAGGATCAGCATGGCGTCATTGTCGTGGATGGCGAAGTCGGACGGCCAGCCGATGGTGTCGCGCAGCTTGGCGAGGACGGGCTCCGCCGCCTTGACATAGCTGACTTTGCTGTCGAAGCCGCTGCTGAGCAGCAGGCACTTGCCGGTGGCCGCGTAGAGAGCGCCCCCCGAGCGCCCGACATAGGCTTCGGCGATCAGAGTCTCCACCATGCGCAATACCGTCGCCTTCGGCAGACGTGAGCGCTTCTGCAGCTCGACGATCGAAATGGGACCGCATTCATTGATGAGCCGCAATATATCGAGAGCGCGGACGACGGCGTTGACGGGTTCGAAGGACGGCATGGCCGCATCTAACCCGAATGCCGCAATCTGTGAAGGGATCGCTCGTCAGGCCATCCACCAGCGCTCGATGCATTTCCAGCCATCGAGCTCGAAATTGGCACCCATTTGCGCGTCATGGCCGATCTTGTTCGAGGCGGCATCGACGAAGTTGGCATAGGCCGGGATGATGGCGCCGCCATCCTCGCTGAGGAGCGCCTGCATCTCGTGATACATGGCGGCGCGCTTGGCTTCGTCCAGTTCGGCCCGCGCCGCGACCAGCAGCTCGTTGAACCGCGCATTGGTCCAATGCGTGTCGTTCCAGTCGGCGCCTGAGGCATAGACCTGGCTGAACATCCAGTCCTCGGTCGGCCGCCCCGCCCAGTAGCACATCACGAAGGGCTTCTTCAGCCACACATTGGACCAGTAGCCGTCATCGGCCTCGCGCACGACATTGATGTCGATGCCGGCCTTCAGCGCCTGCTCGCGATAGAGCAAGGCGGTGTCGACGGCGCCGTTGAACGCCGCATCGGCGGCCGAGAGGTCGACCTTGAGCTCCGACAGCCCCGCCTGCTTCAGATGGAATTTCGCCTTCTCCGGGTCATAGGGCCTGGGCGCCAGATCGGCGGCGAAATAGCGGTTGGCGGGCGTGATCGGACTGTCGAGGCCGGGCCGGCCATGGCCCAGGAGAATCGTGTTCACGATCGCCTCGCGGTCGATCGCATATTTGAGAGCGAGGCGCACATCCTTGTTGTCGAAGGGCGCCGTGTCGGTGAACATCGGCAGCGTGAAATGCTGCGTCCCCGTCACCTCGTTGATGACGATTTCCGGATTGCGCTTCAGCAGGTTGAGCGTCTTGATGTCGACGCGCGCTATGGCGTCGACCTCGCCGGTGATCAGCGCGTTCATGCGCGCCGCGACGTCGGCGATGCCGAGAATCTTGACGTCGTCGAAATGCGCCCGGCCCGCCTTCCAGTAACCGGCATTGCGCTTGAGCGTCATGCTGATGCCGCGCTCATGCGAGACGAAGACATAGCCGCCCGTGCCGATGGCCGGCTCCCAGTCGATCTTGCCGTTGACCGCGGGCCCGACGACCAGGTGATAGTCGGTGCACATATAAGGAAAATCGGCATTGCCCTGCGCCAGGGTGAAGACGACGCTGTCCTTGCCTTGCGCCTTGATGTCGGTGATCTGATCGACGATGCCCTTGGCGGCGGACTTCGAATCAGGGCCGCGATGGTGGTTGAACGAGGCGACGACGTCGTCGGCATCGAGCGTCTTGCCATTGTGGAAGGTGACGCCCCGGCGCAATGTGAAGGTCCAGGTCTTGGCGTCGGACGACGGCGTGATGATCTCGGCCAGTTCGGGCACAAGCTTGCCATCCGGGCCCACCTCGGTGAGATTGTTGTAGACTGCACCCCACAGGCCGACATTGATCAGGCCGGACGTTCCCCAGGTGGTGGGGTCATGAGAGTCGTTGGTGTTGGCGCCGACCATGCCGAGGCGGAAGGAGCCGCCCTTCTTCGGTTCGGCCGCCCGGACCAGGCCCGGCATGAGACCCACGCTCATGGCCGCGGCACCTCCCAAAAGCGTCTGACGACGGTTCAGCCTGCTCGCCTGCAGCGAAAACGACATGGTCACTCCCTCCCTGTGAAGCCCGAGTCCAATGTCCGATTGGCGAGCCGGGTCGCCGCCTCGCAGATCGCCGAGAAACTGTCCGCCGCCCGGCGCGACATCGCCCGCGCCCGCAAATAGCCATGCACCAGCTGCGGCTCGTTGCGATAGGCGGCGATGCCGCCCGCCTTGCGGATCGCCTCGGCATAATCCCGCGCGTCGTCGCGCAACGGATCGATGTCGGCGCTCACGACAAAGGCCGGCGGCAGGCCGGAAAAGTCCTTGGCCCTGATCGGCATGATGTCGGGATCGTCCACTTGCGCGCGCTCGCGGCCGCCCGAGATGACCGTGAAATAGGACAAGGCCTCTTCGGTTGTGAGCAGCGGCGCCTCGGCATTCTCGACATAAGAGCCCTTGCCGGGATCGCCGCCGAGGCCCGGATAGATGAGGATCTGGCCGATGGGCCGGGGCGCGCCCCTGGCCTTGCGGCGCAGGCAGACGGCGGCGGTGAGATTGCCGCCGGCGCTGTCGCCCGCCACGATCACGCTCTTGCCCGCTTCAGCCAGATGGAGAAAGGCCGCCTCGGCGTCGTCGGTGAAAGCGGGGTGAGGATTCTCGGGCGCCAGGCGATAATCCGCCGCCACCACTTCGAGCCCGGTGCGGACGGCGATCTCGGCGCAGACATCGTCATGGCTGTGCAGGCCGCCGACCACCATGCCGCCGCCATGCAGATAGAGAACGGCGACCTCGCCATGCGGGCCTTCATTCACCGGCCGGTAGCGGCGCGCGGGGATCTTTCGGTCGGGAGTGCGCGCGGCGATGGCGAAATCGGTCACCTGCAGTCCCGGCGGGCGCTCGCGCCGGAAGGCGGCGCAGTAGTCGTCATAGACCGCGCGGTTCTGCGCGACGGTGTAGGTGAAGGCGTCCGCCGGATAGAAAGCGAGCGTCCGGGTGATGAACTCGACCACTTCCGGATCGCTCGGCATCGGATATGCCATTGCTCCTTCCCCGTCAGCCCGCCGTTCTGGCGCATGACGATGGTGGCGCAGGACCGGCCGCCCTACCCCCGGGAAAGCGACCGGAATCCGTGCAAATGCGAAGACCGGCGGCGATCAGCCTTCGTAATGATCGGCGACCAGGCGATTGAGCAGGCGCACGCCCCAGCCCGACCCCCAGCTCTGATTGATCGCCGTGCGGTTCGAATCCATCGCCGTTCCCGCGACGTCGAGATGCGCCCAGGGCACGTTGTTCACGAAACGCTGCAGGAACTGCGCGGCGGTGATGGCGCCGGCATTGCGCCCGCCGATATTCTTCATGTCGGCGACCTCGAAATCGATCAGCTTGTCATATTCGGGCGCCAGCGGCATGCGCCAGACCTTCTCGCCGGTGGCGAGCCCCTGGTCATAGAGACGCTGGGCCAGCTCGTCATTGTTGGAGAAGAGGCCGGCATATTCCTTGCCGAGGGCCACCATGATGGCGCCGGTGAGGGTCGCGAGATTGACCATGAACTTCGGCTTGAAGCGGTCCTGGCAGTACCACAGCGCATCGGCGAGGACGAGGCGGCCCTCGGCGTCGGTGTTGAGCACGGCGATCGTCTTGCCCGACATCGAGGTCACGATGTCGCCCGGACGCTGCGCGTTGCCGTCGGGCATGTTCTCGACCAGGCCGATGACGCCGACGGCGTTGACCTTGGCCTTGCGGCGGGCGAGCGCCAGCATCAGCCCGGCGACGCAGGCGGCTCCGCCCATGTCGCCCTTCATGTCTTCCATCCCGGCCGCGGGCTTGATCGAGATGCCGCCGGTGTCGAAGGTGACGCCCTTGCCGACGAAGGCCACGGGCTTCGCGTCCTTGCCGGCGCCCTGCCAGCGCATGACGACGAGGCGCGGCTCGTTCGCCGAGCCCTGGGCCACGCCCAAGAGCGCGCCCATGCCGAGCTTCTTCATCTGGGCGGGGTTGAGGATCTCGACGGCGAGCCCCGCTTTGCTTTGGGCCTTCACACGGGCCGCGAACTCGACCGGAGTGAGCATGTTGGCCGGCTCGTTGACGAGGTCGCGGGCGAAATGCACGCCCTCGGCGACGGCCTCATAGGCGGCAAAGGCCTTCTTGGCCCGGGCCGCCTGGGCGGTGAGGACGGTCAGGGACTTGAGCGCCCTGCCATTGGCCGGCTTTTTCGACTTGTACCGGTCGAAGCTGTAGATCCTGAGCTTGGCGCCCGAGGCGAGAAGCGCGGCAAATTCCGCCGAATCGGGCTTCTCCGCGGCCGTGTCGGCGGCGATGGCGGCCGCCTCGACCTTGGCCGACTGCAGGTAGCCGGCGACGGCCCCGCCCAGGAGCTCGATCTCGCGGCCCGTGATCTTGGCCGGATCGCCCAGTCCGACCACGATGATTCGCTGGAGGCTGAGCTTGTCGGGCGCCACCAGATCGAGAATCTGCTCGCGCTTGGCCTCGAAATCTATGGCCTTGATGGCGCGCGCGACATGCCCGCCGCTGCGCCGGTCGATATCCGCCGCCACGCCGTCGAGCGCTTTGCTCTCCGGGCAAAATATGACCAAAACGCCGGATTTTGGCTGTCCGGGCGCGGCGAATGTGACGTTCATGGGCTGTCCTGCTGAGGGATTTGAGGCTTTCTCCATAGCCCCTGGACCGAAGCGGTTCAACAGATGTAATGATTTGTTAATTATGCAAATTTCCTGCCTTGGGGCTGCCGCATCCGCGGTTACATTCAGACATGGAAAAGCACTTTGCCGACCCGGTCAAAACGGGTTAAGAAAGCTTAAAACAAGGTTACTGGGTAACAAGCGGGTTTCATGACGACGGGGCGTCAAAGGGGAAGGCTGGCGCTGTCCGGGCATTTGCCTGGCGGCTTGCGCTTTGCCGCGCTCTTCGCCGCGAGCCTGGGCCTGGCCACGATGCTCAGTCCCCTGCCGCCGGCGTTCGCCGCGGCCGGCGATGTGCGCGACAGCAAGATCAAGACGCCGCCCAAGGGCACGCGCGTCAATGTCGTCGCCAACAAGATCACCTATGACGCGCGCACCAAGATCGCCGTCGCCATCGGCAAGGTCGTGCTCGTCTACGGCAAGTATGAGCTCGTCGCCACGCGCGTGACCTACGATCAGAAGAACGACAAGATGACGGCGGTCGGCGAAGTCAGGCTCACCGAGCCCGGCGGCAACATACTGGAAGCCGAGCGCGCCCAGCTCATGAACAATTTCAAGGACGGGTTCGCCGAGCATCTGCGTCTGCTCCTGACCAACGACGCCACGATCACCGCCGACTATGCGACGCGCCAGGACGGCTATCTCACCGTCTATGAGAATGTCGTCTACACCGCCTGCAAGGACTGCACGCTGTCGAGCGGCAAACCGTTGTGGCAGCTCAAGTCGCGCGAGGTGACGCATAATGAGAGGGAAGGCGTCATCTATCATCGCGACGCCACGTTCGAATTCGGCGGCCGCGACGTCATCACGCTTCCCTATTTCTCGCATGCCGATCCGACGGTTAAGCGCCGGACCGGCTTCCTCACTCCGAAATTCAGCTATGCCAGCGTCTATGGCGTCGGTGTCGAGACTCCGTACTTCTGGAATCTGGCGCCCAATTACGACCTGACCTTCCGGCCGGTATTCACCTCCGATCAGGGCGTGCTCGGCAAGGCGGAATGGCGGCATCGCCTCGCCAATGGCGAGTACACCGTCGACGTCGCCGGCATCTATCAGCTCGACAAGGACCAGCCGCCGCCGGGCGACACGCGCTGGCGCGGCGCGGCGCGCAGCGAAGGCAACTTCTCCCTCAATCAGTATTGGAACTGGGGCTGGGACGGCACGATCGTCAGCGACGAGACCTTCCTCGACAAATACAAGATCGACGGTCGCGACGAGGCGGAAAACCGTGTCTACATAACCGGCCTGCGTGACCGCAATTACTTCTCCGCGCAGGCGCTCAATTTCGAGCCCCTGGACGACGACCAGGAAGAGGATTTCTTCCCGACGGCCATTCCCTATATCCAGCACAGCTACACATTCGACCAGCCGGTGATGGGCGGCGAGTTCGGCTACAACTGGAACTTCTACAGCCTCCACCGCTCGGACTCGATCTTCGGCATGGACCCGCGCGTGCGCCTGCTCGGCACCAATCTCGCCACCGATCAGACACGCGGCGTCGCCAACCTCACCTGGCAGCGGCAGATCATCAACAGCATGGGCCAGGTGATCACGCCCTTCGGCAATCTGCGCGGCGATCTCTACATCACCGAGAACCTCCCGGACGACAACGGCCTCACGGAAGACACCCAGACGACCACGCGCTTCCAGCCGACGGCGGGCGTCGATGCCCGCTGGCCGTTCCTCGCCAATACCGAAGGTGGCCAGCACATACTGACGCCGGTCGCCCAGGTCATCACATCGACTGACGAAACGAATGAGGACGACGTCGGCGCCGAGGATTCGATCAGCGTGAATTTCGACGCCACGAGCCTGTTCCTGCACGATCGCTTCACCGGGCTTGACCGTTATGAAGGCGGAACGCGCGTCAATGCCGGCCTGCTCTACACGTTCCTGTCCCAGAACGGCGGCTTCCTGCGCGTGAGCTTCGGTGAATCCTTCCATATCGCCGGCGAGAACAGCTTCTACGACGACTCGGGCCTCGAAGGCACGAGTTCAGACCTCGTCGCCGCCGTCGCCTGGCAGCCCTGGGACAGTGTGCGGCTCTCCTATCAAGCCCGTTTCGAGGAGGACTTCTCGGACATCAACGTCCAGGAAGCGGCCCTGAGCCTCAATTTCGACAGGTTTTCCGGGTCAATCTCCTATGCGAGCCTCGATGCCGATCCGCATGTCGACCGCGACGAGAAAGAGGAGCAGGTCTGGGGCAGCGTCGGCTGGAACTTCTCCGGCGGCTGGAGTCTCTATGGCGGTTTGCGCTACGATCTCGAAGAGAGCAAGCTGCTCAGGGATACGATCGGTATCGGCTACAACTGCGATTGCTTCAATTTCCGCCTTTTCTACGAAGAGGATCGTGCGGATGAGGATGAGAAAGTTGACCGGTCTGTTCTGTTCTCGATCGATCTCAAGTCGCTCGGCGGCGATGACGCCCTGCCCGATCTCTAGGGCTTATCCCCCCGGAACCGAGGGCTTTGGCAACCGGGGTCTGACCCAATATAATGCCCCTTTGGCGCAATTCCCCAGCGGCGGGACCATTCCCCTCCGCCCTGCAGCACGCTAGAGACTGATGCCATTATGAAGATTGGACTCCTTTTCGCCGCGGCAGTGGCCGCTTGCGCATTCGCATCCGCGACAACCGCCCGCGCCCAAGGCCAGGGCGTGCTGGTCACCGTCAACGATCTCCCGGTCACGAGCTTCGATGTCGAGCAGCGCGTCAAGCTCAACGCCATCCTCGGGCGCAACCAGGGCACCGCCGCCGAGCAGCGCAAACGCGCGCTCCAGAACCTGATCGACGATGTGATCAAGCTCGCCGAAGCCAAGAAGTACAATGCCGCGCCCAACGACAAGGCGATCGATGCCCAGGTCGACAAGATGGCCAAGGGGTCCAATACCGACGCCAAGGGGCTCGCCGCGCAGCTCAAGGCCAAGGGCTCCTCGATGTCCGCCTTGCGCAAGCTCGTCGCCGCTCAGATATCCTTCAACCGGCTGATCAGCGGGATGTACAAGGTGAAGGTCGAAGTCGACCAGGCCGAGGTCGACAAGAAATACAACGAATATGCCAACGATCCGCGACTCAAGCCGGTCACCGTCTATGAGATCCTCGAGGTCGAAATGCCGGTCGAGAACACGAGCGAAGCGATGGCGCAGCAATTGTTCATGGCGCGCGCGGCGGATGCGGCCCAGTACCGCCAGGCGTTCAAGGGCTGCGGCAATGCCCGCGCGGCCGCCAGCGGCATCTTCAACGTCCGGATCGGCAAGCGCATGCAGGCCGACGGGCAAAAGCTGCCGAAGCCGCTCAAGGCGGCGCTCGACAAGGCCGGTCCCGGCGGCCTGATCGGCCCGGCCCGCAGCAAGAACGGCATCCAGATGATCGCCTTCTGCGGCAAGAAAAGCATCGCGCCCGAGAAGCCGACGCGCCAGCAGATCGAGATGATGCTCACCAACAAGAAATACGACGTCTATGAAGAGCGCTATATGCGTGAGCTGCGGCGCAATGCCTTCATCGAATACAAGGACGCGAAGGCGACCGAGTGACGGCCGGCACGGCACAGGCCGCCGACCTTCCGGACGGTCCCACCAGGCAAGCCAGATGCCGCTGAGCGAGGATGGGTTGCCGCCGTTGCGCGAGGTCATCGCCCGCCATGGCCTCGATGCGCGCAAGAGCCTGGGCCAGAACTTCCTCTTCGATCTCAACCTCACCCGCCGCATCGCCCGCAGCGCGGCGCCGCTCGCTGCCGCGACGGTCGTGGAGGTCGGCCCCGGCCCCGGCGGCCTCACCCGCGCCCTTCTCCTCGAAGGCGCGAAGAAGGTCGTCGCGGTCGAGAAGGACCCGCGCGCCTTGCCGGCGCTTGCCGAGATCGCGGCGCATTATCCCGGCCGCCTCGACATCGTCGCGGCCGACGCCCTGCGCTATGACTTTGCCGCCCATGTCGACGGCGAGGCCAAGATCGTGGCCAACCTGCCCTACAATATCGCCACCGTCTTGCTGACCGGCTGGCTCACGGGTCCCTGGCCGCCCTGGTTCTCCTCGCTGACCTTGATGTTCCAGAAGGAAGTGGCCGATCGCATCGTGGCGGCACCCGGGTCCTCATCCTATGGACGCCTCGCGGTCCTGAGCCAATGGTGCGCCGGGGCGCGGAAGCTGTTCGACATCGACCGGCGCGCCTTCAGCCCGCCGCCCAAGATCACCTCCTCGGTGGTGCAGCTCATCCCGAAGGCGGCGCGCGAGCCCGCCTGCGCGACCGGCATGCTCGAGAAAGTCACCGCGGCGGCCTTCGGCCAGCGCCGCAAGATGCTGCGCTCGAGCCTCAAGAGCATTTCTCCCGATCCGGCCGGCCTGCTTGCGAATCTCGGGATTGATGCCAATCTGCGCGCCGAACAGCTTACCGTCGCCGATTTCGCCTGCATCGCCGCCGCTCTGGGGAACAGGACGTCATGATTCGCCAATCGCTCACCACCTACGGATCGCCGCTCGCCGAGACCGCGGCATCCCTCCCCGAGCCCAGGGGCAGCGAGGTCCTGCTTAGGGTTTCCTCCTGCGGCGTATGCCATAGCGACCTTCATCTGCAGGACGGCTTCTTCGATCTGGGCGACGGCAAGCGCCTCGATGTCAGGCTGGGCCGCAAGCTCCCCTTCACGCTCGGCCATGAGATCTCGGGCCATGTCGAGAGCGCCGGGCCCGACGCCGGCGAGTTCGACCGGACGGCGTTCCATGTCGTCTATCCCTGGTGCGGCTGCGGCACATGCGAGCGCTGCCGCACGGGGTCGGAGCATCTGTGCGACGCGCCACGTCAGCTCGGCATCAATATCGACGGCGGCTATGCGAGCCATGTGCTCGTGCCCCATCCGCGCTATCTGATCGCGGCGGACGGCGTCGATGCGCGGCTGGCGGGCAGCTACATGTGCTCCGGCCTCACCGCCTACAGCGCCATCCGCAAGGCCGAGCGATATCTCGAGGACGCGGGCTCGCTGATGATCGTCGGCCTCGGCGGCGTCGGCATGATGGGCCTCGAGATCGCCCGCGTCCTCACCGGGGCGCGCAAGTTCGCCGCCGATGTCGTCGCCGCGAAACGCGACACCGCCTTATTGCTGGGCGCCGAGGCCGCCTTCGATTCCCAGGCTCCCGATGCGCGCCGGACCGTCCTCAAGCAGGCAGGGCCGATGAACGCCGCGATCGATTTCGTAGGCTCGGAAGCCTCGCTCAATTTCGCGCACAGCGTCGTCGGCAAAGGCGGCGCCGTCATCGTCGTCGGCCTGATGGGCGGCAAGTTCACCTTGCCGGTGCCGATGTTCCCGTTGCGCGAGTTGACGCTCTCCGGCTCCTATGTCGGCAGCCTCGCGGAAGCGCGCGAGCTGATGGCGCTGGTCCGGGCCGGCCGGGTCCGGCCGATCCCGGTCGATGAGCGCCCGCTGTCCGCGGCCAATGCCGCGCTCGCCGATCTGCGCGCCGGCAGCGTGACCGGGCGGGTCGTGCTGCGTCCCTGACTCGCATCGACCGCTCTCAATTGCGCGGATCCGGGGGCGCCGGCATGCCGCGCTGACGCCACAGCGGCGACAGTGCCGCCCATAGCGGGGCGGCCATCAGGCCGGCGGCGGCAATGAACAAGGTCTGCCTTATCCCCCAGCTTTCGGCGAGCCCGCCGCCCAGCAGCGCGCCGATCACGGCAAGGCCGCCGGTCCCGACATGGAAGACGGCGCCAACCCGCCCCATGATGGCGAGCGGCAGGACGGTCTGGCGCAGGCTCAACGCGATCACGCTCCCGGCGACGGCCAGCCCGTCGCCCAGGAATTGCGCCGCCATGAGCACCGCCATCGCCGTCAGAGGCTCGCTGCCCGCGAGCGGGATCAGGAGGCACGCGGCGCCATAGCCGAAGGCGGCGAGAAGGATGGCCGGCCCGACGCCGAGCCGGCGCGCCAGCACCGGCCCCGCCGCCGCGCCGGCAAGCGCGCCGAGCCCGCCGGTGGCGATCGTGGCGCCGAGCATGACCGGCGTCAGTTGCAGGACGGTGATGGCATAAAGGACATAGAGGCCGGCAAAGAAAGCGCCGAAGAACGCCTCGGCCAGCGTCAGGACGAAGATCGGACGCACGAGGGGATCGGCAAGGACCGCGTTCATCCCCAGTGCCAGGTCCTCGGTCAGGCCCGGCGCGTCCTCGATCGGCGGCGCGGGCGGTTCCGCCTTGCGAATCCGCGCCAGGAAGGCGGCCGACGCCAGATAGGTGACCGCGTTGGCGGCAATGGCGACAGGAACCGTCAGGAGCTGGAAAAGGATGCCGGATAGTGCCGGCCCGGCGACTTCCGCCACCGATTCGGTGGCGTTGATCTTGGCATTGCCCTCCATCAGGTCGTCCGCCGCGATCAGGCTCGGCAAATAGGCATTGTCGGCGATGTCGAACAACACGCTCGCGGCGCCGACCAGCGCCGCGACGACATAGAGATGCGGCATCGACAGAAGCCCGCTCCACGCCGCGGCCGGCACCGTCATCAGCACCCCGGCCCGCATCAGGTCGCTCACGATGAGGATCGGCCGGCGCCGTGACCGGTCGACAAAGCCGCCGGCCATGAGACCGACGACCAGGCCCGGCCCCATCGCCAGGGCGGCAAGGACGGCAAGTTCGACGGGCGAGGCCGCGATGGTCAGCACGGCGGCCAGTGGCAGGCCTTCGCGGGTGATGCGGGCGCCGAAGGCCGAGATCGCCTGGGCCGCCCACAGGCGCATGAAATCGTCATGCCGCCACAGAGCGCCCGGCGCCGGTCGCGGGAAGCGATCTCCGCTCAAAGCGTCTTGTTCAGCTTACGGACGAATTCGGTCAGGCCGACGCGGCGCTTGCGGCGCAATCGCTCCGCCGTCAGTATGGCGGTGATTTCGGCGCTGGCGGTCGCGACATCGTCATTGACGACGATATAGTCGTATTCCGCCCAATGGCTCATCTCGCGCGCGGCCTCGGCCATGCGCTTGGCGACCACCGAGGATGAATCCTGGGCGCGCTTGATCAGGCGGTCGCGCAATTCGTCGGTCGAGGGCGGCAGGATGAAGATGCGCACCAGATCTTCGCCCATCGCCTGCGCGAGCTGCTGGGTGCCCTGCCAGTCGATGTCGAACAGGACGTCGCGGCCCTTGGCGAGCGCGTCCTCGACCGGCAGGCGCGGCGTGCCATAGAGATTGCCGAACACTTCCGCCCATTCGAGCAGCTCGCCCTCGTCGCGCATCTGGAAGAAGCGCTCCTTGGAGATGAAGAAATAATCCTTGCCGTCGAGCTCGCCGGGCCGGGGCGGCCTGGTCGTGACCGACACCGACATGCGGATATGGTGATCGGAGGCGAGAAGTGCGCGCGACAAGGTGGTCTTGCCGGCCCCGGACGGGGACGACATCACCAGGAGAAGGCCGCGCCTTGCGATCACCGTCTTGGGCTTGCCGCTACTCAATGTTCTGCACCTGCTCGCGCATCTGGTCGATGACGGTCTTCAACTCCAGCCCGGCCGCCGTCAAGGTGCGGTCGGCGGCCTTGGAGCACAGCGTGTTCGCCTCGCGATTGAACTCCTGGGACAGGAAGTCGAGCTGGCGGCCGGCCGGCTCGTCCGACTGGATGAGCTTCCGCGCCGCGCCGATATGGGCGAAGAGCCGGTCGATCTCCTCGGCGACGTCGGCCCGGGTCGCGAGCAGCACCGCCTCCTGGTGCAGCCGGTCCTGGTCGAAGGAGGCGCTCGTTTCCATGAGGCGCGCCACCTGCTCGGCGAGCCTGGCGCGTATCGCCTCGACCGAGCGCGCCGGATTGTCGCGCGCGGCGGCGACGAGCTTCTCGATCCGGTCGAGATGCAGGCCGAGCACGGCGGCGAGCTTGCCGCCCTCGGCCTTGCGCATGGCGGCCAGAGCCTGGAAGGCCTCTTCGGCGCTCTTGAGGATCGCCTTGTCGCGCCGGGCGGTCGCCGCGTCATCGGCGATGGGGGCGGAGACATCGATCACCCCGCGCAGCGCCAGCAGAGCCTCGATCTGCGGCGGCGAGCCGCCGAGGCGCTCGCGCAGCCTTTCGGCAAGCTGGAGGAGCTGCTCGAGCACCGTCTCGTTGACGGCGAGCTGCTGCTCGGCGCCGCCGTGATCGGCGGTGAGGCCGATCTGGACATTGCCGCGCTTCAGATGTTTCTGCGCGATCTCGCGGACCGGCAAATCGAGCGTCTCGAAGCCGGGCGGCAGGCGGCAGCGGACATCGAGCCCCTTGCCGTTGACGCTCTTGATCTCCCATTGCCAGTGCAGCCCATCGAGCGCCGATGATGCGCGTGCGTAGCCCGTCATGCTCGACAGCGGCATAGACCCCAACCCCGAATCGAAACTGCCGCGACTTTAGCGCATGATCCGGAAAAGTGGGCACCACGTTTTGGCGCGTCACCCGGAAGGCTGGAGCTCGTCCGGCGGCGTTCCCGGTTAAGGTAAATGCCGCCCCGCGATAGAGGCTTCAGGGCGCTTGCGGCTTGGGCACCGGGATGGGGATCAGGCCCTTGCTCCCCTTGATCACGCTGCCAGGCTTCAGGTCGAGCGCCACATCGGCGACCGTCGTCTCCGGGACTGGCTCGGGGGTCGGCTCGGTCGGCGCGGTCGCCACGAAGGGCGCGACACCTTCCGGCTTCGGCCGCGGGATGGGCGCCGTGGCCGCCTGGGACGCCGCGCCGGACTGGTCGGCCTCCGCCTCGCTCTGCGCCTCGGGCGATGAGTCGACGCCCGGCTCTTGCTCGTCGGTTGTGAGACCGGCGACCGACGGCAGCCCGGATGTCTCGCCTTGCTGGCCTTGGGCGGCGGTTTCAGGGGCGGGCTCGGCCGGCGCAGGTTCCGCCGGTCCAGCGGCGGCGCCGGTCGCAGTCCCGCCCTCGTCCATCACCGGGGCTTCCTCGCCATTCTGATTGCGCTGCTTCTCGATCTCGCGCCACTTCCGGACATTGACGCGGTGCTCGTCGAGGGTCGCGGCGAAGACATGGCCGCCCGACCCGTCGGCGACGAAATAGAGGTCGTTGGTCCTGGCCGGCGCCAGAGCGGCGGCGATCGAGGCGCGGCCCGGATTGGCGATCGGCCCCGGCGGCAGGCCGTTGATGCGATAGGTATTGTAGGGTGTCGCCTCGGCAATGTCGCGCCTGGTCAGCGGCCGGTCGAGCTTCGACTTGCCGCCGGTGATCCCGTAGATGATGGTCGGGTCGGACTGCAGCCGCATGCCCTGCCGCAGCCGGTTGGCGAAGACCGCGGCCACGCGGGCGCGTTCCTCCGGCACGCCGGTCTCCTTCTCGATGATCGAAGCCAGGATCAGCGCCTCAGCCGGCGTTCCGACCGGTGCATCCTCGGCGCGCTGCGCCCAGAGTTCGTCCAGGATCTTCTCGCTCGCCTTCATCATGCCCCGGACGACATGGTCGCGGGTCTCGCCGCGCTGGAAGACATAGGTGTCGGGCATGATCTGGCCTTCGGCCGGGGTGAGCGAGATGTCGCCGGTGAGGACCTCGTTCTCGCGCAGCCGGTCGAGCGCCTGCGCCGTGGTCCAGCCTTCAGGGATCGTCACCTTATAGGTGATGATCTTGCCCGACACGATGAGCGCCATGACGTCGCGCATGCTCATCGCCTGCTTGAACTCATATTCGCCGGGCTTGAGCCGGCCGCGCTCGCCGGTCGCCGTCGCCGCGGCGGCGAAGATGTTGGCGCTCGACACGATCCCCGCCTTCTCGAGTTCGGCGGCGATGCCGAGGACGCCGCCGCCACGCTCGACCTGGAAGGTCTTGTCGGACGCCAGAGGGCCCGGCTCGGTGAATTTCACATAGCCATAGAGGCCGAGGCCGAAGACCGCCAGAACGAAGCAGCCGGCGAGCAGCATGAGGGAATAGAAAACGCGCCTGAGCGCCGAACGCCGGCGGCGGCGAGGCGGCACCACCACGCTACGTCTCTGCCTGCGCTGGTCCGGCACGATAGGCCTCCATAGAGCCTCCCTTTCTTGATGGAAACTTCCATCAAGAAAGATGAGGCTCGATAATCCTTGGTCTGGAGCGCTTCCTTATCGCCAAAGTCATACAACTTTGGCGGGAAACGCTCTAGAGGCTTAGATTCGCCTCATGATCAACGATGCATTCGTCCCACCGAAACCAAATGAATTGGACAGAACTGTGTTGATCTCCTTTTTACGCGCTTTCAGTGGCACAAGGTCGATGTCGGTCTCGACCGACGGGTGTTCCAGATTGAGGGTCGGCGGGCAGATATTGTCCCGCAAGGACAGGAGCGAGAAAATCGCCTCGACGGCGCCCGCCGCGCCCAGGAGATGCCCGGTCGACGACTTGGTCGAGGACATCGACAAGCCATTGATCCGATTGCCCATCAGCCGTTCGACGGCCTTGAGCTCGATCTCATCGCCCAAGGGCGTCGAGGTGCCGTGGGCGTTGATGTAGTCGATCTCGTGGGCGGAAATGCCGGCCCGTTTCAGCGCCGCCTGCATGCAGCGATAAGCGCCGTCGCCGTCCTCGGACGGCGCCGTGATGTGATAGGCATCGCCCGACATGCCGTAGCCGATGATCTCGGCATAGATCTTGGCGCCGCGCGCCTTGGCGTGCTCAAGTTCCTCGAGGACGAGGATGCCCGCCCCCTCGCCCATGACGAAGCCGTCGCGGTCGCGGTCATAGGGGCGCGAGCCCTTTTCCGGCGCATCGTTGAATTTCGTCGCCAGCGCCTTGCAGGCGATGAAGCCGGCAATGCCCAGGCGCGAGATCGCGGCCTCGGTGCCGCCCGCCACCATGACATCGGCGTCGCCGAGCGCGATCATGCGGCTGGCATCGCCGATCGCATGCGAGCCCGTGGCGCACGCGGTCACCACCGCATGGTTCGGACCCTTGAAGCCGAACTCGATCGACACGACGCCGGCGGCGAGATTGATCAGCGATCCCGGGATGAAGAACGGACTGACCCGGCGCGGGCCCTTCTCGTTCAACAGCATGGTGGTTTCCTCGATCGACGGCAGCCCGCCGATGCCGGAGCCGATGAGAACGCCGGTCGCGTATTTATCCTCTTCGGTCTTCGGCTGCCACCCGGAGTCCGCGACCGCCTGCTTGGCGGCGGCGAGCGCATAGATGATGAACGTGTCGTAGCGGCGCTGGTCCTTGTGATCGACCCATTGGCTCGCATTGAAGGTGCCGTCCGAGCCATCGCCGCCCTTTACCTCGCAGGCGATGCGGCAGGCCATGTCGGAAGAATCGAATTTGGTGATCTGGCCGGCGCCGCTCTGGCCTCCGGTGAGGCGCTTCCAAGCCTCTTCAACACCCGTCGCAAGCGGCGAAACGATACCCAGCCCCGTAACAACCACCCTGCGCATCAATTCTCCTCTCCTATACGACAACGCGGCGGCAAGACTTTTCGTTCTGCCTCCGCGCTGCAATCAATGGCCCTCCCCGCGGGGAGGCAATCCGCGTCCGTCAAGCGGCGCTCTTCTCGATGAACTTGACCGCATCGCCGACGGTCTGGATGGTTTCGGCCGCATCATCGGGAATCTCGATGCCGAATTCTTCTTCGAAGGCCATGACGAGCTCGACCGTATCGAGGCTGTCGGCGCCGAGATCGTCGATAAAGCTGGCCTCGGGATTCACCTTTTCGGCGTCGACGCCCAGGTGCTCGACCACGATCTTCTTCACCCGCTCCGCAACATCACTCATGTTCAATCGTCCTCGTCAGTTTAAGTTATTTTCCGTTCTACGATCGGACATTTCGTCCCCCTCGTGTTCCGGGCTTCCTAACACAGATTCCGCGAGCCATAAAAGGGGCAAGTCCAGCCCCTTGATAAGACCTGAGAAAACCCCTTGCGTCAGGGGGTTAGATCATAGCCATGCCGCCATTCACATGCAGTGTCTGACCGGTCATATAGGCCGCTTCGGCGCTGGCCAGATAGAGTGCCGCTGCCGCCACGTCATCGCTGGTTCCGAGCCGCCCCGCCGGCACCTTGGCGATGATGGCTTCCTTCTGCTTGTCGTTGAGGGCATCGGTCATGGGCGTGGCGATGAAGCCCGGCGCTATGCAGTTCACCGTCACATTGCGGCTGGCGAGCTCCTGCGCCAGCGCCTTGGTCATGCCGATCATGCCGGCCTTCGATGCCGCGTAATTGGCCTGCCCGGCATTGCCGGTGACGCCCACCACCGAGGTGATGCCGATGACGCGGCCGTAGCGGCGCTTCATCATGCCGCGCATCGCCGCGCGCGCGAGGCGGAAGGCCGCGGTCAGGTTGACGTCGATGACCTGCGCCCAGTCCTCGTCTTTCATGCGCATCGCCAGGCCGTCGCGGGTGATGCCGGCATTGTTGACCAGGATATCGAGCGACCCCATCTGGGCCTCGGCCGCCGGAACGAGCTTCTCGACCTCTTCCGGATTCGCCAGATTGCAGGCGAGCATATGGGCGCGGTCACCGAATTCCGCCTTGAGCCCGGCCAGCGCGTCGACACGCGTGCCGGAAATGGCCACCGTCGCGCCCTGGGCGTGCAGCACCCGGGCGATGGCGGCGCCGATGCCGCCCGTGGCGCCCGTCACCAGCGCCGTCTTTCCGGTCAGATCGAACATGTCCTTACCCCTGCTTGAGCTGCGCCGCGTTCTGGGCGATGTCCTCAGGGCTGCCGAGCGCCAGCCCCTGCGCCTCGGGCGCCGTCCTTTTCACGAGTCCCGACAAGACCTTGCCTGAGCCCACTTCACAAAAGAGTTTAACGCCCCGGGCCGCCATTCCGGCCATGCATTCGCGCCAGCGCACCGTGCCCGTCACCTGCCGGACAAGCGCCTGCCTGATCGCGGCCGGATCGCTCAAGGGGCTTGCGAGGACATTGGCGAAGACCGGGACGGTCGGCGGGCGCATCGGCGTGTTGGCGAGCGCCTCCGCCATCACCTGCGCGGCGGGCTCCATCAGGGCGCAATGAAAGGGCGCGCTGACCTGGAGCAACACGGCGCGCTTGGCGCCCTTGTCCTTGGCCAGCGCCACGGCGCGCTCGACCGCCGCCTTGTGGCCCGACACCACGACCTGGCCCGGCGCATTGTCATTGGCGGCCTGGCAGATCTCGCCCTGGGCTGCCGCCTCGGCCACGGCGGCGGCTTCCGGAAAATCGAGGCCGAGCAGGGCCGCCATGGCGCCGGTGCCCACCGGCGTCGCCTGCTGCATGGCGCGGCCGCGGGTCTTCAGAAGCCGCGCCGCATCGGCGAGCGAGAAGGTGCCGGCGGCGGCGAGCGCCGAATATTCGCCGAGCGAATGGCCGGCGACGAACTTGGCGGCGTCGTTGAGCTTCACCCCATGCTCGGCCTCGAGCGCGCGCAGCACCGCGAGGCTCACCGCCATCAAGGCCGGCTGGGCGTTCTCGGTCAGCGTCAGCTCGGCCTCCGGCCCCTCCCACATCAGCTTCGACAGCTTCTGGCCAAGCGCCTCGTCCACCTCGGCGAAGACAGCGCGGGCGGCGGGCGAAACGTCGGCCAGCGCCTTGCCCATGCCGACGGCCTGGCTGCCCTGTCCCGGAAAAATGAAAGCAAGGCTCATGAACTGTCCCTGATCTGATCGATGCGCCGCACGAAGCATGCTGACGGGCGGTAAGTCAAGCTTCGGCTTTCGGGCAATTGACCGATCGGCGAACCTCCTCTTATGGAAGGACATGTTCAGTCACGATGAATTCGACCGCGCCCGGACGATCGTCTATGCGGCGATGCCCCCCACTCCGCAATATGCCTGGCCCCTCCTCGCTGAGGCGACGCAGTGCGAATGCTGGGTCAAGCATGAGAATCATACACCCACCGGCGCCTTCAAGGTCAGGGGCGGCCTCGTCCATATGCGCCTGCGCAAGGAGCGCGGCGAGACCACCGGCGTCATCACCGCGACCCGCGGCAATCACGGCCAGTCCATCCCCTTCGCGGCCAGACGGGAGGGCATTGCGGCGACCGTCGTGGTGCCGCTCGGCAATTCGCTCGAGAAGAACGCCGCGATGCGGGCGCTGGGCTGCCGGCTCATCGAGACGGGCGGCGATTTCGACGAGGCGCGCGAGACGGCGATGAAGCTCGCCCGCGAGGGTGGCCTCGACATGGTGGCCTCGTTCCATCCCGAGCTCGTGATGGGTGTGGCGACCTATGCGCACGAGCTGTTCCAGGCTGCGGGCCAGCTCGATGCCGTCTATGTGCCGATCGGCCTGGGCTCCGGCATCTGCGGCGTGATCGCGATGCGCGACCTCCTTGGCCTCGAGACGAAGGTCATCGGCGTGGTGGCGGAGAGAGCCAATGCCTATCGGCTGTCCTATGAGGCGAAGCGCGCGGTGCCGACCAATTCGGCCCTCTCCTTCGCCGACGGCATGGCGGTCCGGGTGCCGCATCCGGACGCGGTCGCGATGATCAATCATGGCGCCGAGCGCATCGTCGAGGTGAGCGAGGACGAGATCGCCGAGGCCATGCGCCTCTATTACCGCACCACCCACAACCTCGCCGAGGGCGCGGGCGCTGCCGCGCTCGCGGCGCTGATGCAGGAGCGTGAGCGGATGAAAGGCAGGCGCGTCGGCGTCATCCTCTCGGGCGGCAATATCGACGGCGGCAAATTCGCCGACGTGCTGCAGGGCCGCACGCCCCCGCCTTGAATACAGCATTCATGTGTATTTTACTACACACGCATGAAGCTGGAGCGGAATAGCCGAAAGCTCATCAAACTCCTGATGGCCGGTGGCTGGTCTCTGCTCGAGGCCAGGGGATCACATCATCAATTCAAGCACTCGCGAAGGCCGGGCCGCGTTACCGTTCCGCATCCGAATCGTGATTTGCCGAAGGGAACCGCTCATTCCATTTATCGGCAGGCTGGATAGGAAGGATTGAGATCATGCGTTATGTCGCTCTCATTCACAAGGACAAGGACAGCTCCTATGGCGTGAGCTTTCCTGATTTTCCTGGTTGTGTCTCGGCAGGCGCAACCGTCGATGAGGCTGTGACAAACGCAATCGAAGCGCTTGCCTTTCACGTGGAAGGCCTTGTCGCCGATGGCGATCCTGTTCCGAAACCGCGCCCGATTGAGGCCATCCGCGCGGACAAAGCGCTTCGATCCGTCCTGCCGGATGCGACTTTCGCTTTTGTGCCGTTAGTCCAGGATCGTGGTACGGCCCGCAGGATCAATGTCTCTCTCGACCTCGGTCTCATCGAGGCCATCGACGAAGCGGCAAAGGATCGGGGGATGACACGATCCGCCTTCCTGTCTTCTGCGGCGCGCCGCGAGCTTGCGGAAGGCTGACGATCGAGGCATAGTCCCGTCCTATGACTGTTGCGAACGCCCAGCGTCGAATGCGCGCCCCCTTGCCGGGTACCACCGGCGGAGGCGATTGAGCACGCGCAGTCCTTAAGAGAATCGCGTTTCCTCGCACCCTCCCGCCGGCCCGGTCGAGGGTTTTTTCATGTCCGGAACCGATCCCCTCTTTCGACGAGACGCATCATGACACCGCATTCGCACCCTTGCCTCTTCTGCCGCATCGCGCGGCGCGAGGTCCCAGCCCACATCGTCTATGAGGACGACTACCTGGTCGCTTTCCTCGATACCGGCCCCATCCGGCCCGGCCATGTGCAGATCATCCCGCGCGACCACTATCCGACATTCGACGACCTCACCGCCGAGCTCGCCTCGCGCATCGTCGTCCTCGGGCAAAGGCTCGCCCGCATCCTGAAGGCGCGCAACGGCGTCGCCCGCGCCGCCTTCGTCTTCACCGGCGGCGACATCGCCCATGCGCATGCCCATGTCCTGCCGATGATCGAGGCGACCGACATCACGTCCAGGCGCTACATCGCCGAGGCGGCGGTCACCTTCCGGCCGATCCCGCGCCCGAGCGATGACGAGCTGGGGCGCGTCGCCTTCACCTTGCGCGAGGCGCTCAAGCGCCGGGAGACGGCGCCATGAAGGTGCGGTATAAGGGGCAAATCAGTTAAAGTGACGCGAGGGAATGATGCGCTCTTGCTATTTCCCGGCATTTCCGCCATAGAGCGCCCGCCAATTGGCTCCGGTTGGGGGCTGAACGGAAGGTCCGAGGGCCCGCAAGGTCCTTCGGTCAGGGGTTCGCCCCGGCTTCCCGTGTCTCCGCTCTTTCGAGAAACCGGTCTTTCGAGCCTTTCACATGAGGGCTCGAAGGAGGCTCTGCATCGGGACCAATTGCCGAACGCAACTTTGAAAGGCTTGAAACATGCCACTTTACGAGCATGTGTTCCTGACCCGTCAGGACGCATCGAATTCGCAGGTTGATCAGCTGACTGATCAATTCAAGACCGTCATCACTTCGGGTGGCGGCAAGATCGGCAAGACCGAATATTGGGGCCTCAAGTCCCTCACCTTCCGCATCAAGAAGAACCGGAAGGCGCACTACACCTATATCGACATTGAAGCCCCGCCGGCGGCGGTCGCCGAAATGGAGCGCCAGATGTCGATCAACGAAGACGTCATCCGCTTCATGACCGTCAGGGTCGACAAGCACGAAGACGGTCCCACCGCCATGATGAAGGCGGGCAGCAAGCGCGAGGAGCGCGGCGGACGCGGCTTCGGCGGACGCGGCGGACGCGGCTTCGACGATATGGACTTCTCGCTCGACAGGGAGGCTAACTGATGGCCCAGACTCAAGGCGGGCCGGCGCGCCGCCCCTTCTTCCGTCGCCGCAAGAGCTGCCCGTTCTCGGGCGACAATGCGCCGGCGATCGACTACAAGGACGTGAAGCTGCTGCAGCGCTTCGTTTCCGAGCGCGGCAAGATCGTGCCGTCGCGCATCACCGCGGTTTCGGCCAAGAAGCAGCGCGAGCTCGCCCAGGCGATCAAGCGCGCGCGGTTCCTGGGCCTCCTGCCCTACGTGCTGAAGTAATCGCTTATTGAGAGCGTTCCCTTTTCGCCAAAGGCGAGCAACTTTGGCGGGGAACGCTGCCACGGTTGGGGCGGGCACCCGATCCGCCTCTAACCCATCCTTCAGGATCGGGGACAGCAAAGGATAGAATTATGGACGTCATTCTTCTCGAGCGCATCGGCAAGCTCGGCAACATGGGCGAGGTCGTCAAGGTCAAGGACGGCTATGCCCGCAACTTCCTCTTCCCGCAGCACAAGGCGCTGCGCGCGACCGAGGCCAACAAGGCCAAGTTCGAGCGCGACCGCACGGTTCTCGAAGCCAAGAGCGAAGAGCGCCGCAAGGCCGCCATGGGCGACAGCGGCAAGCTCGAAGGCAAGAGCTTCATCATCCTGCGCCAGGCCGGCGAATCCGGCCAGCTCTATGGCTCGGTCTCGACCCGCGACATCGCGGAAGCCGCCGCCACCACCGGCATCCCGGTGGCGCGCAACCATGTGCTGCTAGACACGCCGATCAAGACCATCGGCCTCTATACGGTGCAGATCGCCCTCCATCCCGAGCTCTCGGTCCCGGTAACGCTCAACGTGGCGCGCTCGCAGGACGAGGCGGAAGCCCAGGCGCGCGGCGAAGTCCTCACCGGACCCGTTTCCGAACGCGCCGAGGCGCTGGCCGCCGCGGAAGAGCTGTTCGAGACGGAAGCCGCCGCCGAAGCCGAGACCGGCGAGCCGGAGTCGGAAGAGAAATAATCCAGCCGAAAGGTCATACGATCCGAGGGCCCTGCCGACGGCAGGGCCCTTTTTTGTGCGCCGCGCCAACGATCCCATGACGCCTGCCCCTACGTCCTGCGCATTAAGGCTATGCGCTCCGGGCCTTCACTTAACCGTCAAACTGCGTTTACTATGCAGGGGAACCACGTTCCGGCGCGGGGGCCGGGAGAGCGGGAGACTACTGATGTTCGCAGCTTTCAACCAGGCTTTGAAGCAACTGGTCCAGACCGGCCATCTGACGGTGACCGATGTCCGCGGGCGCAAGCATGTCTATGGCGACGGGTCCGGCCGGCCGGCCGGATTCAAGGTCGTCAACCGGCGCGCGCCCCTCAAGATCCTTCTCGATCCCGATCGCTTTCTTGGCGAAACCTACATGGATGGCGACATCGAGCTCACCGAAGGGACCATCTACGACCTGCTCGAGGTGCTGTTGAAGAATGTCGAGCAACGGCCGTCGCCGGGCGCATCGAAGTACTTCAACAATCTGCGCATCGCGATGAAACGGCTCGACCAATATAATCCGGTCGGCAAGGCGAAGGCCAATGTCGCCCATCACTACGATTTGTCGGGCGCCCTCTACGATCTCTTCCTCGACCGTGACCGGCAGTATTCCTGCGCCTATTTCGAAACGCCGGACGCCTCGCTGGAGGACGCGCAGCTCGCCAAGAAGCGTCACCTCGCGGCCAAGCTCAACATCAAGCCCGGCATGAAGGTGCTCGACATCGGCTCGGGCTGGGGCGGCCTCGGCCTCTATCTGGCCGAGACCTGCGGGGCCAAGGTGACCGGCGTCACGCTCTCGGAAGAGCAGCATAAGATGTCGATCGAGCGCGCCCGCCAGCGCAGCGTCTCCAACACGGTCGACTTCCGTCTGCTCGACTACCGCCTGCTCGACGAGCCGTTCGACCGCATCGTGTCGGTCGGCATGTTCGAGCATGTGGGCGTCGGCCACTACCGGGAATTCTTCCGGAAATGCCGCGCCCTCCTCAGGGACGACGGCATCGCGGTGCTGCATTCGATCAACCGGTCCGACGGCCCAGGCGCCACCAGCGCCTGGACCAAGAAGTATATTTTCCCGGGCGGCTACATCCCCGCTCTGTCGGAAGTGCTGCCGCATATCGAGAAGAGTGGGCTCTATGTCACCGACATCGAGATCCTGCGGCTGCATTATGCCGAGACCCTGCGCGAATGGGGCAAGCGCTTCGCCGCCAACCGCCACCGCGCCAAGGCGATCTATGACGAGCGCTTCTGCCGCATGTGGGAGTTCTATCTGGCCGGGGCAGAAACCGCCTTCCGCTATTCCGGCATGAACAACTTCCAGATCCAGTTCGCGCGCAACCAGCATGTCCTGCCGATGACCCGCAACTACATGATCGCCGAGGAAGAACGCTTGCGGGCGATCGACAGCAAGAACCCGAAGCTCAAATCGGTTCCGGCGGAATAGAAGCATCGGATAGAAAGTCTGCAATGCGCAATTTCTACCCTCCCTGCGCGTTCCGCGGGGTGGAGGCAGATGTTGATGTGCGAGCATAAGGACAAAGCGCTGCGGCGATTCGACGTGAAGCCATCGCTCTGGCCCGAAACGCGGCCAAGTTTGGCCTTGATCGTGCCGCAACGGCCCGCCTAAACAGCCGTTACGGAAATTGTCCCGAGGCCGCCCGCATGACTTCGAGAGCCCTGCCCCGCACGCCGCACCACGCCGCCGGCGCCATTCTGGCCGCGCTGTTCGTCCTCTTTGCAGCTTTCGCCGCGCGGGCCGAGGAGGCCAAGACCCTCAAGGGCGTGGCGCTCGTCATCGGGCAGTCGAAATACGCCCACATCACGCCGCTTCCCAATCCCGCCAATGACGCGCGCGAAATGTCGAAGCTCCTCACCGACATGGGCTTCGACGCGAGGAGCGTCAGCGACCGCGACGCGACGAAGCTGGCGCGCGATCTCGAGCGCTTCGTCGAGGACGCCGAGGGCGCCGATGTCGCCTTCCTCTATTATTCGGGTCACGGCATCGAGGCGGGCGGCGAGAACTATCTCATCCCGGTCGATGCCAACGAGGCGTCGCTCGGCGATGCCGGCGAAAAGCTCGTCTCGCTGACTTCGGTCATCGAGAGGCTCAAGACGACGGTGCCGGTCGCGATCGTGCTGCTCGATGCCTGCCGCACCAGCCCCTTTCCGCCCGGAGCGCAGATCAAGATGACGCCGGCGAGCGCCGGCCAGCCGATCGCCGCGGGCGGTCTCGGCGCGCCGCGCGGTGCCGCCGTGGTCGAGTCTCAAGGCGCTCCGTCCGACAATCTCGGCACCGTGATCGGCTTCGCGGCCGAGCCCGGGCGCCCGGCGCTCGACGGCGCCGAAGGTGGCAACAGCCCCTATGCGGCGGCGCTCCTGCGGCACCTCTCGGCGATGAAGGGCGCCGAGCTCTCCGCCGTCATGCGCATGGTCACGGAAGAGGTCTATCTCTCGACCGAGACGCGCCAGCGCCCCTGGGTCAATGAAAGCCTGCGCCGCCTCCTCTATCTGGGTGTCTCCCCCGACGAGCCCACGGGAGAGGACGGGCTCATCACCGGCGAGCGCCGCCAGCTCCTCCTCACCATCGCCGACCTGCCGAGCCTGGAGCGTCAGCAGGTCGAGGCCATAGCCAAGACCGACGGCGTGCCGCTCGATGCGCTCTACGGGATCCTGCGCGCGCTCGGCACGGAGGACATGCCGAAAGACCCAGAGGCGCTGGAGACCCTGCTCAAGGCGCAGGCCGACAAGCTCAAGAAGATGATGGAAGAGCGCGCGGCGCTGAACTCGGACGATCCCGAGATCAGGCGGCTGGCGGACGCCGCCGACCGCGCCATCAAGCAAGGCGCCATCGCCACGGCGCGGCAATTCCTCGACGACGCGGTGAAGCGCGTCGAGGCGACGGCGGGCGCCGTCGATGCGGCCGAGGAAGCGGTGAAGAAAAAGCGCCTGGCGGATGCAGCGGTCTATGCGCGGCGCGCCGAAGCCTCGACCCTGGCCTTCGACCACCTCGCAGCAGCACAGGATTATGCCAAGGCCTTTTCTCTCGCCGAAAAATGGGACGAGAAGCTCAAGTGGAACTACAAAAACCTCGAGGCGGAATCCCTCAACGCCCATGGCAATGAAAAGGGCGACAATGGCGCGCTCGAGAAATCGATCGCCGTCTATGAGCAGCTGCTGACCTTCATCCCCAACGGCGAGAAGACCGACGAATGGGCCATCACCCGCAACAACATGGGCGTCGCTTATCAGACGCTCGGCGAGCGTGACAGCGACAACAGACGGCTCGAACAAGCCGCGCAGATCTTCCGCGATTCCCTGCAGGTCCTGACCCGCGAGCACGACCCGGTCAACTGGGCAGCGGCCCAGAACAATCTCGGCAACTCGCTTGTCGCGCTCGGACAGCGTGAGAACGGTCCTAAGTCGCTGGAGCAGGCGGTGGCGGCGTTCCGCGCCGTGCTCGAGATCAGAAGCCGCGACAAGCAGCCCGTGGAGTGGTCGGAGTCGCAGAACAATCTCGGCCTCGCCCTCAATTCGTTGGGCGAGCGGGAAAGCAACGATGCACGGCTCATCGAAGCCGTGGCCGCCTATCGCGCTGGGCTCGCGGCCATCAGCCGCGACAAGGAGCCGCTGCGCTGGGGCATGCTGCAGAACAATCTCGGCAACACGCTGAACACGCTGGGCGCGCGCAAGAACGACATCCCCATGCTCAAGGAGGCGGCGGGCGTGTTTCACGCCGCTCTCGAAGTACGCACCCGCGAGCGCGTCCCGGTGCAGTGGGGCAACAGCATGGTCAATTTCGGCAATGTCCTCTACAATCTCGGCATGCGCAGCAGCGGCACGGCCGAATTGGAAGAAGCCGCAAAAGCCTATCGCGATGCCAGCCTCGAGCTCACGCGCGAGCGCACGCCCATAGGCTGGGCCTCGGTGCAGAACAACCTCGGCGGCACGCTGCAGCAGGTCGGCACCCGCACCCAGAACGCGGCGCGCTTGGAAGAGGCCGTCGTGGTCTACCGCGGCCTGTTCGACGTCTACAAGCGCGAGCATCTGCCGCTCGATTGGGCGGCCACACAGCTCAATCTCGGCAATGGGCTGCAGACCCTGGGTAAGCTCAACAATGATGCCGGCAAGCTTGATGAAGCCGTCGCCGCCTATCGAGAGGCGCTCAGCGAATACACGGTCGAACGCGCGCCGATGCGCTGGGCCACGGCACAAAGCATGATGGGCACCGCCCTGGAAGCCATCGGCTTCGCCGGTGGCGGACCGGAGAAGCTCAAGGAGGCGGTCGCCGCCAAACGCGCGGCACTGACCGTCCTCAGCAAGGACAATGCCCGCCTCGACTGGGCCCAGGCCCAGTTCAATGTCGGCAATGCGCTCAACATGATCGGCAATTTCGAGCAAGGCACCGAGAGCTTCGAGGCCGCGATCACCGCCTTGAGCGCCTCACTCGAGGTCTACACCCTCGAGGAGATGCCGCTGCAATGGGCGATGGCGCAGAACGGCATCGGCGACAGCCATTGGGGGCTGGGCACGCGGCGCAAGGACAAGACGGCGTTCGAGACCTCCCTCGCCCAGTTCGAGAAAGCCAAAGAAGGTTTCACCAAGGGCGGCATGGCCGCCATGTCGGCGCTGGTCGACAAGAAGATGGAAATCGTCAGGCAGTCGCTGACGGCGGCCAAGTGAGCCGCCTCTGCACCTGACAGGCCGTGTTCTCGAGCAGCGGCAGAACCAGCGCGGCAAGAAGGTCTACAGCCTGCACGCGCCTGAAATAAAATGCATCGGCAACGGCAAGGTGCATGCGCCCCAGGAGTTCGGCGTCAAGGTGTCGATCGCCACGACGCTTAAGCGCTCGAAGGGCGGCCAGTTCGCTATGCATGCCAAAGCCCTGCCTGGCAATCTCTATGACGGTCACACCTTGGCGCAGATGATACCGGACATGGAGAAGACCATCAGCAACGGCATCGAACGCCTTCTCGCCGATGCCGGATACCACGGCCACAACGCGCCGATCTCCCACAGATTCAAGATCTACACCTCAGGCCAGAAGCGACGGCTGACGCCCGCGATCAAGCGCGAGATGAAGCGGCGGGCCACTAATCTTGGTATTTCCCTCGGTTGAAAGTGCTGGACCGCATGATTGAGACGCGGCAATCCGGGTCCTATCCCAACCTCGTCGACGATATGAATGCCGCGAAGACGCGCTGAGGATACCTTTTCGACATCGGGCCTCGATCACGAAACGCAGTCAGATTGAGGCGAATCAAACCGAATCCGCATCCTATTGCAGGGTAGAAGATAACCCATCCCCGTAAACCAGTCCTGGAGTGCTCGGCATAGCGCCTTCTCCAGCGGGGCGCCGATGCGCTGGCGATCCTGAAGCCGGTGGCTGGAGTCCTGGCCGAATATCCTTACGTTGGCGTCGCCCGCTTTCAACGATGGTTGCGCAGCTGCCGTGCGGTATGTTCGACAATTTCCAGCGACAGCCCATCGAAAAAAGCGTGTGACCCAGTTCGCGTTCGCTTCATAAGCAACAGATTCGACAACCATAAAGTCTGGTGGCAATCGCCCGCGTGCATCATCATCCGCTATGATATTTTTCTTTGAATTTCTGTTTGGCTCGCGATCTGGACGCAAGCATGCGTTTGCGCTTCACGTGCGGCATTTGTGTTTCGGCGACCGCCCTGATCCACGATATCAACTCCATATCGGCGCCAAGCGCCTCTGCATCATCACACCAGTCGATATCCAACACGCAGTCTCCCTCGCGCGGCACGTCCGTAGAGTCGACAAGCGCCTCCATAGCCTCGTTCACCGCCTCGACTGACCCTGTCTTGACGGTCAGTCGAACCAAGTTTCCCGCCGCGTAATTCACCAGGGTTTGCCCCTGGATCGCCAATTCGAGGGCCTCCTTGGCGCGCAAAAGTCCTGCCTCCAGCTCGTCATTCTCAATTAATGCATAGGATAAAGCTACCAGTGATGCGACATCACGGAAGTCCTGTTGCAGTGCCTGGGCCACCTTGACGGCAGCTGCGGTATTGTTAGCCAATCTGCATTCAGAGATAGCGTTTAATTGGAGTCCGAAGCGCACATTCCACTCAGTCTCAGTTGCGAGACCGGACAACAGCATAGCCGCGCTCTTTGGCATAGGTGTCCCATCGATCTCCACGACCTCATTTCTATGAGGCTCTACTTGTCTTAGCAGAGGGGTGAGATCAATTCTCTTCACTGGTCGCTACTTCTTCTTCCATCTCTTGCCCGGCTTGGGGAACCTTATACCGTCTTCATCGGGATCGCTCCAGGGCGATGTTTCTCTTTTGCCTCTCAGGCACAGGTCGCGGATTATGCTGGCGCGCTCGCGACATCCGCTAAGAGCTCTTGGATTATAGCTGTGGTTTTCATAGCACTGCTTTTCGTCGTGATCAAATTGATCATGACAAGCAGCCTTGTCGGCTTCAGTAAGCTGTTCCTTGTCCTGATTGATTAAGGGCGGAAATGTGGGATTGTCGTCCGCAGGGGGGCAATAAGACGGGAATAATCTTTCCCATAAATAACCCCAATGTCTCGGTGGGAGAGCTACCCCTGCATTAACCGCCAATGGCCGGCCATACATGGTTTGCGGATTTGCCAGCCGTGATGAAGCACTTGGTGCCTTCTTGAAAACAAGCAGATCATGGTAAGGAATGTCGGGCGCCGTAGCCGTGTCGGCAGCCTCACCAGTATAGGAGAATCTTGCCGGATCGCGGAATGGGTGAAGACGAGGCTCCGGTAACTTGTGCGATTGACTTGCGGCATTATCGCCTGTCGTTACCTCTAGCTGCGATGCGGGAAGAAATCCCATTCCCGCAAATGCGGGCTGGCGGTAGCTTCCGTCGCCGGGTTCCGTCCTGGTTTGCGCGACATTCTCGAAGAAATTAGCCCCATGCTTTCTGCTCCTCGTACGTAGTAAAGCTTGCACGAGTTCAGACCTCTCTCGGCGATCGAGAACCATTCGGTTGATCCTTTGTCAGAGTTTGGATGGAGGCTGACGCGTGTTCGGTCAGCCTGAGGGAGTTTGATGATCTGGAGGATTGCGGCGTTTCTATACAGAAACGAAAGGAAACCACCTTGGAAGTCGTTGATTGACTGGCGGGTGCAAGCTAGCGCAAGCGTCACCCCATCTCTGCGAAGTCATCAAAGAGATGAGGGCAACCCGCTCACCCTTGAAGTACCGCGCCGGCGCGGAGCAGGGAATTTGCTCAAAGCCAAGCGAACGATGATTTCCGGTAAAGGAAGAGCCGACGCTTTCCAGCAAAACGAGATGACCGTGTTAAGCTTGAGCCCGTTATGAACCACCGCGGGCGCACAGTCTCCGATCCTGATATTTTCCAAATACGTTATTTTCATAAGAATTGCAAGTATTTTTGTTTTTGTCGTAAACACCGATGGCTTCTCCTGATTGAGCGGGTTAAGAAGCCCATCAGGCAGGGGAGATTTTCACTAAGCCGCCATGGCAGCGCTGGTCGACAAGAAGATCGCCATCATCAAAGAATTGCTGACCGCGGCGAAGAACGAACCGCCTCACCGCCGCCTTCGCCCGGCCTGGCGCGCCTGGGGCAACGGCCGGTCGGCGGCGAAGGCATGCTCGACGATGCGCGCGAAGGCCATATAAAGCTTCTCCAGCCGGTCGAAGCTGCCGGCGTCCTGGGTGATCGGCGAGGCGCTGTTGGCGATGCTGACCAGGAGCACCGCAACGTCGCCGACCGGCATCCAGCTCGCATATTCGTGACGCGCCTTGGCCTGCTCGATGGCGGCGGTGATGGTGGCGTTCAGGTCCTTCTCGAACCGCTGCAGGGCCGCATGGCATCTGGGGCTCAAGGCGTCGCCGTCCTGGCGCAGGCGCGCGATGAGGCTCCAGGGCCGGCCGCTCTCGCCCTTCGCATTGTAGCGCTGATAGCGCTTGCGGCTGTAGTCGATCATGATCGCGAGCTTCTCCGCCAGTGCCTCGCCGGGCTTCGCCCACAGCTCGCTCAGCGCCGCCGTCGTCGCCGCGACATAGTCGTCGAGCACCTCTTCCACCAAAGCCTGCTTGTTGCCGAAGTGGTAATGGATGTTGGCGCGGGTGATGCCCAGGCTTTGGGCGATGTCGCCGAAGCTCACGCCGCGATAGCCGTGCTGGACCAGGAGGTCGAGCGCCAGCGCCTTGATCCGCGCGCGCATCGATGAGGCCTCCTCGTTGCGGCTTCCCGTCATCGCGAAATGTTTCCCACTCCTCGCCGTCACATTGACACTAAACTTACTTACTAGTAAGTAAGCCAGAAATCAATGCGCCGCAATCTCCGATGACGGCCAAGCAGGGAGAAGGACGTGAACGATTTCCTGAGAAATTTCCTCGACAGCAAGCTCAATGAGAATGTGAGCCGCCGGCGCGTCCTCCAGAGCGCGGCAGGTCTCGCCACGCTGACCGTGCTCGGCGCGCCCGAGGCCGCTGCGGAAGAGAGGAAGCTCGGCGGTCCCTTGAACTTCCTCGGCTGGGACGGCGAGCATGGCGGCAATGTCGCCAAGGAGTTCCTCGCCAAAAACAATATCCAGATGCAGGCCTCGTTCCAGTCGGCGGCGGATGAGGCTCTCACCCGCTTCAACACCGGCGGGCGCGGGTCGATGGACCTCCTGACCCCCAACAAGGATTTCCAGCGCGCCATCCTCGCCTCCAAGGTCGAGCTGTTCCAGCCCCTCGACATGAGCCGCATCCCGAGCGCGCAAGG
>JBFWNN010000062.1:0-30044 GCA_050251035.1 Parvibaculaceae bacterium
GCCAGATGCGCGAGGTCCCGCAGCCGCAGTCGTTCCGCCGCTGGAAGGATGTCGTAGTCCGAATGCGTCGCCTGGTCGGCCACGACGCCCCGCGATATGTCCGGGGCGATTTCCCGTATCAGAGCGATCACCTTGGGATCGAAGGACATCAGGGCGAACGGACCGTGATAGCCGCTGACCACCGCGATGGTGCGCCGGACCAGCGCCTCATTGCCGTTCCACGGGCTTTTGAGCTCGATCACCAGGGGCGTGCGGCCCTGGACCTGGCCCAGGAGCTCGCCCAGGGTCTGGATGCGATCGGCGCCGCCCCGGAAGGCCATGGCCTTGAGTTCGTCGGCCGAGTGGCCGGCGACGAGACCTTCGCCGGTCATCAGCCGGTCGAGCGTCTCGTCGTGAAAGACCAATGCCTCGCCGTCGCGCGAAAGCTGCAGGTCGCATTCGATGGCATAATCGGCGGCGATCGCGGCCGCGAAGGCGCTGGCGGTATTCTCGATGATGCCGCGCGTGGCGTCATGGAACCCGCGATGCGCGATCGGCCTCGCCGTGAGCCAGGCGAGATCGCGCACAGCGGGGGTGGCGGACATGGCCTACTCGACCTCGGCGATCGCCTCGACCTCGACGGCGACATTGAGCGGCAGAGAGCCCGAGCCGACGGCGGAGCGCGCATGCTTGCCCTTGTCGCCGAAGATCTCGACCATCAGGTCGGAGGCGCCGTTGACGACCTTCGGATGATCCGTGAATTCCGGCGTGCCGTTGACGAAGCCGACCAGCTTCACGATGCGCTTCACCTTGTCGAGGTCGCCGCCGCAGGCATCCTTGAGCTGCGCCACGATATTGATGGCGCACAGCCTGGCGCCCTTGGCCGCCTCCTCGACGGTGAAGTCCTTGCCGACCTTGCCCTGATATTCCAGCTTGCCGTCCTTCAGCGTCACCTGGCCCGCGGTGTAGACGAGGTTCCCGGTCCTGACCCAGCCGACGTAATTCGCCACGGGCTTCGCCGGCGTCGGCAGGGTGATCCCCAGTTCAGCTAGCTTTTTGTCGATCTGGCTCATGCAAGTCTCCTATTGGTGGTGAATCACGTCAGAAGGTCGGCCGGTTTCCGGCCGGCGAAGAAGGCGTCGAGGTTGTCGGCCGCCCGCATGCCCATGGCGATGCGCGTGTCGCGCGTGGCGCTGCCGAGATGGGGGAGCAGGAAGACATTGTCGAGGGTGCGGTAGCGCGGATCGATCTTCGGCTCGTTGCGGAACACGTCGAGTCCGGCGGCGGCGAGCTTGCCCGAGGCAAGGCCGGCGATCAGCGCGTCGTCGTCGACGATGTCGCCGCGCGCTGAATTGACGATGATGGCGCCGTCGGGAAGCTTGGCGATCAGCTTCGCGTTCACGAGGCCGCGCGTCTCGGGCGTCGAGGCGCAGTTGACCGACAGGAAATCGCAATAAGGCAGCATCCGGTCGAGCTCGGCATGATAGCGCGCGCCATGCGCGAGATCGGCCGCCACCGGCCGGCGATTGTGATAATGGAGCTCCATGTCGAAGGCGCGGGCCCGCTTGGCGACCGCCTGACCGATGCGGCCCATGCCCAGGATGCCGAGCCGCTTGCCCGAGACGTCGAAGCCCAGGGGCGCCGTCGGCGACCACGAGGTCCACTTGTCCTCGCGCACCATGCGCTCGCCCCAATAGGCGCCGCGCGCCGCGCCCAGGATGAGCAGGAGGGCGATGTCGGCGGTGGCGTCGGTCAGCACGTCCGGCGTGTTGGTGACGGCGATGTTCCGGCCGCGTGCCGCCGCAATGTCGACATGCTCATAGCCCACCGAGAACGTCGCCACGATTTTGACCGTGGGCGGCAGCTTGGCAATGATGCCGGAGGCGAAGGACTTGTCCATCGGCGTGATGAGGAGCGCGTCCTTGCCCTCGGCGCCGGCCAGGATGTCCGCCTCGCTCATTGGATGGTCGTCGGCGTTGAGGTCCGCTTTGTAGGCCTTGGCCAGGCGGGTTTCCACCTCCTGCGGCAGGCGTCGGGTGACCAGGAGGCGCGGTAAGGCAGGGGCCATTGTTGTGAACTACCGTTTGGCTTATGAGGGCGGGGTGGAGAGGTCCGGAATGAGAATGACTAGAAAACACCAGATCAGACGCGGTGCAAGCCTTCTGTTGAGCTTTGCTGCCCTTGCGGCATTAGGCAGCAAAGCGCTCGCCGGGGTGAATATCAGGCCGCATCGCGCCGTCTATGATCTGAAGCTAGAGCGTTCGTCGGAAGGATCGAATGTTTCCGGCGCCGACGGCCGCATGGTGATGGAGCTCACCGGATCGGCCTGCGAGGGATGGTCCACCAGTTTCCGTCGTGTCATGGAGATGCGCCCGACGGAAGGCGAGACCCAGCTTTTCGACAACCAGGTCGCCTCGTGGGAATCGGGCGACGGCCAGTCGCTGCAGCTCAACGACAAGCAGTTCATCAACAACCGGCTGGACAGCGAGACCAAGCTCAAGGCCGACATGGACGCCGACCGCAGCAAGGGCGGCAAGGGCGTCATCGACGAGCCGAAGGCCGAGCAGTTCGAGCTGCCCTCCGGCGTCCTGTTTCCCATGGCGCACCAGAAGCACATCATGGAAGCGGCCGAGCGCGGCGAGACGCGCGATGTCAGCATCCTCTATGACGGCGCTTCGGGATCGAAGGTCTACAAGGTGATCTCGTTCATCGGCAAACGCAAAGAGCCGGGTGCCGACAAGAATGTCGACCAGGCGCTGCAGCCGCTGCCATCCTGGCCGCTCTCCGTCACCTTCTACGAATATGATGCGAAGCAGACGACGAGCGAGGAGCTGCCGACCTATCAGATGAGCTTCCCGATCTTCGAGAACGGCGTCGCCGGCACGCTCACCATCGATTACGGCGACTATGTGCTCTCGGGCCGGCTGACATCGCTGCAACTGCTCGATCAGTCCGACTGCAAGTGACGCGAGCAGCGCGGGAACGCTCGCTCCAGGATATCGTCACCGACCATCTTCGTTTTCGCCGTTGAAGACGAGGCCGCGTTCGACGGCGCTCTTGCCGAATTTCTCCCTGAGGCGGTCGATGGCGTGCTCCGCCTTGGCGCGCGTCGCCAGGCGCTCGTCCAGCGTCGCCTCGGGACCGGACGGATCGATCTCGACGAGATGCGATATGCCCACCCCCAGCAGGCGGAAGGCGGTACCGGTGGCTTCGCGCTTGAGCAGGGGCTGGGCGGCCGAGAATATGCGGTCGGCCAGCACCGTCGCGTCCTGGAAGGAGGCGTTGCGCGTCCTGATCCTGAAATCGGCGGTCTTGAGCTTGAGCGTCACGGTCGCGCCGGCGAGCCGGTCCTTCTTGGCGCGCCGCGACACCTTCTCGCTCATCTGCCACAGGATGCGCTCCAGCGCCTTGTAGTCGCTGATGTCCTCATCGAAAGTGGTCTCGGCGCTGATGCTCTTGGTGTCGTCATCGGGCGACACATGGCGGGCATCCTCGCCGCGCGACAGGTGATAGAGCCGCGCGCCCAGCGTGCCATAGCGCTTCATGAGGTCGATCTTCTCGCGTGTCTGGAGCTGGGCGATCATGGTGATGCCGTCCTTGGCGAGTTCCGACTGCATCGCTTTGCCGACCCCCCAGATGGCGCTGACCGGGCGCGCGGCGAGGAAGCCCAGCGTCTCCGCCCGGCCGATCACTGAGAAGCCGCGCGGCTTGTCGAGGTCTGAGGCCATCTTGGCGAGGAATTTGTTGTGCGCCAGGCCGATCGAGACGGTGATGCCGATCTCCTGCTCGATCTGCCGCGCCAGCAGCGCCAGCGAATAGGCGGCGCTGCGCCCGTGCAGCCGCTCGGTGCCGGCGAGGTCGAGAAAGGCCTCATCGATCGACAAAGGCTGCACCAGCGGCGTCAGCGCCAGCATGAGGGCGCGCACCTCCCGGCCGACCGCGGCATATTTCGCCATGTCGGGCGGGATGACGGTCGCGTCGGGGCACAGCCGCAAGGCCTGGAACATCGGCATCGCCGAGCGCACGCCCCTTATGCGCGCGATATAGCAGGCGGTGGACACGACCCCCCGGTGCTGGCCGCCGACGATCACCGGCTTGTCGCGCAAGGATGGATCGTCGCGCTTCTCGATCGCCGCATAGAAGGCATCGCAATCGAGATGCGCCGTGCTGAGGCGGTGCAGCTCGGGATGGCGCAAGAGCCGCGGCGAGCGGCATGAGGGACAGCGGCGATCGTCGTCGCTCACGGGATTGAAGCAATCCCGGCAGAAGCCCGCGCCCGCTTGTCCCCTGTCCATCGCCGGAGTTTAGCGCATGATCCACAGAACTTCATGGCCGCGCTCGAGGACATCCGCCGGTTTTCCCCACGTCAATCGTCATCGGGACGTTGCGCGGCAGGCGTAAATAGGCTTCATTGGAGGCGGGACGAGCGAATGAGGGGGGCCGGTTTTCGCGAGGTCCTGCTCCCGCCTGGATAAGGAGGAGCCGATGTACAAGCTGTACAACGTCAAGCGGTGGGGCTCGATCAGCGCCCATCTCGTTCTCGAAGAGCTTGATGTGCCTTATCAAAATGTGTGGATGACGCCTGAGCAGGTGAAGGCGCCGGAATTCCGCGAGATCAGCCCCTTGGGTCTGATTCCGGCTCTCGGGCTGTCGGATGGCCGGGCCATCGCCGAATCGGCCGCCATCGTCGCCTTCCTGACCGACTCCCATCCCGACAAGGGCCTGGCGCCCTCCATCGGCAGCGACAATCACGCGCAGTACCTCTCGCTGCTCGTCTTCATGGCCGTCAATCTCTATTCCCATATCGATCTCGCCTTCGACGGCTCGTCCCTCGCCGAGACCGACGAGCAGAATGCCGCGATCCGCCGCAAGGCCGGGCAGCACAGCCTGGCGATCTTCGACATCATGGAGAACCGCCTCGCCGAGGACGGGCCGTTCCTTCTCGGCGACAATTTTTCCGCCGCCGATATCTATCTGTTCATGCTGACGCTCTGGGCCTATCCGTCCGAGCGGGCGGTGCTCGAGCGCTATCCTCACATCGCCAAGGTGGCCGCCCATGTGCGCGGCAGGCCCCGCCTCAAGGCGGCGCTCGACGCGCATGGCGCGCTCGCCATCCAGACCGCCGAGGCGGCCTGATCAAGTGGATGGTTTACCGAGGATCTCGGCCGCCAGAGCCGGCAGGCGGGGGTCGAGATCCTCCTCCGCCGTGAAGGTCAGGAGAAGCGATTCGTCCTGCAACAGGTGATTGAGTATTCCGGCCAGGAACTGCGGGTTCGCGGCCGCTTGCCGGATTTCGGCGGGGCTGATCCCGGAAAGCGTCAGGAACCGCTCCAGCCTGTCCGTATCATTGGCTAGAAAAGTCAGCGCTTTCAATGCGATGATCTCGGCTTCCTCAAGCGGGAGTTTAGGTGATTTCAGCACTGCCTGGCGGTCCGCGTTAAGCGTCGGTTTACTACGTTTCGGACTGTCATAGTGGTTAAACTGTTAGTTACCGAGTTCGGCGACAATTCCGCTATAAGAAACTTGCACCAAGTCTCAAAACGAAACAGGGCATCGGTGGCGTGCAGGTCCATTCCAGCAACCGCACACCGACAGGGTGGCAGCCGTGCTAAGGATACCGGGAAAACAAGTGGGAAACGAGCCCATGCTCGCAAAGAATCCGGCGCAGGCCAAGACTGTTCTGATCGTCGAGGACAACGAGCTCAATATGAAGCTCTTCAACGATCTCTTGGAGGCGCATGGCTATCGCGTCCTGCAGACGCGTGACGGCCTGTCGGCGCTCGAGATCGCGCGCCAGCACATGCCCGACCTCATCATCATGGATATTCAGCTGCCGGAAGTCTCCGGCATCGAAGTCACCAAATGGCTTAAGGAAGACGACGAGCTGCGCAAGATTCCGGTCATCGCCGTGACCGCCTTCGCGATGAAGGGCGATGAGGAAAAAATTAGGGAAGGGGGGTGCGAAGCCTATATCTCCAAACCCATTTCCGTTATGAGCTTCCTCAAGACCGTGGACAGTTTCCTCAAGAGACCGCAATGACCGCCAGGGTTCTGGTCGTCGACGACATCCTCGCGAATGTTCGCCTCCTGGAGGCGAAGCTTTCCGCGGAATACTTCGATGTCGTTACGGCCATGAACGGCGCCGACGCGCTCGAGTCGGTCAAGCGGGTGAAGCCCGACATCGTGCTTCTCGATGTGATGATGCCGGGCATCGACGGCATCGAGGTCTGCCGTCAGATCAAGGGTGACTCGCAGACCCATCATATTCCCGTGGTCATGGTCACCGCCCTCGACCAGCCGGAGGATCGCATCAAGGGCCTCGAGGCCGGCGCCGACGATTTCCTGACCAAGCCGGTCAACGACATGGCCCTGTTCTGCCGGGTGAAGAGCCTGGTCAGACTCAAGATGCTCACCGACGAGCTGCGGGCGCGCTCGCCCAATGGCGAAGCCGTCAGGCTGATCAACCGCCTTGAAAACGGCGATGCGGCGCGGCCGGGCAAGGTTCTTATCATCGATAATCGCGCCGCCGCCGCCGAGCGCACCAAATCGGCGCTCGTTCCCCATCATGAGGTGACCGTCGTCGACGATCCGCTGACCGCCGTCATGCATGCGGCGGAGACCCGCTACGAGTTGATCATCATCAATCTCGACATGGACAATGTCGACGGCTTGCGCCTGTGCTCGCAGCTCAAGTCGCTCGAGCGCACCCGCCAGACTCCTATCCTCATCGTCGTGGCGCCCGACGACCACCAACGGCTGCTGCGCGCGCTCGACATGGGCGTGAACGACTATCTGATCCGGCCGATCGACAAGCAGGAGCTCCTGGCGCGCGCCAACACTCAGATCAAGCGTTGCCGCTACACCGACCAGCTGCGCTCGCATGTGCAGGCGACGATGGAGCTCGCCGTCACCGATCCGCTGACCGGGCTCTACAATCGCCGCTACATGGAGAACCAGACCGCGGCGCTGGTCGAGCACGCCATCAACCGCGGCAAGAGCCTGTCCTTGCTCGCCCTCGACGTCGATCATTTCAAGTCGGTGAACGACGAGAACGGCCATGCGGTGGGCGACCGCGTGCTGCAGGAGCTCGCCTCGCGCCTCAAGCAGTCGATCCGCAACATCGACATGATCTGCCGCATCGGCGGCGAGGAATTCGTGATCGTGCTGCCCAACACCAATGCGGAAGTGGCCGCCAAGATCGCCGACCGCATGTGCCGCAGCATATCGACCAAGTCGTTCAACGTCGGCGCCCGCACCGGCCCCCTGACGATCACCGTCTCGATCGGCGTCGCCGCCGTGGAAGGGTCCTCCGACACGATGGAAACCATCATGAAGCGCGCCGACGAAGCGCTCTACAGCGCCAAGCGCGCCGGCCGCAACCGCGTCAACTCGACCGCGGCCTGACCATCGCGCTTTAGATCACATAACGCAGGAGAACGATGCCGTCATCGAAGGTGCGGCATTCGGCGAGCGTCAGCACCGATTGCGTGCCTTGCGGAAAGAGGCGTTTGCCGCGCCCGAGCACGACCGGATAGACCATGAGGCGGTATTCATCGATGAGGCGATGCGGCATGAGGGCATGCACGATCGAGGCGCTGCCATAGATCAGCATGTCACCGCCCGCTTCCGCTTTCAGCGCCTTCGTCTCGCCGACGAGATCCTGGCCGATGATCGTCGAATTGGTCCATGCCGCGCTCTCGAGGGTGCGTGACGCGACATATTTCGGCAGGCTGTTCATGCGCTCGGCAAAGGCATCCTTGACCAGGGGCCAGACCGCGGCGAAACCGTCATAGGTCACGCGTCCGAAGAGAAGCGCATCGGCCCGCGCCAATTCCTCCTGCTTGAACCTGTCACCGTCCGGGCCGCGGCTGAACGGTCCGGTCCAGTCGCCGAGGCCCGATCCTTCCATCCCGACCGGGTCCTGGACGACGCCGTCGAGAGACACGTAATCCGTTGCGATGATCCTTCTCGGCATCTCGATGTCCTTTCGCAAAGATGGTGGAGGACCGGCCGGGTAGACGGGCCGGTCCTGGAGTCAGGCGAGGGTCTTGCGGCGCTCGATCTCTGCCGCGGAAGGGGTCTCCGCGGCGAAGGAGCCGGTCGTGATGTCGCCCGCGCGCTCATAGCGCGCGATCAGCGTGCCCGAGTTCGAGGCCGTCGATTTCGCCAGCCTGAAGGCACCAGGCCTGCTGCCGTCGCCGAAGAAACGCTTTCCCCTCCCCAAAGCGAGGGGGAAGGTCAGGAGCGTGACCTCGTCGATCAGATCATGCGCGAGCAGGGTCTGGACGAGATTGCTGCTGCCCTGGACGAGGAGGCTGGGACCATCCGTCGTCTTCAGGTCGCGCAAGGTTGCGGCCACGTCGCCGCCGAGCGCTCGGCTGGTCTGCCAGCCGAGCGTGGCGGGCGAGTGGGTTGCGACATATTTGGTGGCACTGTTGAACAGCCGGGCAACCTTGCCTTCGAGCGAGCTGTCGTCGCTCTTCGCATAAGGCCAATGGGCGGCGAAGATGTCATAGGTCTTGCGGCCGAGCAGAAGGTCGAAGGGAGCGGACAGGACCTCGTCCATCGCGGCGCTCAAGGCGTCGTCCCAATACGGCGCTGTCCAGCCGCCATATTTGAAACCGCCGGTCGGATCCTCTTGCGGCCCGCCGGGAGCCTGCATCACACCGTCGAGGCTGACGAAGGCGCTGGCTACGATCTTGCGCATGGTATTTCTCCTTTGTTTCCATGCCCTTGAAGGGCGTTCACAAGACCACGACGAACGGGATGCCGCCAGATCGACAAGGACAAGGGATTTTTTTTACGAGCCGGCCTTCGGGCTTTGACGACAGCGCCGGAGACTTCGGTTGGAACGTGGCTTGGAGCGAAACGAGATGGTCGCCGGGAGGTTCAATCTTGACGTGAACTCTCGGGCAATCGCCGGTTTTTTACGTTTTGTACCTAATGCAACCGTGCTAGGCTTGGATTCCCTTGGCTGTGACCGAAAAAGAAGGGAATAAGCGATCATATGGCACAGGAAAAACCACAAAATCTCCAGGATACTTTTCTCAACCACGTCCGCAAGCAGAAGATCCCGGTAACGGTGTTCCTCGTTAACGGAGTGAAATTGCAAGGTATTATTACCTGGTTCGATAATTTTTGCGTGCTCTTGCGCCGGGACGGGCTGTCCCAGCTCGTCTATAAGCACGCGATCTCGACGATCATGCCGGGCGGGCCGATCAGCCTGTTCGACGAGGAAGGCAAGGACGGGTGACGCCCAGCAGACGCAAGCATTCTTCCGGACACGAAGTTCGATTTCAGATTGAAGGACCGCAGGCCACCCGCGCCATTGTCGTTCATGTGGAACGCAAGGCGAGGGCGCCGTCGGCCCTGACGGATCGAACGGCTGCGTCGCGTCTCGAAGAGGCCGTCGGTCTGGCGCTGGCCATCGATCTCGAAATCGCCGGTGAGTTGGTCGTCATGCTGAACGAGCCCCGGCCTGCGACCTTGATCGGCGCCGGCAAGGTCGATGAGATCGCGGGGCTCGCCAGAGACAGCGAGGCCGATCTCGTCATCGTCAATGGCGTGCTGAGCCCCATTCAGCAGCGCAACCTCGAGAAAGCCTGGGATGCCAAGGTCCTCGACCGGACTGGCCTCATCCTCGAGATTTTCGGGCGGCGGGCGCGCACCCGCGAGGGCCTCTTGCAGGTCGAGCTCGCCCATTTACGCTACCAGAAGAGCCGGCTGGTTCGATCCTGGACGCACTTGGAACGCCAGCGCGGCGGTTTCGGCTTCCTCGGCGGCCCTGGCGAAACCCAGCTCGAAGCCGACCGACGCCTGATCCAGGAGCGCATATCGAGGCTCGAGAAGCAGCTTGCTTCGGTGGTGAAGACGCGCGGCCTCCATCGCGAGGGCAGGGCGCGCGTGCCTTATCCGGTCGTAGCTCTCGTCGGCTATACCAATGCCGGCAAGTCGACGCTGTTCAACGCGCTGACCAAGGCGGGCGTGCTCGCCAAGGACCTGTTGTTCGCGACGCTCGATCCCGCCATGCGCGCGATCTCGCTGCCGCATGGGCGCAAGGTCGTGCTCTCGGACACGGTCGGCTTCATTTCCGATCTGCCGACGCCGCTCATCGCCGCGTTTCGCGCCACGCTCGAAGAGGTGATAGAGGCCGATGTCATCTTGCATGTGCGCGACATCAGCCATCCGGAAACCGATGCCCAGGCCGCCGACGTCTCCTCCATCCTGAGCGAGCTCGGCATCGGCGAGAACCGCCGCGACCACATCATCGAGGTCTGGAACAAGGCCGATCAACTGCCCGACGAGTTCTCGGCGATGCGCCAGACGCAGACCACGCGGCAGGCGGATTGCGTGCTGGTCTCCGCCCTCACTGGTCAGGGCCTCGACCGGCTGCGTGAGCTGATCGAAGCAAAGCTCGGCAAGGACCTCGATGTCTATGAAGCCGTCCTCGATCCGGCCGACGGGCAGGGCCAGGCCTGGCTCTATGACAAGGGCGAGGTCCTGGGCCGCGAGCAGCTCGAGGACGGCCGCGTCGTCCTCACCGTGCGGCTCGGCGCCGACAAAGCCCAGATCGCCTTGAGCCGCTTCAAGTATCGGCTGCGCAATACGAGCTTGCTCGACCACGCGGCGGAGTGACGCTCAGGATTTCTCCAGCGCCTTGGCTTCGTCCCACAGCACGTCCATCTCGGCGAGGGTGGACTTTTCCGGAGCCGAGCCGCGCTTGGCGAGCTCTGCCTCGATATGGCGGAAGCGGCGCAGGAATTTCTCGTTTGCCGTGCGCAGGGCGCTTTCCGGATCGATGCCCAGATGGCGGCCGAGATTGGCCATGGCGAAGAGCAGGTCGCCATATTCCGCCGCCTGCGTCTCGGGCACGGTCTCGTCCTGCAGCTCGGCGATCTCCTCGTTCATTTTGTCATAGACGAAGTCGACCGACGGCCAGTCGAAGCCGACCTTGGCAGCCTTGGCCTGCAATTTGACGGCGCGCGTCATCGCCGGCAAGCCCACCGGCACGCCCTCGAGGATGCCTGCGGCGCTGTCATTCTTCTTCTCGCGCGCCTTCATCTCCTCCCAGAAGCCCTTGGCAAGCTTGGCCGAGCGCGCTTTCTCGTCGCCGAAGACATGCGGATGGCGCCGGATCATCTTGCGGCAGATGGCCTCGACCACGTCGTCGAAGGAAAAGCTCTTCTCCTCATGGGCGAGCTGGGCGTGATAGACGACCTGCAGGAGAAGATCGCCCAGCTCCTCGCGCAGATCGCTCTTGTCGTCGCGCTGGATGGCGTCGGCCACTTCATAGGCTTCCTCGATCGTGTAGGGCGCGATGGTCGCGAAATTCTGCTCGAGATCCCACGGGCAGCCGGTGACCGGCTTGCGCAAGGCCGCCATGATGGCCCTCAGCGTCGCGACTTGGCGGGGATCGAGATCGGCGGGATTGGTCATGCGTCTGGTACCGTGACAGAAGGATGAGGAAGGAGAGTGGCGATTGTCGCCGCCGCTTGATCCGGCGTCATGGCCGCGGTGTCGATGGTGAGCGCAGGGGCCGGCATGGCCGCCAGGCATAAGGCGAAGTCCTCGGCGAGCCGGCGCAGGAGTTCGGGCGACCTGAGCTTCCCATATTGGCTGCGATCCGGCGCGGCAAGGCGGCGCTCCTGTTCCGCGGGCGGCACGGTGAGGGCGACGAAGATCACCTTTCCCTCAGAAGCCTCGATCATCGTCCGGGCGCGCCGGGCGAAATCCGGAGCGACAGTCGGCTCGGGCGCGAAGGTGAAGATGAGCGAGCGGCCGGTCTTTGCGGCTTCGGCCAGCGTATCGAGCCAGAACCGTTCACGCAGGCGATTGAAGCTTTCCGAGCCGAATGGAAACACCGCCCCGACCGCGTCGACGACGAGATGATTGTGGAAGAGCGCGAGGCCCGTGCGCTGGGCAAGAGCCTTCGCGATGGTCAGCTTGCCCGATGCCGGCTGGCCATAAAGAAAAACGAGATGCATGGGACGAGATTATCGGCATGTGGGCCGGCTTTCCACCCTTGGATGGCTGGCCTATAGTCCATTCGTCGAAGGTGCATGCCATGACGGAAGACGATGTGGTTCAAGAATTGCGTCAGGCTCTCGCGCCGGCCGGACAGATCCGCGAGCAGCGGATGTTCGGCGGCACTGGCTTCATGCTCAATGGCAACATGGTCGCCGGCACGTTCAGGCAAGGCCTCCTTTTGCGCGTCGGCGAGGAGCGGCAGGCCCGGGCCCTGAAGCTCGCGGGCGCGCGCCAGATGGAAATGGGTGGCCGGCTGATGCAGGGTTATGTCTATCTCGAGCCCACGGCATTGAGCCGGAAGGCGATCGCGGCCGGATTGCCGCTGGCGCTCGCCTTTGTCGGCACCTTGCCGGCCAAGGCGGCGAAAGGCGCAGCACCGGGACGCAAAACCCGCAGAAAATGACGGCCACCGATGCAGGGCCGGGGGTGGTCAATCCGCCAGCTTGCAGCTATGCGAGTTTACTGCTGGCGGCAAAGCACAAGGGGGGCGGCCATGACCCATGTCGGACATATCAAGGAAATCTGGCGCTATCCAGTCAAGGGGATGGCGGGAGAACGTCTCACGTCCTGCGTGCTGGGAGAACGGGGTGTGCAGGGTGATCGCACCTGGGCGCTGCGGGATGTGGCG
Source organism: Parvibaculaceae bacterium (assembly GCA_050251035.1). Classification (GTDB taxonomy): domain Bacteria; phylum Pseudomonadota; class Alphaproteobacteria; order Rhizobiales; family Aestuariivirgaceae; genus Taklimakanibacter. Next base: position 12,635 of record JBFWNN010000062.1, read on the forward strand.
CGCAAAGAAATCCAAAGCTGCAAATTTCGCCCGCAATTGTTGCTGTGCACCGCCCGCGACCGCAGCGATGCAACAGGCTCGCGGGTCGAAGTGACCTTCCCCGATGGCGCGGTCGTCGCCGGCACGGATCCTGAAATCCATGCCCGGCTTTCGGCCTTGACCGGCCGCGTATCGACATTGGAAGCGGTGCGGCCGGAGTCCGACCGTGATTTTTACCGGCGTCACAAGCTCGACGACCACACTTGGCTCGAGGAATTGAAAGCGACGTTCGAGCGGGAAGAGGGCGAACCGCTTCCGGATTTCAGTCAGGCGCCGCCGCCTTTCGCCGATTTCGTCTCGACGCCCGGGACGTTCTTCCTGGTGACGCCGCTCCATATCGTCACGACATCGACACTGGCGCATCTGAAGAACTTGAAGCCGGACGCCGACTGGGACCGCCGCCGCTTCCGGCCCAATCTCCTGATCGAGCCTGCTCCGTATGCCGAAGGGCTGGTGGAGCAGGGCTGGATCGGCAAGCGGCTCGTTCTCGGTGGCGCGACGATCGATTGCGCCGGCGCCACGCCGCGCTGCGGTGCCGTTACGCGGGCCCAGCCGGACTTGCCGGCCGACAAGACCATGCTGCGGACGATCGTCAGGGATGCCGATCAGAATCTAGGGGTCTATGGTTTGATTTCGGGATCGGCCTCTGTCCAGGTTGGCGACCCGGTTTATATGGCCTGAGCCAAAGTCAGTTGAGGAGCGCTTCGATATGATCAATGAAAGCGAACACAAACACCTGCGCCGCTGCGTCGAGCTTGCCCGCGAAGCGCTGGACGCGGGCGACGAGCCTTTCGGCTCGGTCCTCGTCGACGCCGATGGCAAGGTCCGCGCCGAGGACCGCAATCGCGTCGCGGGCGGCGACCAGACGCGGCATCCGGAGTTCGAGCTGGCGCGCTGGGCCGCCAACCATATGACGCCGGCCGAACGGGCAGGAGCCACGGTCTATACATCGGGCGAGCACTGTCCGATGTGCGCCGCGGCCCATGGCTGGGTCGGCCTCGGCCGCATCGTCTATGTCGCCTCCTCAAAGCAGCTGATGGCCTGGCTCGACGAGATCGGCGTCGCCATCCCGCCGCCGGTGCGCCCGTTTCCCGCCGGCGAGATCGCGCCCGGCGTGACGGTGGAGGGGCCGGTGCCGGAGCTTGCCGAGGAGATCCGGGCCATGCATCTGCGCCTGCATGGAAAATGACGAAGGAGTGCGCGCCATGAAAGAGATCGTCGAAGTTCCGGTCCTGTCTGCCGCCGTGCGCAAGATCGGCCTGCCGCTGTCGCTCGTCACCAAGGGGGCGGGGCTCGTCTTCGTCTCCGGCACGCCGCCCCTCGACATTGCCACCGGCGCCTTGGTGAAAGGCGACATCGAGGTTCAGACCGAGGCGTCGCTCAAGGCGCTCGAGCATTGTCTCGCCGCCGCCGGCACCTCGCCCGACAAGATCCTGATGGTGCGCATCTATGCCGCAAATGCCGGCTTCTATGGCGCGATCAATCGCGTCTATGCGCAGCACTTCCCGGACAATCCGCCGGCGCGCACCTTTGTGCCCGTTGCGTCCTGGCCGATGGAGTTCGACCTGGAGATCGAGGCCGTGGCCGTCGCTTGACCATCCAGCGCGAGCTTCCGCGGCTGATGGACGCCGCAAAGGTGCCGGGGCTCGCTCTCGTCGTCTTGCGCCGAGGGGGCGCAGACACGTTCGTTTCAGGGCTCAGAAACCAGGAGACGCGCGCGCCTGTCACGTCTGAGACCGTGTTCCAGGCCGCGTCCTTGAGCAAGCCGCTGGTCGCTCATGCAGCACTCCAGCTTGCGGAGGAGGGCATCCTCGACCTCGATGAACCTCTCGCGCCATTGGCCGGACGGCTCGTCCCCGGCGACGAACTGTCGGCCGCGATCACGGCGCGGCATGTCCTCGCGCATGAGACGGGCTTGCCCAACTGGCGAAGCAGCACTGTTCCGTTGCGCAGCCACTTCCCTCCGGGCGCGCGCTTCAGCTATTCGGGCGAGGGGTTCGTTTATCTGCAAAGGGCCCTCGAGCGCTTGGCCGGAGAGCCATTGGACGTCCTGGTGAAGCGGCTCGTCCTCGATCCGCTCGGGATGCACGGCTCGAGCTTCGTCTGGCGCGCCGACTTCCCGGCGACCATAGCCGATGCCCATGCGGAGACGGGCAAGGTGCTTCCCAGATTTATCCCGCGCACGGCGAACGCCGCCTGTTCGCTTCTGACGACCGCAGTGGATTACGGGCGCTTCCTCGCCGCGTGCCTCGACGGTTCGCTGCTCGGCCGGGAGATGACCGGACTCTGGATGACGCCCCGGCACCATCCGCCGGCCCGGCGGATCGAGGCTCTGGCGCAGGATGATTCGGAATGCGCAACGGGCGTCGCCTGGGGGCTCGGCTGGGGACTTGAGCCCGAGGCCGGCACCTTCTTTCATTGGGGCTCGAACATCGGCGCCAAGGCCTTCGCCTTGGGCAATCCGGCCCGCCGGGAAGCGTTCGTGCTGTTTGCCAATGGCGAGCGCGGATTGGACATCGTGCCCGATATCGTCGATATCGTGATGCCGGGCGATCACCCGGCCTTGGCGTGGCTGGGTCTGGCGCGGCAATCGTGACGGGGGGCATCGCATGGCAAAAGTGACCGGCATCGGCGGACTGTTCTTCCGCGCCCGCGATCCCGACGCGTTGGCCGCCTGGTATGAGAAACATCTGGGCATCGGCAACATCCAGACGACGGTCTGGCGCCAGGAGGCCGGCACCACCATCTTCGGTCCGTTCAAGGAGGACACCGACTATTTCGGCAGGCCGGAGCAGCAATGGATGGTGAATTTCCGCGTCGATGACCTCGATGGCATGATGGCGAAGCTCGAGGCCGCCGGCATCGTGGTCGAGACGCGTACCGAATGGGATTCCGAAGTCGGCCGCTTCTGCCGCATCCATGATCCGGAGGGCAATCCGATCGAGCTGTGGGAGCCGTCTCAGCTGACGACAGACGCTCGCCAATAGGGCCCGGATCGGCCACCCGCCCTCCATTCGCATAATGTATATTATGGAATATTTCTAGGCGACGTTTCACTTCGCGTACCCACCGCTAAATATGCTATTTCAATGGCTTTTCCATAATTAGCAGATGGTCGCGGAAACCCAGCCGTTCGTACAGGCTTCGAGCGCCAGGATTGTTGGCCAGCACGCCGATCCGGAGCCACTGCCGCCCGGCTGAACGAGCGCGAGCCTCGCACTCGCCGAGTAGCAGCTTGCCGATCCCGCCGCCGCGAGCTGAAGGTTTGACGGATATGTGGCTGACATAGGCATAGGTGAATGGCAGCTCGTCCATTTCACCTTTCTGGACGGCGTTCGTGAACACGGTGGCAAACCCAAGCAGCTCCTGGCCCCGCTCCGCGACAAGGATTGAGCCACCCTCATCCGCGCATTGGTCGAGCAAGGTTGAGATGTACCAACCTCCAATGTCCTCGACCGGCATCATCCGGTCGTACAGGCCAACCTCAAACGACTGAAGGTCTCTGGCCAACGCCAGAAATTGATCTGAATCGCTTGGGTGAAAGTCTCTGACTAGGACCGCGCCTATTTTTTTGTGACCTTCTTGAAAGCCCGGTCAGCGCCTTCCTCAGTCTCATCGGCCCCGTGCTCTTTGGCTGTCTCTAGGAAGCGCTTGGATTGCGCCTCGTCGTCCTTTGGAAGCTTCTTTTTCTCAGCTGACTTAGAGCCATTGTTCATTCGGAAATTCCTTTCGTAGCATCTGCCACAGGCTCAAATGCTGGACACCCATTTCCTTGCATGCGTTGCCGATCTTCCGGCTCGGCTTCCTCATAGTCGATTCTTCATGGACGACGACATGGACAGTTGGATTAGAAATGCCATTAAGATATGCGGCCATTGCCACCACATACGCGTCCGCCTTTTCCTTCGTTCCTCTTGCGCCAGACATCATCGGAAACTTGTGGGCCACAACTCCAACCTTCAAGAGATATTGGGTATCGACAATGCGCTTAACAACAGCGGTTTCGTACTGACTTAGCCAAGCCTGGACCTTCGCGCATTTCTTAACCTCGTTCCAAGCCTCAATCGGACAATACACTCGGCCATCTTCGATCAACTCCCCGAGCTTTGCGAGAATCAGGTTTTGCGCGGGGTTATCTTCTATGAAGATCCAGCTGCTAGCGTCGACCACATACTCAATCTTATCGTCGCCACCCATACGCCGCTTGGCGCTCCTTTAGCTTTTTTTCTAGTTGGGCGAAGTCACTGGGGGAAACGACTAAAAGCTCATGAGCATCAACGCTATCAATTAGGCCTTCGGCCTTCGCCTTGAGAACTATACCGACGTGGCGGTCGCCTAGGCGATTGGCGATCCTCTCGGTATATGGCGTGGGTTTACCGCCCTTCTTCTTCGGCGTGCCCTTCCATAGACCACGAGTCCTAGCGAAAAGCGCCTGAGAGGTGAGGTGTAAGTTTTCGAGATGGAGGGCAACCGCCGTGGACGTGACCTTGAATCTTGTAGCAATTTGCTTGATCTCGGAATTTTCCCACTTGTTCAGCGCATGGCCGTGAACGCTGATGGCCTCTCTCTTAAAGGCATCTTCAGGCATGAGAAAATGCGCAGCGAATTGATTGCAGAACTTCTCAGTTGTGGAAGTGCTTCTGCCGCCGCTTATTGCACTCACGCGCAACAAAACGTGCGCGTACTCGTGGAATAGGGAGTAAATCCGCCGTTCTGGTTCTCTCTCATCACCATTGATGACGATAAGCGGTATCTGGCGCTCGTCATAGATAGTAAGGCCGCGCCAATGCTCTTCGGTATCGGCGCGGACGATATGAACCAAAATGCCTTGCGCCTCCACGAGCGCGCGCAAGCGCTTAAAGGCCTCGCTAGGCGTGGCCCAACCAAGCTGCATATCGGTATCCAGCCCCACGCGCTTGCGCTCATTGGAGGCTAAGACAGCGGGATTGTCCGTAAGGGCCGCCTCCGGAAGCACGGGCGCGCTGAACAGATCAGGCCGGTAATCACGCAACTCAGCCAGGGCCTCCAGATCAAGGTTGATCTGATCCAGAATGGCGAGTAGTTCCGGCCCCCATTTTACACCTTGCCCGCCATGGGTCCGGAAATCCTGAACCTTGATCTTGCTTGTCGGCGGCAAAACATCAGGCATCAACAGGGCGGCAAATGTGATCTGATACTTGTCGGCCATGAGCCGAAGCGTCGTCACGTTCGGATATATTTTGCCGCCTTCGAGGGAAGCCAAATCCGTTCCGAGGCTTTGCCGGTTTTGCCGGTTTCGTGCGCCTCAGCGCGGAATTTCCTGCTTGGGCCAGGATGGGCTTGGGCACTTGCCGCCGGTCGTGCTGGTCTGATTGTAGAAGTTCACGCAGTCGAACCAGTAAGGCGTCTGCGTCGCCCATGGCGTCGTCCCGAACTTCCGGTGCAGCACCTCATAGGCCGCCTTGGAATAAGCGCCATGGCCGCCATGCCAGTTGCAGCCATAGCGGGTCGAGCGGATCGCCAGCGCCAGGGCCTCGGCGGCGCCTGTATCGCCCTTGGCCGCCGCCTTGCCCCATTTGGTCGCCGCCGTCGCCAGGAGCTTGGGCGCGCTCGCCATGTTGCTCAGCGCCTTGATCTCCTTCCAGCTGACGTTTCTGACCACCGGATGACCCTTGAGCACGCTCTCGCGCTTCTTGGCGAGCGTCGCCGCGGCGTCGGCCTCGACGACGGGCTCCAGCCGCTTGGCCGACCAGCCGGCGCGCTGAACGCCGGTGAGCGCGTCGAAGTCGTCGCGCAGGCCGCCCAGCTGGCGGTCGGGCTCGAACGGGCACCACCAGTTCTTGTCATTGTGGTCGAAAGAATCGAGTGCCGTCACTTCGCCGCCGCCCGTCATGGTGATCGGCTCCCAGATGCCGGGCGCGTTCACCAGGACGCCCATGCGCGGCGTGCGCAATATGGTTAACAGGCGCCGGTTCGCGTCCTTGGCCTTGGGATAGTCGGCCGCGACCTTGTCGGCCACCGCCTTGACCTGCGGATTGAGCGCATGCAGCTCCTCGGTGAAGGACTTCTCCGGCACGCCGCCGCGCGCATAGACCCTGGTCCAGGCGGTGCGCGCGAAGAGCGCGCGCTCTTCCGGCGTGAACACGGCGTCGTTCTTCGCCATGGCGCGCAGATCCTTGGCCGGCAGGAAGTTCATGAGCGGCAGGCTCGTCTTCACCGAATGATGCCCAAGCGCCTTGTCCCACTGGGCGCGATCCTCGGCCGCCCACATTGTGAGCTGCGCCAGCGCGTTGCGCGTGCCGTCATCGTCCTTGAGCGAAGTCCACAGCGCGTCGGTGAGCAGGCGGTCGCGGAAGCGCCGCGCCTCCTCCACCATGCCCTCCCCCAGGAGATACTGGCCGAGCGGCAGCAGCGCGTTCTGGCCATAGGCGACGGACGTCTTGAACGGATAGGCTTCGAGCCCGGCATAGGCTTCGTCGAACTTGCCGGCGAGCGCCGAGAGCCGCGTCGCGTGGGTGAGGAGCGTGCCGGCGGCCGCGGTCTCGGGCGCGGCACCGCAACTGTCATTGGCGGCTTTGGCGGCCGCCTGCGCCTTGCTCCACAGCGCCTGGCGGGTCGCATCGTCGGGCCTGGCCTTCAGCACCTCGAACACGTCTTTGGCGAGAGCCGGCGTACCGGCCGCGAGCGCCAGCGTCCGGTCGACCAGCGCCTCGGTGCGGGCTTCCCACTTCGGGCCGATGAACTGCCAGGGCGCGCGCTCATAATAATCCTGCGTCGTCTGACCGCCGATCATCCAGGCCGCCATCGGATGCTGGCGCGTCGCATCGACGATGGCTTTCGAGATGGTCGGGTTCTCCGGCAGCTTGCCGTCGAGCCACCAGTCGTCGGATTTGCCGCGGATGCCCACGAAGTCGATGTCGTAGAGGGCCCGTCCATAGGCTCTGGAGAGATCGGGCGAGGCCTTGATGTCCTTGGCCGGCTTGTCGAGCACGGCGATCGTCTCGTTGATCAGGCTGCTCCAGCCCGGGGCCGTGTCCTCGAGATTGGCGATATAGCCCAGAAGCTCCTGGGTGATGCCATGGACGTTCGCCAGGGCGGGATCGGCGAGGATCGCATTGGCCTCGCTGCGCGCTTCGGCGAGCTGCTTCGCGTTGGCCAGTATGTTGGCGACCATGTAGCGCGCCGCCCCCTTGTGCGGCGAGGCCGAGGCGCCGATCGCCTTGTAGAGATCGAGCGCCTTGCTCCGGTCGGTATAGAAGACGAGCGATGCCGCCTGATAGGCCCGGTCGGCCTCTTGCAGCTCGGTGACCGGCGACTGCTGGTCGGCGAGCGGCCCTGGCAGCTCGGCGATCTTCTCGCCGTCGCAGGCGGCCAGGACCGCGAGTTGCACGGTGAGCCATTGCTTCACATAGGGGCTCGTCTTGCCGAGATCGGCGATGCGCTTCTCGAGCACCTCGAGCGGATAGCCGAGCCGGCACTCATAGCCATAGTAGTTGGGCTGTTTCGCATCGGGCATGATCTCGGCGATCAGCTTCTTGAGCGCGTCGGCATTCTGCCAGGAGGAGTAGCCGCCGTAGTCGGCATCGATCATCGGATCGCCGAGGCCCTTCAGCACCCTGAAGCTGCGCGCCGAGAACGGCTCGCGCGCATAGAGATCGACGGCAGCCGAGATCTTCTGCGCATCGCGCTCCGCTCCGTCCGGACAAGCGGTCTGAGCCAATAGCGGGGTGGCGCTGAAAGCCATGAGGGCAATCAGGGAAACGATCCGGCGGGACATGGGCGACTCCCTTAGTCAGAGGGGCAGAATCATACCGTCATATGCGGGCTCGATATAGGGGGGAAGCTCGGCCTTCAGCGTCCCGTAATCGAGGTCGATATGCATGTTGGTGAGAACGGCGCGCTTCGGCTTCAGCCGCTCGATCCAGGCGAGCGTCTCGGGCAGGCTGAAATGGCTCGGATGCGGCACCGGCCGCAAGGCATCGATGATCCACAGATCGAGGCCGCTCAAGGCGCCGAGGCTCTCGTCGGGGATACCGTTGACGTCGGGCGTATAGGCCATGTTGCCGATGCGGAAGCCGAGAGCGGAGATGTTGCCATGGGCGACGACGAAGGGCAGAGCGGCGATCTCGCCCCCCTTCCCCGCGATCCTGACCATGTCGCCGGGGACGATCCGGTTGAGGGCGAGGATCGGCGGATAGTCGCTTCCGGGCGCGGTGACGAAGCAGTAGCCGAAGCGGCTGACGAGCAGGCTCGCCGTCGTCTCGTCGGCCCATACCGGGATCAGGTGCCGCTGCCTGAGATAGAAGGCCCTAAGCTCGTCTATGCCATGGGTATGATCGGCGTGCTCATGCGTATAGAGCACGGCGTCGAGCCTGTCCGTGCCGGTTGCCAGCATCTGGTCGCGCAGGTCGGGTGATGTGTCGATGAGGACGCGCGTCTCGCCCCCATCGCCCGCGAGGCTGAGCAGCACCGAGCAGCGCCGCCGCCGGTTTCGCGGCTCCGCGGGGTCGCACAGGCCCCAGGAATTGCCGATGCGTGGCACGCCGCCCGATGAGCCGCAGCCCAGTATGGTGAGCGTGCCGGCCATCGTTCACGCGGCCCATTTGGGTTTCGGCACCTTGTCGAACAAGGCGAAGAAATTGCGGCTCGTCGTTCTGGCCATGTCTTCGGGCGTCACGTCCTTCACCTCTGCGAGCTTCTCCAACGTCTTCATCACGAAGGCCGGCTCGTTCGTCTTGCCGCGATGGGGAACGGGGGCGAGATAGGGCGCGTCCGTCTCGACCAGGAGACGGTCCATCGGCACGCTCCGCGCGGTCGCGCGGATGTCCTCGGCGGTCTTGTAGGTGAGGATGCCGGAGAACGAGACATAGGCGCCGAGCTTCAGGCCGCGCTCGGCCAGCTCCGCCTTCGACGAGAAGCAGTGGAGCAACGGCTTGAAAGCGCCCTTGCCCATCTCATCTTCCAATATGGCGGCGGTGTCGGCCTCGGCCTCGCGGCTGTGGATGACGAGCGGCAGGCCCGTCGCGCGCGCGGCCTGGATATGGACGCGGAAGCTCAGCGCCTGCTGATCGCGCGGGCTGTGGTCGTAATGATAATCGAGGCCCGCCTCGCCGATGCCGACCACCTTGGGATGGCGGGCGAGATTGACAAGCTCGTCAGCCGTGACGTCCGGTTCCGCGGCGGCATTGTGCGGGTGGGTGCCGACGGTGCAGAAGACATTGTCATGGCGCTCGGCGATGGCGAGGACCTGGTCGAATGCCCTGACCCTGGTGCCGATCGAGAGCAGGAGGCCGACCCCTGCCCCTTCGGCGCGCGTGATCACCTGGGCCAAGTCTTCGGCGAGGCCCGGATAATCGAGATGGCAATGGCTGTCGACGACCTTCATGCCGATGCGGAGACGTCCGCGTCCTCGACATAGCGCGGGAAGACCGCCGCCGGGGCCGGCAGCGCTATGCCGGAGGCGAGCCGTCCCTGCGGACCCAGCGCCGCGAAATCACGCTTGTCCGCAGGCGTGCCGAGGAGATCGAGCAGTTTCCCCGCCGAGACCGGCATATAGGGCTGCGCCAATATGCCGACCTGGCGCAGGATCTCGGCCGTCACATAGAGGACCGTTCCCATGCGCTCGGGGTCCGTCTTGCGCAGCGCCCAGGGCTCTTGCGCGGCGAAATAGCGGTTGGCATCGGCCACCACTTTCCAGATCGCATCGAGCGCCCGGTTGATGGCCTGGACGTCGTGATGGGTACGGCATTCGGCGAGCAGCGCATCGCTCGCCTGAAGGATCGTCTCGTCCTCCGAGGTGAGCTTGCCGGGGGCCGGCACCTTGCCGGCGCAGTTCTTGCCGATCATCGACAGCGAGCGCTGTGCCAGATTGCCGAGATCATTGGAGAGATCGGCATTGATGCGCGCGATGATCGCCTCATGGCTGTAATTGCCGTCCTGGCCGAAGGGCACCTCGCGCAGGAAGAAATAGCGCACCTGGTCGACGCCGTAGCGCGAAACGAGCTCCGCCGGCGAGATGACGTTGCCGACCGATTTCGACATCTTCTCCCCGCGGTTGAACAGGAAGCCGTGGCCGAAGACGCGCTTGGGCAGCGGCAGCCCCGCCGACATCAGGAAGGCCGGCCAGTAGATGGCATGGAAACGCACGATGTCCTTGCCGATGACGTGGAGATCGGCCGGCCAATAGTGGTTGCGCGGGCTCTTGTCCGGCCACCCGGTGGCGGAGAGATAGTTGGTCAGCGCGTCGAGCCACACATACATGATGTGGCCCTGGGCGCCCGGAACCGGGATGCCCCAGTCGAAGGTGGTGCGCGAGACGGAAAGGTCCTGCAAACCGCCCTTGACGAAGCTCACCACCTCGTTGCGCCGCTCGGCCGGGCCGATGAAATCGGGCTGATCGGCATAGAGCTTGAGGAGCTTGTCTTGATAAGCGGAGAGCTTGAAGAAGTAGCTCGCCTCCTCCACCCATTCGACCGGCGTGCCGGTCTTGGTGGAGAATTTCTGGCCGTCGCGATCCTCGATCTCATCGGCGCCGTAGAAAGCTTCGTCGCGCACCGAATACCAGCCGGAATAATTGGACAGGTAGATGTCGCCGGCCGCCTCGAGACGTTTCCACAATTCGGTGACCGTATGCTTGTGGCGCGCATCCGTGGTGCGGATGAAGTCGTCGTTGGTGCAGCCGAGCTGCGCCACCATGTCCTTGAACAGCGCCGCCATCTCGTCGACGAAATCGGCGGCCGTGCGGCCCTGCCTGCGGGCCGTCTGCTCGATCTTCTGGCCATGCTCGTCGGTGCCGGTCAGGAACATCACGTCAAAGCCGTCGAGCCGCTTGAAGCGGGCGAGCGCATCCGTCGCCAGCACTTCATAGGCGTGGCCGATATGCGGCGGGCCATTCGGGTAGGAAATGGCGGTGGTGATGTAGAACTTCTCTTTCACGCAAAGAAACCCGAGTAATTACAAAATGTTGACTGGCTTGAGCGCCCGGCTCAGCGCGCGCCGGCGCCCGGCGGGTCGAGGTTTAGGGCATTTGTCCGGTCAAGGGAATGCCCTTGGCCGCCCGCCGGCTCGAGCCAGCCGCGATAGCGCACGATGAGGCCGGTCGCGCGATGAGCGATCTCGACATGGAAGCGGAAGCGCCCGTCTTCCACCGTCTCATGCGCCGTCGCACGTGGACACAGGACCATCGGCATCGGAATGCCGAACGCATGCCAGTGGCGCAGGACGAGCGACAGCCGCCTGTCCTCGAGCACCAGCGCCGCGGCGAAGGTCAAGCCCCCGAAGCGCTCGCAGAGCAGTCCTTCGCGCCGGCCGATGCCGGCGAACTGGCGACTGTGGAAGCTCTTCCCGCCGAAACTGCGCGTCCAGGTCTCGGCCCCGTCCGCAACATCGAAGCGCACGCACACCGGCACATCATCGCCGGCCGCTGGAAAACCGATGGCCGCCGCGGCGAGGCGTGCGAGCCATCCCGGGCCGCGCTCCACCGTAGCGCGCCCTTGCGCGACGGCGGTCGCCTCGACGTCGTGCATGGCGCGGATTTCCGCCGGCAGATCATGCCAGGCCGAGCCCAGGACCCGGGCATAGAGCGGTGTCGTGACAGGCGGAACGCCGGTCATGCTACGCAGCTTTGGCTGCTCCCAATCTGCCGAGCATGTCGAGCACGGTCTGGCGGCGGTCGAGATTGAGCCCGCTCGCTTCCCGCAGGATATTGCCGATCTCCTCATGCGCCCGGGCCAGCGCCGCGCCCTCCCCGGCAAGCGCCGAGCGGCGCGCCAGATCGGCGACATGGGTCAGGAGGAGTTCGGAGAAAATGCTGAAATCCTCGCTCATGTCGCGTCCTTGCAGGCCATCCGCTATGGATATTTTAGCTGGAAGATCAATCGGTTGCGCACGCATCATCAATTGACGCAAGAGGTCGAAATACTTGGCCCCGTCGGAGTTCAGGAGCTCGAGCGCCCGCCCCGGACTGCCGCGCGAGAGCTGGGCTGCGCGCGTGATGTCCTCCGGCCCCTGCTCAGCCATGCCTTCGAGCACCGCAATGGTATCGGCTTCGCTCAAGGGATTGAGATCGAGCCGCAGGCAGCGCGAGCGGATCGTCGCCAGGAGCCGGCCCGGCTGATGGCTGACCAGGATGAAGAGCGACCGGGCCGGGGGCTCCTCGAGGATCTTGAGCAGCGCATTGGCCGATTCCGGATTGAGGTCTTCCGCCGCGTCGACGATGCAGATGCGCCAGCCGCCCTCGCCCGCCGTGCGGGCGAAGAAGCCCGAGGCCCGGCGCACGTCGTCGACTGCGGTCTCGGACTTGAGCCGCTCGTTCTTGGCGTCATAGGCGCGCTCGAGGACGAAGAGATCGGCATGGCCGCGCGCCGCGATGCGGTGCGCCACGGGCGCTTCGGCCGGAACATGAAGGCTCGTGCTACCGGTCGCGGCTTTGGGATCGGGATGAGCGAGCAGGAAGCGGGCCAGGCGATAAGCGAGCGTCGCCTTGCCGATGCCGCGCGGCCCGGCAAAGAGCCAGCCGTGATGCATCCGCCCGGACGAAAATTGGCGCAGCAGCAGCTCTTCCGCCGCCTGATGGCCGATGAGCGTGGTGCGCCGGCGCGGATGGTACGACCCTTCGCGCGGATCTTCCGCGGCCTCGCTCATGCGCCACCCGATAGAGGCTGGACGAGGCGCCGGATGTCCTCCGCCACCGCCGCATAGGGCCGGCTCGAATCGATGACGCGGCAACGCTCCGGGTTCTGCGCCGCGATGGCGAGGAAGCCCTCGCGCAGCTTGCGATGGAAAGCGAGGCCCTTCTTCTCGAAACGGTCCTCGCCGTCGGAGCGCTTCTTCGCCCGCTGAAGCCCGAGCTCCGGATCGACATCGAGGATCAAGGTGAGAGCGGGCCTGGTCCCGCCCACGATCTTGTGCTCCAGGGCTTCGATCAGCTCCATGTCGCAGCCGCCGGCAAAGCCTTGATAGACCCGGGTCGAATCCATGAAGCGGTCGCACAGCACCAGATCGCCGCGGGCCAGCGCCGGCCTGATCGTCTCGCGCAGATGCGATTCCCGCGCGGCATAGTTGAGCAGCGTCTCGGCGGTCGCCGACCAGCGCGAGGTCGCGCCGGTGACCAGGAGGGCGCGGATGTCTTCGGCGCCGGGCGAGCCGCCGGGCTCGCGGGTCAGGACGACGCTCCTGCCCGTCTCGCGCAGGGTGGCGGCCAGGTCGCGGGCATGCGAGCTCTTGCCGGTGCCCTCGCCACCTTCGAAGGTGATGAAACGGCCGGTCACGTCAGCCGCCGAAGGCCATATAGATGAGGCTGTCCCAGGCCTTGAGCCACATGGAGGAGACGGGGGTGATTTCGCGCGCGGTTTCGACCGGGAATTCGGCGACCGTTCGGCCTTCCAGATTGAACTGGATGATGCCGGCTTTCTCGCCGGCTTTCACCGGCGCCATCAGCGGGCCGGTATAGTGCAGATCGACGGTGACCTTCTGCTGCTCGGTGGGAGAGAGCAGCACCCTGATCGACTGCGGCGTGACGAGATCGACCCAGCGGCTGTCTCCGCCCCAGACGCGCGCCCGCCCGATCCGGTCATTGGCGCCGTAGACCTCGATGGGCCGGAACTGCCGGAAGCCCCAGTCGAGGATCTTCTGCGCCTCCTTGCGGCGCTCGTCGATCGAGGCGGCGCCCGCGACCACCAGGATCAGCCGGCGGCCGTCGCGGATCGCCGAGCCGACGAGGCCGTAGCCCGCTTCCCGCGTGTAGCCGGTCTTCATGCCGTCGGCGCCCTGATAGTCGATGAGCAGCGGGTTGCGGTTCTTCTGCGAGATCTTGTTCCAGGTGAATTCGGGCTGGCTGTAATAGTGATAATATTCGGGATAGGTCTTGATGATGTGCTGCGCCAGCAGCGCCAGTTCGCGCACCGTCATCCGGTGTTCCGGATCGGGCAGGCCGGTGGCGTTGCGGAACGTCGCCTGCGTGAGGCCGAGGGCACGGGCGCGCTGCGTCATCCGGTCGGCGAAAGCCGGTTCCGATCCCGCCATGCCCTGTGCGATCGCGATGCAGGCGTCGTTGGCCGATTGCACGATGACGCCCTGGATGAGATCGGACAGTTTGACCTGCGAATTGACCTTCGCATACATGGTCGACCCGCCGGCCGGGGCGCCGCCGCGCCGCCAGGCATCCTCGCTGATCAGGAATTCCGTATCGAGCGTGATCCGGCCGTCCTTCAGCGCATCGAACACCATGAGCGCCGTCATCAGCTTGCTCATGCTGGCGGGCGGTATGCGCTCGTCGGCGCTCTTCTCGTAGAATATGAGTCCGGTGCGCGCATCCATCAGGATGGCATGCGGCACCGTCGTGTCGAGCGGCGGCGGCAGCGGCGTCGTTTGTGCGGCGGCGCCCGCGATCGCGATCATGCCCGCGACGATGACGGCAAATATACGATGGATGATCATGCGGCCGAAGCTATAGCATGATCCAGAAAAGGGGACACCGGTTTTCCGAGAAGATCAGGCGCAAGCAAAAGCTGAAGCGCGATGACGAAAGCCGTCACGCCTGGGAGCTGATTACGACCAGGGCGCCGGCATCTTAAAGCGCCGCATTCGCCATGATCAGCCGGGCGTCGGGATGGCCGCGATCGACGGCCTGGCGCAGCGCCAGTTGCGCCTGCCCCTCGTTCTTCATCGGCCCGATGCGCACGCGATAGAGCGGCCCTTGCGAGCCCATGAGCTCCTGCACCTCGACCGGGCCCGAATTCGCGAGCTCCTCGCGGGCGCGCTCGGCATTGTGGGGATCGGCGAAGGAGCCGACCTGCACGAAATAATCGGGCGTGTCGTAGGCGGCGCTGGCGGAAGCGATGTTGGTCTGGACCGTGGGATAGGTCCCGAACCCCTGCTCGACCGCCGCGACCTGCGTTTCGCCGCCGCTCCATCGCCCCTCTGCGGCCGCCATCATCCGGTTGAGCGGCGTGCCGTTGCGCAATTCGCGGTTCATCGCCGCCAGATGCTGGCCCTGATCGTTGAGCGGCGCGGGGCCGATATATTGGACGCGCACCTTGGCCATGCCCTGCGGCTTGAAACCCAGGACGTCCGCCGAGCGGCGCGACATGTCGATGATGCGGGTGCCGACGAAGGGTCCACGGTCGTTGATGCGCACCACCACGCTGCGGCCGTTCTCGAGATTGGAAACCTTGGCATAGCTCGGCAGCGGCAAGGTCGCATGCGCCGCGGTCAGCTCGTTCATGTCGAACCATTCGCCGTTCGACGTCATGCGGCGGTGGAACTGCGGTCCGTACCAGGACGCGACGCCGACCTTGTCATAGCCCGGCTGCTCCTTGGGCGTGAACCGGACGCCGGCGACCTCATAGGACTTGCCGACATGATAGCGTCCGCCGCCTTTGGGCAAGGGACCGGACTTCGCGTAATAAGGGCTGCCGATGCCGGCGAAGGGATCCTTCTTCTTGGACGACGAGCACCCAGCCGCGATCAGGCCGATGGCGATGAAGACGGCTGAATACTTCAGCAGCTGACGCATAGACTATTCCCCACACACGGGCCCCCCGGCCCGTTTGCGCTAGGCGCGCGAAGGGAGTTTTGGCGTCGCGCCCGTAAAGGCCGCGTTCACAGACGTGGTTAATGAAGCGTGAGGCGTGCCGCCACCCGTGGACGCGCCCTACTCGCTCGAGGAATCCGACTTGACCGTCTTCTCGGGCGTCGGCGGCGGCTTCGGCTTGCCCTCGAGCGGATTCTCCGCGCTGAGCGGCTTGGGTCCGCTGCTGCTGTCGCTGGCGGCTTTGGCCGCGGGCGTCGTCATGGTCGGCTTTTCGGGCGCT
This sequence comes from Parvibaculaceae bacterium, assembly GCA_050251035.1. Lineage (GTDB taxonomy): Bacteria > Pseudomonadota > Alphaproteobacteria > Rhizobiales > Aestuariivirgaceae > Taklimakanibacter. Next base: position 28,465 of record JBFWNN010000062.1, read on the forward strand.
CCCGCCGCCGGCTGGACGGACGGATTGGCTTCCGTCTTGATCACCAGGGGCTCGAGCCGCTTGGCGCTCTTCTGTGCCGCCTCGTTGCCCTTGGTGCCGGCCTCGCGATAGAGGAACAGCGCTTTCGCCATGTCCTGCTCGGTGCCCCAGCCTTTCTCATAGAGGCCGCCGAGATTGTTCATGCCCCAGTCATAACCCTGGTTGGCCGAGCGCTGGAACAGCTCGAAGGCCTTGCCGTAGTCCTGCTCGACGCCTTTGCCCGACAGATACATGAGACCGAGGTTGTTTTCCGCCATGGGAAGCTTGGCATCGGCCGCCTTGCGGTACCATTCGACCGCCTTGGCGTCGCTTTGCCCCACGCCGAGACCGTGCTGGTAGCAATAGCCGAGCCAGTTCTGCGCTTCGACATGGTCCTGCTTGGCGGCTGCTTCATAGAGTTTGGCGGCCCGCTCCGGGCTCTTCTTGAGCCCGGGCCCGCCCTCGTGGAACAGCGTTGCCAGCTTGAACTGAGCATCGGCATTGCCCTGGTCCGCGGCCTTGCCATACCATTTCGACGCCTCGACCTTGTTGACCTTGACGTCCTTGCCGGCCGCATAGGCGGCGGCCACGGCGACTTGCGCTTCTTCGTCGCCCGCCTTGGCCAGCGCCAGCTTCTTCTTGAAGGGCAAGGTGTCGAGTGTCTGCGCGTCGGCGCCGACCGACGCCAGGGCAACGACGCTCAAGCCCGCAAGGGCAAGACCCAATCTACGCATCATGGGCAAAACTCCCGGTCTCTCCATCGATCGGTGACGGAGTCTGGGCACAAAATGTGTCAGCACTCTGACCCCCGGCGACGGAGCGGCCCGCGCCTCAATTGATCTTGTTGAAGGTCTGCGTCTTGCAGAATATCCCGGCGACACAGCCCTTGAGCTTCATCGTGCTGCCGCTGAGGCTCATCGTGGCGCTGTAGGTCTTGCCGTCATCGGCATTGTAGATCGCGCCCGACCAGGAATTATCGCCGGTCGGCTTCATGTCGCTGAGCACGCTCAGACCCATGAGCGGGCGATTGCGCAAGGCCGGATTCTTGTTGTGGCGGTCGATCTTCGGGGTGCCGTCCTTGTAGGTCGGCTCCTTGAGGCCGACGATATTGGCGCAGATTTCACCGCCGCATTGGCGGACCTTCACCGTCACCTTGCCGGAAGCAAGCCGCCACGTTCCCGACGGATCGGCGGCCGAAGCGACATTGGCGGTCGCGAAAAGGCCCACCACGGCAAGGCAGGCGAGGCTGATTGCTTTCATCTCTGTTCTCCACATCTTTGTCTATGCGCCGTTGAGCGAGGGACTATGCAGGTCCCCTCGATTTGTCACAAGCCCATGACGGCCAGTTGCGCCGCCGGCATGGCAACATCATGTCGAGTTTGCGGCATGCGACGGCTTTCCGGGGGCGAGGTTAATCGCCTTTTCTCCTTCAACTACAAAAGCTTCGGTATGGTTCCGCAGAGGTCGGATCAGCCCCGGCGGAACGCCTCGCCCCTTGCGTCGCGGCTCAGCAATGCTATGTCTCGCGCGGCCTGCGCCGGAGGGGTGGCAGAGCGGTCGAT
>JBFWNN010000063.1:0-29815 GCA_050251035.1 Parvibaculaceae bacterium
TCGCCAAGAAGGACGGCAAGCTGAAGTGAAATGCACGTCCTGGACGATATTCCCCCTCTCCCGCTCTGCGGGAGAGGGTGGCCGAAGGCCGGGTGAGGGTGTGGCTCCGCGAGCACCGATCGCGCGAAAATCGATTGCAGCAGGATTTACACGTGTTTGATTCCGACGCGGTTGCGCGAACACCCTCATCCGCCCTTCGGGTACCTTCTCCCGCAAGTGGGAGAAGGGGACATCAGGGCGGGAGAAGGGAAGAGTTCCAACCATGACCCTCGCCGCCGCCGACCGACACCTGAGCGACCCGCCGCCCACGGCCCAGACCGCGGTCGAGCGGCGCGACCGGCTGTTCGGCTGGCTCATCGCCTCGCCGAGCCTGGCGCTCTTGTTCCTGGTCATCCTGTTCCCGGTGTTCTGGGCGCTCTATACCAGCGTCCACGACTACACGCTGATCGCGCCCAATTTCGACACGTTCAACGGTCTCGCCAACTATGCCAAGGCGCTGGGCGATCCCGAATTCCGCCACACGCTGTGGCTGACCGCCTTCTTCGTCGCCGCGGTCGTCCTGCTCGAATTCGCGCTCGGTTTCCTCGTCGCCTTGATGCTCAACACGGTCGAGCGCTTCAAGTCGGTCTATTACGCCATCCTGCTGTGCCCGCTCTTGATGAACCCGGTGATCGTCGGGCTCATCTGGCGCATGTTCCTGCATCCCTCGCTCGGCATCGTGAACTATCTCCTGAGCGTCGTCGGCATCGCCCCGGTGAACTGGCTCGGCAGCACCAAGGTGGCGATCTGGACGGTCGTCATGGTCGATATCTGGCACCAGGTGTCCTTCATGATCGTGCTGCTGCTCGCCGGCCTTTCGGCGCTGCCGCGCGAGCCTTATGAGGCGGCCCGCGTCGACGGCGCCTCGGCGCTGCGTTCCTTCTGGCACATCACCTTGCCGCTGATGCTGCCGGTCATCGCCGTCACCTTGCTGATCCGGCTCATCTTCGCGGTGAAGACCTACGACCTCGTCTATATCATGACCCGCGGCGGGCCCGGCGTGTCCACCGATCTCGTGAGCTACTTCATCTATCGCACCGCCTTCGTCGGCCTCAATATCGGCGAGGCCTCGGCCATGTCGGCGATCCTGCTCACCGTCATCCTGGCGCTCACCGCCTGGCTCCACCGCTACATGCGCTCCCTCACCTGACGAAACCCGAATGGCATCGATCTCGCTCACCAACATCCACAAGCTCTATCCGAACGGCTATGCCGCGGTCCGCGACGTCTCGCTCGACATCAGGGACGGCGAGTTCATGATCCTTTTAGGTCCCTCCGGCTGCGGCAAGTCGACGACCTTGCGCATGATCGCGGGGCTCGAGACCATATCGGCCGGCGATCTCCGGATCGGCGGCAAGCGCATGAACGACGTCGACCCGGCCGACCGCGATGTGGCGATCGTGTTCCAGAACTACGCCCTCTATCCCCACATGACGGTGGCCGACAATCTGAGCTTCGGCCTGAGGCTGCGCGGCGTCGCCGCGGGCGTCATCGCCAAGCGCGTCGCCGGCATCGCCGACACGCTGGGCATCGGCGAGCTCCTGGCGCGCAAGCCGGCGCAGCTCTCCGGCGGCCAGCGCCAGCGCGTCGCCTTGGGCCGCGCCCTGGTGCGCGAGCCCCAGGCCTTCCTGCTCGACGAGCCCTTGTCCAATCTCGACGCGAAGCTGCGCTCTTCGATGCGCACCGAGCTCATCAAGCTGCATCGTTCGCTCGGCACCACCATCGTCCATGTCACGCACGATCAGGTGGAGGCGATGACCATGGGCGAGCGCATCTGCATCATGAAGGACGGCGTCATCGTCCAGGTCGGAGCGCCCATGGAGGTCTATCGCAATCCGGCCGACACTTTCGTCGCGGGCTTCCTCGCCAGCCCGCCGATGAATCTCCTGCCCGGCAGGCTGTCGCCGCAAGGCGTGTCGTTCGCCGGCATCGACCTGCCGCTGCCGCAGCCGCTGCGCGACGCATTCGTGAGTCCTGCCGGCGAGGGAGTGGTCGTCGGCCTGCGGCCGGAGGATTTCCATCTGAGCCGCGACGCGGCGCGCCTGCCGGCGCCGGTCGAGGTCACGGCCATCGCCACGGAAGTGCTGGGGCCGGAAGTGATCCTGGTCGGCGCTCTCGGCGGCGCGGACCGGGCGGAAATCCATGTCCGCTGCCCGCGCGATTTCCGTGCCGGCCCAGGGGCCGTCACGACATTCTTCTACGATCTGTCCGAGCTGCAGCTCTTCGACGCGCAGACCACCAAGGCGCTCAAGCGGCCGCGCACCTGATTTGAATCGTATTTTCGCTAGATCACGATGGGTTTGGATTGAATCAATCCAAACTCATAAACGTGATCGATTCCTATATGTCGGCGCGGGATTCTTGCGAAAAACCGGTGCCCACTTTTTCGCATCCCGCGCTGAGGCCTGCCGAGCAAAATTGCCGCAGCCTCACAGGCTGCGCCAGATGAAATAGATCATCGCCCAGAACGCGAGACCGATCACGGCCGCGATGAGATAGGCTCTTATCGCCGAATGCGGCTGATGTTGTGTCTCTTCTGCAACAAGCTGCTCCGCCATGCGCCGCGCATCATCGCGCTTCTCGGTCATAGTCTTGTCATAAGATTTTGATGCATGCGTAGCCGCATCGTCTTGTTGTTCTATATCCTGCTTCTGCATGTGATGTCGCGCCGTCCGGGATGGAAGTGATAACGCAATGCTCTCAAGAATTTCTCAATGTTCTGCGTTGAACTTGACACGTGGTCAACATCTTACGCTCAAATTATCTTGCTGCGAGCTAATTGTTGCCACCTTCTTGAGCAAAAAGAATATTTATTGTGCAACGCGAAATTATTTTCGCTGCACATGCGTCTTCGCGCTTGCAAAATCAGTCAAGCTCGGCATTAACTCCTCGTGGGCGGCAACCCAATGAAAGCGAATGGAGGCATCCATGGACTTTCGTGTGAGGCCAAATTCAGCCGCTAGCGGCGAATATGCTCTGCACGCAGACGTGCTCTCCGTGAGTACGGGCTATGATACGGCGCTCCAAAGCAAGTCGGTCGTCATCAATCGGTCGGTGGTGAAGCGCTGCATCGACGTTCTGGTTGCCTCCCTTGCTCTCCTGGTCCTGGCGCCCGTCGGGCTTCTCATCGCCCTGGCGATCAAGATCGAGTCACCCGGACCGGCGCTGTTCTGGCAATTACGCTACGGCCGGAACCGCTCATCCTTCTATATCTACAAGTTCCGCAGCATGACGGTGACGGAATCGCGCGGCGACTTCACTCAGGCGACGCGCAACGACACGCGCGTGACTCGGCTCGGTCGTTTCCTGCGTAAAACGAGCCTCGACGAGCTTCCACAGCTCTACAACGTCCTGCGCGGCGAGATGTCGCTGGTGGGTCCGAGGCCGCATGCGATCGCAATGGATGACGCTTTCGCCGAGGTGATCGGCAATTTCAACGACCGACATCTGGTGCGCCCGGGATTGACCGGCCTCGCCCAGGTGTCGGGGTTTCGCGGGCCGACGGAAGCTCTCGAGCATATCGAATATAGGGTGCATCACGATCGCCTCTATATCGACAGATGGTCGGTGCTTTTGGACATGAAGATCATGGTCCGCACCATGTTCGCTTTGACCGGGCCGAACGCCCTCTGAGCGTGATCCCGCACGGCGCGGCGGGCGAAACTCGAAAAATCGAAAAGGTGCCGTCGGCACGGGCCGGCCTGCCACGAAAGGACATCGGATGAACATCACCATGATCGGATCGAGCTATGTGGGCTTAGTCTCGGGCGCCTGTCTCGCCGACTTCGGCCACAAGGTTGCCTGCGTCGACAAGGACCAGGCCAAGATCGAGGCGTTGCGGCGTGGCGAGATCCCGATCTACGAGCCCGGCCTCGAGCAGATCGTCGCCGACAATGTCAAGGCCGGCCGGCTGTCCTTCACCACCGATCTGGCGCAGGGCGTCGCCGCGGCGGACGTCGTCTTCCTCGCCGTCGGCACGCCGTCGCGGCGCGGCGATGGCCATGCCGATCTGAGCTTCGTCGAGGCGGCGGCGCGCGAACTCGCCCAGACGGTGCGGCCGGGAACGGTGATCGTCATCAAATCGACCGTCCCGGTGGGGACCTCGGACAAGGTCGAGCTCATCATGGCCGGCGCCAGCCCGGCGCTCGATTTTTCGGTCGCGTCCAATCCTGAGTTCCTGCGCGAGGGCTCGGCCATCGCCGATTTCAAGCGCCCGGACCGCATCGTCGTCGGCGTCAATGACGAGCGCGGCCGCCGCGCGCTCGGCGAAGTCTACCGCCCGCTCTATCTCAACCGGTCGCCCTTGATGTTCACCTCGCGCCGCACCGCCGAGCTCACCAAATACGCGGCCAATGCCTTCCTCGCCATGAAGGTGACGTTCATCAACGAGATCTCGGACCTGTGCGAGAAGACCGGCGCCGACGTGCAGGACGTCGCCCGCGGCATCGGCCTCGACAACCGCATCGGCGCCAAATTCCTGCATGCCGGCCCGGGCTATGGCGGCTCGTGCTTTCCCAAGGACACCGCGGCACTCATGCGCATCGCCCAGGATTTCGAATCGCCCATGCGCCTGGTCGAAACCACCGTGGCCGTCAACGACACGCGCCGCCGCGCTATGGGCCGCAAGATCGCGGCCGCGTGCGGCGGCGATCTCAACGGCAGGACCGTGGCGTTGCTCGGCGTCACCTTCAAGCCCAATACCGACGACATCCGCGAGGCGCCGGCCTTGGCGATCATCCAGGCGCTCCGGGACGCGGGCGCCGTGATCCGGCTCTACGACCCGGCCGGCATGGAAAATGCCCGCGCGGTGCTCGACGGCGTCGAGTTTGGCCGCAGCCCCTACGAGATCGCCGATGGCGCCGACGTGCTGGCGATCGTCACCGAATGGGAGGAGTTCCGGGCGCTCGACTTCCGCCTGCTGCGGCAGGTCATGAAGTCGCCGTGCCTCGTCGATCTGCGCAACGTCTACCGCCGCGAGGACATCGTCAGGCACGGCTTCCGCTACTTCAGCGTCGGCCGGCCCGATCACGATATCGCGTTGCAGGTCGTCGCGGCGGCCGAGTAGCGGACGAGGAGGGGTCACATGTCGCTCACATTTCCACTGCCCGCGACGCGGGATCGTCCGCCGCGCTGCGTGATCATCGTCGAGAACCTGCCCGTGCCCTTCGACCGCCGGGTGTGGCAGGAGGCCAATGCGCTGAAGGACGCGGGCTGGGAGGTCTCCGTCATCTGTCCGAAGAACGAGCAGCACCCGCAAACCTTCGAGGAGATCAACGGCATCGCCATCTACCGCCACTCGCTCCCGGTCGAAGCGCGCGGCAAATTCGGGTTCCTGCTGGAATACGCCTCGGCGCTCTTCCACGAGACGCGGCTTTTGCTGCGCATCGCCTTAACCCGGGGTTTCGACGTGGTTCAGGGCTGCAATCCTCCCGATCTCATTTTCCTCGTCGCCGCGCCCTACAAGCTGTTCGGTAAGAAATTCGTCTTCGACCATCACGACCTGTGTCCCGAGCTCTATGCCGCGAAATACGGACGGCAGGATCTCTTCCACCGGCTGTTGCTGCTCGCCGAGAAATGCACCTTCAAGCTGGCCGACCGGGTGATCTCGGCCAACGACACCTATCGCGACATCGCGATCACGCGCGGTGGCCGCGCGCCCGACAGCGTCACCGCCGTCTACAGCGTCCCCGACCGGCAGAAATTGCGCCGCGTCGCGCCCGATGCGGCGCTCAGGGCGGATGCCGACGTCATCCTCGGCTATGTCGGGATCATCGCCGACCAGGACGGCGTCGACCATCTGGTGCGCATGATGCAGCACATCGTCCATGACCATGGCCGGCGCGGCGTGCGCGCCGTCGTCGTCGGCGACGGACCGGCGCTCGCTTCGGTGAAGGCGCTGGCGGCGGCGCTCGGCGTCGCCGGGCAGGTCAGCTTCACCGGCTACCTGCGCGGCGAAGAGCTGCTCGCGGCCATCAGCAGCTTCGACATCGGCATTATTCCCGATCCGGTGAATGCGTACAATGACAAGATCAGCATGAACAAGGTGTTCGAATATTCGGCCCTTGCCATCCCGTCCGTGTCCTATGACCTGAGCGAGACCCGGCGCCTTCTGGGCGAGGCCGGGACGTTTGCCGATGCGGCGACGCCCGCCGGCCTCGCCGCGGCCGCGCTGCCGCTGATCGACGACGCGACGCTCAGGCGTGAGCGCGGCGCGCGCGCCGGCCGGCTGGCCGAGGAGAAGTTCAACTGGGACAGCGAGGCGCGCAAATATGTTGCCGTCTACGAGAGTCTCGCAAGCATCAGGGCTCTCGCATGATGACCTTCAGGCACATGGCGGTGCTCGGCGCCGCGGCCGTCCTGGCGCTCGCCGCGTGGTCGGGCACGGCGAAGGCCGCCAGCGGCGCCTGTCCGGGCCCATTGCCCGAGCGCACCCTCTCGCTGTCCGCTGCCAAGATCACGAGTTTCGGCACCTTGCAGAAGCTGCCGCCCCTGCCGCTGGCGGCGGGCGAATATGTGCTGACCTTCGACGACGGTCCGCGCAAGAGCACGACGCCCAAGATCCTCGCCGAGCTGCGCGCCGCCTGCCTGCATGCGACCTTCTTCATGGTCGGCCGCGAGGCCGCGAAATACCCCTTTGTGGCGCGCCTCGTCGCCGAGGCCGGTCATTCGATCGGCAGCCACAGCTACTCGCATCGCCGGCTCAAGGAGCTGCCCTATCAGGAGGCGCTGCTCGAAATGCGGCTCGGCCAGTCGGCCGTCGAATGGGCGGTGTTCCGCAGTCGCTCGCGGCCGGTGCGCCTGTTCCGCTTTCCCGAGAACGCGGCGAACCCCGATCTGCTCGAGGCGGCGGCGCGCTACGACATGATCGTCGCCAGCTATGACGTATCGCCCGAGGATTGGCGCGGCGATGCGCCGCAAAACTCGCTGAAGCGGCTGCGCCAGAGGCTGAACACGGTCGATCGCGGCGTGATCGTCATGCACGACATCCGCGACAACACCGTTCCGCTCCTGCCGATGGTGCTGGACGAGCTCAAGTCGCGCGGCGCCCGCATCGTCCATCTGGTGGAGTAGGGGACATGTCAGGCACATCCGTCAAACGCCCGCATGCCGACGTCATGGACGAGCTCAAGCGGCGGCTCGGCGCCATCGCCGGCATCATTCCGAAGGCGAGGCCGATCATCTATCTCGACTATCCGATGCACGGCAATGTCGGCGACCTTCTCATCCATGCCGGCACCGATCGGTTCTTCGCCGACCACGGCTATGACGTGATCGGCTATTTCAGCATCCATGAATTCTGCCTGACGCATCGCCCGGGCAGGCCGCTCGTCTTCTTCAAGGAGTCGGTCCGGCGCCTCGACGACCTGGTCGGGACCGGAGCCACGATCGTCTTCCATGGCGGCGGCAATCTCGGCGATCTCTACCGCGATTATCAGATGTTCCGCGAACTGGTGATCGCGCGCTATCCCGAGGCGCCGACCGTCATCCTGCCGCAGTCGATCCATTTCGAGGATTCGGCGAACCGCGCCGCGACCGCCAGGCTCTTCGCGGCCCATCGGCAGCTCTACATCTTCGCGCGCGACCGGGACTCCCTGGACTTCGCTCGCAATGAGTGTGGCTGTCCGGCGGCGCTGATGCCGGACATGGCCCATGCTCTGTGGGGCAGCCTGCCGCGGCATCGAGGCAGTCCGGACCGTGTGCTGAATTTCCGCCGCCGCGACAAGGAAGCGGCCGGCGGCCTGGCCGAAGCCTCCGACACATTCGATTGGGACGATCTGACGAACGCGGCCGATCGCGGGATGATCCGCCTGCTGCGCAAGCTGCAGTCGGTGGAATTCCCCTCCCGCCATGTCGTGCCGAGCCATGTCCTCTGGCGCTGGTATCGCGATCACTTGCTGCGCCGGTCCGTCAGGCTCGTCGGCGGCCATGGAGGGATCGTCACCGACCGGCTGCACGGGATGATCCTCGGCGCTCTGCTCGCCATGCCCGTCACCTGCGAGGACAACAGCTACGGCAAGTTGAGCCGTTATTACAGAGAGTGGTTTTCAGCGTCCGATCATATCGATCATCGCCGGCGCCAGCAGACGCACAGGGCCGAGGCGGCCGCGCCGGAAACCGTATCGGCCATGGGGGAGCTGAAGCACTATGGCACCTGAGATACTGTTCATCACCACGACCGATGCCGGCGGCGGCCGCGCCTGCGACCTCGCGCGCCTGTTTCAGTCCGTCACCGCGAGCCTCGCAGGACGCGACTGGCGCATGCTCCTCCTGGTGCAGCGCGCGTCCGCGGCGCAAAGCCTGGATGTCGCGATCCCGGCCAATGTCGAGGTCGAAACCATTCCGCACCGCATATCGCTGTCGCAGGCCCGCAATCTGCTGCTCAGCCGGGCGCGCGAGCTCGATATCCTGTCGCGCTCGGCGCTCGTCGCCTTCCCGGACGACGATTGCTGGTATCCGGACGGCGCGCTCGAACGCGTCCTTAACCTGTTCCGGATCGACCAGGGCCTGGATTTCTGGTTCTGCGGCTATGCGTCGGCGCCCGTGACGCCCTTGCGCGCCCTGTCGATGGACACGAAGCCGCCCTCGGTCTTCAATGTCGCGGCCAAGGCCTCGTCCAACACTATCTTCCTGCGCAGCCGCATCGTCGAGCGAGTCGGCGGCTTCGACGAGGAACTGGGCGTCGGCACCGCGAACAATGGCGGCGAGGACACCGACTATGCGCTGCGCGCCTTCGCTGAGGCGCGCAAGAGCCGCTTCGTCGACCAGCCGCTGATCGGTCATCGCGACCATGACCCTGGGCTCAGGTCGCATTATTTCCGCGGCAGCCTCATCGCCATCGCCCGCCACACCGCGAAGCGTCCGGCGAGCGTGGCGCTTCTGCTGCGCAAGCTTTTGGTCGGCAGCGTCCTGGTGGCGACGCGGCGCATGGCGCCGAAGGAGTTCATGACCGCGCTCAAGGCCGCCTTCCGGACGTCGCCGCAGCGCCGGTCGAACCGGGAGGCCGCCTGATGCGCAGCCTCAACCAGCTGCTCTGGCTCCAGCGCTTCCTGGTGAAGCTCAGATGGCTCTATTTCACGAAATTCTGGGGCATGGACATCGCTCCGAGCACGGTCATGTCCCTCAGCGTCAGGCTCGACAAGACCTATCCCAAGGGCGTGCATATCGGCCCCGACAGCTATCTCGCTTTCGACGTCGCGGTTTTGGCGCATGACATGGTGCGCGGCCTCTATTGCGACACCCATATCGGGGCGCGCTGCTTCATCGGGGCGCGCAGCATCATTCTGCCGGGCGTTCGCATCGGCGACGGATCGATCATCGGCTCGGGCAGCGTCGTCACCAAGGATGTTCCACCGGCCGTGATCGCCGCCGGCAATCCGGCGCGCATCATCCGCCGCAATATCGAGACCAGCCGTTTCGGCCGTCTGCGTCATGCCGGTTTGTCCGAGCAAGCGACAATCGTGCCCGAGCCTGGGCTCGAATTGGCGGCGCGGGAGGCGAGACTGTCGCCATGAGCATGGGAGATTTGCGGGAACATGGCTGCTGACATCCTGTTCATCACCACGACGGACGCCGCCGGCGGCCGCGGCCGCAGTCTCGATCGCCTGTTGTCGTCCATCGACGGGGCGCTGGCCCGGAGCGACTGGCAGATGCTTTTGCTGGTCCAGCGCTCTTCGTCCGGCGCGGACATCGCCGAGCGCCTGCCGGCAAATGTCGAGGTCGGCACCATTGCCCGCAGGGTATCGGCCTCGCATGCCCGCAATCTCCTTGTCCACAGGGCGCGCGAGCGAGGGCTTTTTACCGAGGTCCCGCTGGTCGCCTTTCCCGATGATGATTGCTGGTATCCCGACGGTTCGCTCGAGTGCATACGCAACTCGTTCCGCAGCGATCAGACGCTGGACTTCTGGTTCTGCCGTTATGCGTCCGCACCGCAGTCGCCCGGGCGCGCTCCACCCATGCGGGCACCTTCGGTTTTCCAGGTCGCGGCGCGGGCGTCGTCCAACACCATGTTCCTGCGCAGCCGCATTGTCGAGAATATCGGGGAATTCGACGAGGACTTGGGCATCGGGACCAAAAACAACGGTGGCGAGGATACCGACTATGCCTTGCGCGCCTTTCGGCGGGCGCGCAAATGCCGCTTTGTCGACCGGGCGCTGATCGGTCACCGCGATCATGACCCGCAACTCAGATCGCGTTATTTCTGCGGCAGCCTGATCGCGATCGCCCGCCACACGGCCAATCGGCCCGCGAGCGTCCTGCTGTTGTTACGCAAGCTCGCGGTCGGCGGTTTCCTGGTGGCCACCCATCACATGTCGTCGCGCGAGTTCGGCACGGCTTTTCGCGCAGCCTTCTCGGCGAAGACGGGATGGAGGACGGCGCCGGCACCATCTCGATCGAGAGGGAGAGTCGCTTAGCATGACCTTCTTCTCGCCTTTACGTCTGATGGCCTTTGCGGCGTTCGCCTTGCATCTGGCGGCGGCCGCGCCCGTCATGGCGCAGCCCGCCGGAGCGGTGAAGATCGTCACGCTGGGGACCAGCCTGACGGCCCGCGGCGGCTGGCAGGAGCCTTTGCGCCATGCGCTCGGCGCCTGCCTCAGCCGTGATGTCGCCGTCGCCAATCTGGCGAAGAGCGGCATGACGTCCGAATGGGGCCTGACCCAGATCGACAAGGTCGTCGCCGAACATCCGGATATCGTCCTGGTCGAGTTCGCCGTGAACGACGCCGATGTGACCGAGTTCATGTCGCTCGCCCGCAGCGCCGGCAACCTCGCCGGGATCGTCTCCGGGTTGCGCCAGAGCGAGACGCGGCCGTCCGTCTACGTCATGGCGATGAGCCCGGTCTCCGGCCTGCGCGGCATGGTCCGGCCGTTCCTTGCGCAATATGAGGCGATGCATGCGGCGGTGGCGAGAAAGCTGGGTGCCGGCTTCATCGATCATCGGCCGGCCTGGGCCCGGCTGTCGGAGGACGAAATAGCGGGGGCGATCGCGGATGGCGTGCATCCCGACCCTGCCATGGCGAGCCGGGTGATCGTGCCGGGGCTGGTTCGCGCCCTGGCGGCGCCCGGTTGCAGCACTGCGAAGAGGGAGTAGCGACGTTGACCGTATCTGCCGTGATACCTGTGAAGAACCGACCAGCCCTGATCATCCAGGCGATCAAAAGCTGCCTCGGCCAGACGGCCGCGCCCGATGAGATCATCGTCGTCGATGATGGATCGGATGACCCGACGCCGGACATGGTCATGGAAATGGCGCGGGCGGAGAGCCGAATCAAGCTCATTCGCCGCGACACGAGCGGCGGCGCCGCACGGGCGCGCAATGACGGTGCCGCCCAGGCTTCGGGCGCCTGGCTCGCGTTCCTGGACTCGGACGACCGCTGGCACGAGGACAAGACCGCCCGGCAGCTGGATCTGGCCGCGCAGCACCCCGACGCGCCGGCGGTCTTCTGCGGCATTCGCTTCGCCTATGCCGAGCGCAAGCCCCGCATCGGACTGCCGCCGCCGATCGTCGAAACGCGCGACCTGGCGGTCTCCAATGTGCTGGCCACGACATCGACCGCGCTTGTGCGCAAGGACCGGTTCGATGCCGTGAGCGGCTTTGATGTCGATCTGCCCACGTGCGAGGACTGGGACCTGTGGCTGAAGCTTTCCAAGCTCGGACCGTTGCCGGTCGCCCAGGCGCCGCTTGTCGAATATACCTACGAGGCGACCAACAAGCTGTCGCGCGACGTGACGAAGCTGATGATCGGCCACGAGCTGGTCTTTGCCCGCATTTCGGCCGATAGCGCTGCCGAGGGGCTGCGCCGGCTGTCGGCGCTGCATGATCTGAAACGCGCCGAACTCCATATCCGCGTGACCGGTGAAGCTATGAAGGCGTTGCGTTTCATCTGGTCCGCGCTGGCGCACGCGCCGTCGGCCGAAGTCCTCCGCCGCGCCGCCCATCTGATGGGGCTAATGACCGCGCATGGAGCCCGCTTGTGACCATGGCCGTCGAGCAGACAATGCCCGGGGACTTCCGCCGCTTCGCGCCGGCGCGGACCGGCTTCGGCCTGCTCGACATAATGCTGATCGCCTATATCTTCGTGACGCAGCTCGCCATCCGCCGCCTGACCGGGAGCGAGAAGCTCGCGACCGACCCCACGAAGCTCGACATATCGAATATCGGCAAGGCTGCCTTCTGGACGTTCGGCCTTCTCTTCGCGGCATGGCTGCTGCGCCGGCATATCGGCGACCTGCTGCGGGGGCCGATGTGCTATCTGCTGATCTTCTTCGCATGGTTGAGCCTCTCCGCGCTTTATTCGCCCGAGCCGGTCAAGGCGCTCTTCATGGTGAGCACCTTGCTGTCGGTGTTCTTCGTCCTCCTCGCCTTTGCCGAGGAACGCGGTCTGCCGGTGCTGTTCGATCGCCTGATCCAGATCCAGACGGTCTTCCTCGCGCTCTCGATTGCCCTGTACTTCGCCGTTCCCTCCGTCTCGCACATGCTGCTTTGGGACGGATCGGTCGGTGGCCGCATGACCGGCCTCGGCGGCCACCCCAACCAGACGGGCGTGTTGGCGAGCTTCCTTCTGGTGGCGCTCTATGCCCGTTGCGACAGCGGGAATCTTTCGAGGGGTTTCAAGGCGCTGGCCATCATCGTCGCTTTGGCCACGCTGGTTCTGACGCAGAGCCGCACCTCGCTGATCGCCGCGGGTGCCGGCTGCATGACCTTCTTCCTGTTGAAGGACCGCTGGCATGCGGCGCTGATCCCGGTTCTCCTTTGTCTCGCCGCAGCGGCAGCCCTGGTGATCACGCTAGACAGCCAGATCCTCGCCATGTTCGCGCGCTCGGGCGATGCCGATGAGTTGCTGACCGGCACCGGCCGCAGCTTCATCTGGGAACTGTCCTGGAGCCTGATCAAGAGGGCGCCGATCCTGGGCTATGGCTACAGCTCGACCTATACGATGTTCATGGAGGAAGCCTATCTGCTGGTCGGCGATGTCGGCATCTATATCTTCCCGCACGCCCACAATCTGGTGCTGCAGCTCTGGCTTTCGGGCGGCATCATCGCCCTGGCGCTGTTTGCGCTCCCCATCGTGTCGATCGCGAGAAGCGCCATCAGGGCGCGCGATCCGCGCATTGCGGCGCTGCTTGCCTGCTATCTGTCCTTCACCATGACCGAGCCGGGCGGCTTCTTCCAGTATGCCGACAACATGATCACGATACTGGCGCTGGCCGCGGCGGCGGCCCAGCTTTCGTCGCATCCCGTGCATCAAGCTCTCGTGCCGCAGCAAGCCGCGGAGGTCCGAGGGTGAGAGGCGCGCTCAAATCGGGATCCGTCCTGCTCGTTGCCAATCTGGCGGAAGTGGCCTTCCCGTTCGTCCGCAACATCCTGCTGGCGCGCCTCCTGTCGCAGGAGAATTTCGGCATAGCCGTGTCGCTGGCCATGATCACCGCGCTGGTGGAGATCGGCTTCGATTTCGGCATTCCGGTGTCGGCGGTGCGCTACTCGGCGACCGATGATCCAAAGAAGGCCCTCGCCACCCTGCACACGCTGCAGCTGACGCGCGCCATATTGGTGGGGGCTTTGCTCATGGCGATGGCTCCTGCGCTGGCGTTCATCTTCAAGTCGCCGCACGCGACCTGGGCCTATGTCGTGGTCGGCGCCTGCGCGATGCTGCGCGGCTTCGGAAATCTCGGCGTCAAGCAGGCGATGCGCGACTATGTCTATTGGCCCAATGCGCTCACCTTGATCATGATCCAGCTTGCCTGGACGGTCACCGTGGTCACGGCGGCATGGATATCTCCCACCTATTGGGCGATGGTCTGGGGGCTGGTGGCCAGCATCATCGCGTCCGGCGTCACCTCCAACATGCTGTCACGCTTCCCCTGGCGCCTGGGCTGGGACAAGGCTGTCGCCGACGAGGCGACGGCATTCGGCAAGCCGCTTGTGCCGAATGGATGGGTCAGCGCCAGCCTGTCACTGGGCGACCGCCTTTTCATCGGCTGGGCCTTGGGTGTCCATGCCCTCGCCTTCTATAGCGTGATCTTCGGAACCGCGACCTTGCCGCGCGGCGCCATCCTGCGCTTCCTCACAAATCTGTTCGTGCCCGTCTTCGTCAATCGCCCGCCCGATCATCCCACGGTCAAGAAGAACTGCGCGCGCTGGACGCTCATCCTGTCGCTGACGGCCTTTCTCTACGCCATGGGCTTCATCTTCGCGGGCACGCCCTTGCTGCCCCTGCTGTTCGGCCCGGCCTACGCCGCATCGCCCTATCTGATGTGCCTGATCGGCCTCAATCTGTTCGTCAAGTTTCATTATCAGCTGCCATCCCCGGTTGCCATGGCGCAGGGGAACAGCAGGCTGATGCTGACCTGCACCGTCTACTCCATACTCGCCTTGGGTGTCGCCGCGGCCGCGGCGATGATCGTGCCGTCGATCGATGTTTTCGTTCTGGCGCTCACTGCGGCGGAAGTCGTCGCCGTCCTGCGTATCGGCATGATCGCGGTGACGAGGCTCGGCTATTCGCCGGGGCAGGTGGCAATGGCGCTGCTTGGACCGATGGCCGCCATTGGCGTTGCGCTGGCTGCAAGTCTTGTCTTCCCGGCGCTGCCTCTGCGGGATTGGCTGTATCTCGGCGGCGCGCTCACCTTGGCCGGCGTCCTCTACTACGCGGTCATGGCGCATCTCTTCGTCGAGCCTTTGAAGCCCGCTCTGCTGAGGCAAACTCTATCCGGTCTCCTGGGCAGGCGAGCGGTCGTCACGCGCGAGGAGCAATGACCATGCGCATCGCCTATCTCATCCTCGCCCATCGCGCGCCTGACGATCTCCTGGCGATGCTGCCGGCGCTTCGCCGGCATGGCGAGACCTATCTCCATATCGACCGCGACGCGCCGGGCTTCGAGGGTCATTGGCAGGCTCTGGCGCAGCACGCGGTCTTCGCCGAGCGGCGCCATTCGGTGAGCTGGGGCGGCTTCGGCGTGGTCGCGGCGACGCTCGCCTTGATCGAGACGGCACTGGCGCGGGGCAGGGCCGACTACCTCATCCTGTTGAGCGGCGCCTGCCTGCCGGTCCTGCGTGCCGAAAGCCTCGCCGAAAGGCTCGCGGGAGAGGCGGGCGAATATATCGACATCATGCCGGACGTGGAGGCCGCCCGTCACGGCCGCAAGCGGCGCCTCATGCACTATCGCTTCTACAGCAAGACCCTGCCGCGTCCCGTTCTCGGCGCGCTCAACCGCCTGTCGCGCCTCGCCTGGACGCGGCCGGACTTCGCGGGCGCATATGGCGAGCCGCGCTTCGGGTCGATGTGGTGGTGCCTGTCGCGGCCCTGCCTTGAATGGGCGATGGAGTTCCGGCGGACGCATCCGGCCTATGACCGGCGGTTCCATCATAGTGAGACGCCGGACGAATCCTACTTCCAGACCCTGGTCTCGCTGTCGCCCTTCGCGGAACGGATCCGGGGTTCGCTCACTTATGTGGATTGGGACAAGGGCGGGAGCCATCCGAAGACCCTGTCGCGCGGCGACCTGCCGCGCATCCAGGCTTCGGGCCAGTGCTTCGCGCGGAAATTCGACTGGGACCACGACCGCGACCTGGTTCGTGCTCTCCTGGACGCCTATTGAGGAGGCTGCAGCCGATGACGGTCATGACTCGTCGCCAACTTCTTGCCACCGCCGGCGCCGCCATGGCCGGGACGATGCAGGCGTCCGCCCAGACGACGGTCGAGAAGACCTTGATCGGCGCAGCCAAGTCCAGGAATCTCATCTATGGCGCCGCTTTGGCGACCTGGCAGACCGACCGCGACGCGATCCTGCGCCGGACATTCGACCGCCAATGCGGCACCGTGGTGCCTGAATGGGAAATGAAATGGGGGACGATCGAAAGTGTGCGCGGCGCCCGCAATTATGGCGGCGCCGACCGGGTCGTGTCCTTCGCGTCCTCGCACCGCCTGACCTGCCGGGGCCACGCGGCCATATGGCACCGCAATCTGCCGAAATGGGTCGATCCGGCGATGCGCGAGGAGGGCATGGATGTCGTTGCCGCGCATATTCGCGACCTGATGGCGCATTACAAGGGCAAGATCAAAAGCTGGGACATCGTCAACGAGGCGATCGAGCCCAAGGACGCGCAGCCGGAGTCGCTGCGCGATTCGCCCTTCCTGCGCCGCCTGGGGCCCGACTATATCGGCCGCGCCTTCACCATCGCGGCCGAGGCCGATCCCGGCATCCAGGGCTTCTACAACGAATATGGCCTCTATCATAATGACAGCACCGACGAGGCGCGCCGCCGGGCCGTCCTGACGCTTCTGGAAAAGCTCAAGCGCGACGGCGTGCCGATCTATGGGCTCGGCATCCAGGGGCATCTGGCGATGGGCCGGCCCTTCGACCCCTCGGTCTTCGCGACGTTCCTGCGCCAGGTCGCCGCCCTCAACCTGAAGATACTGATCACCGAGCTCGACATCGACGACCGCAGCCTGACCCAGACCATCACCGAGCGCGACCGCCTGGTGGGCGAGCGGGCGAGCCAGTTCCTCTATGCCGCCTTGTCCGAGCGCGCCGTCGAAGGCGTCCTCACCTGGGGGCTGTCCGACAAATATTCCTGGCTGAACAACAGCACGTATCAGAAGCGCAGCGACGGGACGATGAACCGCTGCCTGCCCTATGACGACCAGTTCGAGCGCAAGTCCTTCTGGTTCGCCCTCTACAATGCGTTCAGAAGCGCGCCCCTGCGTTAGGAGACAATCGATGATGCGCGAGACCTTTCCCGTTCCTGCCGCTTTCCCGAACCGCGGATCGTCGATGCAGCCGCCGATCGACCTGTTCAAGCTCCTCGCCGTGGCGCGCCGGCAATGGCGCATCGCCGCTCTGAGCGTCGCCGTGATGCTGGCGCTCGGCGCTCTCTATCTCCTGATCGCGCCGCCGAAATACACCGCGACGACCAACATCCTGATCGACCAGGACAGCGGCAAGATCCTCTATCAGGGCTCGGCCCTCGAGCGCACCGTCGAGGACGAGGCGCGGATCCTGAGCCAGGTCGAGGTGCTGGTCTCCGACAAGGTGGGCCTGGCCGTCGTCGACAAGCTCAATCTCACCAAGGATCCGGTGTTCATGGAAGCGCCCGCCGATCCGCTGCAGATGGCGAAATCGGCCATCCGCTCGATGCTCGCACTGTTCGTGCCGCCGCAAGTGGTCCTGGGCGACGACGGTCCGCGCCGTCTCGCCTTGCAGAACCTTCAGCGCAATATCGAAGTCGAGCGGCTCAATCGCAGCTACGTGCTCAGCATCCGCTTCTCCTGGTCCGATCCGGTCATGGCGGCCAAGATCGCGGGCGGCGTGGCCGACGCCTATCTCGCCGATCAGCTCAATGCGAAATATGAGGCGACGCGGATGGCCGGCGGCTGGGCCCAGCAGCGCATGAAGGAGCTGCAGCAGGAGGCGATCAAGTCCGATCACGCGGTCCAGAAATTCCGCGCCGATAACAATCTGATCGCCGCCTCCGGCCGGCTGATCAGCGAGCAGCAATTGTCGGAGCTCAACAGCCAGCTCATCACGTCGCGCGCCGAGACGGCCGCCGCGGAGGCCAAGTACCAGCGCCTGCAGGCCGTCATCGACGGCGGCCAGCCGGACGCCATCGTCGCGGGCACGCTCGACAGCGCCATCGTCAACGACCTCAGGCTCAAATATCTGGAAGCCTCGCGGCTTGCCTCGGAGATCTCCGCCAAGGCCGGGCCCGAACACAGCCAGGTCAAGCGCCTGCGCAACTCGATGGAGGAATACCGCAAGCTCATCTTCGAAGAGCTCGGGCGCATCGCCAAAAGCTACAACAGCGAGTATCAGGTGGCGAAGTCGCGCGAAGAGTCCCTGCGTGCCATCGTCGGCGACGCCACCGGAGTCAGCGCCGAGGCGAATGAGACACTGGTGCAGCTGCGCGAGCTCGAGCGCGAGGCCGAGAGCTACAAGGACCTCTATCAGAAATTCCTGCAGCGCTATCAGGAATCGCTGCAGCAGGAATCCTTCCCCGTCACCGAGGCGCGCATCATCACCGAGGCCGCCGTGCCGCGCGAGACGAGCGGGCCCAAGAAGTCGCTGGTGCTCGCTTTGTGCACGATGCTGGGACTGGCGCTCGGCACCGGCCTCGGCGCCCTCCAGGAATACCGCGACCGCTTCTTCCGCACCGGCGAGCAGGTGGCGGAAAAAACCGGCCTGCCGTTCCTGGGCCTCGTTCCGCTCGTCGCCGGCGGGACCTTGTCGCGGCGCAAGCTTGCGGATGCGCGCCCGGGCGAGAGCCTGAGGCCGATCACCAACTATGCCATCAATAACCCGCTGTCGCTCTTCGCCGAGACCTTGCGCAGCACCAAGATCGCCGCCGATCTGACACTCGGTCGCGACAAGCCCAAGATCATCGGCATCACCTCGGTGCTGCCGGGCGAAGGCAAATCGACGATCGCCATCAATTTCGCCCGCCTGCTTGCCAGCCAGAAGGCGCGCACCCTGCTGATCGACGCCGACCTGCGCAATCCGACGCTGACACGCTCGGTGGCGCCGCAGGCCCAAGCGGGCCTCGCCGAGTTCGTCATCGACAATGCCGCGCTCAAGGATCTGCTGCTGTTCGAGGAGCGCACCCATCTCGCGATGCTGCCCTCGGTCATGCGCCGCGACGTGCCCTTGACCTCGGAATTGCTGGCCTCGCCCGAAATGGCGGGGCTGCTCGAGCAGGCGAAGGCGTCCTTCGACTATATCGTGCTCGACCTGCCGCCGCTGGCGCCCGTCGTCGACGTGCGCGCCATGGCGCCCTATATCGACGGCATCGCCTGCGTGGTGGAATGGGGACGCACGCCGCGCGGCACGGTGCAGGCGAAACTCGCCACCGAGCCGCTGGTCGCCAAGAAGTGCCTGGGCATCATCCTGAACAAGGCCGACATGGAGCGGATGAAGCTCTACAGCAGCGAGAGCGCCGACTATGGCGATCCGCGCTACACGGCTTATTTCCGCGAGGCGAAGCCGGCGCCGGCGGTCGAGCCCGGAAAGACCGCCGCGGCGGCCAAGGCGGTGACGCCGGCGTAAGGCTCTTTGCCAGAGACGTGGAATTGGTGCAGAAGAGCCCTCATCCGCCCTGTCGGGCACCTTCTCCCGTTGCTTCGCAACGGGAGAAGGTGAAGCGACGGGGCGGTCTTCGTCATGCAAGGCCTGACCCATGCGGAAAATCCTCATCATCGGCATCGGCGCCGGTGATCCCGACTACATCACCGTCCAGGCGATCAATGCCTTGAACGAAGTCGACGTCTTCTTCGTCATCGACAAGGGCGAGGAGAAGGACGACCTCGTCGCCTTGCGCAAGCTCCTGTGCGAGAAATATATCCGTGAGCCCGGTTACCGCATCGTCGAGGCGCGCGATCCCGAGCGCGCCCGCAAGGCCTCGGCCTATGAGGCGGCGGTCGAGGACTGGTATGAGAAGCGCGCGCTCATCTTCGAGAAGATGATGCTGGAGGAGCTCGCCGAAGACGGCTGCGGCGGCTTTCTCGTCTGGGGCGATCCGACGCTCTATGACAGCACAATCCGCATCGTCGAGCTGATCAGGGCGCGGGGGAAGGTCGAGTTCGAGCATGAGGTGATCCCGGGGATCAGCAGCGTCCAGGCTTTGGTGGCCAGGCATCGCCTGCCGATCAACCGCATCGGCGAGGCCATCCACATCACCACCGGACGCAAGCTTGCCGAGGGGCTGCCCGAGGGGGTCACCAATGCGGTGGTGATGCTCGACAGCCAGAACGCCTTTCGCCTGGCCGATCCCGAGGCCGAGATCTATTGGGGCGCCTATATCGGAACGGCCAATGAGATCCTGATCTCGGGCAAGCTCAAGGATGTCGGCGCGGCCATCGAGGCGACCCGCGCCGCGGCACGCGAGACGCATGGCTGGATCATGGACACTTATTTATTGCGCTATCCCCGGAAATAGCGGGGGAGTCCATCCGGTCCGTCGGTCGATCGACAAAAAGCCGAGCCATGCCAATATATTAAGTTAAAACTTGACTCGGCAAGTCGGGTATTTACATTCTGGCCCGCAAGCCAGGCCGCAAACCCAGCTGACAACTGAAGATGACGCGCAGGGGCCTGGATGACTCCGGAGAAAGACGACCATATTTCCGCACGGCGCCGCCTGAGGATGGCGGGCGCGCTCTTCGCCATGCTGGCCCTTACGGGCTTCTCCTCCGTGGCTGCCGCCAAGGATGACATCGCCCTCGAGCTCAACAAGCTCGAGGTGGTGAAGAGTGAATGCCAGGCCTATTTCCTGATCGAGGAGAAGGCGGGCAAACCGCTCCAGTCGCTGAAGGCCGATCTCATCGTTTTCGGCAAGGATGGCGGCATCGCCAAGAGGCTGATCGCCGAGTTGGGGCCGGTGCGGTCGAAGAAGACCAGCGTCAAGATCTTCGCCATCGAAGTGCCCTGTGCCGAAATCTCGGGTGTGCTCCTCAACGATGTCGCAAGCTGCGCGCCCGATGCCGCGCCCGAGGCCTGTCTCGACCGGCTCGTTCTGTCGTCGCGCCTCGCGACCCGTTTCTATAAATGAGTGACTGACATGCAAGGTGGCGAAATCTCCCCCGTCGAGCTGTTCCTGCAGGCGGGCCCGGTGGTGAAGGCGGTGATCGTCATGCTCGTCGCCGCATCGCTCTGGTGCTGGATCATCATCTTCGATGCGTTGTGGACGCTGTCGCGCCTGCGCCGCGCGATCAAGAGCGAAGGCGCGCATAAGAGCCGCATGGGCAAGCTTACGGCTCAGATTTTCGTGGCCGGACGGGAAGAAGCCTTCGCGGCGCAGGCCTCGCCCGCCGAGGCCGACCGACGCAGCG
This sequence comes from Parvibaculaceae bacterium, assembly GCA_050251035.1. GTDB lineage: Bacteria > Pseudomonadota > Alphaproteobacteria > Rhizobiales > Aestuariivirgaceae > Taklimakanibacter. The sequence goes on from JBFWNN010000063.1 coordinate 20,855, forward strand.
CCATCATCGCGGCGATGCGCCGGCAGGCTCAGGAGCTGGTCGAATCCTGCCAGCGCGGCCTGCCCAATCTCGCGGTCATCGCCTCGGTGGCGCCCTTCGTCGGCCTGTTCGGCACGGTCTGGGGCATCATGACGAGCTTCGCCGGCATTGCCGCGGCCAAGGATACGAGCCTCGCCGTCGTGGCGCCCGGCATTGCCGAGGCCTTGGCGGCGACGGCCATCGGCCTCGCCGCCGCCATACCGGCTGCTTTCGCCTATAACCGTCTCGCCGCCGCTTTCGGCATGACGTCGCGCGGCCTGAACCGGGTCATCGAGGATTACGGCACCCGGCTGGCGCGCGAGAACACGCCCGTCTCGCCTCTGCGGAAGAAGATCGCATGAGCTTCAATCTCTCCGCCGACCACGATGGTGACGACTTGGCGCCGATGGCCGAGATCAACGTCACGCCCATGGTCGACGTCATGCTGGTGCTGCTCATCATCTTCATGGTCGCGGCCCCGATGCTGAGTTCGGGCATGAAGGTCGATCTTCCGCAGGCCAAGTCGGCCGAGCCGACCGATCCCAAGAACCCGATCGTCCTGACCATCGGCGCCGACAGCAAGATCTCGCTCGGCGCCGACGAGATCGCGCGCGCCGACCTCGTTCCTCGCATCCGGGCGATGATCGGCGAGGAGGACCGGGTCGTCCATGTCCGCGGCGACCGCTCCGCCACCTATGGCGATATCGTCGCCGTGCTGGACGATCTGGCGCTCAACGGCATCACCCGGCTTTCGCTCATCGCCAACAAGAACGCTCAAGGTGAGCCCGCCGCGAGCGAGCCGGCCCAAGGTCAGCCCATGACGCTGGAGCCCGCGGCGCCATGAGCATGAGCGGGATCTCGCATGGTTCGCGCCTGGTGAGCGTCGTCCTCGCGGTCGGTGTCCATGCCGCCGCGGCCGCCGCCTTCATGCTGACGCCCAAGATGGAGCCACCGCCGCCGCCCGAAGGTGTCGAGATCGAGATGCTGGCCGAGATCACGAGCGTGGTCGCCGAGGAGGTCCCGCCCTCGGTCGCGGCCGAGGCAGAGGCGATCGAGGAAGCGACCGAAGCCCAGCCGGGTGAGACGGCCTCCAGCGAAGGCGAGCACGTCGAGGAGGTGGCGGCGCTCGACAAGCAGCAGACCGAAGTCACGCCTGACATCGTCGAGGAAACCCGCAAGCCGGAAGATCTGCCGGAAGCGGACAAGCCGCCTGAAACTGAAACCCCGGCCGAAGCCGAGACGACGCCTGAGGCTGAAACACCGCCCGAGGCCGAAGCGCTGCCCGAGGCCGAGACGCCGGCCGAAGATGTCGAAGCTGAGCCCACGGTCGAGACACCGCCCGAGCAGATGCCGGTCACCATGCCGGTCGAGCTCGAGACGCCGGTGATCGAGGCGCCGGAGGCGCCGGCGCTGGCCGACAAGCCCAAGCCGGACGACAAGCCGACGCCGGACAAGCCAGCGGCGAAGACGAAGCAGAAGAAGCAGCCGACCAAGATGACGCAGAAGAAGAAGACCAAGACGGAAAAGCGCCGCGCCGCCGTCGCGGGCTCCGTCGTCACCAATGACGGCAAGCGCAAGGGCGCCTCCAAGGCGCAGACCTCGGGCGGCAGCCGGTCGAGCTCGCAATACCGCTCGATCGTTCAGGCCCGGCTGTCGGCACGCCGCGGCGCGATCAGCTCGAGCGCCGGTTCGGGTGTCAAAGGACGTGTCATCATCGCTTTTTCGATCGGCGCGAGCGGCCGGGTGACGTCTGCTTCGGTGTCCAGATCGTCCGGCAATGCCAGGCTCGACGCCGCCGCCCGCTCGGTCGTGGCCTCGACCTCATTCCCGCCGCCGCCCGGCGGCTCGTTCAGGAGCGGTATTCCGATTTCGGTTGAGTGACCGGCCTCACCAGCAGCAATAGCCGCCGTCGGCGAGGACGATCGATCCCGTCATCAGGCTGGCGGCGTCCGAGGCGAGGAAATGCACCACCGAGGCGATCTCGTCCGGTTGGCCGACACGGCCCATGGGCGTCATCTCGAGCCACACCTTGTACATCGCCTCATTCTCCCTGATGCCGAAAGAGGTGAGGGGAGTCTCGATATAGGTGGGCGCCACCGCGTTCACGCGCACGCCGCGCCTGGCCCATTCGGCGGCGAGCGAGCGCGTCAGGTGATGCACCGCGGCCTTTGACGCATTGTAGAAGGATTGCGGCTGCGGCTTGTTGACGATGAAGCCCGACATCGAGCCGATATTGACGATCGCGCCCGAGCCCTGCTTCAGCATCTGCCGCCCGAAGGCGCGGCAGCACCAGAACAGACCGTCGAGATTGACATCCATATGGAAGCGCCAATGGTCGTCGCTCGTATCCTCCGCCTTGACGTCGCTCCGGGCGACGCCGGCATTGTTGACCAGGATGTCGACGCGGCCATGCCGCTTGACGATGTCGGCGGCGACGGCATCGACCTCCTTGGATTTGGTGACATCGAGCCTGGCGCCATGCGCCTTGATATCGAGCGCCTCGAGCTCGGCGACGCTCGCCTCGACGCGGTCCGCCATCATGTCGGCGACGACGACCACCGCCCCCGCTTCGCCGAGCGCCCGGGCGCAGGCGGCGCCTATGCCCTGGCCTGCTCCCGTCACCACCGCCACCTTGCCGTCGAGCTTCAGTTTTTCCAGATACACTTGTCCAATCCTCTCAACTCATCCACTGCCCACCATCGACGTTGAAGGTCTGCGCCACCACATAGTCGCTTTCGGGCGAAGCGAGAAAAATCGCGCAGCCTACGTGATCCTCGGGCTTGCCCATGCGTCCGAAGGGAACGCCTTCGCCGACCAGGCGCTTCTTCTCGCCCCGGGGCCGGCCTTCATATTTGGCGAACAGTGCGTCGACCTCGTCCCACATGGGCGTGTCGACGACGCCGGGCGCTATGCCGTTGACATTGATGCGATGCTTGATGAGACTTAAGCCGGCCGATTGCGTGAGGCTGATGACGGCGGCCTTGGAGGCGCAATAGACGGCGACGAGCGCCTCGCCGCGCCGTCCGGCCTGCGACGCTATGTTGATGATCTTGCCGCCTTTGCCGCGCCTGATCATGCTGTTCGCCACGGCCTGCAAGGTGAAGAGCAGGCCCTTCACATTGACGGCGAAGATGCGGTCATAGCTCTTCTCGGTGACCTCCTCGATCGGCGCCAGGTCGAAGATGGCGGCATTGTTCACCAGGATGTCGATGCCGCCGGTCCGTTCCTCGATATCGCCGACGAGCCGGTTGATCGAGTCGATCCGGGTCACGTCGAGATGGGCGGCAAAGGCGCCGCCGCCTGTGTCACGGGCGGCGGCACGGGCCGCATCGTCGTCGATATCGGCGATGCAGACCCGGGCGCCCTCACGCGCATAGCCCTCCGCTATGGCACGCCCGATGCCGCGCGCGCCGCCCGTGACAACCGCTGTTTTCCGTTCAAGCCGCATTACGCACTGTTCTGCCCTTGTCGTCGAAGCGATGCACGCGATCCGATTCCGGCGTCAGCCAGATCTTGGCCCCCGGACCCTGCCTGTATTCGCCCGCGGCGCGCACCGTGAGCCGGCCGCATCTTGCCGTGTCGACATGCAGGAAGGTGTCGGCGCCGAGATGCTCGGCGAGCGCGATGGTGCCTTCCCATTCGCCGGACCTGTCCGACAAAGCGAGATGCTCCGGCCTGACGCCGATCGCATGCGCCTTGTGCGCCGCGGCGACCTCACCCGAGATGAAATTCATCTTGGGCGAGCCGATGAAGCCCGCGACGAAGAGTGAGTCCGGCCTGTTGTAGAGTTCGAGCGGCGATCCGACCTGCTCGATATTGCCCTTGTTGAGCACCACGATGCGGTCGGCCATGGTCATGGCCTCGACCTGGTCATGCGTCACATAGATCATGGTGGCGCCGAGCGACTTGTGGAGCTGCATGATCTCGATGCGCATATTGACGCGAAGCGCGGCGTCGAGATTTGACAAAGGCTCGTCGAACAGGAAGGCCTTGGGCTGGCGCACGATGGCGCGGCCGATGGCGACACGCTGGCGCTGGCCGCCCGAGAGCTGGCGCGGCTTGCGGTCGAGATAGTCGGTGAGGTTGAGGATCTGCGCCGCCTTGGTGACCTTGGCCTCGATCTCGGGCTTGGGCAGACCCGCCATCTTGAGGCCGAAGGCGATGTTGTTGCGCACACTCATATGCGGATAGAGCGCATAGGACTGGAACACCATGGAAAGGCCGCGCTTGGCCGGCGGAAGCGCGCTGGCATTGCTGCCGTCGATGACGATCTCGCCGCCCGACACGTCCTCGAGGCCGGCGATGAGCCTGAGCAGGGTCGATTTCCCGCAGCCCGACGGCCCGACGAAGACGATGAACTCCCCGTTGTCGATCGCCAGATTGGCATTGGGGATGATGGTGACGTCGCCGAAGCTCTTCTGCACGTCCTTCAGAACGATGGTGCCCATTATTTTACAGCTCCGAAAGTGAGGCCGCGGACAAGTTGCTTCTGGGCGAACCAGCCGAGCACGAGGATCGGCGCGATCGCCATGGTCGAGGCGGCGGAAAGCTTGGCCCAGAACAGGCCTTCCGGGCTCGAATAGGAGGCGATGAAGGCGGTGAGCGGGGCGGCGGCCGAGGTGGTGAGGTTGAGCGTCCAGAAGGCTTCGTTCCAGGCGAGGATGATGTTGAGGAGGAGGGTCGAGGCGATGCCCGGCACCGCCATGGGCGCCAGCACATAGACGAGCTCGTTCCACAGCGAGGCGCCGTCCATGCGCGCCGCTTCCAGGATCTCGCCCGGGATCTCCTTGAAATAGGTGTAGAGCATCCACACGACGATCGGCAGGTTGAGCAGGAACAGGACGGCGATGAGGCCGCCGCGTGAATCGAGCAGGCCCATGTCGCGGAAGATGAGATAGACCGGGATGAGCGCGCCGACCGGCGGCATCATCTTGGTCGACAGCATCCACATCAGGAGGTCCTTGGTGCGCTTGCCCGGCGCAAACGCCATGGCCCAGGCGGCCGGGATGGCGAAGAGCAGGGCGACCAGCGTCGAGCCGATCGACAGGATCAGCGAGTTCGAGACGAAGCGCAGATAGTTGGAGCGCTCCTGCACGATGCCGTAATTCTCCGTCGTCCATTCGAAGAACAGGAACTTGGGCGGGGTCGAGAAGGCCTCGAGCTCGGTCTTGAAGCTGGTGATGATCGTCCACAGGATCGGGAAGAAGATCAGGAAGCCGATGAGCCAGGCGAGGATCGTGGTGACGGTGCGGCGGCGGACGGATTGGGCGCGGGCCATGGTCTATCCCTCCAGGTTCCGGCCGATCATCCGGATGAGGAAGATGGCCACGATATTGGCGAGCACGACGGCGACGATGCCTCCGGCCGAGGCGCCGCCGACGTCGAAATTGAGCAGGCCCTGGAAATAGACGAGATAGGGTAGGTTGCCGGCCGGCCCGCCGGAGCCGGTGACATAGATCTCGGCGAAGACGTTGAGCAGGAAGATCGTCTCGATGAGGATCACGACGGTGATCGGGCGCGCCAGGTGCGGCAGCACGATGTAGTAGAAGTAGGAGAGCGGCGGCGTGCCGTCCATCTCGGCCGCCTCTTTCTGCTCCTCGTCCAGCGACTGGATGGCGGTGAGCAGGATGAGAGTCGCGAAGGGAAGCCACTGCCAAGCGACCATGATGACGACGGCGGTCAGGGGATATTGCGCGAACCAGTCGATCGGCTCGAGGCCGACCGATTTCATCAGCCAGGCGAACAATCCCGACACTGGATGCATGAACATGTTCTTCCAGACCAGCGCGCTCACCGTGGGCATGACGAAGAAGGGCGCGATGATCATGAGCCGCACGATGTTGCGGCCGACGATCGCCTGGTCGAGGAGGAGGGCGAGCAATGTGCCGCCGATGATGCTGATGGCGAGCACGGCGAAGACGAGCTTCAGCGAGTTGCCGATGGCGGCGAAGAAGGCGGGATCGGTGAGGAAGTATTCGTAGTTGAGGACGCCGACGAAGCTCTCATTGCCGGGATCGAGCAGGTTGTAGCGCAGGAGCGAGAACCAGATGGTGAGCGCCAGGGGTACGATCATCCACAGGAACAGCACGATGACGGAGGGCGCTACGGCCAGTCTGGCGGCAACTCGCGTCTGTTGTGTGGCCATGGGCTAGCTTCCTGCCTGTTTTCACCTTCTCCCGCTTGCCGGAGAAGGTGCCCGAAGGGCGGATGAGGGTGTCAGTGGTCCGATACTGAAATTGCTGCTGTAGAAATCTGTTGGTGGCCGAGGGGGTACCATCACCGCATCGACGGGCTTCAGTTCGACTTGATGCAGTCGCGCCACACCCTCACCCGGCCTTCGGCCACCCTCTCCCGCAGGGCGGGGGAGGGGGAAGCTCGGAGGCGGTTTCAGTCTTGCATGCATCGGCGTGACCGTCGGAAGAAAACGGCTGCCCGGCGGTCCGGGCAGCCAGTCCAGGGAGGTGCCGTCCTATTTGATGTAGCCGGCCTTGGTCATTTCGCGGGTCGTCGCGGCCTGCGCCTCGGCGAGCGCGTCATCGGCCGACTTCTCGCCCGCAAGTGCCGCGGAGAAGATCTGTCCGACGGTGGTACCGATGCCTTGGAATTCGGGAATGGCGACGAACTGCACGCCGACATAGGGCACGGGCTTGACGGTGGGCTTGAGCGGATCGGCCGAATTGATCGAGTCGATCGTCATCTTCGCGAAGGGGGCGGCCTTCTGGTATTCCGCGTTGGCATAGAGCGACGCGCGCGTGCCGGGCGGCACATGGGCCCAGCCCTCTTTCGCGGCGACGAGCTCGATATAGTGCTTGCTCGTGGCCCAGGCGACGAATTTCTGCGCCGCCTCCACCTTCTGCGAGCCGGCCGGCACGGCGAGCGACCACGCCCACAGCCAGTTGCCGCGCTTGCCGAGGCCCTTGTCGGGCGCCAGCGCGAAGCCCACCTTGTCGGCGACCTTCGAATCCTTGGGGTCGGTCACGAAGGACGCGGCCACCGTGGCGTCGATCCACATGCCGCATTTGCCGGCATTGAACAGCGCTAGATTCTCGTTGAAGCCGTTTGAGGAGGCGCCCGGAGGGCCGGCTTCCTTCAGGAGATCGAGATAGAAGGTGAGCGTGTCCTTCCACTCCGGCTGGTCGAATTGCGGTTTCCAGCTCTCGTCGAACCAGCGCGCGCCGAAGGAATTCGAGGTCGCGGTGAGGAAGGCCATGTTCTCGCCCCAGCCGGCCTTGCCGCGCAGGCACACGCCATAGGTCTCGGCGCCCTTGTCGGTCATCTTCTTGGCGGCGTCGGCGATGAAGTCCCAGGTCGGCGCATCCGGCATCTTGAGGCCGGCCTTCTCCATGAGATCGGTGCGATACATCACCATCGAGCTTTCGCCGTAGAAGGGCGCGGCATAGAGCTTGCCCTCGAGCGACAGGCCGCCGCGGATGGGGGGCAGGAGATCGTCGACGTCGTAATCGGCGCCGAGATTGTCGAGGGCGACGAGCCAGCCCTTCTTCGCCCAGATCGGCACTTCATAGGTGCCGATGGTGAGGACGTCGAACTGGCCGCCCTTGGTGGCGATGTCGGTCGTCACCTTCTGGCGCAGCACATTCTCTTCGAGCGTCACCCATTCGAGCGTGATGTCGGGATTGGCCTTGGTGAAGTCCTCGGTCATGCCCTGCATGCGGATCATGTCGCCATTGTTGACCGTGGCGATGGTGAGCTTGGTTTCGGCGACCGCCGTGGTGGCGAGAGCCGCGGTCGCGACGGCGCCGAGAAGGCCGGTGAGAAAGGCTTTCATGGAGGTCCTCCCATAGGATATTGAGCATTTGCTTTCTTAGTGAGCATTATCCCATTATCATTGCCGGGCGAAGTCAAGCCGATTTCCTGCTGCGACGCACAAAAGCACCGCAACATTACAAGTAATGTCTTGTTTTAATAAGGTAATAAATTTTGAGCTTTTGCCTTCTATTCTAGCAAAAGCTCAGCCATTCTTTCATTGGTGACGAGGCCGTTGATCAATTTCCCACGCAACGCGCCCTTGATCGCCCGGAATCGCGGAACCGCCATGGCGATGCCGATCATCCGGCGGGTCGCCGGCTGCTCCAGGGGCACGCTCAGGACCCGGTCGTTGGTGAGCCCGTCGATGAGCCTGCCCTCCGCATCATAGGCCCAGCCGATGATCTCGCCGACGGCGCCGGTGCGGACCAGGGCGCGGATCTCGTCGGGCCGGACGAAGCCGTCGCGCAGCAGCGCCGCATCGTCGTCGACGGTGCCGATGCCGACAAAGGTGACATCGGCCTGGCGCGCCAGCTCGGTGACATTGCGCAGGGGCTTCTGCGCCAGCAGCAGCGACTTCTCGTGCACCGTCGTGGCGATCACCGGCAGCGGCATCGGATAATGCGGCGCCTTCACCCGGTCGCCGATGCGGCTCACCACGTCGAAGAGCGAGGCCGAGCCGTCGGGCGCGATATTGCCGACCAGCGACACGACCTTGTGCTGCGGGCAGTCCATGGGCGTCAGCTGCTCGACCATGGCGCGCAGCATGCGCCCGGTGCCCATCGCCACGATCACCGGATGCTGCGAGACGAGATAGCGCTCGAGCTCGGCCGCCGCCGCTTCCGCGACGCCGATCGAGCTCGAGGTCGATTCCGGATCGCTCGGCACGACCTCGCAGAAATCGATGTCGTAATGACCCTTGAGCTTCTCCGAGAGCTCGAGGCAATGGCCGATCGGGTGATCGAGCCGGACCTTGATCAGCTTCTCGCTGACCGCGAGCGAGACCAGCCGCTGCGCCGTCTGCCGCGACACGCCGAGCTTGCGCGCGATCTCGTCCTGGGTGTTGCCGGCGATGTAATAGAGCCAGCCCGCCCGGGCGGCGTCATCGAGCCTGTCTGCCTCTGAATCGGGTTTGCGCGCCACGTCCTGCCATTCCTGCCGGATGAGCTTTTGCACATT
>JBFWNN010000064.1:0-29662 GCA_050251035.1 Parvibaculaceae bacterium
CCCCCCCCCCCCGGCATCGAATTCCTTGTAAAGAGCCAGAAAAAATTGCCGTCCGTTCCCCCTCACCCTCCCAATGCTCCGCATTGGGCCCCTCCCTCTCCCCCGCTGGGGGCGAGGGCATGAAAGCCGCCGTCGCGCTCACCCGGATCGTCAAGAGTTTCGGCGCCGTCCGCGCATTGGGCGGCGTCGATCTCGTGCTGGCGCCCGGCGAATGCCTCGGTCTCGTCGGCCATAACGGCGCCGGCAAGTCGACACTGATGCATGTGCTGGCCGGCACGCTCGAGCCGGACCAGGGCGTCTTGCGCATCGCGGACGAGGATGTCACCGCCGCATTCGGCGCGGCGAGTGCCTCGGCGCATGGCATACGCTGCGTGTTCCAGGAGCTCTCGCTCTGCCCCAACCTCACCATCGCCGAGAACGCCCGGGTCGTGCACCGCTCGCTCACCGGCTGGGGCTGGAAGGCGAAGGCCCGCAATCTCATCCGCGCCAAGCTCGACGAGATCTTCCCCGGGCACGGCATCGACGTCGACCAGGAGGCGGGCGATCTCAATATCGGCCAGCGGCAGATGGCCGAGATCGCGCGCGCCTTCACCGAGACGGACGAGCCCTTGCGGGTCGTCATCCTCGACGAACCGACCTCGTCGCTGGACGCCGTGACGGCAAAGCAGCTCCTCACCTTCATGCGCCGGGAAGTCTCGCGTGGCATAAGCACGATCCTGATCTCCCACCTCCTCGGCGACGTGCTCGACCATTGCGATCGCATCGCCGTCATGAAGGACGGCACGGTGGTGGCCGAGAAGCCGGCCCAGGCCTTCACCCGCCAGTCGCTGGTCGAAGCGATGGGAACGGCGGCGGAAAAGAAAACCGGCCGCGCCATCAACGCCCGCAAGGCCCGCATATCGGACGAGCGCGCCGTCGAGGCGACGCCGCGGACGGCGCCGCGATCGGACCATCTCACGGTGCGCAAGGGCGAGATCGTCGGCCTCGCCGGCCTCGCGGGCCATGGCCAGACGCGCATGCTGATCCAGATCTTCGAGGCCGCCCGCAAGGCCGACGCCTCGACCAAGGTCTCGGGCCAGGCCGCCTTCATCGCCGGCGACCGGCAGTCGGACGGCATCTTCAATCTCTGGTCCATCGGCGAGAACACCACCGTCAGCGCGCTCGCCGAGCTGAAACGCGGGCCACTCATCGCCGCCGACCGCGAGGCGGACATGGCGCGCGACTGGCAGGAGCGCATCGGCATCCGCACGCCCGACATGAACAACAACATCCTCACCCTTTCGGGCGGCAACCAGCAGAAGGCGCTCTTCGCCCGCGCCCTCGGCTCCAGGGCCGATATCGTGCTCATGGACGATCCGATGCGCGGCGTCGATGTCGGCACCAAGCTCGAAGTCTATGACATGATCCGCGCCGAGGCCGAGCGTGGACGCAGCTTCGTCTGGTACACGACCGAGATCGACGAGCTCACCCATTGCGACCGCGCCTATATCTTCCGCGACGGCGCCATCGTCGCCGAGCTCGGTCCCGACGAGCTCACCGAAGACAAGGTGCTCGATGCCTCCTTCGCCGAGAACGCGTAGATGATCTTGCCGGTTTCCCTCGATACGACACGCCAATTCTCCCTCCGCCGCCGAAGGCGGGAAGGGTGGCGCGCGGAACGCGCGACGGATGGGGTATCTCCACGTGGGAAATCTCTAAAGCAAGGCATTTGCAAGCCGTGCGGTCCAATCGTTGAGCACCTATCGGCGGAAGAACCCCACCCGTCCGCCCTGCGGGCGTCCACCCTCCCCGCGCTTCGCGCGGTGGAGGGAGTAACGACGAGAACCCGATGACAGCCCTTCTCGCCAACCGCAAGCTGCTGCGCGCGCTGCTGCCTTTGCTGTCGCTGGTGATCGTGCTCCTCGCCACCTTCTACGCGCAGCCGCGCGCCATGAGCTATTTCGGCCTCAACCTGATGCTGCAATATGCGGTGCCGATCGCGCTCGCCACCATCGCCCAGCTGTTCGTCATCACCGTCAACGATCTCGATCTGTCGATCGGCCCCTTTGTCGGCCTCGTCGGCTGCATCGGCGCCACCTATCTCAACGAGACGCCGCTTCTCGGCGTCCTGGCGCTCGTCCTCTGCATCGCCGCCTATGCCGCCATGGCCGCCCTCATCCACCTGCGCAACCTGCCTTCGATCGTGGTGACGCTCGGCGCCTCCTTCATCTGGCTCGGCATCGCGGTGCTCATCCTGCCCTCGCCCGGCGGCAAGGCGCCCGACTGGCTGAAGGCGGTCATGTCGCTGCAGGTGCCGCTCGTCCCCTTTCCGATCATCGCCGCGCTCGCCATCGCTGGCCTCGTCCATATCGGCCTGATGACCTCCTCCTACGGCGTGATCATGCGCGGCACCGGCGGCAATCCGCGCGCCATGGCGCGCGCCGGCTGGTCGGAGCTCAAGACCAAGATGGCGATGTATGCGCTGGCCGGGTTCTTCGGCGTCCTGTCGGGCCTCTCGCTCATCGGCCTCACCACCTCGGCCGATGCCCATATCGCCGACCGCTACACGCTCTATGCCATCGCCGGCGTCATCCTGGGGGGCGGCGAATTCGTCGGCGGCCGCGTCTCGCCCATAGGTGCCGTGCTCGGCGCGCTGACGCTGGCGCTCGCCGGCTCGTTCCTCATCTTCATGCGCATCTCGCCCGACTGGCAGATCGGCGCGCAGGGCGCCATCCTGATCGTCGTCCTCGCTCTGCGGGCGCTCATCAACACCGGCGAGGCGCGGCGATGAGCGACCTCTGGCGAGGCTTGCGCCGGCAGCCCTGGATCTGGTCCTTCATCGCCATGATCGCGGTGTGGCTCGCGACCGTGATCTTCACGCAAGGCCAGGGCGCCGGCGACATCCTCACCGCGGCGCTCTCCTTCGCCGCCTTCACCATCATCATCGGGCTCGGCCAGATGATGGTGATCACCACCGGCCCGGGCAATGTCGATCTGTCGATCCCGGCGACGATCACGCTTGCCGGCGTCGTCGCCATGAAGATCATGGACACCGACAATGCGCGCCTCCTGATCGGCATCGCCGCGGCGCTCGGCACGAGCTTCCTGGTCGGCCTGTTCAATTATGGCCTGATCCGGCTGCTGCGCATACCGCCGATCATCGCCACCCTCTCCTCGAGCTTCCTCATTTTGTCGACGGCGATCTCCTATGGCCGCGGCATCCGCATCAAGCCGCCCCCGCTCCTCGCCGATTTCGCCACCGCGAAGGTCTTCGGCGTGCCGCTCACCGCCATGCTGGTGCTGGCGCTCTCGGCCGCTGTGGCCATCATCCTCAAGCGCACCACCTATGGCCGCACCGTGCTGGCGATCGGCCAGAATCCGCGCGCGGCGCGGCTTGCCGGCCTCAATGTCGACCTCACCCGCTTCGCCACCTATGTGCTGAGCGCGCTGCTCGCCGGGGTGACCGGCATTCTGCTCTCCGGATTCTCGGGCGGCGCCGCCCTCAATATGGGCGAGGGCTTCCTCCTCGCCTCGATCGCCGTCGTCGTCATCGGCGGCACATCCGTCGCCGGCGGCCGCGCCAATGTGCCGGGCGTCTGGGGCGCGGCGCTGTTCATCTACCTCCTCGACACCATGCTCAACATCTTCGGCGCCAGCGCCGGCATCCGCCTCATCATGACCGGCGTCATCATCATCGCCGTCATCACCATCGCCGGTGGCGACCGCGAGCAGCGCACATGATATGATCGCCGCCTCTCCCCTATTCCCACACGCCATTCGCGAACAGGAGCACAGCATATGACGAAGAAGAAGGTCGGCCTGATCGGTGCGGGCCTCATGGGCCACGGCATCGGCAAGAATATCGTGACCAAGGGCTATGAGCTCACCGTGCTCGCGCATCGCAACCGCGCGCCCATCGACGACCTCCTCGGCAAGGGCGCCAAGGAAGGCAAGACCCCGCGCGCGGTCGCCGAGACGAGCGACGTGGTCTTCCTGTGCGTCACCGGCTCGCCCCAGGTCGAGGACCTGATGTTCCGCAAGGACGGGCTGCTCGAGGGGATGAGGCCCGGCCTCATCATCGCCGACTGCTCGACGGCCGAGCCCACATCGACCGCCAAGGTGGCGGAGGCCGTGCAATCGAAGGGCGGGCATTTCGTCGACACGCCGCTGGTGCGCACGCCCAAGGAGGCTGAGGACGGCAAGCTCGGCGTGATGACCGGCGGCGACGAGACGGTGCTGAAGGACATCCGCCCCATCCTCGACTGTTTCGCCGACACGATCATCCATGCGGGACCGGTCGGCGCCGGCCACACGCTCAAGCTCATCAACAACTTCATCGCCATCGGCACGGCGGTGGTGGTGGCGGAAGGCATCGCCGCCGGCCTCAAGGCCAAGGTCGACATGAAGGCCCTGAACGACATCGTGATGGCGGGCGGCGGCCGCTCGGTGATGTTCGAGCGCCTCATCAAGGTGCCGCTCGCCGATGACGACTCGGCCGCCAAGTTCGCCATCGACAATGCGCGCAAGGATGTGCGCTATTACACCAACATGACCGAGACCATGCCGCTCACCTCTTACGTGGCCGAAGCGGTGCACCAGACCTTGGTGCTGGCCTCGGCCCAGGGCTATGGGCAGAAATACGTGCCGCGCCTCATCAATCTCGCCTGCCAGATCAACGGGATCAAGCTGTAGAGCAGTGCCCATAATCGTCATCCCGGCGAAACCCGGGATGACGAGTGGATGTGTTACCCCTTGGCGATCTGCTCGGCCTTCTTGACCAGCACTTCGGCCTGACGGATCGAGGCATAGTCGATGAGGCGGCCGTCGAGCGACACGGCGCCCTTGCCGGCCTTGGCCGCTTCCTCCATCGCCACGAGAATGCGCTTGGCGCGCTCGACATCCTTCGCGCTCGGGCCCATCGCCTCGTTGGCGAGCGCCACTTGTGAGGGATGGATGGCCCATTTGCCTTCGCAGCCCAGGACCGCGGCGCGGCCGGCGGCCGCCTTGTAGCCGTCGGCGTCGGAGAAGTCGCCGAAGGGTCCGTCGACGGGGCGCAGGCCGTTGGCGCGCGCCGCCACGACCATGCGGGCCAGCGCGTAATGCCACATGTCGCCCCAATGCGTGGCGCGCGAGCCGTCCTCGAGCTTGTCGGTCAGGACCGAATAATCCGGATTGGCGCCGCCGATATTGGTGGTGCGGGCGCGGGTCGACGCGGCATAGTCGGCGACGCCGAAATGCAGCGATTCGTTGCGGCGGCTGGCGCCCGAGATGGCTTCGACATTCTGCATGCCGAGCGCCGTCTCGATGATGAGCTCGAAGCCGATCTTCTTCTTGCGACCCTTCGCCGTCTCGATCTGGGTGGCCAGCATGTCGACGGCATAGACGTCGGCGGCGGTGCCGACCTTGGGGATCATGATGAGGTCGAGCCGGTCGCCGGCCTGCTCCAGGACGTCGACGACGTCGCGATACATATAGTGAGTGTCGAGGCCGTTGATGCGCACCGAGAGCGATTTCGTGCCCCAGTCGATGTCGTTGATCGCCGCGATGACGTTCTTGCGCGCTTGTTCCTTGTCATCCGGCGCGACCGCGTCCTCGAGGTCGAGGAAGACCACGTCGGCGGCCGATTTCGCCGCCTTTTCAAAGAGCTGCGGCTGACTGCCGGGAACGGCGAGCTCGCTGCGGTTGAGCCGCGCGGGGGCCTGTTCGATAGTGTGGAAGCTCATGGGATGTCCTCTCGTGACGTGACCGGGCGCCGAGACAACAGGACAAGCGGCCCCATCGTCAAGCGGCAATTCGGTCGCAGGCGCCTATTCCTCAGTAGGCAGATGAATTTTCACCTCCAGAACCAGCATGGACCGGACCACTGTCCGCCAGATATTCTCCGGTCATCCGGCGATGCTATGATGGTCGTCCAGGGGAAGACACATGGCCGCGACACGAGACGGCGCGATCGCGCGCGCCGAGAGATATTTCGATGACGGCGGGTTTCTCGCCGATCTCGCGCGCCGGGTGGCGATCCCGACGGCGAGCCAGGAGGCGGGCGCCCTGCCGGCGCTCGTCGACTATCTCGTGGGCGAGATGTCGGCCACACTGGCCAGGCTTGGCTATGACTGCGCGGTCCTCCCCAATCCGATCGAAGGCTGCGGCCCCTTCCTCATCGCCCGCCGGATCGAAGACCGGACCAGGCCGACCGTGCTGACCTATGGCCATGGCGATGTCGTGCGCGGCCAGGATGGACAATGGCGCGAGGGCCTGTCGCCATGGCGCGTCGTCGCCGAAGGCGACCGCCTCTATGGCCGCGGCACCGCCGACAACAAGGGCCAGCACACGATCAATATCGCGAGCCTCGCCGCGGTGATCTCGGAGCGCGGGTCGCTCGGCTTCAATTCCACCCTCCTGATCGAGACGGGCGAGGAAGCGGGCTCGCCCGGCCTCGCCCAATTCTGCGCCGCCCACAGGACGGCGCTCACGGCCGACGTGTTGATCGCCTCCGATGGGCCGCGGCTCGACCGGAATCGCCCGACCATCTTCGGCGGCACGCGTGGCGTATCGAACTTCGATCTGAAGCTCGGCCTGCGCGAGGGCGGCCATCATTCCGGCAATTGGGGCGGGCTTCTGGCCAATCCCGGCATCATCCTGGCGCATGCGCTGGCCTGCATCGCCGATGCGCGCGGCCAGATCAAAGTGCCGGAATGGCGCCCGAAGACCTTGACCGCATCCGTGCGCGAGGCCCTTGCCGAAGTGCCTGTCGGCGTGGATGACGGCGCGCCCGAGGTCGATCGCGACTGGGGTGAGGAAACGCTGACGCCGGCCGAGCGCGTCTTCGGCTGGAACAGCTTCGAGGTCCTCGCCTTCACCACCGGCAATCCCGCCGCGCCGGTGAACGCCATTCCGCCCAGCGCCCGGGCGCATTGCCAGCTTCGCTTCGTCGTCGGGACCGATCCCGAAGATATCGTTCCGGCCCTGCGCCGGCATCTCGACAGGCATGGCTTCGGCGAGATCGAGATCGTGGCGGACGAACCCGTCATGAATGCGACGCGGCTCGATCCCGCGGACCCATGGGCGATATTCGCCGGCCGCTCGATCGCCGAGACCACCGGCCACACGCCGCATGTCCTGCCCAATCTCGGCGGCTCGCTGCCCAATGACGTCTTCACCGACATCATCGGCATGCCCACCGTGTGGGTGCCGCATTCCTATGCCGCCTGCTCGCAGCATGCGCCGAACGAGCATCTGCTCGCCTCCGTCGCGCGCGACGGCCTGCGCCTGATGACGGGGCTCTTCTGGGATATCGGCGGCGTGGCCAAGCCGGTGTGATCACCGCGCGGTGGTGTTGTCCTTATGCGCGCCGGACGAGTAGTAGAAGGCGATGGCCTGGGCGCGGCTCGACAGATTGAGCTTCTCGTAGAGATTGCGCAGGTGGAACTTCACCGTGTTGACCGAGATGTCGAGCTCGCGCGCCAGCGACTTGTTGTCGAGGCCGCGCGCCAGAGCGGCGAGCAGCGTGCGCTCGCGCAAGGTGAGGGCGGCGGCCGGGTCGCGGTTGAGCTCGCGCACATCGACGAAGGGAAACATCATCTGGCCTCGCGCCACCGCGCGCGCCATCACCAGAAGCTGCTCCGGCGGCTGATGGCGCGGCGAGAAGCCGGCCGCCCCCGCCGCCATGGCGCGGCGCAGGATCTCGGGCTCCTCGGGAGCGCCATAGACGATCATGCGCGGCGGCGCGGGCCTCAGGCGCAAAGTGTCGAGCAGACGCTCGCCCCCCATCGCCGGCAGGTTCCAGTCGATGAGGCCGACCATGACCGGGACCCGGCCGATCGCGGCGAGAAAGCCTTCCGCCGTGGCCGTCGTCGCCACCAGGCTGAACCCCTTGTCGCGGTCGATGAAATCAGACAGCGCCGCCAGCATCAGCGGATTGCCATCGGCCAAGGCGATATCGATCGGCGCGAGATTGTTCATCGGAAGTATCCCATACGGACGGGTAGGACGGTGTTGAGACAAATATCACGTTCATATCCCAAAGGATAGGGAACTTCCTACCCTTATGGACATCCGAAGGCAGGTGATCAGGGTGTTGCGGGGAAAGACCTACCCGGTGAGATAATGGGCCCGTCATACATCGAGGGAGGATCATCATGCCAGGACTTCGCGGATTGTTCATTCCAGGCCCCACCAATGTGCCGGACCGGGTGCGTCGGGCCATGGATATTCCGATGGAGGACCAGCGGGCCCCCGACCTGCCGCAGTTCATCCTGCCCCTCTTCGAGGACGTGAAGAAGGTCTTCAAGTCGCGGACCGGCCACGTCTTCATGTTCCCCTCGACCGGCACCGGCGGCTGGGAAGCGGCCCTCACCAACACGCTCTCGCCCGGCGACAAGGTGCTCGCCGCCCGCTTCGGCCAGTTCTCGCATCTGTGGATCGATATGTGCATCAGGCTCGGCCTCGAGGTCGAGGTCGTCGATGCGCCCTGGGGCGAAGGCGTGCCCGTCGATGTCTTCGCCGGCCGGCTCAAGGCCGACCGTCATCACAAGATCAAGGCGGTGCTCGTCACCCACAACGAGACGGCGACCGGCGTCACCAGCGACGTCGCGGGTGTCCGCAAGGCGCTCGACGAGGCGCAGCATCCCGGGCTCCTTTTCGTCGACGGCGTCAGCTCGGTCGCCAGCATCGATTTCCGCATGGAGGACTGGCGCGTCGATATCGCCGTCTCGGGCTCGCAGAAGGGCTTCATGATGCCGGTGGGGCTCGCCATCCTGTGCGTCAGCCAGAAGGCGCTGGCCGCGGCCGCAAGCGCCCAGTCGCGCCGCTGCTTCTTCGATTTCTCCGACATGGCGCGCGCCAACAAGGACGGCTATTTCCCCTATACGCCGCCGCTGCCGCTCTTCCGCGCCTTGCGCGCCTCGCTCGACATGATCTTCGAGGAAGGGCTCGACCATGTCTTCGCCCGTCATCACCGCCTGGCCGAAGGCGTGCGCAAGGCGGTCCAGGCCTGGGGCCTGAAGCTCTGCGCCGCGGAGCCGCGCTGGCATTCGGATACCGTGAGCGCGATCTACCTGCCCGAGGGCTTCGACTCCAACGCCTTCGTGCGCCATGCCTACACCAGCTATGGCCTGTCGCTCGGCGTCGGCCTCTCCAAGGTGGCGGGCCGCGTCTTCCGCATCGGCCATCTGGGCGATCTCAACGAGCTGATGGTGCTCTCAGCGCTCTCGGGCGTCGAGCTCACCCTGCGCGACCAGAACGTGCCCTTCACCGCGGGCAGCGGCGTCGCCGCGGCCATCGAGCATTTCCACCGCACGCGGCCGGCGCAGCTGGCCAAGGCAGCTTGATTATGGACATCCACGAATATCAGGCGAAGGAAATCCTGGCACGTTTCGGCGTCGCCGTCCCTCCGGGCGGCCTCGCCTACAGCCCCGAGCAGGCGGCCTATCGCGCCCGCGACATCGGCGGCGGCAAGTGGATCGTCAAGGCGCAGATCCATTCCGGCGGCCGCGGCAAGGCGGGCGGCGTCAAGCTGTGCACCTCCGAGCATCAGGTCGAGGAGGCGGCCGACGGACTCTTCGGCAAGCGTCTCGTCACCCAGCAGACGGGCCCCTCGGGCAAGACCGTCTATCGCGTCTATGTCGAGGGCGCCGTCGCCATCAAGCGCGAGATCTATCTGGGCCTGGTGCTCGACCGCAAGTCGGAACGCGTGATGGTGGTGGCCTCGAGCGCCGGCGGCATGGAGATCGAGGAGATCGCCGAACGCGAGCCCAAATCGATCATCCGCAGCGTGGTCGAGCCCGCGGTCGGCATGCCGGCCTTCCAGGCGCGCGAGATCGCCTTCGGACTCGGCCTCGAGCCGGCGCTGACGCAGCAGGCGGTCGCGACCATTCTCGGCTGCTACAAGGCCTTCGAGGAGCTCGACGCGACCATGGTCGAGATCAATCCGCTGGTCGTCACCGAGGACAACCGCCTCATCGCCCTCGACGCCAAGATGACCTTCGACGACAACGCGCTGTTCCGTCTGCCGCACATCGCGGAACTGCGCGACAAGTCGCAGGAGGACGCGCGCGAGACCAGGGCCAATGACCGCGGCCTCTCCTATGTCGGCCTCGACGGCGAGATCGGCTGCATCGTCAACGGCGCCGGCCTCGCCATGGCGACCATGGACATGATCAAGGCGGCGGGCGGCGAGCCCGCCAATTTCCTCGATATCGGCGGCGGCGCCACGCCCGAGCGCGTCGCCAAGGCCTTCCGGCTGGTGACCTCGGACGACAAGGTGCGCGCCATACTGGTCAACATCTTCGCCGGCATCAACCGCTGCGACTGGGTGGCGGAGGGCATCGTGATGGCGCTGCAGAAATCGCCGGTCAACATGCCGGTGGTGGTCAGGCTCGCCGGCACGCATGTCGAGGAGGGCCGCAAGATCCTGGCGCGCTCCGGCCTGCCCATCATCCGCGCCGCGACGCTCGCGGAAGCGGCCAGCCGCGCGGTCGCCGCGTGGCGCAACGACAAACTGACAAAGGTGGCGTCATGACCATACTCCTCGATCGCGCGACCCCGGTCCTCGTGCTCGGCATCACCGGCAAGATCGGCAGCTTCCACACGCAGGAGATGATCGCCTATGGCACGAATGTCGTGGGCGGCGTCACGCCGGGCAAAGGCGGCAGCGCCATCCACAATGTGCCGGTCTTCGACACGGTGAAGGAAGCGGCCGAGAAAACCGGCGCCAGCGCCGCCATCGTCTTCGTGCCGCCGCCTTTCGCCGCCGATTCGATCATGGAAGCGGCCGATGCGGGCATAAAGCTCTGTGTCGCCATCACCGACGGCATCCCGGCCAAGGACATGATCCGGGTGAAGCGCTATATGCGCCGCTATGCGCGCGAGAACCGCATGCAGCTGGTGGGGCCGAACTGCGCCGGCATCATCTCACCCGGCAAGTCGCTGCTCGGCATCATGCCGGGACATATCTATCTGCCGGGTAATATCGGCGTCGTCGGCCGCTCCGGCACGCTCGGCTATGAGGCGGCGGCGCAGATGAAGGAGCTCGGCATCGGCATATCGACCAGCGTCGGCATCGGCGGCGATCCGATCAACGGCTCTTCCTTTCGCGACATCCTCGAGCTGTTCGAGCAGGACCCCGACACCCATGCGGTGATGATGATCGGCGAGATCGGCGGGCCGCAGGAGGCGGAAGCCGCCGCTTTCATCCGCGAGCACATGACGAAGCCGGTCGCCGCTTATGTGGCGGGGCTCTCGGCGCCCAAGGGCCGGCGCATGGGCCATGCCGGCGCCATCATCCAGGCCTTCGGCGAAAGCGCCAGCGAAAAGGTCGAGCTCCTGCGCGACGCCGGTGTGGCGATCTCGCCGTCACCGTCGGAGATCGGCCGCACCATGGAGACGGTATTGAAGAAGGCCGCTTGACCTCACCCTCGCCTCGCTTCAGCGGGGAGAGGGAGGGACCCGTTGCGCAGCAACGGGAGGGTGAGGGGCCTTGGAGAGACTCGGCCCGCTCTTATTCCCGCGCGCTCATCACCGCGCCGGCACCGGCGCAGACGACGAGCGCGATACCGGCGAGCTGCTGCAGGCTCAGAGCTTCGCTCAGGATCACATAACCGCAGAGGGCGGCGACGGCGGGTTCGATGCTCATCAGGACGCCGAAGCTCGCCTGCGACAGGCGGCGCAGCGACATCATCTCGAGCGCATAGGGCAGAAGCGGCGTCAGGATGGCGAGACCCATCGTCTCCACCACGAGTCCGGTCGGCATTGTGAAGCCGGTCTCGTAAAGGCCGAAGGGCGTCGCGATCAAGGCGGCGGCGACGAAGGAAATGGCGAGCCCGTCGAGGCCGCGGAAGATCCGGCCGACCCGCTTGTTGAGGACGATATAGGTTCCCCAGCCGAGGCCGGCGAGGAGCGCGAAGCCGAAGCCCAGCACATCGATAGTCCAGCCTTCGCGGTTCAGCGCCAGGAGGAGGACGCCGGCGAAAGCGAGCACCAGCCACATGATGCGCCAGCTGCGCGCGAAGCCGAAGGCCGCCACGGTGAGCGGCCCCAGAAGCTCGATGGCGACGACAAGGCCGAGCGGCACGCGCATGATTGCCACGAAAAAGGTAAGCGTCATCGCCGCCATGGTGGCGCCGAGCGCCACAGTGAGCAGCAGATCGCGCGGCCGGTAGCGGCGCAGGTCGGGACGCACGATGATGAACAGCATAATCGCCGCCCAGGCGAGCCGGCCCCAGGTGGTGGCGAAGGGCCCGTAGGCCGCCATGGTCGGCTGCGCAAAGGCGGCGCCCGCCTGCACTATGACCATCGCGGTCAACGCCATGAGGGCGGCGACGCCCGTCTGCGAGGCCGGCGACGGACCACCTTCGGCCACGGCGCAATTTGCGTTGTTCTGCACGATCGACTCCAGAAGGAAAGACCAGCTTCTAGAGCTTTTCTATTTGGCGGCGAAGGGAATTTATATGGATTGTATGAGGCAAACTGCGATAATCTCCTCATTCGCAAAGGCAGAAAGGCGGCTTTCCATGATTGATGACGTGGACAGACGGATCATCGACCTCCTGGCCGGAAATGCCCGACTCTCGCTCAAGGAACTAGCCGCAAGAGTGAATCTGTCCTCGCCCAGCACGTCCGAACGACTGAAGCGGCTGGAGGAGCGCGGCGCGATCCGCGCCTTCACGGTCGAGGTGAACCCGCAGGCCTTCGGCTATGCGCTGCAGGCGATCGTGCGCATCCGTCCGCTGCCGGCGCAGATGCAGCGCGTGCAGCAGATGATCGAGGACATTCCGCAATTCACCGAATGCGACAAGGTGACGGGCGAGGACTGTCTCATCGCCA
This sequence comes from Parvibaculaceae bacterium, assembly GCA_050251035.1. Classification (GTDB taxonomy): domain Bacteria; phylum Pseudomonadota; class Alphaproteobacteria; order Rhizobiales; family Aestuariivirgaceae; genus Taklimakanibacter. The sequence continues at coordinate 12,799 of JBFWNN010000064.1, forward strand.
GGCTGCATGTGCGCTCGATCGAGGAGATGGATGAGATCATCGACCGCATCGGCGACAAGGCCGAGACCCATACCGCGATCGTCAAGTCGCAGCCTTTGAAGCGGCGCCTGCCGCCTTTGTGACATCAATACATTTATCCCGGCAAAACGCAGCAGAGAAACATGCCATCTATTTGCATACGATTGAGGACAGCGATTTGCCATACCCGTACCCGTTGGAGTTTTTCAACCTTCTCGATACAACTCTACCGCCAGCCTGGAAAGTCGCCGTCAAGCTCACGGCCGATGAGACGCAAACAGTTCTCATAGGCTTTTCTGATTGGGCGGAAGACATCCGATTCTATGAAAAGCTCGTTGCTGGCGACGAGCGGGCGGTGGTTTCATACAAACTCCACCGCCGAGCGTGAGAGGCTTCCTGCATGTGCGGGGCGAGCTAGGAAGTTGCGATGGATACTAAAGCGAAAATAGGCCTGATTGTTCTGGTGGCTGTGATAGCCGCCTGCGTGCTGTTTCTTTGGCACTTTCTGCCGATTGAAGGGTGCTTAGACCTCGGTGGGGTTTGGGACTATGAAGCTTCGAAATGCATCGAGTCCCAGGCGCTGCCAGCTGCCTTCGAGGCCGGTAGAATCCAGGCTATTATTGCTCGTTCAATAGCGCCGCCAGCAACGCATGACGCGGCGTAGCGAAAGGATTGACGACCGTCACGCCCGCCCAGGTGAAACCGTCCTGCAAGTCTTCCGAAAGAAGCAGCCGGCAACCTGATTGTGAAGTAGCGGACATGACGATGGCGTCCCAGATGCTCATCTGATGATCCGTCGCGAGATCGGCTGCCGTCGTCATGATCTCGGGCGAGGTCTCGACGACGGCAAATGTGTCGCGCCATTCGAGAAAAGCTGTACGTGCATCGGCACAGGATTTTCCAGCCTTGCGGACCAGCACGCTGAACAGTTCACCAAGAACCTGAACTGGAATGACGACCGCACCCTGTGGGAGCCTGCGCACCAGCTCAAGAGCCATGTCTCGCTTTTCGGCCCCGTTTACATTCTCCGCATAGGCAAGGATGTTCGTGTCGAGCGCAACCCTCACCGCTCATCCTCATAGAGCTCGTCGCGTGTCCAGCGCTCGGCGCGAGCGGGGGCTTGTGCTTCGAGACGGGACAGCAATGCTGCGCGTGCGCCAGAAGCCACGCCCTCATGCTTGCCGGCGGGCACGATGCGCGCCACGGGTCTGCCATGACTGGTTACGATGTAGCTTCGTCCCTCCCGGACCCGACGAAGAATCAAAGAGAACTTTCGGTTGGCGTCAGCGGCTGAGACAGCTTCTTCCATGGGTCAAAATTCCATAGTAGTGATATTAACTATTATAAGGTTTAGCCACCGATTTTGCAAGCTCGTCAGCCTCACGCCGCCTGTGACGGTCCCAGCACGCCGCGACGGACCTGGTCTTCCTCGATGCTCTCGAAGAGAGCGCGGAAATTGCCTTCGCCGAAGCCGTCATCGCCCTTCCTCTGGATGAACTCGAAGAAGATCGGGCCGATCACGGTCTTCGAGAAGATCTGCAAGAGCACCCTGGTCTCGCCGCCATCGACGACGCCTTCGCCGTCGATGAGGATGCCGTGCTTCATCAGCCTGTCGATCGGCTCCTGATGGCCTTTCACGCGCTCGCGGCACTTCGCATAATAGGTGTCGGGCGGCGGCGGCATGAATCTGACGCCATTGCCGGCCAGCGCATCGGTCGCCTGATAGATGTCCTCGGTGGCGATGGCGATATGCTGGATGCCCTCGCCCTTGTATTTGCGCAGATATTCCTCGATCTGGCTCTTGTCGTCGGCGCTCTCGTTGATCGGGATGCGGATCTTGCCGCAGGGCGAATTGAGGGCGCGCGAGAAGAGGCCGGTATATTTACCCTCGATGTCGAAGAAGCGGATCTGGCGGAAGTTGAACAGCCTGGCATAGAAGCCGAACCATTTGTCCATGTTGCCGCGAAATACATTGTGGGTGAGGTGGTCGAGATAATAGAAGCCGATGCCTTTGGGCTTCGGATCCTTTCCATCGAGCCAGTCGAACTCGTCGGCATAGGGCGAGCCCTTCTCGCCATAGCGGTCGATGAAATAGATGAGGCTGCCGCCGATGCCCTTGATGGCGGGAACCGCCAGCGTCTTGTCGTCGCCCTCATAGGGCTCGGCGCCGAGCGCCACGGCATGGCGGAAAGCGTGATCGGCATCGACCACGCGCCACGCCATGGACGGCGCGCAGGGGCCGTGCTGCGCGACGAAATTCATGCCGAAGGACTGAGGTTCGGCATTGAGGATGTAGTTGATGTCGCCCTGGCGCCAGACGGTGATGTCCTTGCTCTTGTGCCGGGCCACGGGCGTGAAGCCGAATTTTCCGAACAGCTCGGCGAGCTTGTGCGGCTCGGGATGGGCGAATTCGACGAATTCGAAGCCGTCGGTGCCGGCCGGATTGTCGGCGCTGATCTCGGGCGGCGGGGCGTCATGCGGATAGGGGCCCATGGCAAATCCTCCGGGTGAAAGCGTTTCGCTTATAATAGGTCGCCAACCCTGCTGTTTTCGGGCATAATGGGTCTTTCTTGCCCTTAATTTGCGCGAAAACGAGCATTTCATGGACGAATTCGACCGGAAGATCCTGGACTCGCTGCAGAAGGACAGCGCCGCGAGCCGGGCCCGGCTCGCGGCGGAGGTCGGCCTTTCAGAATCGCAAGCGGTGCGGCGGCGCCAGGCCCTGGAGCAGACCGGCGTCATCCGCCGCTACCGCGCCGATCTCGACGCCAAGGCCCTGGGCCTCACGGTGACAGCTTTCGTGCATGTGAAGCTCAAGGGCCATTCCGACGGCAATGCCCGGCGCTTCCGCGACCTGGTGCGGCTGACGCCCGGCATTCTCGAGGCTCATGCGGTGACCGGCGACTTCGACTATCTGCTCAAACTCTGCGTCGCCGATCTCGACGCCTTGCGCGACCTCGTCAACGGCGTGCTCCTGATGCATCCGACCGTCGACCGGGTGCGCTCGGAGATCGTGCTCGAGATCCTTCGCGACGATCAGCTGCTGGCGCTGTAGCCCACGGCCCCGTCCGTTTCCAGGGCGACGATCTGGACCGGCCGCCCCGCCTTGGCCCAGGCCTCGATCCCGCCCGAGAGCGGCCGGATCTTCTTGAAGCCGGCGCGCTTGAGATGCAGCGCCGCGACGGCGGCGGAGGCCTCGTTCGGACAGGAGCAATAGACGATGATCTCGGCGTCGCGCGCATAATGCGTCGCGATGCGCGAGATCTCGTCGGGATGGGCGCCGATCGAGCCCGGTATGACGCCTTCCTTCCGGCGCGCCTCGACGGTGCGCACGTCGAAGATGATGGGATGCTCGCCGGCATCGATGAGGCCCGCAAGCTCATTCGCGGAAATGCGAGCCATTCGAAGCCGCCGGATGAAGAGCTGACGGTCGACCAGGCGCAGGATCGCATACAAGGCCAAAATCCCGATGACGAGCAACGTGCCGAGCTCGCCCCAGCGGGTGATCGCGTCCAGGGCGGAATCGACGGCGTCGCGGAAGACGTCGCCCAGCACGACGGGAAGCGCCACATAGGCGGCGGCGCCGATGCCGTCGAGAAGCAAGAAGGTCGGAATGGCGAGCCTGGTGACGCCGGAGAGGAGAATGAGCACCAGAGCGAAGCCGGGAAGGAACTTCACGAACAGGAGCGCCCAGGGCCCGAAGCGGGCGAATTTGTCCTGCGTGCGGCGCACGCAATTGTCGCGCGCGAGACTCAGCTTGCACACGACCGACAGAGCGCGGCCTCCGTAACGTGCGCCCATCGCATAGACCACGAGATCGCCCAGCACCACGCCCAGGGCGCCCACCGCCACGATGAGGATGAGCGGATCGCCGCCGGCATGGCTGAGCGCGCCGGCGATCACCAGCACCGGATAGGACGGAAGGGGCAGGCCCAGCTGCTCGATGAAGGCGCTCAGGAAGACGAGTGCCAGCCCATAATTCTGGACGAGGTCTATCAGGTCCATGCTGGCTCCTCGGGCGTGATCGCGCCACCAAGCTAGTCCACCCTTGGGCGCCTGCCCATCACTTAAAGGTATTACTCGGCATCCGACTGCGCGGCCGGATGCGCCGCCTTGAAGGCGGCGAGCCCAGTGCAATGCCGATCGACGGCTTCGATCTTCTTCAAATGCGAGATATCGACCTTGTAGCGGCGCGCATTGAAGACCTGCGGGATGAGGCAGATATCCGCCAGCGACGGGCCGTCGCCGAAGCAGAAGCGCGGGCCCTCGATCTGGGCTTCGACCGCCTCGAGGCCGCCCTTCAGCATCCAGTGCCGGTACCAGTGATCGACCTCGTCCTGCGGCCGGGCGAGCGGGCCCTTGAGATAGTTGAGCACCCTGAGATTGTTAAGGGGATGGATGTCGCAGGCGATGGTCAGCGCCACGGCGCGCACCTTTGCCGCCGCGACCGGATCTTGCGGGACGAGCCGCGGCGCTGGCGCGATCGCCTCCAGATAGTCGATGATGGCGAGCGACTGGGTGAGGATGGTGCCGTCGTCGAGCTCGAGCGCCGGCACGAGGCCTTGCGGGTTCCTGGCCAGATAAGGCTGCTGGCGCTGCCGGCCGCCGTCCTTCACGAGATGAACCGCGACGTGCTCGACGTCGATGCCCTTGAGCGCCAAAGCGATGCGCACACGATAGGCGGCGGAAGAGCGGAAATAGCCATAGAGCTTCATAGCGGCTGCTCCGTTTCCAGGCCGAGCGCCTGCTCGAGAGCGGAAACCGCCTTCACCAGGCGCCGCCCGTCGGTCTCGCCCAATCGATCCATCAGCGTCGTCTCGTAGTCCAGCACCAGAGGCTCGATCTCGCGGAACAGCCTGCGGCCCCTGGCCGTCAGGCGCAGCCGGTAGGCGCGCTTGTCGTCCTCGGACTGGACGGCCTCGATGAGGCCGCGCGCGGTCAGCGCCTCGACCGCGCGGCTGATCGTCGATTTATGGGTGCGGGTCGAGGCCACGATGGCCTTGGCGGTCCAGCCGTTGCCGGCGGACAAAGTGGCGAGCACGCGCCATTGTGGAATGTCGATCTGGAAGCGCTCGGCATAGAGCGCCGCCAGCTGCTCGGAAATCTCCGCCGCCAGGCGGTTCAGCCGGAAGGGCAGGAAGCGGGTGAGCTGGAATTCGGCCATCGCCTCATCTTGACATAATTGGTTTCATTTGCAACTATTAGACAAGTCTCAGATGAAACTAATCCAAGGAGGCGGCGATGCAAAGCGCAATCCTTCCGGGCTACATGCCGGGCTTCGGCAACGACTTCGAAACCGAGGCGCTGCCGGGCGCCCTGCCCTATGGCCAGAACTCGCCGCAGACTTGCGCCTATGGGCTCTATGCCGAGCAACTGTCGGGCTCGCCCTTCACGGCGCCGCGCGGCATCAACGAACGCTCCTGGCTCTACCGCATGCGCCCCTCGGTCAGGCATACCGGGCGCTTCGCCAAGGCGAGCGTGCCCTTCTGGAAGACGGCGCCTTGCCTCGACGATCACGACCTGCCGATCGCCCAACTGCGCTGGGGGCCGCCGCCCATGCCGAACGAAGGCACGACCTTCGTCTCCGGCATCCGCACCATGACGACGGCGGGCGACGTCAATACCCAGACCGGCATGGCGGCGTCGGTCTATCTCGTCAACCGGTCGATGACGGACGAATATTTCTACAATGCCGACGGCGAGATGCTGGTCGTGCCGCAATCGGGGGCCTTGAGCTTCTTCACCGAGCTCGGCAGGATCGAGGTCGCTCCGGGCGAGATCTGCGTCATCCCGCGCGGCATGAAATTTAAGGCCGAGCTGCTGGACGGTCCGGCGCGCGGCTATCTCTGCGAGAATTACGGCGCCAAGTTCACCTTGCCCGACCGCGGCCCGATCGGCGCCAACTGCCTCGCCAATCCGCGCGACTTCAAGACGCCCAACGCCGCCTATGAGGACAAGGAGACGCCCTCCCTCCTCACCGTCAAATGGTGCGGCAAGTTCTATGAGACGCAGATCGGCCATTCGCCGCTCGACGTCGTCGCCTGGCACGGCAATTACGCGCCCTATAAATATGACCTGCGCACCTTCTCGCCGGTGGGCGCCATCCTGTTCGACCATCCCGACCCCTCGATCTTCACCGTGATGACGGCGCCATCGGGCGAAGAAGGCACCGCCAATGTCGATTTCGTCATCTTCCCCGAGCGCTGGTCGGTGGCCGAGCATTCCTTCCGGCCGCCCTGGTATCACATGAACATCATGTCGGAATTCATGGGGCTCATTTACGGGCAATATGACGCCAAGCCCGACGGCTTCGTGCCGGGCGGCGTCAGCCTGCACAATTGCATGCTGCCGCACGGGCCCGATGCCTCAGCCTTCGCGAAAGCGAGCACGGTCGAGCTCAAGCCGCATAAACTCACCAACACCCTCGCCTTCATGTTCGAGACGCGCTATCCGCAACACCTCACCTCCTATGCGGCGAGCGTCGAGACGCTGCAGACCGACTATATCGACTGCTGGTCAGGCCTCGACAAGAAATTCACCGGCTAGTGTGCTGAACGCGAAGTTCCTGTCGGTCGGGCCGCATGCAGGAACTTCGCGTTCAGTACACTAGAGACATAAGCTTGCTAGTGTCCTTCCGAATCCGAAGTTCGCTCGGTAGGGCCACAAAGACCATGCGAACTTCTGATTCGGGACACTAGCTCATGAAGCTTGCCACCCTCAAGGACGGCTCGCGCGACGGCAGGCTCGTCCTCGTGTCGCGCGACCTGACGCGCGCCACGGAAGCCTTCAATATCGCTGCGAACCTGCAGAAGGCGCTCGATGACTGGGATCGCCTGGCGCCGAAGCTCGCCGATCTCGCGGCTGGGCTCGAGCATGGCGCGGTGCCGTCTTTCCGCTTCCACGAGCATGACTGCGCGTCGCCATTGCCGCGCGCCTATCAATGGGCTGACGGCTCGGCCTATGTGAACCATGTCGAGCTGGTGCGCAAAGCCCGCGGCGCCGAGATGCCGGAGAGCTTCTGGACCGATCCTTTGATGTATCAGGGGGGATCCGATTCCTTCCTCGGCCCACGCGACCCGATCACAATGGCGGACGAGGCCTGGGGCATCGACATGGAGGCCGAGGTCGCGGTGGTCACGGGCGACGTGCCCGCCGGCATCACACCGCAGGACGCACTCGGCAAGATCCGCCTGGTGATGCTCGTGAACGACGTTTCGCTCAGGGGACTGATCCCGGCCGAGCTCGGCAAGGGCTTCGGCTTCTTCCAGTCGAAGCCGTCATCGGCCTTCTCGCCGGTTGCGGTAACGCCCGATGAGCTGGGCGACGCGTGGAGCGGCGGCAAGCTCAGCCGGCCGCTCCATGTCGATCTCAACGGCACGCCCTTCGGCCGCGCCGAGGCGGCACAGGACATGACCTTCGATTTCGGTACGCTCATCGCCCATGCCGCGAAGACGCGCCCGCTCGCCGCGGGCTCGATCATCGGCTCGGGCACGGTGTCGAACAAGGACGCCGACGGCGGTCCCGGCCGGCCGGTCGCCGAGGGCGGGCGCGGCTATTCCTGCATCGCCGAACTGCGCATGATCGAGACGATCCGTGAGGGCAAGCCCGCGACGCCCTTCCTGCGCTTCGGCGACCAGGTGCGCATCGAGATGCCGGACGCCAAGGGCCATTCGATCTTCGGCGCGATCGAGCAGATAGTGGAGCGTTTTTCCGTCACCCCGGCGAAAGCCGGGGCCCATTAAATTCTTTCAACGCAAGCAGCGCCACCCGCTTGATTCTATTCAGGGGATCCCGGCTTTCGCCGGGATGACGGTGGTGGTGTGTCACTCCGGGTTTGGCCCGGAGTGACACCTGTTCAAACTACAACAGCCCGTTGTCCTTCATGATTTGATCGGCGTTCTCCTTGGTCACCGTCATGGTGGGCAGCACGATCTTCTTCTCGATCTTTTCGCCATTGAGGAGCTTGATCGCCTGGCGCAGGCCTTCGGCGCCCGGGGTCGGATAGAGGAAAGTGGCCGAGAGCTCGCCATTATGGACCCAGGTCACGCCCTCGTTCGGCAGCGCGTCGACCCCTAGGAACTTGATGTCCTTCTCGCGGCCCGCATCCTTGGCGGCGAGATAGGCGCCATAGGCCATCGGATCATTGTGGCCATAGACCATGTCGATCTTCTCATGGTTGCGCAAAGCCGTCGCCATGATGTCGTAGGCGGCCGCCTGCTTCCAATCCGCCGACTGCTGGTCGAGCAGGTTCTCTATGCCCGCCTCCTTGTCGGTGAATTCATGGAAGCCGTTGTGGCGGTCATGCGAGGCTTGCGTGCCGAGGCCGCCCCAGATCTCGACCAGCTTGCCCTTGGCCGCGCCCGCCCCGCCCAGAAGCTTCACCGCATGCTCGCCGGCGGCGCGCCCGATCACCACATTGTCGCCGCCGATGAACTGCGCATAGCGGTCGGTCTCGACATTGCGGTCGAGCACGATCACCGGGATCTTGGCGTCGATCGCCTGCTCGACCACGCCCGTGAGGCCGGCCGACTCCTTGGGCGAGATCAGGAGCGCGTTGATCTCCTGGCGGATGAGGTTCTCGACATCGGCGACCTGCTTCTCGGTCTTGTCCTCGCCGTCGGTGACGATGAGCTCGACCTCGGGATGCTTCTTCGCCTCCGCCTCGATGTCCTTGTTGAACTGGACGCGCCAGGGCTCGATGGTGGTGACCTGCGAGAAGCCGATCTTCCATTTGGCCTGGGCGCGGGCGGGCGCGAAGCCCTGCGGCAGATAGAGGACGATGGGCGCGCCGGCCGCCAGTACGGACACCTTGATGAAGTCACGACGTTTCATGGGTCTTACCTCCTGTCATGATGATTTCTTGTTGCCCGGCTGCGCCGCAGCCGACCCCGCATCCGCCTTGCGGTCACGGGCACTCATGCGCCAGCGGCCGAAAAGCCCGTCGAGATTGCGTTCCTGCACCAGAACGGTGACCACGATGATGAGGCCCTTGAGCACCAGCTGCAGGTTGGAATTGATGTTGTGGAGCTGCAGGATGTTGGACAGCAGCCCGAAGATGAGCACGCCGACGATGGTGCCGGCGATGCTGCCGCGCCCACCCATCAGGCTGGTGCCGCCGATCACCACCGCGGCGATGGCATCGAGCTCGAGGCCCGAGCCGGCATCGGGCTTGCCCTGGCGGTATTGCGCCACATAGAGCACGCCCGCGATCGCAGCCAGCATGCCGGAAAAGGCATAGACCGTGATCTTGACCCGGTCGACCTTGACGCCCGACAGCCGCGTCGCCTCCTCATTGCCGCCGATCGCATAGACATAGCGGCCGAAGGCGGTGAAGCGCAGGAGCGCGGCATAGACGATCGCCGCGGCGATGAAGAACAGGCCCGGCACCGGCATGACGCCCCACAGCATCGAGCGCAGGGTGTTGAAATCGGCCGTTGCGTTGGAGCCGGGATAGACCGGCAGCACGGCGCTGTTCTGGCCGGCGGTCAGGCGGGCGATGCCGAGTGCGGCCACCATCATGGCGAGCGTCACGATGAAGGGCTGCAGCCGGCCGCGCACGATGATGACGCCGTTGAGCGCGCCGAGCAGCAGGCCGAGCGCCGGCACGACCAGCAGCACGCCGATGACGCCGAACTTCGTCGGCACCTGGCTCGCGGCGTAGAGCACGGCCAGGATCGCGGCAATGGTGCCGGCGCCGAGCGGGATCCACAACCTGCGCAAGGGATCGAGCGTGACGGTTTCGTGATGGCCGACGGCGTCGCCCTCACGCGCGAGATTGGCGAAGACGAAGCGCGTCAGGCCGGCGAAGAGGATGAAGGCGACGATGGCCAGCGCCGGCACGCCCATGCTGGCGGCGGGCGTCCAGCCCGTCTGGGTGAGCAGCATGCCGGTGACCACCGAGGCGAAGGCCATGAGCGATCCGACCGAGAGGTCTATGCCGGCGATCAATATGACGGTCGTCATGCCGACGGCGGCGAGGCCGATGATCGACACCTGGCGCAGAACGTCGGTGAGATTGCCGTACGAAAGAAAGATGTTCTTGCCGCTCGAGGTCTCGGGCGAGAACAGGACGCCGATGGCGAAGATGAGCACGAGGCCCCAATAGAGCTTGGTCGCCGACAGAGTGCGCCACAGGGTCATGCCGGCAACCCTTCTGGAAGAGCAGTGGTCGCATCACGATGGCCGCGGGCGGCCAGATGCATGATCGCCTCCTCGCTCGCCTCGGCCCGATTCACGATGCCCTGCGGCCGGCCTTCGCTCATCACCAGGATGCGATCGGAGAGATGAAGAAGCTCCGGCAGCTCCGAGCTCACCACCACGACGGCGAGGCCCTCTTGCGCCAGCGCCAGGATGAGGTCGTGGATCTCCTGCTTGGCGCCGACATCGATGCCGCGTGTCGGCTCGTCGAGCAGCAGCACGCGCGGCGCCGTCTCGAGCCATTTGCCGAGCACGATCTTCTGCTGGTTGCCGCCCGACAAGGTGCCGCTCGCCTGCTTGTGCGTGCGGCAGGCAATGGCGAGATCGCGGATCTGACGCGTCGCCGCGGCTTCCTCGCGCGCGGCGCGTCTGACGCCGAAGCGCGACAGACGGGCGAAGGACGGCAAAGCGATATTGTCCGAGATCGTGTCGGCGAGGACGAGGCCCTTGAGCTTGCGGTCCTCCGGCACGAAAGCGAGGCCGAGGGCGCGGGCCTGGTGGGGCGCGGCGATCGCGGCCGGACGCCCGGCGATCGAGATCCGGCCGCCGCGTCGCCCTGCGCCGGCGCCGAAGATTGTTTCCAGGATCTCGGTGCGCCCCGAGCCCAGGAGGCCGCCAATGCCGAAGATCTCGCCCGGCCGGACGGTGAAGCTGACGCCGTCGATGACGCGCTTGACGCCCCGTCGCGTCATGATGTCGAGCGACAGATCCGCGACCGACAAGACCGGAATCGCGGAGCTCGTCTTGTGGGCCTGCCGCGTCGAGACGACCTCGCGGCCGACCATGGCGGTGATGATGCTTGCGCGGTCGAGACGGCCAATGGGCGCTGTGAGCACATGGCGGCCATCGCGCAGCACCATGACCTGGCCGGCGAGCGCCATGATCTCGTCCATGCGGTGCGAGATATAGACGATCGCGACGCCTTCGGACGCCAGGCGCCGCACGATGGCGAAGAGCGTCTCGGTCTCGCCGGGCGACAGCGCCGAGGTCGGCTCGTCCATGATGAGGATGCGGGCCCCGACCGAGATCGCCTTGGCGATCTCGACCAGCTGTTGTTCGCCGATGCGCAGGCGGCCGAGGCGCTGGGCCGGGTCGATGCGGATGCCGAGCTCGCCGAGCAGCGTCCCGGCCGCTTTGAACAGCGCCTTGCGGTCGACGATCACGCCGAAGCGCATCGGCTCGCGCCCGAGATAGATGTTCTCGGCGACCGACAGGCCCGGAACCAGATTGAGCTCCTGGTGGATGATGGCGATGCCGCGGCGCTCGGCGTCGCGCACCCCTGAGAAGCGGACGGGCTCGCCCATGAGCTCGATCGCGCCGTCATAGTCGTCATGGATGCCGGCCAGGATCTTCATGAGGGTGGATTTGCCGGCGCCGTTCTCGCCGACCACGGCCAGGATCTCGCCGGGCTTCAGGTCGAGCGACACGTCGTGGAGGACGCGCGCCGGGCCGAAGCTCTTGCCGATGCGGCGGGCGCGCAGGACGGCAGCGGAGCGCGCGCCTTGCGCTTCCCGGCGAAGCGGTGCGGCCACTTGTTCCTCCCAACTTATCCGACTAATATTCTAGTTATACATGATGTATCCCAAGCGGCTGTTTGCCTGTCAAGATGGACATGGCATAGGAGGCGCGGGGACGGAGGACCAGGGTGGACGGGACCGCGACACGACCGCGTCGGAAGCTTGCGCCGAAGCTCGACTCGCGCGAGCTGGCGACGGCCTCGGTGACCGAGCGCATCTATGTGGAGCTCAAGGCCGCGATCGTCGCCGGCTCGCTGCCGCCAGGCGCCTCGATCGACAAGAACGACATCCGCCGGCGCTTCAACGCGTCGCTGTCGCCGGTCACCGCCGCGATCAGCCGCCTCGGCTATGAGAAGCTCGTGGTCATCGAGCCGCAGCGCGGCTCCTTCGTGGCGCCGATCATGTTCGACGAGATCGTGCAGTTCATGGCGCTCAGGCGCGCGCTCGAGGTGGAAGCGGTGTGCGAGGCGACGAAGACCCCGCCGCCCGACCTCACCCAAGCGCTGGCGCGCAACCTCGCCTATCAGGAGGCGGCGCGCGGCGTCGCCGACCTCAACCGCTTCTATGAGCTCGATGTCGAGTTCCACCGCCTCATCATCGAGGCGAGCGGCCTGTGGAAGTTCAACACCGTGCTCGACGAGCTGCGCGCCCATCTCGACCGGGTGCGGCTCCTGATGCTGCCGGTGCGCGGCCGCATGGCGGGCACGCTCGACGAGCATCGCGACATCGCCGCCGCGATCGGCTCCAGGAAAGTGGAGAAGGCGGAAGCGGCGATGCGCAAGCACCTCGAGCGCGTCGACCAGGAGTTCCGCAGCTTCGCCGAAGCCAATCCCAAGCTGGTCAGGAAGGGGTGAGGAAATACGCCGCTCTTTTTCCCTCGTCATCCCGGTGAAAGCCGGGAGCCATTACATTCTCGCCATGCGGGCAGTGCCTTCCAGATTGTACCTGTTCAGAGGATGCCGGCTTTCGCCGACATGACGAGTTGGATGGCCCTACATTCCCCAGCGCAGCGCCGCCGTATGCACCGGCGCGTCCCAGTGGCGGGTGATCTCGTCGTCGAGCGCGGTCACGGTCAGCGAGCAGCCGGCCATGTCGAGCGACGTTACATAGGAGCCGACGAGCGAGCGCGCGATCCGGACGCCGTGCTTGCCGAGCGCGGCCGCGGCGGCGTGATACATGAGATAGAGCTCCATCAACGGCGTGCCGCCGAAGCCGTTGACGAAAAGCAGCACGGTGTCCGTCTTGACCTCGGCCAGGTCGCCGACGATGGCGCCCACCATCTCCTGCGCGATCGCATCGGCGGACTGCAATTTCACCCGTCTCCGGCCCGGCTCGCCATGGATGCCGACACCCATCTCCATCTCGTCCTCAGCCAGAGCGAAGGTCGGCTTGCCGGCGGCCGGCACCGTGCAGCTCGTCAGCGCCACGCCCATCGAGCGGGTGCGCCGGTTCACTCTGTCGCCCAGTGCCTTGAGGCCTGCGAGGTCGGCGCCCGCCTCGGCGGCGGCCCCCACCACCTTCTCCACCACCAGCGTGCCGGCGACACCGCGCCGGCCCGTCGTATAGAGCGAGTTCTCGACCGCGACGTCGTCGTCGGTCAGGACCGTTTCGATGGTGCGACCCGCCATCTCCTTCGCCATGTCGAAGTTCATGACGTCGCCTTCATAGTTCTTCACGATGAAGAGGACACCCGCCCCCTGGTCGACCGCGTCCGCCGCGGCGATCATCTGGTCGGGGGTCGGCGAGGTGAAGACCTGGCCCGGACAGGCGGCGTCGAGCATGCCATGGCCGACGAAACCGCCATGCAAAGGCTCATGCCCGGAGCCGCCGCCCGAGATCAGCGCCACCTTGCCGGGCTTGAGCCGCTTGCGGCGGATGAACTTGCGCTCCTCGCCCAGGGCGACGATGTCGGCATGCGCCGCGGCGAAGCCGTCGAGGCTTTCCGGCAGCACATCGCCCACGTCATTGATCAGCTTCTTCATCGGCGTTTCCCCTTATGCGGTTCTTCCTCGAGAAGCTTCGCCACCTGACGCACGAAATCGCTGATCAGCGTGTGGAGCCTCGCATTGCGGTCGTCATCGCCCAGATCCGGCAGATAGACGGTATGGGCCTTGACCTTGTGGGCGGCGTGAATGGGCGCCGGCCGGTTGGGATGCGCCAGGAGATAGGCGGAGATGAACGCCTTCCGCTCTTCCAGCGAGAAGTGGCAGACCTCGAAAATGAGGTCGAGATGCGCCGCCGGGATGGGCACGGCATAGGAGGGGTTGGTGATCTGCGAGACGAAGCTGCGGTTCTTGCCGAGCGCCGCGGCGAGCCTTTGGCGCGTGCCCGAAGGCCGGCGGTCGATCACGTCGCCCAGGATCTTCTTATAGGCGGCGACGGCGCTCGGGTTTTGCGGTTGCGGCTCGGCCATGTCAGGTCTCCGCCAAGGCCGCTTTCACCCGGCCGATCGAAGCGGGCGAGACCGAGATTGTCCTCAGGCCAACGCCCATGAGCGCCGGTAGATACCGGGGCTCGCTCGCCATGTCACCGCAGAGGCTGACCGGTACGGAGCGCTCCGCTCCATGCCGCGCGACATTGGCAATGAGGCGGAGAACGGCGGGATGAGAAGGATCTCCAAGATGAGCGACCGAACCCTCATCGCGCCCAGCCGCCATCACATATTGGGTGAGATCATTGGAGCCGATCGAGAAGAAGTCTGCCTCGGCGAAAAGCTCGGGCATCACCGCCACCGCCGGCACTTCCACCATGATCCCCAGTGGCGGACGTTGAGCGGGAATGCCTTCCCGCTCAAGATCGGCCATCACTTGATCAAGAAGCTTCGCCGTCTCGGCAAGCTCGCTTGTGATCGTGACCATCGGCAGCATGACCTTGAGACTGCCATGGACCGCGGCGCGGGCCAAAGCGCGCAACTGTGTCTTGAACACGCCGACATGGGCCAGCGTCAGGCGCACGCCACGCAGGCCCAGAAACGGATTGCGCTCGGCCTCCGGCGTCAAACCCTTGATCGGCTTGTCGCCGCCGATATCGAGGGTGCGGATGGTGACCGGCTTCTCGCCGGCCCATTCGAGGAAGCGGCGATAGGCGCGGTACTGCATCTCCTCGTCCGGCAAGGGCTTGCCGTCGCGGAACAGGAATTCCGACCGCATGAGGCCGATGCCGTCGCAGTGACCGGGGTCGAGCACGTCGAGCTCCTGGGGTTCGGCCACGTTGATCAGGAGCTCGATCCGCTCACCCGATTTGAGCCGTGCCGGCTGGCTGAGGAAACGGGCCTCGTGGTCACGCTGCCGGGCGAGGTCCCGCGCCTTGTCCGACCAGAGCCGCTTGGCCGGCGCATCGGGACTCAGCACCAGAAGCCCCGCGCCGCCATCGACCACCGCCTCGGCATGGCCGTTGCGGGTGACGTCGCCCAGGCCCACGACCATCGGCACGCCGCGGGCCCGCGCCAGGATCGCGACATGGCTTGACGGGCTGCCCTGGCGGAGCGCGATGGCGCCGCCCTTGGACCAGTCCGCTTCGAGAAAGAGCGACGGCGGCACGTCGTCGCCGATCAGGACCGCGCCCGCCTGAGCCAAATGCGCGCCGCCGCCGGCGAGATGGCGCAGCACGCGGTCGCGCATGTCCTTGAGGTCGGCGGCGCGGGCGCGGAAATAATCATCGTCCGACATCTCATAGCCCACGATCTCGGCATCGACGGTCTTGCGCCAGGCCTGATCGGCGGGCTGGCCCTTGGCGATCAAGGCGCGTGCGGGTGCCAGCAAGGCGTCGTCCTCCAGCATTGCGATCTGGAAGGCCAGCATGTCGGCGCCGTCCCCTTCCGCGGTCGTGACCAGCGATGTGAGACCAGCGATCGCGCCCGAAACGGCTTTGTCAAAAGCGCGACTCTCGGCCTCGGCATCGCCCGTCGCGCGCCGCTCCGTCGCCGTGCTGTCGAGAAAGAAGACGGGGCCGGCGAAAATGCCGTCCGAGGCGGGCTTGCCTTTGAGCTCAACCGCCTGCCGCATCGGCCTTGTCCTCATCGAAATCGTGCTCGACCAGCCCGACCAGAGCGGTGACGGCAGCGGCGGCGTTATCGCCACGGGCACGCAGATAAAGCGTCGAATCCTGCTTCGCCTTCATCGCCATCACCTTGACGATGCTCTTGGCGTCGATCCACGGCCCCTCCGGTGCGCCGGCGATCTCGATCGCCGCGGCAAAGCTTTTGGCGAGCTTGGTCAGCTTCACCGAGGGCCTGGCATGCAGGCCGACCTCATGCCGGATGACGACCGATGCCGATGTCCACTCACTCATAGCGTCAATTCCTCCCTCCGCCGCGTGGCACGCGCGGCGGAGGGAGAAGGGACCGCAACGTCGCATGTGAACAGAAACAAGCTCATTGCGGCGACAGCTCCTCGGCGGTGCGCCGCACATCCTCGAGCGACGCGCCGCCCCAGGCCTCGGTCGCCGCCATCACCGCGCCCTCGACAAGCGGCGCATTGCAGATCACCACCTTGCCCTGCCGGTCGTCGCTCAGCATCTCGACCGCCATCTCGCTGTTGGTCTCGGCCCCGCCGAGATCGACCAATATGGCGACGCCCTTGTCCGACCAGGCCGCATCGATCGCCATCAGGATCTTCGCCACGTCGGTGCCGAGCCCGCCATCGGGATTGCCGCCGCAGAAGCCGAGCGGCACGTCCGCGCCCACCATCTGGCGCACCATGTCGGCCGTGCCCTTCGCCACATCGGGCGAATGCGAGACGATGACGATGCCAACCTTGTCCTTCATGGCCTGTGCCTCACTCATTGCCTTCCTGTCCATCACAGATCGCCGCGATCATCAAGGCGCTGGAGCGCGCGCCCGGATCCATGTGGCCGATCGAGCGCTCCCCCAGGAACGACGCCCGGCCCCGCAAGGCCTTCATCGGGACGGTCGCCTCCGCCCGCTCCTGCGCCAGCCTGCGCACGCTGTCGAAGCTCGCGGCGCCATCGCCCAGATGCCGCGCGACGGGCCCCAGGACGTCGAGCATGGTCTTGTTGCCGAAATCGGCCTTGCCGCGCGCCTTGACGGCCTCGACCGCGGCGGCGAGCGCGCGCGCCGCATCGGCGAGCGTCGGCTCCGCCGGCAATTCCTTGCCGAGCGTCATGAACAAGGT
>JBFWNN010000065.1:0-29166 GCA_050251035.1 Parvibaculaceae bacterium
AACTCTTGCCTCTTACTCATCGCGCTTGTGTCTCTGAACGGCATCCGAACCCCCCGGCGCGCGAATCGCGCCAAACTGTTCGCGATGTCCTCGCACACCTGTTCGCGATGTCCCCGGTCCAAACAAGCATGAGGATGTTTCAACAGAATGGCTGAAGCCATCACACTGAACTCGGGACGGGCGGCGCAGGTCGCCCGTCCGCCGCTCAAACGGCGCCGCAGCCCGCTGCAGCGCAAGGTCTTTCCCTATCTCCTGGTCGCGCCGGCGGTGATCTACCTTCTGGGCATCACCTTTTATCCCGGTCTCTATGCCATCTATCAGAGCCTGTTCCGCGTCCGCTTCAACAGCTGGACTTTCATCGGGCTCGACAATTACCGCAAGCTGCTCGGCGACCATGAATTCTGGGCGAGCCTGTGGAACACCTTTCTCATGGGCTCGGGGGCGCTCCTCCTCGAATTCGTGATCGCACTGACGCTCGCCGCGCTTGCTTACCGCGATCCTTGGATCAGGAACTGGCGCATCCTCTTCCTCCTGCCGATGCTGTTCATGCCCTCGGCCGTGTCCTTCATATGGAAGCTCGCCTTCAATGACGGCCGCGTGGTGAGCGACCTCCTGATGCGCATCGGCATGATCGAGCGGCCGCTCGATTTCCTCGGCGACGTGTGGCTGGCCAGGCTCTCGCTCATCATTACCGACGTCTGGCAGTGGACGCCGTTCCTGTTCATCATCTTCGTCGCGGCGCTGCAGGGCCAGGATGCCGAGATCGAGGAGGCGGCGCGGCTCGACGGCGCCCGCTGGTCGCAGATCTTCTGGAACATCTCGCTGCCGATGCTCCGGCCCATCATCGCGGTGGCGCTGGTCCTGCGCGGCATCGACATCGTGACCATGTTCACCTCGATCTTCATCATCACCGGCGGCACGCCGGGCGGCGCCACCGAGACGATGAGCTATTTCATCTACCGCACCGGCTTCAAGCGCTTCGATTTCGGCTATGCCTCGGCGGCGTCCGTCCTCCTGCTCTTGCTCACCGTGATCATCGCCCAGAGCTTCGTGAAGCGCTTCTTCCGCTCGGGGAGGGACTAGTCTTGCGCAAACCAAAGAGCATGGCCCGCCGCAGAAAGAGCCAGGCCGGATCGCTCGTCCTGCGCTACGCGATCCTCATCGCCTGGGCGCTGTTCTGTGTTGCGCCGATCATCTGGTTCCTGACCATTGGCTTGCGGCCCCGCACCGAGATCGTCCTGCCGCGCCCGCTCTATATCCCGACCTTCACACTTGATGCCTGGACCATGATCTGGACGGCCTGGCCGATGGGCGCCTATTTACGCAACTCGCTGCTCGCCATTTTCGGCAGCGTCGTCATCGACCTGCTGCTCGCCATCCCGGCCGCCTATTCGCTGGCGCGCTACAAATACCGGTTCCGCGAGGATATCGGCTTTTACATCCTCTCGACCCGGATGATGGCGCCCGCCATCGTCGCCATCCCGATCTTCTTCCTGTTCAAGACCATGGGGCTTCTGGATTCGATCTGGGCGCTGATGCTGATCTATGCGGCGATGAACCTGTCGCTCGTCACCTGGATCGTGCGCTCCTATATGCTCGACATACCCCCTGAGATCGAGGACGCGGCCAGGACCGACGGGGCGTCCGACCTGCGCATCCTCGTCTCGATCATCATTCCCATGTGCCTGCCGGGCATCATCACCGCAGGCGTCATCGCCGTCATCTTCGCCATCAATGAATTCTTGTTCACCCTTCTCATCGCCTCGACCCAGAACGCCTATACGCTGTCCGTGGCTCTCGCGAATTTTACCGGCGGCTCCGACGGGGTCATCTATAATGCCATCGCCATGGTCGCCTTCATCGCCTTCGTCCCGGTGCTTCTCCTGGTCATTACAATTCAGAAACATCTGTCGCGCGGCTTGACGATGGGGGCCGTGAAAGGCTGAAATGGACCCATGACCGCTGCTTCGCGCCATCAGGATACCCTCGCTTCCCATGCCGTTTGCGCTGCCGCGGGGGCACGCGACAGCGTGCGCACGGCGCAATTCTTCCTGCGCATGCTGTCGGGCGCCGAATATTGGGGCAGGAGCCTCGAACCCTTGGGCCAGACACCGGGCGGGTCGGCGCCGCTGCCGCCTGACATCCGACCGGGGGGCTTTCTCCTGGCTGCCCTGGTGTCCAGGCTCGCCCGCATAGCCGATCGCCTGACCACCTGGTCGGTCAATCTGTCGATCGCGCTCTTCGCGCCCGAATGGCGCAAGCTGCCGTCACCCTTCACCCATGGCATCATGAGCGAGGTGGCGCAGGCGATCCGCGCCGACAGCTTCCTGGTCAACCCGCTGTTCAACGCCTATTTCTACCGCGCCGCCATCCACATATTGCGGCGCTACCGCACGCCGCCCTTCCTCGTTCTCGAGCATCGCGTCGATGCGGCGCGCCGCACCTTGCTGGTCGAGATCGGCGCCGGGCTCAAGGGCTCGGAGCCCGACTTCCTCGCCCATGCCATCGTGGCGCTGGTCGACGTGGCGCCGGTGGCGCGGGCCGGCAAGCCGCGCGATCAATCGGTCATCGCCAAGACGCCCGAGCAGAATGTCGCCGTCTATGCCATTGCCTGCGTGGCGCTGCTCTTCGCCGGGCAGGGCAAGCCCGCCGAGGAACTGGACGAGGACCAGTTCTTCGCCGTCGTCGGCGCCTTGATCTCGCCACGCCTGCCGGCGATCACCGCCCTCGTCGCCAGCCGCGACGTCGAGGGCCTCGCCAAGGAACTGGCTGAAATCCAGACGATGTATTGAGGCATGATCGTAAACGCCAAAGGTCAGGTGACGATCCCAAAGGCGGTTCGCGATCTTTTGGGATTGTGGCGGGTAGCGAGGTTGAGTTTCACCGAAGCTCCGATGGAAACATTGTGCTCATCCGACCCGGCAAGAAACGCCCCGTAGGCCGCTTCGCAAAATTTCGCGGTCATGCGGGGCAGGGACTGACCACGGATGAGATCATGGTCATGACACGCGGCAAAGGATAACACTGAAGGCCCCGCCAAGGATTTGGCCGAAAATCCATACTACTACACCAACTCGTCATGACCGCCCTTGAGGCGGCCATCCAGCCTTCTGTGTCACTGTGTATCGTTCGAGTCTGGATGGCCGGATCAAAGCCCGACCATGTCGAAGGGAGAAGGGCGCGGTGCGGCCTACAGCCTGTTCCCGCTTTCCCTGTCGAACAGGAACACGCGGCCTTGGGCGAAGCGGAAGGCGATCGGCGTGTCGACCGCTTGCCGGAAGACGCGGGCGCCCTTGGCGACGACGAGCTGCTCGCCGGCGAAGGCGGTCACCAAAGTGACGTCGCCGGTCGGCTCCAGCGAATAGAGCTTGGATTTGAGATGGCCGTCCTCGCCCGCGACGATCTCCATGTCCTCGGGGCGCACGCCCAGGACCACATTGGCCCGTGTGCCGTTTCCGGCGCCGGGGACGCGCGTGTCGGGGCCGATGAAGTCGCCGTTCGCGAGCGCGCCCGGGATGAGATTCATCGGCGGTGAGCCGATGAAGCCCGCGACGAAGAGGTGGTTGGGGTCGTTGTAGACCTCGTCCGGCGTGCCGAGCTGCTGGATCTTGCCCTTGTTCATGACCGCGATGCGGTCGGCGAGCGTCATCGCCTCGATCTGGTCATGCGTCACATAGATGGTCGTCGTCTCGAGCTGCCGCTGGATGTGCTTGAGCTGGGCCCGCATGGTGAGGCGCAATTTGGCGTCGAGATTGGAGAGCGGCTCGTCCATGAGGAAGACCTGCGGCTGGCGCACGATGGCGCGCGCCAAGGCGGCGCGCTGGCGCTGGCCGCCGGACAGCGCCCGGGGCTTGCGGTCGAGGTAGTCACCGAGCTCCACCATCTGCGCCGCCTGGCGCACCAGCCGGTCATGGTCGGCGGTGGGGATGCCGCGCATCTTCAGGGGAAAGCGGATGTTGTCGTAGATCGACATGTTCGGATAGAGCGCGTAGCTCTGGAACACCATGGCGACGTCGCGGTCGCGGGCATCGACCTCGTTGACGACCTCGCCGTCGATGGTGATCTCGCCTTGGGTCGGGTCCTCGAGGCCGGCGATCATGCGCATGGTGGTGGTCTTGCCGCAGCCCGAGGGGCCAAGAAAGACCATGAATTCCTTATCGCGGATGTCGAGATCGATATTGTCGACGCCGACGAAGTCGCCCCAGGACTTCGAAATGCCGCGCAGCCTGATCTCAGCCATGGCGCCTCTGCATATGCCGCCTCTCCCATCCGCATTTTGTTGTTCCGCGCCCGTGGGCGCAAACACTATAGCGCCGGACTGAAAATGCAACATATTCAAACAGAGAAAGCATTTGTTCCATTTCCATGAGGCAATAAAATGAGGCCTCAGTTGCCAGTTCCGCCAGAATTCCCGAGAAAAGCTGGGCAAAACCTATTACATATTGACAATCTAGAGCATAAAAGTATCTTTTTTGGCAAGCAACATGCCCGGGGAGGCAGAATGGCCGTCGCAGCCCGCCAGAAGTCCATGCGCTTTTCAGGCTCGCTGGCAGCGGACCTGGCGCGTCGGCTGGACGCTGAAGGACGCCCGATCCGGGTCGGCCTCATCGGCTCGGGCGAGATGGGGACCGACATCGTCACCCAATGCGACCAGATGGCGGGCATCACCGTTGCCGCCATCGCCGAGATCGACATCGATGCCGCCAAGCGCGCCCTCGCCATCGCCGGCCGGGCGCCGGCGAGCTATGTGGTCGCCGACGGCAAGGCCCGGTTCGACGAGGCCCTGCGCCGGGGCCGCACCGCCGTCACCGAAGACGCGCGCGCTCTATGCACCAATGACGTGATCGACGTCGTCATCGACGCGACTGGCCGCCCCGCGGTCGGGGCCGAGATCGGCCTCGTGGCAATGGAGCACGGCAAGCACTTGGTGATGATGAATGTCGAAGCCGATGTCACCATCGGCGCCTATCTGCAGCGCGAGGCCAAGCGCCTCGGCGTCGTCTACACGCTGGGCGCCGGCGACGAGCCGAGCTCGTGCATGGAGCTCATCAATTTCGTCCGGAGCCTCGGCTATCCGATCGTCGCCGCCGGCAAGGGCAAGAACAATCCGCTCAATATCGACGCGACACCCGACGCCTACGCGCAAGAGGCGCGGCGGCGCAACATGAACCCGCGCATGCTGGTCGAGTTCGTCGACGGCTCGAAGACCATGGTCGAGATGGCGGCGATCGCCAATGCGACCGGCCTCGTGCCCGACCGCCCCGGCATGCATGGGCCCGAGGCGATGCTGCCCGAGCTCGAGAAGGTCCTGTGCCCCAAGGCGGATGGCGGCGTGCTGTCGCGCAAGGGCGTCGTCGACTATTCGATCGGCAAGGGCGTGGCGCCCGGCGTCTTCGTCATCGCCGAGATGGCGCATCCCAGGGTGCGCGAGCGCATGCACGATCTCAAGCTCGGCGCCGGTCCCTATTACACCTTCTACCGGCCCTATCATCTGACCAGCCTCGAAGTGCCGCTCTCCTGCGCCAGGGCCGTGCTCTATGGCACCGCCGACATGCAGCCGCTCGACCGGCCCTCGGCCGAGGTCTGCGCCGTGGCCAAGACGGATCTGGCCCCCGGCGACAAGCTCGATGCCATTGGCGAATATGCCTATCGCGCCTGGATCATGACCTATGACGAAGCCAGGGCAGCGAATGCCGTGCCCTGCGGCCTCCTCGAGCAGGCGACCGTTGCCAAGCCCATCGTCAAGGGCCAGCTCATCACCCACGACAATGTGAAGGTCGATCCGGGTGCCCGCATCGTGGCCTTGCGCCGCCGCCAGGACGACATGCTGGCGCGGGGGCTCACATGAACAAGCCCGTCCTCGACACGAGTCCCGCCTCCAATCTGCGCGCGTTCTATCGTCACTTCGATGCGGCGGCGCTGCGCGAGGCGCTCAAGCGCATGTATCTGATCCGCCGCTTCGAGGAAGGCGCCGAGGACGCCTATATGCGCGGCCTCATTCACGGCACCATGCATCTCTCCATCGGCCAGGAGGCGAGCGCGGTGGGCGCCTGCATGGACCTGCGCAAGTCGGACTACATCACCTCGACCCATCGTGGCCACGGCCATTGCATCGCCAAGGGCGCTAACCCTGCGCTGATGTTCGCCGAGTTCTTCGGCAAGGAAGAGGGCTATTGCCGCGGCCGCGGTGGCTCCATGCACATCGCCGACGTCGCGAGCGGCAATCTCGGCGCCAACGGCATTGTCGGCGGCGGCCTGCCGATCGCCGTCGGCGCCGCACTCGCCATCAAGAAGCAGAAGCGCGATGACGTCACTCTGTGTTTCTTCGGCGACGGCGCCTCCAATGAGGGCGCCTTCCACGAAGCGCTCAACATGGCGGCGATCTGGAAATTGCCGGTCCTGTTCATCTGCGAGAACAACAAATACGGCATGTCGGTCTCGACCGAGCGCTCCATGGCGGTCGAGCATGTCGCCGACCGCGCCTCGGCCTATCGCATGCCGGGCGAGATCGTCGACGGCAACCGCATCGAGGATGTCGCCGAGGCCGTGATGCGCGCGACGGCACGGGCGCGCAACGGTGAGGGCCCGACCCTCCTCGAATGCAAGACCTATCGCATCCGCGGCCATTCCAAGAGCGACCGCAACCGCTATCGCAGCAAGGAAGAGATCGAGGCGTGGATGGCGCGCGACCCGATCGGTCATTTCGAAACCAGTCTCGAGGCGTTCGGCATCCTGGCCAAGGACGAGGCGGCGGCCATCCGCGCCGCGGCCGAGGCCGAGATCGCCGCCGGCATCGAATTTGCGAAAAACGGCACCGATCCGTCGCCCGCCGAGGTCACCCGCGACGTCTATACGGTCGGAGGCTGACCCGCATGGCGCTGCGTGAGCTGAGCTATGCGGAGGCCGTGCGCGAGGCCCTGGCCCAGGCGATGGCCGCCGATGACCGCGTCTTCCTCATGGGCGAGGACATCGGCGTCTATGGCGGCGCCTTCCAGGTGACGGGCGATCTCGTCCATCGCTTCGGCGAGGACCGGGTGATGGACACGCCGATCGCCGAACTTGGGGCCGCCGGCGTCGCGGTGGGCGCTGCCCTTGCCGGCTGCCGCCCGGTCTTCGAGTTCCAGTTCTCCGATTTCGCCACGCTGGCGATGGAGCAGATTGTCAACCAGGCGGCCAAGATCCGCTTCATGCTGGGTGGCAAGGTGTCGGTGCCTCTGGTCATGCGCTTCCCGGCAGGGTCGGGGACGGGCGCCGCCGCGCAGCACAGCCAGTCGCTCGACGCCTGGTTCGCCCATGTGCCGGGCCTCAAGGTGGTGCAGCCATCGACGCCCTATGACGCCAAGGGCCTGCTGCTCGCCGCCATCGACGATCCCGATCCGGTGATGGTGTTCGAGCACAAGCTTCTCTACAAGATGAAGGGCGACGTGCCGGAAGAAGCCTATCGCGTGCCGATCGGCAAGGCTCTCGTGCGCCGCGAAGGCCGTCATGTCACGCTGGTCGCCACCGCGATCATGGTGCATCGCGCGCTGGAGGCGGCCGAGATCTTGGGCCAAGAGGGCATCGCGGTCGAGGTCATCGACCTGCGCACGCTGCGCCCGCTCGACACCCAGACGATCATCGAAAGCGTCAAGAAGACGAGCCGGCTGGCTTGCGTCTATGAAGGCGTCAAGACGCTGGGCATCGGCGCCGAGATCAGCGCCATGATCGCCGAGAGCGAGGCTTTCGACTATCTCGACGCGCCGATCTTGCGGCTGGGCGGCGCCGAGGCGCCGATCCCCTATAATCCGGTGCTCGAGAAGGCGGCGGTGCCGCAGACCGACCGCATCGTCAGCGCAGTGCGCAGCCTCGTGACCGGCCGAATCTGATGTTTCAGTACCCCAACACGCGCGATATCTCCCTCCCCGCGCTGCGGCGGAGGGAGGAAAGTGCTCGTCATGCCGCTTGAGGTGATCCTGCCGCGGGTCGATATGGACATGGCCACGGGCAAGATCAGCAAGTGGTATGTCACGGAAGGTGCCACGGTCGCCAAGGGCGCGCCGATCTTCGAGATCGAGACCGACAAGGCGGCGATGGAAGTGGAGGCACCGGGCGCGGGCGTGATCCGCAATATCACCGCTGCTGAGGGCATCGACATTCTGGTCGGAACCGTGGTCGCCTTCATCTATGCGGAAGGCGAAGCCGTTGCGGCGTCGGTGCCTGCTGTGGCGAAACCACAAGCTGTCGCTCCGGTCACGACGGAAGAGCCGGCTGAAGTGGCCACGGTGCTCGTTGCAACGAGGGTCGAGGACCGGACCGGCTTGCCGCGCGCGACACCTCTGGCGCGCCGGCTGGCGCGTGAGCTCAGGCTCGGATTGCCGACGATCCGGGGCACGGGACCCCGGGGCCGCATCCAGGCCGAGGATGTGCGGAGCTTCCGGCCGGTGGAGACTGGGCGACCGAAGCCCGCGGATGATGCGGCGATCACCGCTCTCTATAGCGAAGGCAGCTACGACATCGCGCCCTTGAGCGGCATGCGCCGCATCATTGCCGAGCGGCTCGTCCAGTCGAAACAGACGGTGCCGCATTTCTATCTCACTCTCGGTTGCGACCTGACCCGGCTCGTCGAAACCCGCGCCCGGCTCAATGAGCGCGCCCCCGTCGGGACCGACAAGCAGCCCAAGTGGAAGCTCTCGATCAATGATTTCGTCATCAAGGCGCTGGCGCTCGCGCTCCAGCGCGTGCCGGACGCCAATGTCACCTGGACGGAGACGGGCATCCTCAGGCACCGCGTTTCGGATGTCGGCGTCGCCGTCGCGGTGGAAGGCGGCCTCTACACGCCGGTGATCCGCGTGGCGGAGGCGAAATCGCTGTCGCAGATCTCGGCCGAGATGAAGGACCTGGCGGCCAAAGCGCGCGCCCGCCGCCTCGGGCCCGCCGACTATCAGGGCGGCACGACGGCCGTCTCCAATCTCGGCATGTATGGCATCGAAGAGTTCGCGGCCATCATCAACCCGCCGCAGGCGACGATCCTCGCCGTCGGCGCCGGCATCGAGCGCCCGGCGGCCGTCGAGGGCCGGATCGTCGTCAGGACGGAAATGCGGGCGACGCTGTCCTGCGATCACCGCGCCGTCGACGGCGCGGTGGGCGCCGAGCTCCTCTCGGCATTCAAGTTGTTCATCGAGGAGCCGGCCCTTATGCTGGCGTGAGCAGAGCAAATCCCGACCAAGTTGCAGACTTTGGCGACAAGGATTTGCTCCAATATTCAGGGAACGGCATGAGATACGATTATTCATCGATCGGCTTCTACACCTTCGACTGCCTGGGCTGGCCCTTCACCGCGGTGCCGGAGGGCGGCGGCACGCATTTCATCGACGAGCTGACGCTGGCGGTCTCGGGTGCTGCCGGCACCGCCGCGATAGCCGCTGCCAAGATGGGGCTCAAGGTGCTGGCGGTCGGCGGCATCGGCCCCGATCTCATGGGCGACTGGGTGCTGGATCGCCTCAAGAGCTTTTCCGTCGACACCTCTGCCATGCAGCGCATCCAAGGCTCGCGCACCTCGTCCTCGATCGTGACGACGCGCGCCGACGGCACGCGGCCGGCGCTCCATATGAAGGGCGCCACCGGCGACTTCTTCGTCGACGACGCGCTGCTCGCCCAGGCGATCGATGCACGCGTGGTCCATATCGGCGGCATCGGCTTGACCGAGCGCATGGACAAGGGCCGCAATGCCGAATTGATGCGGGCGGCCAAGGCGCATGGCGCCACCACGACGCTCGACGTCTTCGCCAGCTCCACGGCGGATCTGCCGGCCGTGGCGCAGGTGCTGCCGCATGTCGATTACTTCATGCCCTCGATCGAGGAGGCCTCGGCGCTCACCGGCTTCGCGGGGCTCGCCGACAACGCGAAGTATTTCCTCGATCTCGGCGTCAGGGCCTGCGTCTTCACGCTGGGGTCGGACGGCGCCTATTATCACGACGCCGAGGGTCGCCGTTTCGCGGTGCCGGCTTTCGACATCGCGGTCAAATGCACCTGCGGCTGTGGCGATGCCTTCAATGCCGGCTTCGCCGTCGCCTTCTGCCACGGCTTCGATCCGGAGACGATCGTGCGCTTCGCGCAAGCCACCTCGGCGCTCAACGCCACCGGCCTCGGCTCGCAGGCCGGCGTCAAATCCTTCGAGCACACGCTCGACTTCATGGAGCGCACGCCCACCCGCGCCAAGGCCGGCGTTGCGGCCTGACCCCAACTCGTCATGGCCGGGCCTTTGACCCGGCCATCCAGTCGCACCGCCATACAGGCGTTGCATGGAGGGCTGGATGGCCGCCTCAAGGGCGGCCATGACGAAGGCGGAGGTTGCGCGTTTTCAGAGCTTCGTCATCCGCAGACGCAATGCATTGGCGATGACGCTCACCGAGGAGAGCGCCATGGCGGCGGCCGCGATGATGGGCGACAAGAGGAGGCCGAAGGTCGGATAGAGCACGCCCGCCGCCACCGGAACGCCCGCCGCATTGTAGATGAAGGCGAAGAGCAGGTTCTGGCGGATGTTGCGCATCGTCGCCCGGGAGAGGCGGCGTGCCTGGGCGATGCCCATCAGGTCACCTTTCAGCAGCGTGACACCGGCGCTTTCGATGGCGACGTCGGTGCCCTTGCCCATGGCGATGCCGATATCGGCGGCGGCCAGCGCCGGCGCGTCATTGACGCCGTCGCCCGCCATGGCGACGATGAGGCCCTGGCTCTGCAGGCGCTTCACCACCTGCGCCTTCTGGTCGGGCAATATGTCGGCCTCGATCTCGCCGATGCCGAGCGTCTTGGCCACCGCTTCCGCCGTGGTGCGGTTGTCGCCGGTCAGCATGACGATGCGCAGGCCCGCCTCGCGGAGGACCTTCAGCGCTTCAGGCGTGGTCGCCTTGACCGGATCGGCGATGGCGATGGCGCCTTCCGCCTTGCGGTCGATGCCGACGAAGATGACCGTGGCGCCTTGCTGGCGCAGGGTGTCGGCGTCGCCGGCGAATGCTGCGGCATCGATCCCCTCCGATTTCAGGAAGGCGGCATTGCCGAGCACGATCGTCTTGCCTTCGACCACACCCTTGGCGCCCTTGCCGGTCGGCGAATCGAACTCCGTGACTTTCGGCATGGCGAGCTTTCGCTCTTCCGCCGCGGCGACGATGGCATGCGCCAGCGGATGTTCGGAGGCGCGCTCGACGCCCGCCGCCAGGCGCAGGAGCTCGCTCTCGGTGAGGCCGCCTTGGGTCACGATGCGCGTGACCTTGGGCTTGCCTTCGGTGAGCGTGCCGGTCTTGTCGAAGAGCAGGACCTGCGCCTTCTCCAGCCGCTCCAGCGCCTCGGCATTCTTGATCAATATGCCGCTTTCGGCGCCCTTGCCGACGCCGACCATGATCGACATGGGTGTGGCAAGGCCGAGCGCGCAGGGACAGGCGATGATGAGGACCGAGACCGCGGCCAGCAACGCATAGGCGAAGCGGGGCTCCGGGCCGAAGGCCATCCAGGCGGCGAAGGCGAGCACGGCCACGGCGATGACGAGCGGCACGAACCATCCCGAAACCTGGTCGGCGAGGCGCTGGATGGGGGCGCGCGAGCGCTGCGCTTCCGCCACCATCTGCACGATGCGCGCCAGCATGGTCTCGCGCCCGACCTTGACGGCGCGGATGGTCAGTGCCCCGGTCTGGTTGAGCGTGCCGCCGGTCACCTGGGTGCCTTGCGCCTTGCCGACCGGCATGGCTTCGCCGGTGATCATCGATTCATCGACCGATGATCGGCCTTCGATCACTTCGCCGTCGACCGGCACTTTCTCGCCCGGCCGGACGCGCAGGACATCGCCCGCGGCGACCAGATCGAGCGCGATCTCCTCTTCGCCGCCTTGGGCGTCGATGCGGCGCGCCGTCTTGGGGGCGAGGCCGAGCAAGGCCTTGATGGCGCCCGAAGTGCGGTCGCGCGCCTTGAGCTCGAGCACCTGGCCCAGAAGGACGAGCACGGTGATGACGGCGGCGGCCTCGAAATAGACCGGCACGCTGCCGTCATGGCCCCTGAGCGCCGCCGGGAAGATGCCCGGGAACAGGGTGGCGACCACGCTGTAGACCCAGGCGACGCCGGTGCCCATGGCGATGAGCGTGAACATGTTGAGCTTGCGCGTGACGAGCGAGCGCCAGCCGCGCTCGAAGAAGGGCAGGCCCGCCCACAGGACGACCGGCGTGGCGAAAGCGAGCTGCAGCCAGTTCGACACGCTCTGCGGGACCGCATGCATCAGCGCCGGAAAGAGATGGGCGCCCATTTCCAGGACGAAGACCGGCAGGGTGAGGACGAGGCCGATCCAGAAGCGCCGCGTCATGTCGGCGAGCTCGGGGTTGGGGCCGCTGTCGGCGGTGGCGATCTCGGGCTCGAGCGCCATGCCGCAGATCGGGCAGGAGCCGGGACCGACCTGGCGGATCTCGGGGTGCATCGGGCAGGTATAGATGGCGGTCGGATCGACCGGCGCCGCTTCTGTCTTGGGTGCGAGGTAGCGCTGAGGATCGGCCTCGAACTTCGTCTTGCAGCCGCCCGAGCAGAAATGGAAGGCCTCGCCCTTATGGGTCGTCTTGTGCTTGGCCGTCTTGGGATCGACGGTCATGCCGCAGACCGGATCCTTCACCATATGGGCGGCCGTGGATGCCGGGGCCTTGGGGCCAGAACAGCAGGAATGGGCTTGCGCGTCCTGGGGCTGAGGCGCCGCTTCCGGCTTGGCGCTCCCCGAGCAGCACGAGGTCTTCGCGCCATGGGGGGCGTGATCATGATGCGCATGATCATGATGGGTGTGGGCGCTGTGGTCGTCTGTCTTGGTCACGATAGGCTCCGCTGTAGATACCCCTGGAGGGTATATTCAGGCTTGCTCTATATACCCCCATAGGGTATATGGCAAGCATGAAAACGGACACCAAGCAATCCTGCCTGAAGCGGCTGGGACGGATCGAGGGCCAGGTGCGCGGCGTGGCGCGCATGGTCGAGGACGACCGCTACTGCATCGACGTGATGACGCAGATCTCGGCCATTCGCGCCGCCCTGAAGCGGGTCGAGGAAGAGGTCCTGAAGGACCACGTCGCCCATTGCGTCGAGCACGCGATCGTGTCCGGCAAGAAGGACGAGCAGCGCCAGAAGATCGCCGAGCTCATGGACGTGCTGGGACGGCTGCAGAATTAACCTCGATACCTCGGGCAGCGCTCACGCCATCGTGTGGCAGTCTTCGACCGGGCACTTGTCGATCAGCACCCGCAGTCTCGCGAAGGCGTCGGAGACGATCTCCTGCGACGGCGCCGGCCCGAAGCAGGCGCGGATGGCGTTCTGCTGCACCGACGGGTCCATGGCGAAGGCGGTGCCGGGCGTCACCTTGATGCCGGCGGCGAGCGCCGCCGCGGCGAAATCGGCCGGCCGCCAATAGCGCGGCAGGGTGATCCAGGCGAACATCGAGCCCGGCGCGCAATTCACATTCACGCCCTGCAGATGCGCAAGCGCCGCGGCGCGGCGCAGATCGAGCTCCTTGCGGATGGCGGTGAGGGCGCGGCCAGCGACGCCGCTCTCGATCCACCGGCGGGAGAGCTCGGCCGCGAGCGCGTTGGGCCGGCCGCCGATGATCATCTGCTGCCGGTTGAGCGCCTCGGTGGCGCCGGGCGGCGGCGCCATGAAGGCCATGCGCAGGCCGGGCGCCGTCGTCTTCGACAGGCTGGTGATGTGATAGGTGCGCTCGGGCGCCAGCGCCTGGAGGGTGACCGGCGGATCATCGGCGAGCAGCCGGAAGACGTCGTCCTCGATGATGGTGAGGTCGTAGCGCCGGGCGATCTCGGCGATGGCGTGGCGGCGCTCTTCCGACAGGGTGGCGGTGGTCGGGTTCTGCAGCGTCGGCACGAGATAGAGGAGACGCGCTTCGCCGCGCTTGGCGTGATGCTCGAGCGAGTCGGGCGTGATGCCTTCGGCGTCGTTCTGCAAGGTGCGGATCTGCAGTCCGAACTGGCGCGTGATCGGCTGCATGGTCGGGTAGGTCAGGGGCTCGATGAGGATGCGCTCGCCGGGCGTCGAGATGGTCGAGAGGACGGAAATGAGCGAGGACTGGGCGCCGCTGCTCAGCACCACCTGGTCGGAAGGGATGTCGATGCCGCTTTTCCCGAGCCATTGCGCGCCGGCGTCGCGATGCGGCGCGAAGCCTTGCGCGGACGGATAGTCGAGGAGCTCGATCCAGCCCGGATCGCGGGCGATGTCGCGGAGCGCCGCCTCGAAATCGGCCGCTTGCGCGACGCGCGGCGGCGCCGACATCTGCATGTCGAGGAGCCCGGCCTCGACGCCGTTCGAGATGCTTTGCGCCGCGGCATAATTGGGACGCGGGTCACGCAGATAGCTGCCACGGCCGACTTCGCCGGAAAGCAGCCCGCGTTTGGACGCCTCCTGATAGGCGCGGGTCACGGTCCCGATGGTGACGCCGAGCTTCCAGGCGAGCTCGCGCTGCGGCGGCAAACGGTCCCCGGCCTTGAGCTTTCCGACCGACAGATCCGCGGCGATCGCATCGGCGATCGCGACATAACGGGGCTTGTCGGAGGCTAAGGTCGGGATCCAATTTGTCATGGTGACAATATTCCATTTGACGGTGACAATGGTGACATTGTATAACAACAACCATTGCAATTAGCAAGATAATTGTGGTCAAACCGAGACAATAGGTACAATTTCTTGTGACTGCAATTGTCAGCAGGACTGACACTGCTGACACAATCGGGTCGACCCAGGTCGTATCCTTTTGACTGTCCGAAACCCGTTCGATTGAGGTGTGCCATGCGCGATTACATCCTGACCCAGGCCGAAACCGTCGATAAGACCTTCACGTTTCCCGCCCTGCATCGGATTGTAGCGAATTGGCGCAAGCGCCGGCAGCTGCGCCAGCTCGAGCAACTGGATGATCACGTGCTCATGGATATCGGCCTGACGCGTGACGAGCTCATCCGCGTGCAGCGCGTCCCTCTCGGCGTCGACCCCGTGACGGAATTGTTCAGGGTCAAGCCCGTGACCCGCGGCCTGCGCCACAAGTGAGCTTTTGATTGCGCATCGGATCTTCGGTCCGATGCTTCGTCCTCCCCCTGCGCGGTCTACCCCACCGCGTGACCTGCAGCCTGGCCTCCCCCGGTTTGAGCGAAGCCGGACCCGGAGGTCAGGCTGTTCTTTCTTTTGAGAACCTTTGCTTGCAGTCCGAGCGACCCCCATCCGGCTCCCCGGCTTGGCGCCGGGAAGCCACCTTCCCCGCAAGGGGGAAGGATAAGGATGGACTGGGCTCAATTGCTCAGGAAATAGGTGATCGTCGTGACGACGCGGACCGTCTTGTCGATCTGCTTTTCCGGCCGGTCGTTGGGGATCTCGACCGCCGGCTTGACTTCGATGATGCCCTGATTGGCCGTCTGGATGTCGCCGACCCTGGCGCCCGATTCTTCCGCGAACTTCTCCGCCGCCTCGCGCGCCCGCTTGGTCGCCTCGGTCAGCATCTCGCCCTTGAGATCGGCGATCTTGGTGAAGATGAAGGAGGGCCCCGCATTGTAGGAATCAGAGGAGAAGACGACGCCCGATTTGAGGAGATCGCCCACCGCGCGCGACGAATCGGCGAGCTTCTGCACGTCGGCGGATTTCACCAGGAGGTCCTCGGTGAGGACGAAACGGGTGTCCTGGGGCGTCGCTTGCGCGTTGTAGCCCGCCATGCGATCCTCGACCTGGATATTCTGCACCCCATAGTCCGTGTCGGCGAAGCCGCGGCCCTCGAGGAAGGTCTTCACCGAATTTTCGCTGGTTTCGAGCGCCGCCCTGGCGGCTTCGAGGGTGGGGCCCGTGGCCACGAAGCGGATGGGCCAGAAGCCGAGATCGGCCTTGACCTCGCGCTCCGACAGGCCCTTGACCGTGACCGTCCGGAAGCCGAGCCGGCTCTTGACGAGCGATTCGCCGGCCAGGAAGCCGCCGCACGCAACGCCGAGGCCGATCAGGCCGCCGGCGATAATCCTGGAGAATGCTGACATGTGACGAATACTCCGTTCCCGTCCCGGGGCCAGGATTGCTGAAGGCCTGTGAGACAATTAGGGCATCGCCGGGGATTCGGAAAGGCCGGCGGGGCCTCTAACATGTTGCTCTCCTTGGATTTCACATCTGGTATGTGCCAATTCCCAGGGCTGGCGCATTTCCTTACCCGCAAGCTTTCTGCTAGGTTCCGCGCACCTTAAAACCGAGGAGCCTCTCATGAACAAGCACGCGGGCGCCGCCCATTGGGACCCGTCGCCGAACAATCTCGAACCCTTCTGGATGGGCTTCACGCCGAACCGCGCGTTCAAGAAGAGGCCGCGCCTCATCGCCCGCGCCAAGGACATGCATTATTACGACATGACCGGCCGGCCGGTGCTCGATGCGACGGCGGGCCTGTGGTGCTCCAATGCCGGCCATTGCCGCGACCGTATCGTCGAGGCGATCCAGAAGCAGGCCGCCGAGCTCGATTTCGCCCCGACCTTCCAGTTCGGCCATCCCAAGGTGTTCGAGCTCTCCTCGCGTCTCGCCACTCTGGCGCCCGGCGATCTCAACTACGCCTTCTTCTGCAATTCGGGCTCGGAGGCGGCCGATACCGCGCTCAAGATCGCGCTCGCCTATCATCGCGCCAAGGGCGAGGCCTCGCGCACGAGGCTGATCGGCCGTGAGCGCGGCTATCATGGCGTCAATTTCGGCGGCATCAGTGTCGGCGGCATGGTCGCCAACCGCAAGTTCTTCGGCACCATGCTGGCCGGCGTCGATCATCTGCCGCACACCTATAACCGCGCCGAGCAGGCCTATGCCAAGGGCGAGCCGAAATGGGGCGGCCATCTTGCCGACGAGCTCGAGAGGCTGGTGGCGCTGCATGACGCCTCGACCATCGCCGCCGTCATCGTCGAGCCGATGGCGGGCTCGACCGGCGTCCTGGCGCCGCCCGTCGGCTATCTCAAGAAGCTGCGCCAGATCTGCGACAAATACGGCATCCTGCTCATCTTCGACGAAGTGATCACCGCTTTCGGCCGGCTCGGCCACGCTTTCGCCGCCGAGCGCTTCGGCGTCGTCCCCGACATGATCACCTTCGCCAAGGGCATCACCTCGGGCGCCATCCCGATGGGCGGCGTGATGGTGCGCCAGCACATCTACGATGCCTTCATGAACGGTCCCGACCATGCGATCGAGCTGTTCCACGGCTACACCTATTCCGGTCATCCCATTGCCGCAGCGGCAGGTGTGGCGACGCTCGAGGTCTACAAGGAAGAAGGGCTCTTCGAGCGGGCGCTGAAGCTCGAGAGCAAGTGGGCCGATGCCGCCATGTCGCTCAAGGGCAAGCCGCATGTCGCCGATATCCGCACCATCGGCCTCGTGGCCGGCATCGATCTCAATCCGATCGAGGGCACTCCCGGCAAGCGCGCCTATGACGCCATGGAGAAGGGCTTCCATGATCACGGCATCATGCTGCGCATCACCGGCGACACGATCGCGCTGTCGCCGCCCTTGATCATCAAGGAAGAGCAGATCGGCGAGATCTTCGAGGACAAGCTGCCCAAGATCCTCGCCGCCATCTGAAGCATTCATCGTCCATCACGGCGAGGTTTTCCACCTCGCCGTGATGCGTTACGGCTTTTCCGCGAATCGACTTTGGCTCGACTGTGTTAGTCTCGGACCAGAGTGATTCGCGAGACGGGCATATGAAGCAGCCAATGCTGCCCCTGGGCGTCGCGGCCATGTTGGCCGTCGCAATCAGTGTCGCAGCGGGCGCTGGCGTGATAGCGTCGGGCCAGCGTCTCGAACTCGCCCTTGCCCTTGCCGCTTTCCTCCTCGCCGGCGCGCATCTGGTGATCTTCCTCTATCGCGATCTCTTTTATCGCCGGAAGCTGGTCGTTGTGGGCGAGATGCATCAGCGCTCGCGCCGGCTCGCCGAGCAATTGGCTGAGCTCACCACCCGGCTCGACCTCATGGAGGAGGAGCGCGCCGAGCCAGCGCCGCCGCCGCCGCCGCCCAAACCCGACACCGGCGACCTCAATCGCGAGTTCGAGGAGCTGCGCCGCTCGATCAAGGAGCTTGCCGAGGCCTATGGCCGGGCGTCCGAGCCGCCGGCGCCCCGCCGTGAGGCCGAGGCGCGCCGCGAGCCCGAATTCTGGCCGAGCGCCGCGCTCGCGCCCGAGCCCGAGGAGCGGCCGGCGCCGGTCGAGCATCAGCTCGAATTCTTCCTCGAGCCGATCGTGTCGCTCGCCGAGGACGCGACGCTCCATTATCGCGCCTCGCTGGTGCTCGAAGGCGGCGGCCAGCGCGTCACCTTCGAGGAACTGGTGCGCCAGGCCGCGGCCAATGGCTTGCGTCCCGATCTCGACGGCCATGCGGTGAGCCGGGCGCTGGCCGTCGGCAGCCGGCTCACGGCGAAACGGCCGGGCACGGCAATCTTCGTGCCGATCGGGCCCGAGACCCTCGCCTCGCAATCGGCGCTGGCGGCCATCGAATGGCAGATCGGCCGGGCCGGCCGCGCCGCCGTCAACCTCGTCTTCGAGATCGATCATACCGCCATGGCCGCCCTGAGCCCGCGCGGTATCGAAGGCATGGCGCGTCTCGCCCGCAACGGCGCCGGCATGGCGCTCGCCCGCGCCCATGGCATGGGCCTCGACCTCGCCGCCTTGCGCGATCTGCATTTCCGTTTCATCACCTTCAGCGCCGCGGCGCTGCCGACCGACCGCCACGCCGTCCCGGCCTGGGCCGAGACGGCGCGCGTTGCCGGCGATTACGGCTTCACCATCGGCGTGCAGGGCCTCTTCTATGAAGAGCAGATCCATGTCGCCAGCCGCTGGGCTTCGCTCGGCAGCGGTCCGGTTTTCGCGCCGCCGCGCCGCGTCAAGGGCGAGGCCATTCCGGTCAACCAGATCCGCACGGCCGCCTGATCGCGATGCGTGACTTGTCGGCGCGTTATCCAGTCTGGCTGTGCGACATCTGGGGTGTCGTCCACAATGGCGTCGCGCATTTTCCCGCTGCTGTTGAAGCCCTGAAACGTCACCGCGGCAATGGCGGCCTCGTGGTGCTGCTCACCAATGCGCCGCGCAGCGCGGCGAAGGTGGCCGGGCATCTCGCTCATCTCGGCGTGACGCGGGAGCATTATGATCTCATCGTCACCTCGGGCGACGTGACCCATGAGCTGATGAAGCCCTATGACGGGCATCGCATCTATTATATGGGCCCCGAGCGCGATCTCGGCGTCCTCGACGACCTCAGGATCGAGATGTCCACGCCCGAGGAGGCCGAGGTGATCCTGTGCGTCGGGCTCGTCCATGACGACACCGAGACGCCGCAGGACTATGCCCGTTTGCTGGCGCAGATGAGCCGCCAGCGGCTGCCGATGATCTGCGCCAATCCCGACAAGGTGGTGCGGCGCGGCAACCGGCTGATCTACTGCGCCGGCGCGCTGGCCGAGATCTATGCGTCCATGGGCGGGGTGGTCACCATGGCGGGCAAGCCCTACCGGCCCATTTACGATCTGGCGCTGGCGCGGGTCGCGGAGCGGCGCGGGGAGACGGCGCGGACGGCCATTCTCGCCATTGGCGACGGGCCCGAGACCGATATCAAGGGCGCCGCCGATTACGGGCTCGACGTGGTGCTGATCACCTCGGGCGGCATCTCGCAGGAGGGGGCCGATCCGGCCCAGCTCGAGGCGGAAATCCGCAATCTGGTGCCCGGGGCGCGCATCGTCCGCACCCTCCCGGAGCTCGAATGGGCGTGATTTTTTATTGATTTCAATGGTTTGCCTGCAGCTTCGGCCAAGTTCTCCTGCGACTTACGGGGCACTTTCCTTGTGCGGCGCAATATGTTTATTTAGCACACGCAAAATCGTTGAAGGAGCGTGGCCATGTCCAGCGCCCATTATTGCATCGAGGACCTCGAGATCGGCATGGAAGCCGCGCATGAGCGCGTCGTGACCGGCGACGACATCGAGACCTTCGCCGAGCTGTCCGGCGACAACAACCCGGTGCATCTCGACGCCGATTTCGCCGCCAAGTCGCCGTTCAAGGCGCGCATCGCCCATGGCATGCTGACCGCAAGCTTCATCTCGACGGTGCTCGGCACCAAGCTTCCGGGCTATGGCTGCATCTATCTGTCCCAGACCTTGCGCTTCAAGGCGCCGGTGAAGATCGGCGACACGGTGAAGGCGCTCGCCCGCATCACCTCGCTCGACCGCGACAAGCGCCGCGCCGCCCTCGACTGCTCGGTCTCGGTCGGCGACAAGGTGGTGCTGGAAGGCGAGGCCCTTGTCCTCGTGCCGTCGCGCGGCTAGAGCATCGGACCGAAAAGTTCATGGCCGCCCTTCGAGGCGGCCATCCAGACTATAAATTGACGTGTGATCTGACGGAAAAACCGGTCTCCACTTTTCCTGATCACACGTTTGCAGTTTTTGGACGACTCCGATGCGGAAAACAAAGACATCGACCCACGCTTCATGACCAGGACTATCGTCGAAGCCGGCGCGCCGTTGCCGGCGGCGCTGCGTGGCGCCGTGATCGCCATCGGCAATTTCGACGGCATTCATCGCGGGCATCAGCAATTGCTGGCGGAGGCCGAGCGCGAAGCCCGGCGCCGCGGCACCCATTGGGGTCTCGTCACATTCGAGCCGCATCCGCGCAGCTTCTTTCGTCCCACCGATCCCGTCTTCCGCCTGACGCCCTTGCCGCTCAAGGCCCGCCTCGTCGCCGCCCTCGGCGCGAGCTTCACCGCGGTGCTCGCCTTCGATGCGGCGTTCGCGGCCATGACGCCCGAGGATTTCGTCCGCAAGGAGCTCAGCGAGCGCCTCGGCGTGGCGCATGTCGTCACCGGCTATGATTTCCATTTCGGCCATGGCCGCAAGGGCACGCCCGCGACGATGCGCGAGCTCGGGCGGCAACTGGGCTTCGGCGTGACGGTCATCGACCAGGTGACCGACGACGACGGCTTCGCGCCCTTTTCCTCGAGCGCCATTCGCGATTCGCTGCGCCACGGCCATGTGAGCGAGGCCGCCCGCCAGCTCGGCTATTGGTGGACGGTCGAAGGCGAGGTCGTGCATGGCGACCAGCGCGGCCGCAGCATCGGTTTCCCCACCCTCAATATCGTGCTGCCCGACGGATCGGAGCCCTTCCAGGGCATCTATGCGGTCAGGGTGCGCGATGCCGCGACGCCCGGCTCGCCCCATTGGAAGGGGGCCGGCTATTTCGGCCGCCGGCCCACTTTCGCCAGCGAGAGGACCTTCCTCGAAGTCTATCTCCTGGGGTTCAGCGGTGATCTCTACGGCAAGACGATGCTGGTCGAGTTCATCGACCTGATCCGCCCCGACCGGCGCTTCGACACGATCGACGACCTCGTGGCGCAGATGAAGCACGATTGCGCCGAAACGGAAAAGC
The DNA here is from genome assembly GCA_050251035.1 of Parvibaculaceae bacterium. GTDB lineage: Bacteria > Pseudomonadota > Alphaproteobacteria > Rhizobiales > Aestuariivirgaceae > Taklimakanibacter. The sequence continues at coordinate 21,399 of JBFWNN010000065.1, forward strand.
GGCTGCAGGCGGTCGCGACGCAGGATCCCCTGGCCCTGTTCCCGCTGGCGCAGGCGCAAACGAAGGGAATGCTGTAGCGCGACATGCGGCCACTCTATTCCCCTCCCCCTTGCGGGGAGGGGGCAGGGGTGGGGGATCGCGCATGCCTATCGAGATTTGTGTCCGATCCTCGCCAGGGCGAAAATGATTGCAGACCACCGGGCCCCCCACCCCGACGCTGTCGCGTTGACCCTCCCCGCAAGGGGGAGGGTCAATAGCTTACGGAAACCTGACATGCGTGCCGAGATAGTCGAGAAAGGCGCGCACCCTGGCCGGCAGGTGGCCGCCCTGGCCGACGAACACCGCATACATTGTTTCGATGTCGCGCGGATTATAGTTTTCGAGCACCGGCACCAGGCGCCCGGCCGCGATGTCGGGCGTGATGTGGAAGCTCGACAGCCGCGCCAGGCCGAGGCCCGCCAGCGCCATCTGGCGCAAGGCCTCGCCGTCGCTCACCAGCGCATTGCCGTCGAGCGCCATGGTCCGGCTCGCGCCGTCCTCGTCGATGAAGGGCCAGCCCTCGATATGGCGGGCGAAGCAGAAGCCGAGCCGGTTGTGGCGCGCGAGATCGGCGAGCGTCCTGGGCTCGCCATGCCGGCTGAGATAATCGGGCGATGCGACGACGATCAGCCGGCTCTCGCCCAGCTTGCGCGCCACGAGGCGGGATTCGCGCAAGGGTCCGGTGCGGATGGCGACATCGGCGCGCTCCTCGAACAGGTCGACCACACGGTCGGTGAGGACGACGTCGACCTTGACCTGCGGATATTCGGCGAGAAAGTCCGGCAGCAGGGGCAGGAGATAATGATGGCCGAAGGGAACGTTGCTGTTGACCCTGAGCCTGCCGCGCGGTTGGGCGCCCGCCGCCGCCTCGCGCTCGGCCGTCTTCATGTCGTCGAGGATGCGCAGGCCCCGATCATAGAAGGCGGCACCCTCGGCGGTGAGCTGGAGCTTGCGGGTCGAGCGGTTGATGAGCCTGGCGCCCAGGCGGTTCTCGAGTCTCGCCACGAGCTTGCTCACCGCCGAGGGCGTCATGTTGAAGGTGCGGGCGGCGGCGGAGAAGCCGCCGAGGTCAACGACCCGGACGAAGACCTCGATCTCGCCGGAGCGGTTGACGTCGAGACGGGTCACGACACGATTTCTTCCTCATCGAGGAGGCCGGTCGCAAGCCCGTCCATGCTGCGGAGGTTCTTCTCCCGCCAATAGGCCTGAAGCCCATCCTCGCCCTTGGCCTCGGCCCAGCGATCGAGATTGGGCCGTTCCGCCCGATAGTCGAAGAGCGGCACGCCATAGCCGCAGGAGGTCTGGACCAGGTCGATATCGAGGCGGATGATCTGGCGGGCGCCTGGCGGCTCCGCGCCGTCATAATGCGCGGCGAGGAGCGCGCGATATTCGGCGCTGCCGCGCCGGATCATGCGGCCCTTGCCGTAGAGTCTCAAGATGACCGGCGGTCCCTCGAAGGCGCAGAACATGAAAGTAAGGCGGCCATCGGCGAGGAGATGCGCCGCCGTCTCGTTGCCGCTGCCGGTCTTGTCGAGGCAGATGGCGGTCAGGTCATCGAGAAGGCGCAAGGCGTCCGTCGGGCGCGGCGAGATATTGACGCGGGTGCCTTCGGCCGCCGAGGCGGCGAAGAAGATGCGTTGCCGCGCGATGAAGGTCTTGAGATTGTCCTCGATGCGGGCGAATTGCTTGGCCATGAACGGAGCTCGTCGGTCGCTAAAGCGTGATGGCCTTAAGACGAGTCGCCATCGCGCTTTATCCTCTTGTTAGCGCATGATCTTTCCGGAAAACCGCTATGCACTTTTCTGGATCATGCTTTTGGGCCCGGGAGCTTAGTCCATGCGCTGCGGAGCGTCTATCGCATGCGCGTGCGGGTCAGCGTTTCTTTTTCGTCACATCGGTCGAAGGATCGAGCAGGCGGTGCAGATGCACGATGAAATAGCGCATCTGGGCATTATCGATGGTCTCGCGCGCCTTGCCGAGCCAGGCCTTCTGCGCTTTCTCGAAATTCGGATAGATGCCGACGATGTCGAGCTTGTCGACGTCCTTGAAGGTGACACCGTCGAGATCGGTGAGTTCGCCGCCGAAGACCAGATGGAGAAGCTGCTCCGGTTGTTTCTTGGGTGCCTTGCTCATGATGCTGCGAGTTGCTCCAGAAGGGCCGCATGCAGCGCATGCGACGATGCCACGTAATTCGCCTGCCGCGTCTCGCGGCGGTTGTAGATGAACCGCTTGCCGTCCAGTCCGGTGACGGTGCCGCCCGCTTCGTGCACCAGAAGATCGCCTGCCGCAAGGTCCCAATCGTGCTTGGGCGTGGTCGACAGGGCGGCGTCGAGCTGGCCTTGCGCGACCCGCGCCAGCCGCATGGCCAGCGGCGTGCTGCCGCTCGGGACAGCTTCGACCGGCGCCTTGGCCTGCAGCTGCTTGAGGGCCGAGGCATTGCCGAGGATGCGGGCGCCGGCGAGCGTTGCGGTCTCCGCCACGCTGAGCGCCCTGCCGTTGAGCCTGACGCCCTGGCCCGCTGCGGCCGCGTAGAAATCCGCGGTCATCGGCCGGCAGATGGCGGCGAGGCTCGGCCGTCCGTCGACGAGGAGGGCGGCCGCCACACACCATTCGTCGCCGCCCTGGGCGAAGGCGCGCGTGCCGTCGATCGGATCGACGATCCATACATGGCGGCGTGACAGGCGGTCGTCGCTGTCGGGCGTCTCTTCCGAGAGCCAGCCATAGTCGGGCCGCGCCACATGGAGGCGGGCCTTGAGCACCTTGTCCACGGCGAGATCGGCCTCGGTCACCGGCGAGCCGTCGCTCTTCGTCCAGCCTTTCACCGATTGCCGGAAGAGCGAGCGCGCCAGGGCGCCCGCTTCACGCACGGCCGCTTCGAGAAGCTCAGCGTCCGCCAAGGGTCATTCCTTCGACGAGGCAGGAGGGCGCGTTGACGGCAGTGCGGAAAGTGAGATCGTTGGCGGGCGCAAGCTTCAGGAACATGTCGGCGAGCTTGCCCGCCAAGGTCACCTCGCTCACCGGATAGGCGATCTCGCCCCTCTCGATCCAGAATCCGGACGCTCCGCGGCTGTAGTCGCCGGTCACGATATTGGGCCCATGGCCGATGAGCTCGGTGACGTAGAAGCCTTCGCCGATCGCCTTCATCATGTCGGCGAGCGAAGACGTGCCGGGCTCCATATGGACGTTGGAGGAGGCGGGGCCTGGCGGGCCGGCGAGGCCGCGTGCCGCATGTCCCGTCGTCGCGAGGCCGAGCTGGCGCGCCGAGGAGAGATCGAGGATCCAGCTGCGGAGCACGCCGTCGGCGATGAGCGCCAGCGGTCTGGTGGAGATGCCTTCCGCGTCGAAGGGACGCGAAGCGAGACCGCGGACGCGGTGCGGGTCGTCGCGGATCTCGATTCCCGCAGCAAAGACCTGGGCCCCGAGCCTGTCGCGCAGGAAGCTCGTGCCGCGCGTGATCGCCGAGCCCGAGACGGCGGAGAGGAAATGGCCGACGAGGCCAGAGGCGATCCGGCTGTCATAGATGACGGGAACGGCCTGCGACTTGATCTTGCGCGAGCCGAGGCGCCGCGCGGCGCGAAGGCCGGCCTCGCGCCCGATGTCTTCGGGCTTGCGCAGATCGCCGGCGTGGATGACGGAGGAATAGTCGTAGTCGCGCTCCATGGCGGTGCCATCGCCGGCGATGGCGGTGGCGCTGAGCGAGACGCCGGTGCGCCGGTAGCCGCCGGCAAAGCCGTTGGACGCGGCGAGGAGGATGGTGCGGTTCGACGACGAGGCCCCGGCGCCCCCCGACTTGCTCACGCCCTTGACCTGGAGCGCATGGGCCTCGGCGGTGAACGCCATGTCGCGCAGGGCGCCGGCTTCGGGCAGGTCGTCGCCCGCCATGTCGAGCTGGGGCCAGTCCTTGGCGATCTCGCTCGCCGCGGCGATGCCGGCATAGGGATCGGCGGGTGCGGCCTTCGCCATGGCGACCGCCTGCTCGGCGATGCGCGCGATCCCGGCGGCGTCGATCTTGGAGGTGGCGATGGCGGCCGAGGACTGGCCGATGAAGACCCTGAGGCCGATCTCGCAAGCCTCCGACTGCTCCAGATTCTCGATCGCGCCGTCGCGCACGCCGACCTCGAGGCTCAAGCCGTCGATGACCAGCGCGTCGGCGGCGGTGGCGCCGAACTGCCTGGCGCGCGAAAGCGCGGTCTCGGCGAGTTTGAGGAGGTCTTTGGTCATTGGGTTCAGCGTGTCAGCGTGTCGAGAAGGAGGCCAAGGAGGATGAGAAGTCCGAAATCGCGATTGGACAGGAACAGCTTGCGGCAGCGTTGCGGATCGTCGATGTCGAGACGTGAGATCTGCCACGCCGCATGCAGCGCGGCGGCGGCCACCCCCATATGGGCGAGAAGCCCGGCTTGCGCAAGCCACAGGCTCGCTTCGATCAGAAGAAGGGCGAGGACGAAGAAGCTGCCGATCCACCAGGGCGAAGCCGCGCCGAATTTGAGCGCCGTCGACTTGACCCCGATCAATATGTCGTCGTCCTTGTCCTGATGGGCGTAGATCGTGTCATAGGCGAGCGTCCAGGCGATGCCGCCGAGATAGAGGAGGATGGCCGGAAGGCCGAGGCCGTCATGGATGGCGCTCCAGCCGACGAGCGCGCCCCAGTTGAAGGCGAGCCCCAGGAAGACCTGCGGCCAGTAGGTGAAGCGCTTCATGAACGGATAGATGGCGACGATGGCGAGCGACGCCGCGCCGGTCACGACCGTCGTCCAGTTGAACTGAAGCAGGATGAGGAGGCCCAGGAGCCCTTGCAGGACGAGGAAGGCGAAGGCCGCTTTGACGCTCACCTGGCCCGAAGGGATGGGACGCGAGCGGGTGCGCGCGACCTGGGCGTCGAAATCGCGATCGGCGATGTCGTTGAGGGTGCAGCCGGCGCCGCGCATGACGACGGCGCCGAGGAAGAAGAGCAGCCCGTACCAGAGATCGGGCATGCCCGCAGCGCCTGCGATCTGAGCCAGCGTCAGGCCCCACCAGCAGGGCAGCAGCAGGAGCCACCAGCCGATCGGCCGGTCGAGCCGCATCAGCCGGGCATAGGGCCTGAGCGCCGCCGGCATGAACCGGTCGACCCAATTGTCGGCAGGGGCATCGGCGACGTGATCGGTCATGGGCGTCTGTTAGCCCGGCCCAGGCCCTTGCGCAAATAGGGCCATTGCGCGCGGGCCCGCGGCGAGGCTACGAGGGAGAATGCGAGACACGCCACGCCTCCATGTCGCCGAGAAGCTTGCCGAGCGCGGCGAACACGCGCTGGCGCAGGACCAGGCGCATTATGTGCGCGACGTCATGCGGCTGAAGCCGGGCGATTCCGTGCGCCTGTTCAATGCGGCCGATGGCGAATGGCTGGCCTTCCTGACCCAGGCGACGCGCAAGCAGGTGGCCGTGCGCGTCGAGAAGAAGCTCGCCGAGGCGACGCCGCCGCCCGACATCGATTTCGTCTTCGCGCCCCTGAAGCATGCCCGCCTCGACTATCTGGTCCAGAAGGCGACCGAGCTCGGCGTCCGCCGCCTGCGCCCCGTCCTCACCCGGCGCACCATCGTCGAGCGGGTCAATCTCGAGCGCATGCGCGCCAATGCGGTCGAGGCCGCCGAGCAGTGCAACCTCGTCTTCGTGCCGCAGGTGTTGGAGCCCGAGAAGCTCGATCGCCTGCTGGCGGGCTGGGAGGCGGGCCGCGCCTTGATCTATTGCGACGAGGGCGCGGACGGCCAGGACACGCTGACGGTCCTGAAAGAGATTAAGCTGCCGGCCGCCCTGCTGGTCGGTCCCGAGGGCGGCTTCACCCCTGAGGAGCGGACGGACCTCAAGGGGCTCCCCTTCGTGACCGCGATTTCCTTAGGTCCCCGGATCATGCGGGCGGACACGGCCGGCACTGCCGCGCTTGCCCTGATTCAGGCGGCCATCGGCGACTGGCACCTATGAAAATCCGGACGAAGACCCATCACAATCTTTGACTTGTCGTCAACACAAGCCGCGCTTAAATCGCCTTCCAGGCAACAAAGGATTTCATCTTGAGCGTACCTTCCCCCGACACGCCCGAGGCGCGCGCGCCGATCACCGGCAAGCGCCAGCTGGTCGATTATATCGCCAAGGGCGAGAAGTCCGAGAGCCAATGGCGGATCGGCACCGAACATGAGAAATTCCCGTTCCTGACCGACACTTTAGGCCCGGTGCCCTATGACGGCCCGCGCTCGATCAGGGCGCTGCTCGATGGCCTCAAGAGCCGCTTCGGCTGGACCGGCCTCTATGAGGGTGAGTACATCATCGGCCTCACCGACCCCCATGGCATGGGCTCGATCTCGCTCGAGCCCGGCGGGCAGTTCGAATTGTCGGGGGCACCCTTGAGCACCGTGCACGAGACCTGCGATGAGGTGCACAATCACCTGGCGCAGGTGCGCGAGATCGGCGACGCGCTGGGGATCGGCTTCCTCGGGCTCGGCGCCTCGCCGCTGTGGACCAGGGCCGAGACGCCGGTCATGCCCAAGGGCCGCTACAAGATCATGGCGCCCTATATGGACAAGAAGGGCAAGCACGGCCGCGACATGATGTTCCGCACCTCGACGGTGCAGGTCAATCTCGACTTCGCCTCCGAAGCCGACATGGTGAAGAAGCTGCGCGTGTCGCTGGCGCTGCAGCCGGTGGCGACGGCGCTCTTCGCCAATTCTCCGTTCACGGAAGGAAAGCCCAACGGCTATAAGAGCTTCCGATCCGCCGTCTGGCTCGACACCGACCCCGACCGCTCCGGCATGCTGCCCTTCGCCTTCGAAGCGGGCATGGGCTATGAGCGCTATGTCGACTATGCGCTCGACGTGCCCATGTATTTCGTCTATCGCGACGGCCATTACCACGACACGGCGGGCGAAAGCTTCCGCGCCTTTCTCGACGGCAAGCTGCCGCAATTGCCGGGCGAGCGGCCGACGCTGCAGGACTGGTCGGATCATATGACCACGATCTTCCCGGAAGTGCGGCTCAAGAAGTTCCTGGAGATGCGCGGCGCCGACACCGGCCCCTGGCGCACGCTCTGCGCCCTTCCCGCCTTGTGGGTCGGCGTCCTCTATCACCAAGCCTCGCTCGATGCCGCCTGGGACCTGGTCAAGGACTGGTCGGCCGAGGACCGGCAGGGACTGCGCGAGGCGGTGCCGCGCCAGGCGCTGCAGGCCAAGGTGAAGGGCCGCCCGGTCCAGGACGTGGCCAAGGACATGCTGGCGCTGGCGCGCAAGGGCCTCGGCGAGCGCCGCATCCTCGGTTGCAAGGGCAAGACCGAGACCCGCTATCTCGACGATCTCGACGACATCGCGGCCTCGGGACGCACCCGCGCCGACGAATTGCTGCAGCTCTATGAGACGCGCTGGAACCGCGATGTCAGGCCGGTGTTCCGGGATTTTGCTTATTGACCTGGCTAGCGCGCATCCCGACGAAGTGAACTCACTTCGCCGATAAGGATGCGCGCCAATTCAATATCTTGGCGCTCGAGCGTCGGACGTTTTTCTAGAATCGATCCGACGCTCTATCTCTTTGATTTGCGCATCGGATTATCCGAAAACCGCTTTGCACTTTTCGGTCCGAGGCTCTAGTCTTACTGAGTCAGTAAGTCACATGCTTAGTGGGATAGCGACTCACATAGGCTGATATTGGCTTATCAGCATTTGAGGTGAGGCGATGACCGTTGGAAGTGATGTGCGGTTTTCGGCTTATG
>JBFWNN010000066.1:0-28899 GCA_050251035.1 Parvibaculaceae bacterium
GCGTGCCGGGGCGGTCACGCGCGCGGTTTGCGCCTCAGCTCATCGCCTGACGCGGTGCGAAGCCGGTCGGCGCGCCCCGGGAAGCGGGGCGGTGGTCGAGTTCCTTCTCGGCCAGAAGCTCGAGCTTGCGCAGCTCGGTCTCTTCCTCCTGCAAAAGCGCTTGGGCGGCCGCCTGCTGGTCCTTGAGGTCGCCCACGGTCTTGAGGATGTTGTCACGCCTGGCCCGGGTCGATTTGGCGGCCATGGAATAGTTGAAATGGGCGGGATCGTTGACGCCGGTGCGCTGCTCCTCGATCTTCATCTGGGCGTCGAGATCGTCATATTTGCGCATGAGATCGGCGATCATCGTCTCGATATCGGCGACCTGCCGCCGTTTTTCTTCGGTCCGGAAGCGGTGCAGCCTGAGAAGCGTCTCTCGTGACGAACGCATAGATCCCTCTTTTACTCAACACACGGCGCCGGCAAAGCCGGAAGTCCCGGCTTTCCCTAGGCATGAAGGCACGAATCAACTAACTTGAAGATTCGCCCCTCGGAAAGCTCATCTTGGGCGCGTAACCTTAAGACCGGGTAAATCCGGGCTTTCGGTTTCGAGGGACAGTGGGTCGGTAATCAGCCGTATTAGATTTTGTTAACCTTTCCGGGCGTATGTTAACGATCAACGTTAACTGACCGTTTCACGGCCAGGGGTGCTGGTCCCGCGAGCCGGAAACGTCGCAGTCCGGGGCGGATGAAGGGGATACGCATGAGAGTTCTGCTGATCGAGGACGATACAGCGACGGCCCAGAGCATCGAGCTGATGCTCAAGTCGGAAGGTTTCAATGTCTATACCACCGATCTCGGTGAAGAGGGCGTCGATCTCGGCAAGCTCTATGACTACGACATCATCCTTCTGGATCTCAATTTGCCCGACATGTCGGGCTATGAGGTCCTGAAGACGCTGCGCGTGAGCAAGGTCAACACGCCCATCCTCATCCTGTCCGGCCTCGCCGGCATCGAGGACAAGGTGCGGGGCCTCGGCTTCGGCGCCGACGACTACATGACGAAGCCCTTCCACAAGGACGAACTCGTGGCCCGTATCCACGCCGTGGTGCGCCGTTCCAAGGGCCACGCCCAGTCGGTCATCACCACGGGCGACCTCCTCGTCAATCTCGACACCAAGACCGTCGAAGTCGGCGGCCAGCGCGTGCATCTGACCGGCAAGGAATACCAGATGCTGGAGCTGCTCTCGCTGCGCAAGGGCACCACCCTGACCAAGGAGATGTTCCTCAACCATCTCTATGGCGGCATGGACGAGCCCGAGCTCAAGATCATCGACGTGTTCATCTGCAAGTTGCGCAAGAAGCTTGCCACCGCCGCGGGCGGCAAGAACTTCATCGAGACGGTGTGGGGCCGCGGCTACGTGCTGCGCGAAGGGGCGCCGCAGGAAGACGACGACATGCGCGAAAGCGCTTAAAAGTTTCGCTGGGGAGCCGAAGGGGTTGAAGAATCCCGGTGCCGCGAGGCGCCGGGATTTTTCTTGCCGCAACCTGATCAGGACGGATTGCTGACAGCGTTGGGGAAGAACAGCTGCTGGCCGTCGATCTTGTATTCGGAGATCGCCTTCTGGCCTTCATCGGAAATGAGATAGTCGATGAAGCTCTGGCCAAGGTCGGCCTTCACTGTCGGGAACTTTTCCGGATTGACCAGCATGACGCCATACTGGTTGAACAGGCGCTTGTCGCCCTCGACCACGATTTCGAGATCGCCGCGGTTCTTGAACGACAGCCAGGTTCCACGGTCGGAAAGCACATAGGCGTTCATGGCGCTGGCCGTGTTCAGAGCCGCGCCCATGCCCTGGCCGATGTCGCGATACCATTCGCCCTTGGCCGCATCGATGTCGATGCCCGCCTCCTTCCACAGCTTGAGTTCGGCGCTGTGGGTTCCCGACTTGTCTCCGCGTGAGACGAACGGCGCCTGCTTGGCGCGGATGGCGTCGAAGGCGGCGGTGATGTCCTTGCTGCCCTTGATGCCGGCCGGATCGCTCTTCGGCCCGATCAGCACGAAGTCGTTGTACATGACATCGTGGCGCTTGACGCCGAAACCCTCGCTCAGGAACTTTTCTTCCTGCGCCTTGGCGTGAACGAACACGACATCGGCATCGCCGCGCCGCGCCGTGTCGAGCGCCTGCCCGGTTCCCTGAGCGATCACCTTCACATCGATGCCGGTCTTGGCCTTGAACAGCGGCAGAAGATAATTGAACAAACCGGAATCCTGCGTCGACGTGGTCGAGGCAACCACAATTGATTTGTCCTGTGCAGTGCCAGCAACGCTGCCCGCGACCAGGAACGCCAGAGCGGCGAATGCGGAGAAGAAACGGCGGTTCAACACTGGAAGCTCCTATTATTGATCAGAAGACGAGGTCACCGCGGACGAACGCTGCGGCCTCACGGGTTGAAGGACGATCGAAGAAGTCGCGAGGGCTGGCGCGCTCGCACAAACGACCGCGGACGAGAAAGACCACCTCTCCGGCCAGCCGGCGCACCTGGCCCAGATCATGCGACGCCATGACGACCTTGATGCCGGACTGCGCGGCCATCATTATGATCTCCTCGACCGCCCTTGTGGCAGCAGGATCAAGGCTGGCGGTCGGCTCGTCAAGTAGCAGGAGCTCCGGCTCGCGAGCCAGCGCCCGCGCCAGCGCGACACGCTGCTGCTCGCCGCCTGAAAGCCGCCTCGCGGGTCGGCTTGCAAGCTCCAGCAGGCCGACGCGCGAGAGCACGTCCTCCATGCGGGCAATGCGCTGCTTGCGCGACAGGCCGGCCTTGATAAGACCGTACGTGACGTTGTCGGCGACCGAGCGGCGCAGCATGACCGGCCGCTGGAACAGCATGGCCAGATGTCCGGGACGAAACGCGTCGCGTCCGCCCCAGGTGATCCTGCCCGCCGAGGGAACGGACAATCCCATGCACAGCCGGAGCAGCGTCGTCTTGCCCGACCCGTTTGGCCCGATCACCAGGGTCGGCGCGCCTGGCGCGAACGACAGATTCACGCCATCCAGAATGGCCGTCGTGCCCACGCGCAGCGAGACGGCTTCGAGCCGGACGGGAAGATCGCTCGACAGTCCCCCCATCTCAGCCAGCCCGCTGCTCCGACCAGACCCGCACGCCCCAGGCAACCGCATTAATCGCCACAACGAGCGCGATCAGAATGATGCCCAAGCCCAGCGCGAGCGGCAGATTGCCTTTGGATGTCTCCAGCGCGATCGTGGTCGTCATGGTGCGGGTGAAACCGTCGATATTGCCGCCGACGATCATGACCGTGCCGACTTCAGCGGCGGCGCGTCCGAAACCAGCCAGAAGCGCCGTGAGCAGGCTGAAACGTCCATCCCACAGAAGCGTCGCCATGCGGCCGGCCGGCCCAACATTCATGGCCGTCAATTCATCCCGGTATTCGTGCCACAGATCCTCTATCGTCTGGCGCGACAGCGAAGCAATGATCGGCACGACAAGCAGGGCCTGGGCGATCATCATGGCGACGGGCGTGAACAGGATGCCAAACACGCCAAGCGGCCCTGACCGCGACAGAAGAAGAAAGACGGCCAGGCCGACGACGACCGGCGGCAGGCCCATGAAGCCGTTGAGAAGCACGACCAATGCCGTGCGGCCACGAAACCGGGTGAGCGCCAGCACAGCCCCCAGCGGCAGTCCCACCAGCGTCGCGATCGCCACTGCCGACAGGCTGACGGCCAGCGACAGCCGCACGATCGCGTAAAGCGTCGCGTCGCCACTCAAGATCAATTCCCAGGCGCTCAGGCCGTCAGACATTCTCGCCTCCAGCCGCGTTTGTCTGCAATCATTTCATTCCTGTCAAATAACTGCATTCAACCCCAAATATGCACTCGCCATTTTGTGTCCGGCGAGCACAAACTCTGCGTAGCTCAGGTGGAAAGGCGGCTCGCTAGCGCGGGATGCGAAAAGTGGGCACCGGTTTTAGCATGAATTCCGCGCTAACATGTTCATGAGTTTGGATTGACTCAATCCAAACTCATCGTGATCTAAGAAGCAGGAATGTAGGATTCCGGTGCCGCATAACACCGTAATTTCTTACATCCGCGATGGACCTGCCCGCCGCCATGGCGCACCAGCCCATGAGCAGCACGCTGCCGCCGCATCCGGCACGATCCGCCGATTGCGACCGCGCCCCAATTCCACAGCATCGAATGAAGCCCGGAAGAGCGCTCGCCTGGCACGAGGGCGCCGCTCAGCCCGCTTGCGCGAGGGGCCTGGCGATGTCGGCGACGGCGCTCACCACCACGTCGGCGCCGTCGAGCGCAAGCGAGAGCGGCATGCCGGCGGCTTCCGCGAGTCGCTTGGTATAATAAGGCTGGATGAGCCGGGCATCGATCTCTTCGAGCGCCGCCGCACCCTTCAGCACCTGGTCGGTCTTCTCGAAGATCTTCGCCCCTTCGCCGCTCGCTCTCACCGCGAAGCCGCCATCGATGGCTTCCGCCTTCACGACGCCGCCGCGCGGGATCGAGCCCATGGCGATCAGCATCATGTTGAGCAGGAGCTTGACCTGCTGCTTGGGCCGGTTCTCGCGCGGCACCTGCCAGTCGAGCTTGATCTTCTCCTCGCCGACGAAGGCTTTGGCGACATCGCCCGCTTCGCCCATGTCGATGATGGCGCCGGCCGAGCCCGCCGCCCCGAAGGCGATGCGGCAGAACTTCAGTTTCGCCGAGGCCTGCCTTGCCGACTTGCGCACCAGGTCCATCGCCATGCTGCGCATCGCCTCGTCGTCCTCGACCTCGAGCAGTTCCAGCCCGTTGGTGATGGCGCCGACCGGCGAGATGACGTCGTGACAGACGCGACTGCACAGGAGGGCGGCAAGATCGAGATCGCTCAAATGGCTGGGCTGCATCGGCTGGTTTTTCCTGACGGTGATTCGTTCCCCTGTTTTACCAGATCGGGCCTCACATTTCCGCATTGACCATGACCGGCCAGGCGGGCATAGCGGCGCCACCATGACTTCGAAGCCTCTCCCCTCCCCGCGCCTGCTGGCCTTGGCCGATCTAGCCCTGGCCGCCGGCCGCGAGATCATGACGATCTATGCGAGCCCCGTCCTCGCGCGCCAGAAGAGCGATCTGACCCCGGTGACCGAGGCCGACGAGGCCGCCGAGAAGATCATCCTTGCCGGCCTCAACCAGCTCGATCCGAAGACGCCTGTCATTTCCGAGGAAGCGGCGGCGGCGGGAACGATCCCGCAGGTCGGCGCGCGCTTCTATCTGGTCGACCCTCTCGATGGAACCAAGGAGTTCCTGAGCCGCAATGGCGAGTTCACCGTCAACATCGCGCTCATTGCCGAGGGGGCGCCTCTGGCGGGCGTGGTCCTGGCGCCGGCGCTCGGGCGCATCTTCTGCGGCGAGACGGGATTGGGCGCTTTCGAGGCCCATGCCGAGGCGGAGGCGGATGTCGCTTCCTTGGGCTGGCAGGCGCGCGCGGCCCGCAAGGCCTCGCCTGCGGGTCCGATCGTCGTCGCCAGCCGCTCGCATCGCGACGAGCGCACCGAGGCCTATCTCAAATGCCTCAAGGTGCAGAAGATCGTTTCCGCCGGTTCTTCGCTGAAATTCTGCCTTCTGGCCTCGGGCGAGGCCGACCTCTATCCCCGTTTCGGCCGCACGATGGAGTGGGACACGGCCGCGGGACATGCCGTCCTGCGTGCCGCCGGCGGGCATGTGGAGATCGAAACCGGCGAGCCCCTGACCTATGGCAAGGCCGATCGCGGCTATGACAATCCCGCCTTCATCGCGCGCGGCGCCTGACCTGAAAAGCCAGCCATTTTAGCGGCCTGTTAACCAAAAAAACGCCACTTTGGGCCGGCCGAATCCGCGACTCAAAGCTGCCACAAGCTGCCCTTAGAGTACGCCGCCATACAGGTGGGATTCAGGCAGTTCGGATGGGGGTAGCCGCTTTCGCGGGCCTACCGGGTTCAGGACGTGCTGAGGAGTTTTGTCATGAGCAGATTTATCGATCGCCGCCAGGCTTTGCGGCTTCTGGGCCTCGGTCTTGCGGCAAGTGCCGCAGGCTTTGCCGGCGCCGATGCGGCCACCAAGCGCAACGACACCTATTCATCCGACGAAATCGTGCTGGCCGGGCAGAAGTTCTTCGGCAAGACCACGCGCGGCCTCGCCGAAGCGGTCGAATACGTGTTTTCGAGCCAAGGCGAGCCCACGGCCTATATCGTCGGCGAGGAAGGATCGGGCGCTCTGGTCGGCGGCCTGCGCTATGGCGAAGGCGTGATCTATTACAAGAACGGCCCGCGCCATAAGATCTATTGGCAGGGGCCATCCATCGGCTTCGACTTCGGCGGCAACGGCTCGCGCGCTCTGGTGCTGGTCTACAATTCCTCCACGCCCCGCGACATTTACGACGAACGCTTCGGCGGCGTGGAGGGTTCGGCCTATCTGGTCGGCGGCCTCGGTGTGAATTTCCAGAAGAACAGAGACATTATTCTCGCCCCGATCCGGACCGGCGTCGGGGCCCGGCTCGGCGCCAATGTGGGCTATCTCAAATACTCGAAAGAACCCACCTGGAACCCGTTCTGATCCGGCCTGCCCTTCCGATTTAGCCGTCGCCCGGCCATAATCGGCACGCTATGGTAGGGATGGCGGCGGCCGGTGACGGTTCGGTCGGAGGCCTTCGCCGGGTTTGGCCTGGGCAAGGCGGAATGCGGCAGCGTGCAGAGGGTTCATGTCTCAGCTCGAGACGATCTTATGGTTTGGCCTGGGCTTCGCGGTAGCGAGCCTCATCGCGCTGTTCCTCGGACGCGCCGCCTGGCGCTCGGGCGTCAGGCTGGGTGCCAGGCGCATGCAGCGCAAGGTGCCGGGCACCGTCTCGGAGCTCCAGACCGAGCGCGACAGCATGCGGGCGGAGAATGCGATGATGGCGCGCAAGCTCGAGGTGCGCATGGGCGAGGTGAAGGCCAAGCTCGCCGAGCAGGCCGCGGAGGTCTCGCGTCATCGCAACCGCCTCGAAATCATGGCCGCCGACCTCGCCCAGCGCGACAAGCTCGATGCCGGCCTGCGCGCCGAGATCGCCCGCCTCGAGGAACAGGTCGCGACCTATGAAGGCCTGATCAGCCAGCGTGCCGACTCGGTGTCGCTTACGCTCGAGAAGCTGCAGGCCAAGGACCAGGAAATCGATCAGCAGGCGGACGAAATCGCCGCCCTCAAGAGCAGGATCTGGAAACTTCAGGCCAAGACGCAGCCGATCGAGGAACGGCTCACCGAGGCCGGCGAGGAGAGCGAGAAGCTCGCCGCCGAGATCCGCGCGCTCGATCAGGCCTGGCCGACGAAGCTCGCCGAGCTCGGTTTCAACGATGCGGCTGCCGCGGCAGAGACGACGACACGCGAAGCCGCTGCCGCGCCCGGCAGCGCCGAACCGCAGACGGCGGCGGTCGAAACCGAGGCTGAGCCGATGAACGGGGCGGCGACGCCGGTCGTCGAGATTCCCCCTGATCCCAAGCCGGCGCGCTCGCCGCAGTCGCGTTTTGCCGGCAATGTCATTTCGCTCGCCCAACGCATCAAGGCGCTGCAGAAGACGATCACGCGCTGAAGCACCCTCTGCTTCCATGACGTTTCGCTTTCCTTCACCACAAAGAATGACGTTACGTCATATCGATCGGGAATCGTGCGCTGCTGATCACCGGCAATGCAACCTTTCCCAGCCTCGCGCGTTCCCCTGATGCTGGCCACCCCCAAGGCCAGCTCCCCTGCCCAAGCATTTGGGCACCCCTGTCGATGGCCCGCAGCGCGCTCCCTCCGCTGCGGGCCTTAATTTAAAATTGAAACCCGTCTGCCCTGCTGTTATTAATTTCTATCGAAGATAGTGGGCTATGGGCAACGCTCCCTTCCTGGCAAGTCCGGTGGCCGGCACTGACGAACGGCTTCTCAAGAGCCTTTTCGACAACACGCTGATCGGCATCGCGCTGTTGACGGTGGAAGGCCGCATCACCTACGCCAACGCCGCCTATGCCAAGCTGATCGGGCGCACGGCGGATGAGTTGCTCGACCTCTCTCTGGAGGATTTCATCGTCGCGGAAGACGTGCGCGAGATCCGGCACAACTTCGCTCGGATCGCGGCGGGGGTACTCGACGGATACAGTTTCGAGCGCCGCTACATCCACAAGGACGGCGGCATTGTCCATGTCCAGGGCGCGACCTCGGTTTTGCGCAACCGGGGCAAGCCGCCTCTCATCGTCACGCAGGTGGTCGACATAACGCCCAGGAAGGAAGCGGAGCGCAAGCTCGCCCAGAGCGAGGAGCGCTGGGCTTTCGCGCTGGAGAGCGCGCATCAGGGTGTCTGGGACCACAATGTCGTCAGCGACGAGATCTATTTCTCGCCGACCTGGAAGTCCATGCTGGGCTATGGCGACACCGAGGTGGCCAATTCGCGGCAGGCCTGGATCGATCTTCTCCATCCCGATGACCGCGAGAAGATCCTCGCCGTCACTGCCCGTAACCTCGAGGGCGAGAGCGATCGTATCGAGTGCGAATTCCGCATGCGCCACAAGGACGGAAGCTGGGTGTGGATCTTGAGCCGCGGCAGGACGATCGCCCGCACACCGGTCGGCAAGGCGGCGCGGATCATCGGCACCCACACCGACATCACGTCGATCAAGAGCTATGAGACGCAGATTTCGCGCCTGCATGAGCGGCTGGATCTCGCGGTCAGCGCCGGGCACATAGGAGTCTGGGACTATGATCTGGTCAGCGCAACGCCGCATTGGGACGACCGCCTGCATGAGATCTATGGGACCGACGCTCATCATGCCACCACGCTGGAGTCATGGAGCCTGATCGTCCATCCGGAGGACCGTCAGCACGTGCTCGCCGTCTGGCAGGAGGCGCAGCGCGAGCGCGACCAATATGAGGACGAGTTCCGCGTCGTCCGGCCGGATGGCGAAATCCGCCACATCCACAGCATCGCCCGTATCTTCAAGGACGCGCAGGGCCGGCCGACGCGCGCGGTCGGCGTCAATTGGGATATTACCGAGCAGAAGAAACTCACCGAGAGGGTGCGCGAGGAAAAGGAGCGCCTCGGCATCACTCTGGCCTCGATCGCGGATGCGGTGATCTGCACGGATGGCGAGGCGCGCATCACATTCATGAATCCGGTGGCCGAGAAGCTTACCGGCTGGGCGTCGGCGGATGCGGTCGGCCAGTCGCTGCCGACCATTTTCCAGATCATCGACGAAGCGACCGGCGATCGCGCGCCGGATCCAGTGCTGCAGTGCCTCAAGGATGGAGGATGCCATCAATGGGGTGGCGGCGTGTTTCTCCTCAGCCGCGACGGCGGGGTCTGCGACATTCAGATGTCGGCCGCCCCGGTGCGCAGCTCAGCGCAGGCTTCGATCGGCTGCGTGCTGGTGTTCCGCGACATCACCGAAGCCCATGCGCAACAGAAGAAGATCGCCCATTCTGCGTTCCATGATGCGCTGACGGGCCTGCCCAACCGATCGGCCTTCCTCACGCGGCTCCACGAAGCCATCGGTCAGGCTCGCCAGGAGGGGCGCAGCCATGCTGTGTGCTTCGTCGATCTCGATCACTTCAAGCAGGTCAACGACCGCTCGGGTCACGCGGCGGGCGACGCTTTGCTCCAGGAGATGGCGAAGATCATCGCCTTGAACTGCAGCAAGAAGGACGTGCCGGCACGCCTCGGTGGCGACGAGTTCGCGCTCCTCATTCGCGACTGCCAGCCGGCCGAAGCGGAAGCGACGGCCGAGCGCATCATCGCCGCCATATCGGGCATGGAATTCCGCTGGGAGACGGAGATCTTCCGCATCGGCGCGAGCATCGGCGCAACTATGGTGACGGTGGCGTCGCCGGAGCTCAGCGAGATCCTGCACCAGGCCGATAAGGCCTGCTATGCCGCGAAAGCCTCGGGTCGCAACCGCGTCTGCATCTATGGCCAATTGAGCCAACCGCAGATCGACCGGTTGGTCGACGACCGGCCCCGCCAAAGCTGGCTGCGCCTGCATTGAAGGCGCCACGCATCGGACCGAAAGTGCGAAGCGGTTTTCGGGCAATCAAGAGAGCGAGCGCCGGACCGACCTCCGGCGCTCTAACGGTCGTCGTCGTCGGATGGAGGTTGGTCGGGCTTGCCCGGACGGTCATTGCGTCCGACCGCCACGGGATCGCTTGCCGGAAAGGTCTCGTCCAGCGCTTCGTCCAGCTTGCGGTCGATGTCCTTCTGGGGTTTCTGCTTGCGCGCCATGTCATTCTATATCGGCAAGGGCGGCGGCAATAACAAGAAGGCGCGAACACCGAGGTGCCCACGCCTCCCTGTTCAAACTGGCTCCTGCTCGTCGTCGGCCACCGCGAGGATGACCAATTCCGGCGGTCCATTTTGAAGCGACCCGACAGCTTCACGTTTTTCAACCAAAGCCGCCTGATCCACAGACGCCATGCATCTTGCGATCCACGTGTCCGGCCATCGAACGGATGAGCCGCCGTTCATGACATCATCGGCCCCATGTCGCGCTCCGATCTCAGCCTTGCGGCAAGTCCGGCCATGAGACGGCGCCTATGCCTTGGGAGGGTCTGGTAGCGAGCCGGACCACAGCATCGGCGTCGTGAGAGGAAGTGTCACGCCGATCGGCCTCAAAGTCGATAGGCGGAATTCCTCCGTCCACAGACGGCATCGCTTCTGTGGATAACTCGTCACCGCCGGCAAGGAATCCGGTGCGCGAACAAGAAGATGAGCCATGCGCACAAACGAAAAAGGCCGAAGCTTTCGCTTCGGCCTTTCGGACAATCTCGGATCTGCTGCGGGCTCAGACCATCTTGAGATGGCCGGCGCTCGTCTTGCCGCGCTCGGTGACGAGCTCGTAGCTCACCTTCTGCGCCTCATTGAGGGTCGACAGACCAGCGCGCTCGACGGCGCTGATATGGACGAACACGTCCTTCGAGCCGTCATCCGGCTGGATGAAGCCGAAGCCCTTCTGCGGATTGAACCATTTAACTTTGCCTGTCGGCATGGGGGTAACCTTTCGAGTTGTGAACAAACCGGCGGACTGTCTCCTGTCCCCGTATTCGAACCGCAATGTCTTGAGAAGAGCCCGAAAGGGTCAAACGCCAAGCAAGGCCATAGATCGAACGCGGACTAGATGGGGTTTTGGGCCCGATTTGTCAATAATCAGGCGATGGGCCGGCCTCCGGCCGCGCCGGCGCCTGCCGCAACCGGCTCGCTATCTCCTTGGGGATAAAGCAAATTTTAGTGATTCTGTTTGCTTTGGCTTAACCCACGCGCCGGTACAGCCGGATCATGGCAACAAAACCGACTCCTGAAACCCAAAATCAGGACACTGGGGCGTCCGGCGACGATTCAACCGTCGAAAAGACCCTGCTCAAGAACCATTTCGTCCGGGCGCTCGGCCAGCTGGAGCGCCTGCATCGTTGCCTCCTCGAGCTCATCAAGCTCGAACTGGAACGGCAGATCGGCGAGCAGGAGGTGACCAGCGCCCAGGCCGTCTTCCTTTACAATATCGGTGACGGGAAGCTGTCGGCGACCGAGCTCAGGATCAGGGGATACTACACCGGATCGAATTTGAGCTACACCATCGCCAAGCTCGTCGAGGGCGGTTACCTCAATTATGAGCGCACCGTCCAGGATAAGCGGATTGTCCGCCTGAGCCTCACCGAGAAGGGCCATCAGATCAGGTCCATGGTCGCCGCCGTCTATGAGGGGCATGTGCCCGCTCTCGAGGAAAAAGGCATCACGGCGGAAGATCTCGAGCGCCTTGTCTCCGCGCTCAAGCGTCTCGAACATTACTGGGCCGAGCACATACGCTACGGATTTTGACGGGCTAGGAAGAAGGCCCGCTCCTGCGAGCGGGCCTTGTCGAGCATCAGCCGCGCCAGACAGCGCCGGTGCGGGCATTGACGTAGACGATGATTGCGCGGTTGTTGCGCACGGCACGGAACACATAAGTCCCGCCATTGCAATTGCGCGCCACCACATTGCGATAACCGCGATTGCTGACGATCCGGCGCGCCTGGCCGCAGCTCAGCCGGTTGCGGTTGGAATGCTTTCCGGGCCGATACCAGCCATGCCCCTTGCGGTACACGTAGTCGGGTCCGACTTGATAGCCGTAATGGGGAATACCGAGATAGATATTGACCTTGGTCTTCGCTTCAGCACCGTTCATGCCGCCGAGCCCGAAAAGCACCGGGGCTGCTACGACAAGAGCCATCAACAGTTTCTTCATTCCTCTCTCCGCAATTGCCATTCGAATACCCACTCTCGGAAAGAATGACGGATCAGGAGGAGATTTCCGTCGCGGCTTTTTTCCAGGCAACCTGCCATAGCGTAAGGGCGCCTTCGACAAGGCGCCCTGTGACGGCTCGCGCCAGTTGACGATTGTTCGGCTATTCATGCTCCCATTGCGAGAGCACTTCGTCGCCGGTCTTGCCGAGACGGACCGTGTCGCCGACATCGCTCACCCAGTCGACCGGGATGAAGTGATGGTGTCCGTCTGTCGAATCTTCGCGCGTCAGCTTGATCATGCCTTCGCCTTCCATATGGTCGACGGTTCCGACGTGCTTGCCGTCCGAGGACACGACTTCCATATGCTCGGTGATGTTCGCGACATTGGCCATGAGAACCTCCTCTGTTGTCCTCGGTCAACGGCATGGCGGTGACGCGGTTCCAACCACTCGGCACTTTCTCGTCATTGCGGTCCCGCCGAAAGTTCGCGAACGTCTGACCGTTGCGCTTCGTCGTTCCTGGCTCTCGCGCTCGTCGGCTTCGCTCTCCCAGCGCCTCGCCATGTTGCGGAAGCTACGCCTGAGTTCCGGGGAACCGACGCTGTCGGCGAAGGCCCGCGCGCTGGCGGCTGCTTTTCTCAGATCTGCGACTGTCTGGTCCATACCGCACCAGCGCCCGACGGAAGGAAAGGTTCCGGGCATTTGATGCAAATCTGCATCGCGGTTAGCGAAGGGTTTAGACAGTGGGCCACCAAAACAGAGGCCGACCGGAACCATCACGGCGCTGACGGCTTATCCTTCCAGACGATCCTATTGCGAAAGTGATAAGATCGTCGAGAGAAAGCCCGACCACTCAACCGGTCGGGCTTTCTTGCGTTGGGCTGCCGACGGGCTTGCCTGGGTTCCGGTCTGATCTATGCTACTCCCGGCGGGGGTTGATGGGAGTGGGGCCGGTGAGCGACATATTTGGACAGGGGTTGGAGCGGAATCCCGCCAACTACACGCCCCTCTCGCCTGTCTCCTTTCTCAACCGGTCGGCTCTCGCTTTTCCGGACAAGGTCGCGGTGATCGACCGCGCGCGGCGGTTCACCTATCGCGAACTCCACCAGCGCGCCCGGCGGCTGGCTTCGGCGCTGACCCGGCGCGGCATCGGCAAGGGCGACACGGTCGCGATCATGGCGCCCAATATCCCGGCCATGATCGAGGCCCATTTCGGCGTCCCCATGGCAGGCGCCGTCCTCAACTGCCTCAATGTCAGGCTCGATGCGCCGACCATCGCCTTCTGCCTGGCCCATGGCGAGGCGAAGCTCGTCCTGGTCGACCGCCAGTACCTCGATGTCGTGGTCAATGCCCTGTCGCAAGTCACCCGCCGGCTTGCGGTGGTCGTCGTCAGCGAGCCCGATGCCGAGGCGACGGAGTTCCAGGACTATGAGGCCTTTCTTGCCGGGGGTGATCCCAATCATGACCCGCCGGCGCTTGCCGACGAATGGTCGCCGATCAGCCTCGGCTATACATCCGGCACGACGGGCGATCCCAAGGGCGTCGTCTGTCACCACCGCGGCGCCTATCTGAATGCGCTCGGCAACGCCCTTGAGGCGCGGCTCGAGTCGACGAGCGTCTATTTGTGGACCTTGCCGATGTTTCATTGCAACGGCTGGTGCTACATATGGGCGGTGACGGCGGTCGGCGGCACGCATGTCTGCTTGCGCCAGGTAGAGGTGAGCGCGATCTTCACCGCCATCCAGGATCATTGCGTCACTCACTTCTGCGGCGCGCCCATCATCCTCAACATGATCGCCAAGAGCGAGCGGCGGCCGGAATGGCGGCTCAGCCAGCCGGTCGATGTGCTGACCGGCGGCGCGGCCCCGCCCAGCGCGGTGATCGCCGCCATGGAAGAGCTCGGCTTCCGCATCAAGCATCTCTACGGCCTCACCGAGAGCTTCGGTCCTGCCCTCGTCTGCGCCTGGCACGACGACTGGACGCCGCTGCCGCTCGCCGAGCGCGCCGCCCTCACCGCGCGCCAGGGTGTCAATTTCATCACCCTCGAGGCGGTGAAGGTCGCCGACCCCGAGACCGGAGCGGAGCGCCCCGCCGACGGCGCCACGATGGGCGAGATCATGCTGCGCGGCAATACCGTGATGATGGGCTATCTCAAGAATCCCGAAGCCGACGCCAAGGCGTTCGCCGACGGCTGGTTTCACACCGGTGATCTCGGCGTGCGCCATCCTGACGGCTATGTCGAGGTCAAGGACCGCTCGAAGGACATCATCATATCGGGCGGGGAGAACATTTCCTCTCTCGAGGTCGAAGAGGTTCTCTATCGCCATCCGGCCATCCTCGAAGCCGCCGTTGTCGCCGCACCGGACGAGACATGGGGCGAGCATCCGTGCGCGTTCATCGACCTCAAATCCGGCATGACGCTCGAAGCCGACGCTGTCATACAGTTCTGCCGGGACAACATGGCGCATTACAAGGTCCCGCGCACCGTCATCTTCGGTCCCCTGCCCAAGACCGCCACCGGCAAGATTCAGAAATATGCCCTGCGCGAGCGTGCCGCTGCGCGTCATTCCGGCGGCGGTCGCGCAGTTTTGAACGGAACTCTCCCAGGGGCATCCGACTTTACCGAAGAAAGATGAGGCGGCAGCACGGAATATATGCCAGGATATCGGACCAATGTGCCGTGCGTACTCCTTTGCTTGGATTTCATGTAAGGCCGAGGGCGGCAAAATGCGGGATTCGGTGGGCAAAGTCCTGATCGCGGCAGCCATTGCTGCCGGTCTTTTTGCTGCCTCGGCCGACGCGGCGGAACGCCGGCGGCAACCGCCGGAATGGCGGGCCAGCAACTCGCTGTTCGACTTCTTCAATCGCGACCGCAAGTCAAGGCGCTCCGACCAGGGCGACTATTGGAATCGGAAGCGGAAATACAGTTATGACGACGACGATTATTTTTTTACCCGTCCGGTTCGAACGAAGAAGGTCAAGCGCAAGCGCCGGACCGGTCCGGTCCAGATCGTCGAGGAACGGCCCGAGCCGCCCTTGGTTTATGAACCCGAGAAGCTCGAAATCCTGAAGGCCACGGACTTGCGGGAAACGGACTCCGCTGGTCCGCTGGCGTCCGCCATCCTCGACGAGTTGAAGAGCCGGAAATCGCCGATCCGTGTGACGGCGGCGGAAAAGCAGGCGATCGTCGACTTCTACCGGCAAAATGGCTTTCGGCCGGCATGGGTTTCACGGCAAGGGCTCGGCGAGCGTGGCCATTCGGTGCTGCGGCTCTTCGCGGCCGCCGCCGAAGACGGTTTGTCGCCTGACGATTACCTGCCTCTGAGCCTGGCGCGTTTCGATGACGACCTGACCCCGATCAGCGGCGACATGCGCCGTCTGGCCCGGCTCGATCTCGACCTTTCGGCGCGGGCCCTGCGTTATGCGCGCCATGCCTCGGGTGGCCGCCTCCTTCCCAACCGGCTCACCAAATATCACGACATCACGCCGCAGACCGTCGACCTCGCCGCCGCCATGCGTGCCTTCCTCCGCAGTCCGCGGCCGGCCGACTATCTGAGGTCTTTGCATCCGCAACACCCGGCCTATGCCGTCTTCAAGAAGACTCTTGCCGACCTGCGCGACCTGCGCGCCGAGCCGGAGTCCGGGCAGATCGGCCCCGGCAAGCGCGTGGCCGTCGGAGCGAGCGATCAGCGCATCGCTCTGCTACGCCGCCATCTGGTCCTGATGGGCTATGCCGAGGCGGGCGCTCCGACCGACGATGAGGCGCGCCTTGATGACGGGTTGTCGGAAACGCTCAAAGTGTTTCAGGCGGACGCCCGGATCAAGCCGACCGGCATCATGGATGCGGCGACGATCCTGGCGCTCAACAGCCGCAACGGCAGCACCGGGATCACCCGGCTTGTCTACAATATGGAACGCCTGCGCTGGCTGCCCAAGACGCTCGGCCAGCACCATGTCTTCGTGAATCAGGCCGCCTACAGCCTCAAGGTCGTGGATAACGGCCGCGAAGTCTGGCGGACCAAGGTGATCGTCGGCAAGACGAACAGCCAGACGGTCGCCTTCAGCGACAGAATGGAAACGATCGTCTTCAATCCGTCCTGGGGCGTGCCTCCGTCCATCATGAAGAACGAGATGATCCCGCGGTTGCGACGCGATCCGGGTTATCTCGACCGTATCGGCTATCGCGTCCTGACGCCGGACGGCAAGAAGATCGTTCGCTCGCGATCGGTCAGCTGGTGGAAATACAAGAACGGCAAGGTGCCGTACCTGATTCAGCAGCCGCCGGGTGACGACAATGCTCTGGGCGAGGTGAAGTTCCTCTTCCCCAATACCCACAGCATCTACATGCACGACACGCCCACGCGCGAGCTGTTCCAGAAATCGGTTCGGGCGCTCAGTCATGGCTGCGTCCGGGTCGAGAACCCGCGCTACTTCGCCGAGCTGCTTCTCGGCATGCCGCCCACCGACATCGCAACGAGGATCGATGCCGGCGTCAGCCAGGAGACTCGCGTTACCCGCGAGACGGAGGTCCATTTGACCTATTTCACCGTCTGGCCGGCGGATGACGGCCGCATCCTCACCTATGACGACATCTATGGCCGCGACCAGCGCATGGAACGTGCCTTCTCGACGGTCGCCGTCGCTTCCCGCTGAGCCTCTTCCGCCACTCCGACCGGAGGTGACGTACCGTACGGTTCCGTACCATGGCTAGGTTTCTGCTCCGGCCAATGATCTATTGGCTCGAGGGGTGTCCATGCCGATCTATCGTCTTGAACCAATTGAAGACTTTCTTTGGGAGCAATCCTGGCGGCACAGCCTGGTCCAGGCGATCTGCTGGGCGAGGGCGCCCGACGAGGACCAGGCACGTCTTGCCATTGCGACCGCGCTGGCCGCTGCCCCGGCCAATTCCGCCGGCATCCTGGAATCGCCTTGGCTGAGTCCGGTTCTCGCGATGTGCATCGAGGAGGGCCCGGGTTTCCACATGGAACCAGAGATCGCCGTCAACGTTGATGGTGTAGCGCAAGCTTGGACCGCTCCGCTCGGCGCTGACATCCCTGAATAGTGGTGAATGATGATACGTTCCGTACCATGTCGGAAAGCTCGTGACTTTGGATTGCCCATGGCGCTAGCGCCGATCGAACAGCGCGGCTGACGGGCGTCATGGATAGTCCGCGCCAGCCCATCGACCGGCCCTTTCGCAACCATCTGCTGACGACGATGGCAGCGGAAGACTATGCCGTTATTGCGCCGCATCTCGAGTTCGTACCGTTACCGGTGGGGCACGATGTCGAGATTCGCGGCCAGCGCGCCGAGCACATGTATTTCGTCGAGAGCGGCATTGTTTCGCTGGTCGCCGCCAATGGCAGCGGCAAGCAGATCGAGATCGGCCTCATCGGCCGCGAGGGCATCACCGGCCTCGCCGTCATCCTGGGCGACGATGTCGCCAATCATGCGGCCTATATGCAGGTCGAGGGCCATGGCCACAAGGTGCCGGCGACGATCATCCTCGACGTGCTTCGCCGCAGCAGCGGCCTGCGTGACAGGCTCGCGCGCTTTGCTCATACGCTCATGATCCAGACGGCCCACACCGCTCTCGCCAACGGCCGCGCCAATCTGGTCGAGCGCCTGTCGCGCTGGATATTGATGGCGCATGATCGGGTGGACGGAAACACCATACCAATCACGCATGAATTCCTGGCGCTCATGCTGGGCGTCAGGCGCGCCGGCGTGACCGTGGCTCTGCACGAGCTCGAGGGCCGCCGGCTGATCAAGGCGGTGCGCCGTCAGATTACCGTGCTCAACCGGGCCGGGATCGAGAAGCTGGCCAATGGATTTTACGGCGAGCCCGAGAGCGAATATTTCCGCCTCGTCGCGACGCAATTGACGCGCCGGTTGCAGGCCTGATCTCCCCAGCGCGATCGCGCATTGCCGGGGCTCGACGATTTTGATACCGGTTGCGCTTCCGCCCGCGCATCTTCCTGATTGGCACCATGGCGAGCCGTTCGACCACCACCTTCGCCGTCCTCGTCTTTCCCGGCTTTCCCATGATGGCGTTCAGCGCCGTCATCGAGCCGCTGCGCGCCGCCAATGCGATCGCGTCGGCCAGGCTCTACGACTGGACGATCGTCGCGCCGGACGAGGAGGCGGTCCTGGCATCGAGCGGCATTGCCGTCACGCCGCATCATGCCGCCGCCAAGGCGCCGTCCGCCGACTATATCGTCGTCTGCTCGGGCGGCGATGCCGACCGGCTGACCGCCAAGACGCCCTTGTCCTGGATCCGCAGGAATCTGCGTCTCGGCGCCCATATCGGCAGCGTCGCCGACGGCGCCTTCTATCTCGCCCGCGCCGGCCTCCTCGATGGCTATGCCTGCACCCTGCATTGGCAGAGCCAGCCGGCTTTTCTCGAGGCCTTTCCCCATATCCGCCTGGCGCGGCGGATCTTCGTCATCGACCGCACCCGCTTCACCTGCGCCGGCGGCATCGGCGCCATGGACATGATGCTTGAGCTGATCGGCAGCCGGCACGGCGACGCGCTGGCGCGGCAAGTGGCGGAATGGTTCGTCCATGACCGCATCCGCTCGAGCGCCGACCGCGAGCGTCTGCAGCTGCGCCTGCGCACCGGTATCCGCGACGATGTCGTCCTCGAGGCGGTGGCCCTGATGGAGGAAGCGAGCGAGAAGAGCGAGGAGGTGTCCACCATCGCCGCGCAGCTCGGCCTGTCGATGGGCCAGCTCGAAAGGCTGTTCAAGGCGGAATTCGCACTAGGCCCGGCCGAATATTACCGCCGTTTCCGCATGGAACGCGCCCGCGACCTCCTCGCGCATTCCAAGATGTCGGTGCGCGAGGTGGGTCTCGCCTGCGGCTATGCCAGCTTCTCCTCCTTCGTGCGCGCCTACAAGGCAGTGTTCGGTGCGACACCGGGAAAGGCCCGCAAAGCATAAACCCCTGCCCTCCGAGCGGGCATGGGAACTACAGCGCCAGCTTGTAGCCGATGTGGCTGCCGACGAAGCCGAGCCTCTCATAGAAGCGATGGGCCTCGGGACGTGTCTTGTCGGTCGTCAGTTGGACGAGCGCGCAGCCCTTCGCCTTGCACTGGTCGATCGCCCAATCGAGCATCTGCCGCCCCAGCCCCGATCCCCGGTGCGCCACCGCGATCCGGACGCCTTCGATCTGGCCGCGCCACGCGCCTTTGCGCGCCAGTCCCGGTATGAAGGTGAGATGAAGCGTGCCGACCACCTCATCGCCTAGGGCCGCGACCGCCTGCAGCTGATGGGGATCGGCGTCGATGGCGTGAAAGGCATCACGATACTTCGGATTCAGCGGAGAACCGGCATCTTCCCTGTGCCGCCCCAGGGCATCATCGGCCAAGAGCGCGACGATCGCCGGAAGATCCGCGAGCTCGGCGCGGCGAAAGATGACTCCTGTCATGTGCGGCTGTCTCCTCGGGGCATGATCCCCATGATACAGATCGCGTGGGGCGGTGATCAAAGCACATTTTTCTCGCAAAGCTGCACATTCGCCGAAAGCGAAGTCGGCGACTTTCGAGCCCCGGCATTCGCGAGGACCTCAACGCCACATGAGCATCGTCGTCTTCAATCCCGACAAGGTCGACGACGTCGACTTCAGCGATCATATGCGCCATCCGGCCGCGGACGAGCCGGCCAACAATATGTGGCTGTCGGACACCGAGCCGGCGGCCATCGATGCCGTGGCGCTCCGCCGCGAGCGGCTCACCAAGCTGCGGCAATGGATGAAGACGGCCGACTACGGCGCCGTCCTGCTGTTCGACCCCTACAACCAGCGCTACGCGACCAGCTCGCGCAACATGTTCGGCTATTTCCTGCGCAACTCGACGCGCTATTTCTTCGTGCCGGCGGACGGCCCGATCATCCTGTTCGAATATCCGCAGAGCTATCATGTCTCGTTGAAGCTCGAGACCGTCGACGAGGCCCGCCCCAGCAAGCTCGTCTGGTCGTCGGTCTCCGGCAAGGACAATGAGACGGCGGGGCCTTTCGCGGCCGAGATCGCCGATCTGATGCGCACCCACGCGCCGGGCAACCGCAAGATCGGGCTCGACCGCTGCGGTCATCTGCAGGCGCTGGCGCTGGAGAAGCAGGGCCTCGACGTCAGGGACTGCCAGGGCGAGATCCTGGCCGTGCGCGCCGTCAAGACGCCGGAAGAGATCAAATGCCTCGAGATCAGCATGACGGGCGCCGAAGCCGCCGTTGCCGCGGTGCGCGACGCGATCAAACCCGGCATCACCGAGAACGAGCTCTTCGCCGTCATGTATCACGAGGTCATCCGCCAGGGTGGCGAGTTCATCGAGACCCGCCTCCTCACCTCCGGTCAGCGCACCAATCCCTGGTTCAGCGAGGCGAGCGGAAGGCGGGTCAGGCCCGGCGAATTGGTGGCGCTCGACACCGACACGATCGGCTGCTTCGGCTATTATTCCGACTTCTCCCGCACCTTCCATTGCGGACCGGGCAAGCCTTCGTCCTATCAGAAATCGCTCTACCGCATGTCCTATGACCAGGTGCAGCACAATATCGGCATCATCAAGCCCGGCATGAGCTTCCGCGAGATCGCCGAGAGGGCCTGGAAAATCCCCGAGCGCTTCGTCGCACAACGTTACACGTCGGTCATGCATGGGGTCGGCATGCATGGCGAGACGCCGTTCATCGCCCATGCTATGGACTTTGCGACTTATGGGCGGGAAGGTACGATCGAGCCCGGCATGGTGGTGAGCGTCGAAAGCTATATCGGCGAGCAAAGCGGCCGGGAGGGCGTCAAGCTCGAGGAAGAAATTCTGGTGACCGAAAACGGACCGGTGCTCATCTCGCGCTTCCCTTACGAGGACGAGCTGCTGGGTGCGGAAATCTGAATGAAGACGGTGCTGTCATTGGCGGACAACAAGGTCGCCTTGCTGCTGGTCGATCTCCAGGAGGAGCAGCGCCGCGATCCGCTCTATTCGGTCGTGGGCTTCGACAACGTGCTCGCCAACGCCGCCAAATTGCTGGCGGCGGCGCGCGCGGCAAGGCGTCTGGTGATCCATGCCGCCTATCGCCGCGACTTTGCCGCATGCCCGCCGCGTCCGTTCGAGCCGGTCACGGCCGACGGCAAGCCGACCTTCAGCGACGCGATCAACCCGCTGACGGCGATCTGCCCGGAAGTGGCGCCGTCGAGCTCGGAGTCCGTCATCTACAAGAACGATGCCAGCGCCTTCGGCGAGGAGACCCTGGGGCCACTCCTGGCCGAGGCCCACATCGGATGGCTGGTGATCGCCGGCGTGTGGACCGAGGCCTGTGTGGCGGCGACCGTGCGCGATGCCATCGCCCGGGGCTTCCGCGTGCTGCTGGTCAAGGACGCCTGCGGCAGCGGCACCCCGGCGATGCACAAGACCGCCGTGCTCAATCTCGCCAATCGCCTCTATGGCGGCGCGGTTACCGATACGGCGGGCGCCATGGATTTGCTCGATGGCAAGACGGCCAAGGCATGGATCGCTGAACGCCCGGTGCCGATCCTCTTCAATTTCACCGATGCGGCCGACCGCTACGCCGAGCTGTGAGCCGCAAGCAAGGGCGGCAAGCCTGCACATTAAATGACGAGAGTTGAACATTTGCCGGGTGCGGCGGCGCGCTAGGATTCCTCCAACGACAACAGAGCTTCGGAGGAGCACGCATGGAACCGCCCAAATCGTCTGAACGCGATCAGTCCATCCGCGCCGCGCTCGGCAAAGGGCTCGACCGCCGCAGCTTCATGCAAGCGGCGCTCGCCGCGGGTGCAAGCATCGCCGCGGCGAGCGCGCTCTGGTCGAAGGCGGCGCGAAGCGCGCCGGCGAAAGGCGGACTGTTCCGGGCCGGGCTCGATGACGGCAACACCACCGACAGCATGGATCCCGCGACCACCAATTCGCGCTTCATGATCACCATGGCGCACACGCAGCGCAATTTCCTGACCGAGATCGCGCCCGACAACGGCGTCGTGGGCGAGCTCGCCGAATCCTGGGAGACCTCCGGCGACGCCAAGACCTGGATGCTGAAGCTGCGCAAGGGCGTCGAGTTCCACAATGGCAAGACCTTCGACGCCCATGACGTGGTTGCCTCGCTCAACCATCACCGCGGCGAGACGTCGACCTCGGGCGCCAAGTCGCTGCTCACCACCGTCGAGGACATCAAGGCCGACGGCAAGAGCACGGTCGTGGTGAAGCTCTCGAGCGGCAATGCCGACCTGCCCTATCTCCTCACCGACTATCACCTGGTGATGCTGCCGGCCGACAGCGCAGGCAAGGTGAGCTTCGCCAATGACGCCGGCACCGGCGGCTATGTGGTGAAGAGCTTCGATCCGGGCGTCAAGGCGACGCTCGAGCGCTTCAGGAACTACTGGAAGGCCGACAGCGCCTATTTCGATGCCGTCGAATATACCGCGATCCCCGATGTCAATGCGCGCCAGACCGCCCTCCTCAACAACTCGCTCGACGCCATGATCGAATGTGATTTCAAGACCGTGCACATGCTGGAGCGCGACCCCAATCTCGCGGTGGACGAGGTGCCGACCGGCACCCATGTCTCGATGCCCATGCATATGGATGTGGCTCCCTTCGACAATCCCGATGTCAGGCTCGCGCTCAAATATGCCGTCGACCGCGAGGCGACGGTCAAGATGGTGGTGAACGGCCATGGCGCGATCGGTAACGACCATCCGATCAGCCCGATCATGCCTTATCATGACGGCTCGATCGCGCAGCGGGCCTACGACCCGGACAAGGCCAGGTTCCATCTCAGGAAGGCCGGGCTCGAAAACCTCAAGATCGACCTCTCGGCCGCCGATGTGGTGATCACCTCGGGCGTGGACATGGCGTTGCTCTTCCGGGAAACGGCGCGCGCCGCCGGGATCGAGGTCAATGTGGTGCGCGAGCCCAATGACAGCTACTGGTCGAATATCTGGCTGAAGAAGTCCTTCTGCCTGGCGGGCTGGGGTCAGCGGCCGACGCCCGACATCATCTTTACTTTGGGCTATGCGGCGGGCGCCGATTGGAACGATTCGCATTTCGCCGACGACCGCTTCAACCAGCTGCTGCTCGCAGCGCGCGCCGAGCTCGACCAGAAGAAGCGGTCCGAGAAGTATAGCGAGATGCAGCGCATCCTGCACGACAAGGGCTCGGTGATCGTGCCCTTCTTCCGCAACTGGATCTATGCGCGCCGCGCCAATGTCCAGCATGGCGGGAAGCTCACCTCGAGCTGGCCGCTCGACGGCGCCCGCGGCGCCGAGCGCTGGTGGTTCGCGTCATAGACGGGTTACTCTCGCCGGATGAGCAGGCGCGATTCTCTTCGTCTCGACTGGCGGCGCGGCAATGTGAGGGTTCTCAGAGCCCGATATGAGCAAGCCTGCCGGATCGAGCCGGCGGGGCCGCATGAGTGGCACATGCTCGACTTGGGCAGGCGGCGCCTGCGCCTTCTCGTCCATAATGGCCGGATCGGCGGCAATCGCGCGATCCTCTATTTCCATGGCGGCGGCTGGATCGTGGGCTCACCCGCGACCCATGCCGACATAACGAGCGCGCTCGCCGCGGTGACCGGCCTGCCGGTGATCTCGGTCGATTACCGCCTGGCCCCCGAATGCGCTGCCAGGGACATGATCGCGGATGGGCTCGCCGTGCTGCGCCACTTCCTGGGTCAGTACAAATCGGCGATCCTCTGCGGCGACTCCGCCGGCGGCGCCCTCGCTCTGGCGGTCGAGCGCAACGCCGCGGCGCTCAAGGGAAACATCCTCGGTGCCGCGAGCTTCTATGGCTGCTTCGGGCTTGCCGCCAATGCAGCACTCCACCGTGACCCACATCTCAGCGACGGTCTCGATGCGGCATGCGTGCGCCGCTATTGGCTGGCGGCCAACCGCAGCAATGGACCGAGCCCTTATTCGATCGCATCACTCGCTCATGGGGAGGGCGGTCCGATCCATCTGCTCGTCGCCGGGCGGGATCCGCTGCGGAATGACTCGATAGCGCTCGCGCGCGCCCTTGCGGACACTGGACGCGCCGTCACGGTCGATCTCCATCCTTTCGAGGATCACAGCTTCCTGCAAAATCCCCACGCATGCCGGGCGAAAGAATCAGCCTACCGCAGGATTGCTGGTTGGATCGCGGCCCTGACCTGACCCTCAGTAGCGTCCGACCTGGAGTCCGCCATCAACGACGATCGTCTGGCCGGTGATGTAGCGCGCCGCGGGCGACGCCAGGAAGGTGATGACGTCGGCGATGTCCTCGGGCTCGCCGAGCCGGCCCATCGGAATGAGCGGAGCCGCGGCCGCGGCGCCGTCCGGTCCCAGCGAATGTTCCTTCGACAGGAGCTGCGCCGTCCTGATATAGCCGGGCGCCACTGCGTTCACCCGGATCTGCGACCGCGCCAGCTCGACCGCGAGGCCGCGCACCAGGCCGATCACGCCCGCCTTGGCCGAGGAATAATGCACATGCTCGTTCCAGCCATAGGTGCTGCCCATGATGGACGAAACCGCGACGATGGCGCCCGCTTCGCGCCGGCGCATGCCGGCCAGAGCCGGCCGGACGATGCGGAACACGCCCTTGAGGTCGATATCGAACGTGTGCTCCCAGCGCTCGTCGCTCAATTCCGCCAGCGGCACCTTGTGCGCGATGCCGGCATTGGCGATGACGACGTCGATGCGGCCATGGCGCTTCTCGACATCGCCGACCAGCGCATCGGCGCCGGCACTCGAGCGCACATCGAGCTTGCGGAATTCGGCTGAGCCGCCGGCCTGCTCGATCTCGCCGGCCGCCGCTTCGCCTTCGCGGTCCAATATGTCGGTCACGACGACATGATCGCCGAGGGCGCCGAAGGCGCGCGCGGTGGCGCGGCCGATGCCGATGCCGCCGCCGGTGATGATGACGATGCGCTTGCTCATAGCATGACGTCCCCGGAATTGGCGCCCAGGGTCTGGCCGACGAACAGGCTGGCCGCTGGCGAGGCGAGGAACGCGACGACGGCCGCGACCTCCGCGGGCTCGCCGAAGCGGCCGAGCGGCAGTTGCGCCGCCTTGCGGTCCTGCCAGTCCTGCGACAAGGCCTTGACCAGCGGCGTGTTGATGGGGCCTGGCGCCACCGCATTGACGCGCACGCCCGCGGCCGAAACCTCGCGCGCCAGCGCCTTGGTCATGCCGATGATCGCCGCCTTGGCGCCCGAATAATGCACGAGCTCGACGCCGCCGATCTGGCCGAGCTGCGAGGCGATGTTGACGATGACGCCCTCGCCCGCCGCGAGCATGGCCGGCAGGACCGCCCGCATCATCAGGAACGTGCCGCGCACATGCACCGCGAACATCCTGTCGAAATCGGCGGGTGTGATGGCGGTGAAGTGGGCCTGGTGGACATGGCCGGCATTGTTGACCAGGAGCCCGACCTTGCCGAAGGCCGCCCGGGCCGCGGCGACGAGCGCCGTCACGTCCTCTTCGCGCGAGACGTCGCCCGCTTTCGCCATGGCCTTTCCGCCTTTCGCCGCGATGGCGGAGGCGACCTCGGCGGCCCGCTCGCCATGGAGGTCGTTGACCAGGACGCCATGGCCGTCCTGCGCCAGCCTTTCGGCGATGGCCCGGCCGATGCCCGATCCCGCGCCCGTCACGATTGCCGTCTTCGTCATCTCCTCACCAACCCTGAAATCGAGCACCAACGGCAATGTCGGCCTCGTCAGGGCTGATGGTCAAGGGCAAGCTTGCCTCTCATGTCTTTGCCTTGCCGCTCACGGGACCATCCGTCTATGGTCGAGGCCCTGATTCATGCCTCACGAAGCTGCACGGCCGCCATGGCCGAAATGACTGGAGATCATGCACGCACCTGACCCGGACCCGCGGCTCGCCGCCGTCATCACGGACATCACCCAGAAGATCGCCGCCCGCCCCGATCGCGGCAAGGCTGCCGACTATATCCCGGAGCTCGCTTCCGTCGATCTTTCCCGCTTCGGCATCGCCGTGGTCACCGCCGACGGCGGCATGGTCGTCGGCGGCGATCACGACATGCCCTTTTCGCTCCAGAGCATCTCCAAGGTCTTCACCTTGACGCTCGCTCTCGGCCAGATCGGCGACGGGCTCTGGCGCCGCGTCGGCCGTGAGCCATCGGGCAATCCGTTCAACTCGATCGTGCAACTCGAATATGAGAACGGACGCCCGCGCAATCCGTTCATCAATGCCGGCGCGATCGCCGTCACCGATGCCATCGTGTCCGGCCATCAGCCGCGCGAAGCGCTGGGTTCCATTCTGCGCTTCATCCGCTTCGTCAGCGACGACGACACGGTCGCCATCAACCACGCGGTGGCACGCTCGGAGAAGGAGACCGGCTTCCGCAACACCGCGCTGGCCAACTACATGCGCTCCTTCGGCATCATCGAGAACCCGGTCGATTTCGTCCTCGGCGTCTATTTCCATCATTGCGCCATTGAGATGACGTGCCGGCAGCTCGCCATGGCCGGGCGCTATCTCGCTTTCGGCGGCCGGCACACGCCGGGAGGTGCTCGCGTCGTATCGGCGGAGCGGGCGCGGCGCATCAACGCGCTCATGCTGACCTGCGGCCATTATGACGGCTCGGGCGATTTCGCCTTTCGGGTCGGCCTTCCCGGCAAGAGCGGCGTCGGCGGCGGTATCCTTGCCATCGTTCCGGGCAAGGCGTCGATCGCCGTCTGGTCGCCCGGCCTCGATGCCAATGGCAATTCCTGGCTCGGCTCCGCGGCGCTCGAATATCTGGCGAAGGACATGCGCTGGTCGGTCTTCGGGGATTGAAGCACCCCACAGGAGACTATGCGTCGAGACCAATCAGCACGTCGATGGGGATGTCGATGGCGACCTCGCTGCCGGGCGCGATGAAGGCCTCGCCCGCCTTGAAGGGCGCATCGATCTGCACTTCCTGGTCCCCGGCCGCGATGGCGTAGCGCACGATCGCGCCCAGGAACTCGCGATGCCGGATTGTGCCGGAGAGCCGGATATGGCCGGCTGGCGCCTTCTTCGCCGACACGGGAACGATATGCCCGTCGGCCGGACGGAAGGCGATCTTGGCGCCGGCGATCTTCTTGAGGCCGGCCGATGGCGGAAATTTGTCGCGGTCGAGCACATTGGCCGAGCCCAGGAAGCTTGCCACGAAGCCCGAGGCCGGCGCGCGGAAGAGATCGACGGGCGAACCCGCCTGCAGCAGCTTGCCGTCATTGAGGATGGCGATTCGGTCGCAGATGGCGCTCGCCTCTTCCTGGTCGTGGGTGACGAAGATGGTGGTGAGACCGAGCTCCTGCTGCAACTCGCGCAGCCAGCGCCTGAGCTCGGTGCGCACCGTGACGTCGAGCGCGCCGAACGGCTCGTCGAGCAGCAGCACGCGCGGCCGGATCACCAGTGCGCGCGCCAGGGCCACGCGCTGGCGCTGGCCGCCCGAAAGCTGCGCCGGGAAGCGCTCGCCGAGATTGGTGAGGCGCACCAGCTTCAGGATCTCGGCCACCCGCGCGCGGATGCGGCTCTCCTCCGGCCGCGCGGCCTTCGCCATCACGCGCAGGCCGAAGGCCACGTTCTCGAACACGGAAAGATGCGGGAAGAGCGCATAATGCTGGAAGACGAAGCCGATCTGCCGGTAGCGCGGCGCGACGTCGGTGGCATCCTCGCCGTCGAACAGGACGCGGCCCTGATCGGGCGTCTCGAGTCCGGCGATGATGCGCAGAAGCGTCGTCTTGCCCGAGCCCGACGGCCCGAGCAGCGCCACCAGCTCACCCTTCGGTATATCGAGGGTGACGTCGGCGAGCGCCGCATAGCGGCCGAAGCTCTTGCTGACATGGTCGATGTGCAAGGTCATTATTCAGGCGCTTTCCGCATGGCGGCGAACGCCGTGGCGTTCGAGCAGGAATTTGGCGATGAGGGTGAGGACAGCGATCAGCATCAGCACCGAGGCGGCGGCGAAGGCGGCGACGGAATTATGGTCCTGATAGAGGAGCTCGACATGCAGCGGCAGCGTGTTGGTCTCGCCGCGCACATTGCCCGAGACGATCGACACGGCACCGAACTCGCCGAACACGCGGGCATTGCACAATATGATGCCATAGAGCAGCGCCCAGCGCATGCCGGGCAGGCTGATGCGCCAGAAGGTCTGGAAGCCCGACGCGCCGAGCGAGATCGAGGCCTCCTCGCGCTCACGGCCTTGCGTCTCGAGCAGCGGGATGAGCTCGCGCGCCACGAACGGCGCGGTGACGAACAGGCTCGCCAGGATGATGCCCGGCAGAGCGAACATGATCTTGATGTCGTTCGCCTGGAGCCACGGGCCGAACAACCCTTGCGCGCCATAGACGAAGAGATAAGCGACGCCCGCGACGATGGGCGAGATCGAATAGGGCAGCTCGATGACGGCGACGAGGAGACGGCGCCCGGGAAAATCGAACTTTGCGATAGCCCAGGCGGCGGCGATGCCGAACAAGGTATTGACCGGCACGGCGATGAGCGCGGTCAGGACCGAGAGTTTGATCGCATGCAGCGTGTCGGGCGCGGCGAGGCTTTCGAAAAAGCGCCCCGGCCCTTCGGCCAGGGCGTAGCTCAGGATCGCGAGCAGCGGTGCGGCGATCAGCAGGAGGGCGACGAGGGCCACCGCGCCGATGAGGCAGCGCCGCAGCGTGGGATGATCGCCGACCCGGGCC
>JBFWNN010000067.1:0-28671 GCA_050251035.1 Parvibaculaceae bacterium
CGAGGAGGCGTCCCGCCGCGGCCCAGTTCACCGGCACTCTGGAGCCGACATTGCTGATGATGCGCAAGGGACGGATGCCTTCCTCCTTGAACCGCACCTTCTTGAGATTGTTCTCGAGCACCGAGAGCTGCACCGTCTCGCCGGTCTCGTTGCGCAAGTCCTCGGCGATGCGGCTGCCGTCGCGCAGCAGATCGACATGGCTCTTATAGGCCATGCCGAGCTCGAAGAGCTTTCGGCCCAGAAACAGGCCCGAAGCCTTGCCGGAGGACTCGAGATAATCGCCGTCCGACAGGGTGCGTACCAGCTCATAAGCGGTGGATTTCGGGATCGACAGCTCGGCGATGATCTGCGCCACCGTGACCGGCTGATTGTGCATGAGGATGAGCTCGAGAATATCGAGCGCGCGCCTGACGCTGCGCGAGCCCGTATTTTCGTCCTCGCCAGCCGCAGCAACAGGCTCCGATTGCGGCTTCAAAGCCCGTTTCTCCGATGGAAGCATCCAGTCCAATGCCTGCGTGTTTGAAATACTGTACCTTGTTCCGCAATTGTGGACAAGCTTCCGCCGGCAGACAGGCCGGCGGTCCGGCCGATGAGGCTGGAGCACGCATGCGGGTATATTGCGAGAGCTAAATCAGCTCGATGAGGCCGGGCTCCAGTCGCGCAGGCGCTGGAGCAGGGCGCGGGAAGGATGGCCGTCGGCCAGCAATCCTTCGGTCTTCTGGAACTTGATGATCGCCAAGCGCATGGCGTGGCTGCCATTGCCGGCGGGCTTGTCGGGCTTGAGCACCTTTTCGGCGATCAGCGCCTCGAGCTCCTTGCGCTCGCTCCTCGACAGGGGCACCACATCCTCGGGCCATGGGCTGACGAAACTCTCCGCGCCGTTGATGCGGTCGGCGAGATGCGCCACGGCGAGAGCATAGGAATCGGCGTTGTTGTAGCGCTTGATGACGTCGAAATTCTTGAGCACCAGGAAGGCCGGGCCGGCGCCGCCGGCGGGCAGATAGAGGCGGGCTTTCTCACCCGAGCGCAGGAACGGCTTTGCGTCCGCGCGCTTGAGCCCCATCTTCGCCCAGTCGGCCAGCGTCATGTTCTTCTTCTTCCAGGCCGCGGCAAAATCGAACTTCTCCGGGATCTTCACCTCGTAGCCCCAGTCGGTGTCCGGCCGCCAGCCGCTCTTCTTGAGGTAGTTGGCGGTCGAGGCCAGCGCATCGGGAACCGATTTCCAGATGTCCTTGCGGCCGTCGCCGTCATGATCGACGGCGTAAGCGAGATAGCTCGAGGGCATGAACTGAATCTGCCCCATGGCGCCCGCCCAGGAGCCGACCATCTGAGCCTTGTCGATCTTGCCGTCACGCACCATCTCGAGCGCCGCCAGCAGTTCACCATTGAAATAGTCGCTGCGATAGCCGGCCTTGGTGAGTGTCGCGAGCGAGCCCAGGACATTCTTGTCGCCCATCGTCTTGCCGAAATTGGACTCGATTCCCCAGATCGCGACCAGCATTCCGGCCGGAACGCCATATTTCTTCTCGATGCCGGTGA
Organism: Parvibaculaceae bacterium; assembly: GCA_050251035.1. Lineage (GTDB taxonomy): Bacteria > Pseudomonadota > Alphaproteobacteria > Rhizobiales > Aestuariivirgaceae > Taklimakanibacter. Next base: position 1,540 of record JBFWNN010000067.1, read on the forward strand.
CGGCGTCCTTCCATTCGACGATCTTCACCTTGCCGGTCTCGATTCGCGTGGAGCTGACCCGCCGTTCCACGTAATCCTTGACCGGCATAACAACTTCAGGTTGATTTTTGGCGCGGTCGAGAACATCGGGATCCGATGACCAGAAGGCCAAGGTGAGCAAATCCCAGGAAATATTGCGCGACTGGGCGTCGGCCCACAACTTGGCGACGAAATTCCCGCGATCGCTCACATATAGAGTGACAGTGGCGGCGCAGAACAGTGCCGTCCCCACCAGTAGCGCACCAATTTTCCACGGCCTGCGCATAACGAAGTTCCTCTCCGTTACCTTCTACCGTCATTAACAATGAATATGATTAAAATAAGGATACCCAGCATTACCCACAGTTGAGGTTAATCCCGCCTTACCGGGCAGCCGATCCGGCGGATGGGGCGAAGACCTTCACGGCCTTGCATTTGATGTGGAATGTGGCCGGTGTCTGGCCCACGATCTCGCCGTCGGCATTGATGTCATGCGGCCTGCGCGTCCTTATCGTGAGATTGGTGGCCGAGAAGGCCCGCACCTTGCGCCAGCTTTTCTGCGTTCCCCGGCGCAGCCAGGGGGCGAGAGCCAGCAGCTCCCACCAATGATCGATCTCGAGACTGTAGACGTCGAGACGGCCGTCATCGGGTGCGGCGGTCCTCTCGACGGCCATGCCGCCGCCATAGAAACGGCCATTGCCGACGGCGACCTGCGCCGTCTTCACCGTCTCGATCGTGCCGTCATGGTCGATCTCGACGGTAAAAGGCCGGCTTTGCCGCAAGAGATTGAGCGCCGCAAAGGCATAGCCTAGCGTTCCCCAGCGCTTCTTCGCCTCGGCCGTGAGTTCGCGCGCCAGGGCTGCGGAAAAGCCGATGCTCGCGACGTTGAAGAAGAAGTGACCGTTGACCTCGCCGAGATCGACCGCTCGCAGATGGCCGTCGATGATGATCTGGGCGGCGCGCGTGAGGTCGCGCGGCACGCCGATGGTCCTGGCGAAGTCATTGGCCGTGCCCATCGGCAGCACGCCGAAAGGTAGTCCGGTCTCATGCAGGGCGGCGGCCGCGTGATTCAACGTGCCGTCGCCGCCGGCCAGCACGACGAGGCTTACACGATCGGCATGCGCACGAATGACCTGGGCCAGATCGGCCGATGCGTCTTCCGGCAAGCTGACGGTCTCGATGCCGGCGCGATCGAGATGCTCGATGGCCGCGGCGAGAGACTGCCGGCCCTTGCGCGCACGCCGATTCGCCACGATGAGGGCGCGGGATTGGGACAAATCAACTCACCTCTGCCGTGCAGGATCAAACGCGGACGGGAATATGAGCGGTAAGGGGCGGATATGTGGCAATCCCAGCGGGACCCGAAACCCCGCATCTGCGTCAAGTTCGGAGCATTATCGCGAGATCGCCGCGCGAGCGGCACTCTCTTCCTCGTAACAGTCGAGGAAGGCTTCGACCGAGAGCGACCGGAAGTCCTTGAGCGCCTTGCGCAGCGTCGCGTGATCCCAGTCCCACCAAGCGAGAGCCCGCAGGCGCCGGCCGACGGCTTCGGGATGGCGCCATTTGATGAACTGTGCCGGCGAGCCCGCGACAATGGCATAGGGCGGCACATCCTTGGTCACGACCGAGAGCGAGCCGACGATGGCGCCATCGCCAATGGTGACGCCCTTCATGATCATCGATCCATGGCCGAGCCAGGTGTCATGGCCGATGACAGCGCCCCGCGAGCGCCGCCAGTCGAAGATCGCCGCCTCGTCCTTTTCGTCCGGCCAGTAATATTCCGAACGGTACATGAAATGGTGCAGCGAGGCGCGCTGATAGGGATGCTCGCCGGGATTGATGCGCACGAAGGCCGCGACATTCACGAACTTGCCGAGCGTCGAATAGGCGATGTCGGCACAGCGGTCGGTGTAGCTGTAATCGCCGAAGATGCTTTCGGTGATGCGGGCGCCGGCACCGATCTCGACATAGCGGCCGAGCGTCGAGCCGACGACGACGGCGCCGTCATGCAGGTAGGGCGTCTCAGACAGGCGCGGCATGGGCACCTCCTGCAAAGCCCAGGAGGGCCGCCGTAAAGGCGGCCGCGGCGCGACTGAGCTCGGTGTCGTTGATGATGGTGACGGTCTCGAAGCGGGTCTCGAAATGCGGCAGCTCGCGGGCAATGCGGCGCGCGATGTCGTCAGCCGTCTCGCGTCCGCGCCGGGCCAGCCTCTCGGCTACGACCGTCACCGGAGCGGTGACATGGAGGACGGCGATATCGGGGAAGCGCGTACCCGCCTCGGCGATGATGGCACGCGACACATTGACCACGACGACCCGGCCGGCATCGAGATCGCGCCCAATGGCGGCCGGAATGCCGTAATGGAGCCCGTGCGCCGTCCAGGACAGGGCGAAATCGCCTCTCTCTTCGGCGGCGCGGAATTCGTCCACCGTCAGGCTGTCATGGATTTCCGTCGCATCGGAGAGCTGACGAGTGATGGCGCGCCGCGGGAAAACAATGCGCCGGTCCTCGGCCAGTTGCTCGGCCGCATGGCGCAGGAGGCTGTCCTTGCCGGCGCCTGACGGCCCCACCACCAGAACGAGCTTGCCCGGAAGAGGCGGCATGGTCAGAGGACGCGCTCACCCGCCCGCCAGACCGAGCGCACCACGGGAAACTCGTCCACGCGGCGCACCTCGATGAGATCGGCACGCTTGTCCGGAGCGATCTCGCCCCGATCATCAAGGCCCATGACCCGGGCAGGATTGCGCGAAACGATGTTCACGGCCTCGGGCAGGCTGATCTCGGGCGCCTTCTCGGGCAAGGCGAAGGCGGCATGCAACAGGCTCACCGGCACATAGTCGGACGACATGAGGTCGAGGCATCGCGCCTTGGCGACGTCGAGCGTCGGTATGTTGCCGGAATGCGAGCCGCCACGCACCAGATTGGGGGCGCCCATCAGCACAGAAAGGCCGCTGGCATGGGCGGCGCGGGCGGCCTCCTCGGTGGTCGGGAATTCCGAGATGGCGACGCCGTCAGCGACGGCTTCCGCGACATGCGCGAGCGTGGCGTCGTCATGGCTCGCGAGCTTGAGGTTGTTGGCCAGCGCCAGATTGACGATGGCGCGGCGGTTACGGTCGGAATGGAGGATGTTCAGTTCCCGCCGCTCGGTGATGAATACTTCGAGGCGTTCGGCCGTCATGATGTTCTTGCCGAGGTAATATTCGCGGAACTTGTCAAGGCTGACGAACTGGCGCTCGCCCGGCGTATGATCCATGACCGAAAGGAGATCGACAAGGCCGCCCTCGACGAGCTCTTCAGTGGTGTCGAAGGTATCGGCGCAGGGCAGCTCGCAACGCAGATGAATGCGGTGATCGGCACGCAGCATGTCGTTGGCGCGGGCGGCGGCGATCGCCTGACAGAGCTGGCCGTTGGCGCGGCGCAAGGCGCCGTCCTCGGTATCGAATGTGCCGGCGCGCAGGGCGTCGAAGACGGTGGTGATGCCGGCGGCGGCGATCTGCGCATCATGGGCAAGCAAGGCGCCGATCGCGGGCCAGGCGACGCCGGGGCGCGGGCGATAGTGGCTCTCGAGATGATCGGTATGGAGCTCGACCAGGCCCGGCATCAGATAGGCGCCGTCGAGATCGGCATCGATGGCCGTCACGGTTCCCCGCGTGATGTCGGCGATCAGCCCGTCCCGTACCAGCACGGCGCCCGCGACGACCTCGTCGGGCGTCACGATCCTGGCGTTGCCGAGCACTCTTTCCTTCGTCATCTCACACCCAGTTTCCAGATTTCAGGCCAGCTGCTTTTGGCCGTGCCGGCCAGCGTGAAGCGCTCTTCGGCACGGAATGGGGCGCCGGGCGCGGCCTCGCAGAAGATCGTGATCGCATCGAGGAGCAGCGGCACGCCGATCGCGACCGCGAAATGCGCCTCGGCCTCGGGCCGGAGCCGGGCCATGTCCACCGCCTCGAGCTTGTCGCTCAGCGTCATGTGGAAGCGAAACTGATCGAGCACATGTGGATAGCCCCAGTTGAGGAGGAGGCGGCTCTGGCGTAGGCTGAGACCCGAACGGTGGCGGCGCGCGATCTCATCCGGATGCAGGGGGCCGCGGAAGCCGTCAAAATCCATGACACAACAGGCGCCGAACTCGTTCAGCTGCTCGTTCTCGGCGTCGGGTATGAGCGCCAGAAAGCCGTCGAGGGCAGCGAGGCGGAGCTTCGGCAGCATCACCGGCGTCTGGCGGCAGGCGAATTCCGTGGCGAAGGCCGAAAGCTCGGCGCGGCTCTTGTTCGCCGCCAGCTTGAAGGGTGCCTTGAGCGTCGCATGGAAGCCGTAACGGCGGGGGTCCCCGGTGAGCCCGGCGATGTTCTCGACCGCGGGCTGGAACGTGGCCGCTCCCGACCAGGCATCGCGTCCGAGCCAGCTCGAGCCCAGGGCATGGAGTTGCGTGTCCGGGGCCGGAGCATAGTAGAGTGCGTAGCGAGCGCTCATACCAGGATCTTTCGCAGGCGCTGCGAGATGATGTCGATGATTGCGACGGTCACCACCACGACGATCATGATCGCGGCGGTCTCGCCGTAATAGAAGCCACGGATATTCTCGAAGAGCAGCTGGCCGATGCCGCCGGCGCCGACAATGCCGAGCACGGTGGCGCCGCGCACATTCGATTCGAAGCGATAGAGCCCATAGCTGAGCCACAAGGGCATCACTTGTGGGACGATGCCATAGATGACCTCTTGGAGCCGGGTCGCTCCGGTGGCGCGGATGCCCTCGACGGGGCGCGGGTCGGAGGCCTCGACGGCTTCCGAGAACAGCTTCGAGATGATGCCGAGATTGTGGATGAAGACGGCCATGACGCCGGCGAAGGGCCCGAGACCCACGGCGACGACGAACAGCACTGCGAAAACGAGCTCGTTGATCGCGCGGCAGGCGTCCATCAGCCGGCGCACCGGCTGGACGATCCAGACCGGCGCTACATTGTTGGAGGCGAGGAGCGAGAGGGGGATGCCGAACACTATCGCGAGGAAGGTGCCCCAGATCGCGATATGGACCGTGATCAGCATTTCCGCGACGTAGAGCTTCCAGTCGGCGAAATTGGGCGTGAGGAATCCCGACGCATATCTCGCCATGTTGCCGGCATCGGTGATGAGCAGCGGGGCGCGGTACATCTCGGCCGGCGCGAAGCTCCAGGCCAGGAGGACGGCGAGAATCGACCAGAAGGCGAGCTGGCCATAACGCTGCGCCGCCGGCACAGGAGGAATATGGATCGTGCTTGTGGTCATCATGGCGTCCTGCATCTCCCCTCTCCCCGCGGGGGGAGAAGGGAGATGATTAACGACTCAGGTCTGCGGCACTTCCGCCATCAGCTTCTCGAACTGGGCCTTTTGCGCTTCGAGTTCCTTGAGCTTGGCGTCTTTATCGGCCTGGCTCAGGGCCTCGTCACCCTTGACCTTGTTCATGGCCTTGGAGATCTCGAGGACGCGGATCGGATAGAGCTGCGCATCGGAGGACGGCTTGAACGGCGCCCAGTTGAGCTTCTTGAGGTTCTCGCGCGCCGTCTTCACCTCATCGACCGAGCCCTGGCGGCCATAGGTCATGAAGAAGGAGAGGAGCTTGTCCTTGGTCGCCTGGTCGAGATCCTTGCGCCAGACGATGGGGTCGGACGGGATCAGCGGCGAACGCCAGATTTCCTTGATCTTCTTCAGCTCTTCCGGATGCGACTTGGCGAAGTTGCGCATGTTCTCGGTGTTGTTGGTGGCGAAGTCGACCTGCTTGTTCACCACCGCCATGAGATTGGTCTCATGATTGGCATTGGTTACGGTCTTGTAGCAGGTCTTGGGGTCGACATTGTTGGTGCCGAAGACGAAGACCGACGGCACCAGGAAGCCCGAGGTCGAGTTGGGATCGCCATTGCCGAAGCTCAGCGTCTTGTCGCATTTCAGCACGTCGGCGACGGCGTTGAGGTTGGGGTTGTCGACATTGGTCACGAGCAGCGACCAATAGCCGGGATTGCCCTCGGCATCGACCGACTGGGCGAAGACCTGGCCCTCGGCGCGGTCCACGGCTTCCATGGCCGACTTGTTGCCGTACCAGGCCACCTGCACCTTGCCGAAACGCATGCCCTCGATGATGCCGGCATAGTCGGAGGCGAAGAACGGATTGATCTTGATGCCGGTCTCCTTCTCGAGATCGGCGAGGAAGGGCGTCCAGTATTGCTTGAGATTCTGGGTCGATTCGGTCGATATGATGCCGAAATTGATCTCCTTGGTCTCGGCATAGGCGCTGCCGGCCATGACCATTGCCGCCGTCGCAAATACGGCGAGCCGTCGGGTAATCCTTCTCATCTGGTTTCTCCTGATTACGAAAACGTCTGACGCAACTATGCAGCCGCCGCGGCGAGCCCTTCGATGGAAGGAGCGGGCCGGCGGACCTCGCCCGCATCGGGTAGGATCAGCTCTTCGCTGGCCGATCCATAAATCTGTCGCAGGCGCTCATTGGAGAGCTGCGTGCTCGGTCCGTCGAAAACCACTCGGCCCGCTTCCATGGCAATGGTGCGCGCGCAGAAGCGGCGGGCATACTCGACTTGATGCAGGGCCACGACGACGGTGATGCCGTCCTGCTTGTTGATGTTCTCGAGCGTCTCCATGACCCGGCGCGCGGAGGCTGGATCGAGCGAGGCGATGGGCTCGTCGGCAAGAAGGATGCGCGCGCCCTGCACCAGGGCGCGGGCGATGGCGGCGCGCTGCTGCTGGCCGCCCGAGAGCGTCGAGGCGCGCTGGCGCGCCGTCTCGGCGATGCCGACACGGGTCAAGGCGGTCATCGCGGCCTGCTGCTCGCCGAGTGGGAAAGCGCCGAGGGTGCCGCGCCACACGGGAATCTTGCCGAGGACGCCGGTCAGCACATTGGTCAGCACCGACATGCGGCCGACGAGGTTGAACTGCTGGAAGATGACGCCGATCTCGCGGCGGATGTCGCGGACATTGGGGGCGACGCGGCCCTGGTCCTGCACGGTGCGGCCATGGACCTTGATCGAGCCGCCGTCCGCCTTGTCGCCAAGGACGAGGCCAGCAATGTGACGGATGAGGGTCGACTTTCCGGAGCCCGAAGCACCAATCAGAGCCACCATCTCGCCCTCGGCGATGGTGAGCGATATGTCGTCCAATCCGCGTTTGCCGCTGCTGAACGTCTTGCTCAGCCGCTCGATCGAGATCGCGCTCAACGTCTACCCCTTATCGTTTTCAAAAGGGGTAACGGGCTTTCATGACAGTCTTCTGAAGACTTTATGTCAGTCGGACTAAGCCTGTTCGCTTTTCAACCGGGAAAGATCAAACTCCCGTGTACACACGGTTTTTCGGTCTGCGGCATCGTGGAAGATGCCGATGATGGCGCTGCCGGCCCGGCGCGCCTCGGCGATCATGGCGAGGACGCGGGCCTTGTTCTCCTGGTCGAGCGAGGCCGTCGGCTCATCGAGCAGCAGGATCGGGTAAGGGGCGGCGAAGCCGCGGGCGATATTGACACGCTGCTGCTCGCCGCCTGAGAAGGTCATGGGCGACAGGGACCACAGACGCTCGTGGATGTTGAGCTTGGCGAGAAGGCTTGCCGCCCGGTCGCGAGCTTCCTCCGTCCTTACACCACGCTCGAGCAAGGGTTCGGCGACGATATCGAGCGCCGGGACGCGTGGAATAACGCGCAGAAACTGGGTGACATAGCCGATCGTCCGGCGGCGTGCTTCGAGCACCTGGCGCGGCTCGGCGCGCGCGAGGTCGAGCCACGCGCCCTCGTGGCGGACAAGGATCTCGCCTTGGCCCGACTTGTAGGTGCCATAGATCAGCTTGAGCAGCGAGCTCTTGCCCTTGCCCGAGGGACCGGTGATCGCGAGTGCCTCGCCGGCCGCGAGCTCGAGGGCGAGATCGTCGAAGACGGGAATGCGCGCGCCACCCTGCAAATGCAGGCGGAACTGCTTGGCGAGATGGCGGATCTTGAGGACGAGGCTCATCTCATCACACCTGGAGGACGGAGGACACGAGAAGCTGGGTATAGGGCGCCTGCGGATCCTCGAGCACCTGATCGGTGAGGCCGGTCTCGATGACCTTGCCCTGCTGCATGACCAGGAGGCGGGTCGACAGCAGGCGCGCCACCGCCAGATCATGGGTCACGATGATCACGGAGAGGCCGAGGCTGCGCACCAGCCCGCGCAACAGGTCGAGCAGGCGCGCCTGGACCGAGACGTCGAGGCCCCCGGTCGGCTCGTCCATGAAGACGAGGCGCGGCGCGGTCACCAGATTGCGGGCGATCTGCAGGCGCTGACGCATGCCGCCCGAATAATGACGCGGGCTGTCGTCGATCCGGTCTCCGGCGATCTCGACGCGGGCGAGCCAGTCGAGAGCCGCCCCCCGGATGCGGCCATAGTGCCGCTCGCCCACCGCCATCAGGCGCTCGCCGACATTGGCGCCGGCCGAGACGCCCATGCGCAGGCCCTCGCGCGGATCCTGGTGGACGAAGCCCCAATCGGTGCGCATCAGGAACCGGCGCTCGGCCTCGCTCAGATCGGACAAGGATTCCGTACGGCCGTCGCGCAGGGCATAGAGCACGCGGCCCGAAGACAGGGCGATCTGCATCGACAGGCATTTGAGCAGGGTCGTCTTGCCGGAGCCCGATTCGCCCACCACCGCGAGCACCTCGCCCGGCCAGAGCTCGAAGCTCACCTGTTCGCAAGCGACGCGGCCGTCATAGAATTTGCTGATGCCGTCGGCGATGAGAAGGGGGCCGGTCATGCGGCTTTCTCGCAGGTCTTGCGGCAATGATCGGTATCGGAGCAGACGAACATGCGCTTGCCCTTGTCATCGAGGATGATCTCATCGAGATATGTGTCGCGCGATCCGCAGAGCGAACAGGGCTCGTCCCATTTCTGCACACTGAACGGGTGATCCTCGAAATCGAGGCTCTTCACTTGCGTGTAGGGCGGCAGCGCATAGATGCGCTTCTCCCGGCCGGCGCCGAAAAGCTGCAAGGCGGCGCAATTGTCGAGCTTCGGATTGTCGAATTTGGGGATCGGCGAGGGATCGAAGACATAGCGCCCGTTCACCTTGGCCGGATAGGCATAGGAGGTGGCGATGTGCCCGTGGCGGGCGATGTCCTCATAGAGCTTCACATGCATGATGCCATATTCCTCGAGCGCGTGCATTTTCCGCGTCTCGGTCTCGCGCGGCTCGAGGAAGCGCAAGGGCTCGGGGATCGGCACCTGATAGACGAGGATCTGATTCTCGCAGAGTGTCGTCTCCGGAACACGATGCCGGGTCTGGATGATCGAGGCCTTCTCGGTTTCTTCGGTCGTGGCGACGCTCGCGGTGCGCACGAAGAACTTGCGGATGCTGACCGCATTGGTGGTGTCGTCGGCGCCCTGGTCGATCACCTTGAGCGTGTCCTCGGGGGTGAGGATCGAGGCCGTCACCTGGACGCCGCCGGTTCCCCAGCCATAGGGCATGGGCATCTCGCGGCTGGCGAAAGGCACCTGGTAGCCCGGGATCGCCACCGCCTTCAGCAGCGCGCGGCGGATCATGCGCTTCGTCTGCTCGTTGAGATAGGCGAAATTGTAGCCCGTCGTCATTCCGCCGCCTCCTGCTCGAGACCGAGCGCCTTGCGCCTGAGTCGCCGCAGCAATTCGAGCTCGGCCTGGAAGTCGACATAATGCGGCAGCTTCAGATGCTCGACGAAGCCCGTCGCCTGCACATTGTCGGCGTGAGAGAGCACGAATTCCTCGTCCTGCGCCGGCGCCGTCTGCTCCTCGTCCAGTTCACCTGCGCGCAAAGCGCGATCGACCAGCGCCATCGCCACGGCCTTGCGCTCGCACTGGCCGAAGCTCATGCCGTAGCCGCGGGTGAATTGCGGCGGAACGCTGCCCGATCCCTTGAACTGGTTGATCATCTCGCATTCGGTGAGATCGATGACGCCGATCTCGATCTCGAAGCCGAGCTCCTCGGGAGCGAAGCTCACGCGAACTTCGCCAAAGCGGATCTCGCCGGCGAAGGGATGGCTGCGGCCATAGCCGCGTTGCGTCGAATAGCCGAGCGCCAGGAGGAAGCCCTCATCGCCGCGCGCCAGGCTCTGCAGGCGCAGATCGCGCCCGGCCGGAAAGGAGAGCGGCTCGTGGGTGAGGTCGCCGGGCTCGCTTGCGGCCGCGGAAGCCGGCTCGATCAGGCCTTCGGCGCCGATCAGGTCGAGTACCCGGGGCATGCTGCGGTCGATATCGGCGGGCCCGGTCTCGGCCGGTGGGTCCGTGGCATCATCGGTCGTCTCGAAATCGAGCAGGCGGTGGGTGTAGTCGAAGGTCGGCCCCAGGACCTGTCCGCCCGGCATGTCCTTGAACGCCGCCGAGATGCGCCGGCGCACCAGCATCTTCGAGGTCTCAATGGGCGTGGAATAGCCGAAGCGCGGCAAGGTGGTCCGTGAAGCGCGGACGAGGAAGATGGCCTCGATGAGGTCGCCGCGCGCCTGCTTTATCGCCAGCGCCGCCATCTCGCGGTCATAGAGCGAGCCCTCGGTCATCACCCGGTCCACGGCGAGAGACAATTGCGCGCTGATCTGGCTGGCGGTCAGCTCCGGGATGCTCGGATCACCGCGCCGCTCCTCAGCGAGCTGCCGGTGTGCCGCATCGATCGCCTTCTCGCCGCCTTTGACCGCGACATACATCAGCCTGCGCCTTCTCTCTTTGTGTGTGTCGAACGGGGCAACGCGGCGATTTCTCCGGAAGCGGCGAAGAAGACGTCTGAGCCCAGCGGGAAGCCTGCGTGATTGTCGGCCATGAGGTCCCAGAACCGGGATGAGAGGTCCAGGGTGGAGAACTCCCGCGAGCCGTCGATGCCGGGGCCGCTGAGGGTCAGCCGGTCACCCGCTGCGAGGCTGTCGAGCTGGATGACGAGCGTCGCCGAGGCGTCGGGATATTCCGCCGTGCCGCGATGGGCCGCGGCCAGAGTGGCGGCGGCGGATGCCGGGCCACACAGCAGGAAGCTCGCCGTGGCAATGTCCGTGACGACAGGCGCGCCGCTGTGGAAGCGCACATAGTCGAGCACGGCGGGCGTGCGCAGAGTTTCATCGAGCCAGAGCGGCGTGTCATAGTCGCACAGCGCCAGGCAGATCGTCGCAGCCGATGGCAATAACGGCGACGGCGCATCGATCACAGGGGGCATCGGCAGGATGCGGCCCGGACGCGCCATGGCGTCGAGCATGAGCCGGAAGGCGCGGGCGCTGTCCAGCGCCTGATCGGCGAAGCCGCTGACAGCCTCAATCATCCTCGCCTCTCACCATGGTGAAGAAATCGACTTTCGTCGCCGCGTTCTTGAGCGCGAGATCGCGCTCCCGTTCGCTGCGTTCCAGCGCCAGCGGCGCGACCACCGTTTCGGCAAGGTCGTTGTTTTGTCCCTGCAGGAGCGCGTCGCAGACCGCGGCGGTCAACGCATGCGCATGCGAACGTCCCATGACGAAAGCCTGGCCGACGGTTCCATCATCGAGGCGGATGGCGCAGCGCGTCACCGTGGCTTCGCCCATATTAAAGGCGCTGCCGGTGCCGCCGACGCGGCCGCGCAGCATCACCAGGCCGGTTTCGGGCTTGCGCAAATAGACGAAATGGGGAAAGCGTGCGCGCGGGAACAGGGTGTCGAGCCGGGCCGGTTTGGCTGCGGCAAGCAGCGACATCCACTTTTGTCGTGCGGTTTTTTCAGGAACCGAGTGTCGGGATTCGTCCAGGGCCATGGGGCTATCAATCAGCCCATTGTAAAAGTTCTGTGACAGCGGAAAGCGCGAAGGTTGTTTTTGCGTTCGAGGTCGGATCGTGCTTGAATAGATGGCAAGTTTCGGGAGTGTGCGGGGCCGGCTCAACCCAGCTGCGGAGACAATTTGCGCCAGCGCAAAGACGGGACGCCGTTCTCGCTTAGATTCGAGCGCGGAGGCCCTTTTGGAGTCTCAAATTCTGACAGCGGTTGATCCATGATCTCTAAATTGACGATCGACGAACGGCAATTTGCGCTCGTAAGCCTGCTGCTCATGGCCACGATCGGCCTCATCATGGCGGTGGCGGGCCGAGACAACACCCTTGGCGCCCATGGACTCATCGTCATGGTGGCGGCTATCGCGGTCGCGGTGCTGGTGCTGCGCAAGCTCGGCGCGCCGGAGCCGGACGCTTCGCAATACGCGCATTATTATGATGATCCAACCAAAGCGGGCATCGTGCTGGCGATGCTCTGGGCCGTCGTCGGCATGTTCGTCGGCGTCTGGGTGTCGGCGCTTCTCGCTTGGCCGGAGCTTACCTTCGATGCCGCCTGGGCGAGCTTCGGCAGGCTGAGGCCCGTTCATACCAGCGGCGTCATCTTCGGCTTCGGCGGCAATGCTCTCATCGCGACCTCTTTCCACGTTCTGCAGCGCACTTCGCGTGCCCGCTTGCCGGACCATTTGAGTCCGTGGTTCGTGCTCCTCGGCTACAATCTGTTCTGCATCATCGCCGCCTCGGGCTATCTGATGGGCGTCACCCAGTCCAAGGAATATGCCGAGCCAGAATGGTATGCCGATATCTGGCTGGTGATCGTCTGGGTCGTCTACTTCCTCATCTATCTGCGCACGCTGGCGCGTCGCAAGGAGCCGCATATCTATGTGGCCAACTGGTATTACATGGCCTTCATCCTGGTTGTGGCGATGCTCCATATCGTCAACAACCTGGCGGTGCCGATATCCTTTGGCAGCGCGAAGAGCTATTCGCTGTTCTCGGGCGTCCAGGACGCGATGACGCAATGGTGGTATGGCCACAACGCCGTCGCCTTCTTTCTCACCGCCGGCTTTCTCGGCATGATGTACTATTATCTGCCGAAGCGCGCTGGCCGGCCGATCTTCTCCTACCGGCTCTCGATCATCAGCTTCTGGGGCATCACCTTCATGTATATGTGGGCGGGCTCGCACCACCTGCATTACACGGCCCTGCCGCAATGGGTGCAGACGCTGGGCATGACCTTCTCCATCGTCCTCCTGGTGCCGTCTTGGGCGTCGGCGGGCAATGCGCTCGCGACCCTCAACGGCGCCTGGCACAAGGTACGTGACGACGCCACCTTGCGCTTCATGATGGTCGCTGCCGTCTTCTACGGCCTTTCGACATTCGAGGGATCGTTCATGGCGATCCGCGCGGTCAATTCACTGTCCCACTATACGGACTGGACGGTCGGCCATGTGCATGCGGGCGCGCTGGGCTGGGTGGCCATGATCACCTTCGGCTCGATCTATGCGCTCGTTCCGTGGATGTGGAAACGCCAGGCCATGTATTCGGCGCGCCTGGTCGAAGTCCATTTCTGGCTCGCTCTCGCTGGCGCCGTCGTCTACGTCTTCGCCATGTGGAATTCGGGCATCATCCAGGGCCTGATGTGGCGGACCTATACGGAAAGCGGCACGCTCGCCTATTCCTTCATCGACTCGCTGGTGGCGATGCATCCCTATTATATAGCCCGCACCGTCGGCGGGTTGCTGTTCCTCCTCGGAGCGATCGTCGGGACATATAATGTGCTGATGACGATTGCGGCGGCGCGCAAGGAGCGCGCAACCGGCACGGGCGAGACGGACGAACCGGCTTTCGCCCGCGATCCCATCATCCAACCCGGCGAGTGAGCGATATGGCGGAATTTCATCGCAAGATAGAACGCAGCGCCATCGGCTTCGTGCTGGCCATCGTCGGTGTCGCCTCGATCGGCGGCTTTGTCGAGATCGCGCCTCTGTTCACCATCGCCGGGACCGTCGAGGCGGCGCCCGACATGCGGGTCTACACGCCTCTCGAGCTCGCCGGCCGCAACATCTATGTCAGGGAAGGCTGCTATGCCTGCCATTCGCAGATGGTCCGCACGTTGCGCGACGAGGTCGAGCGCTATGGGCCTTATTCGCTGGCGGTCGAATCCCAGTACGACCATCCGATGCTGTGGGGCTCGAAACGAACCGGGCCCGATCTGGCCCGGGTGGGCGAGAAATATTCCGACGCCTGGCACATCGCGCATCTCGACAATCCGCGCGATGTCGTGCCGGAATCGGTCATGCCGGCCTATCGCTGGCTGTTGCGCAACGAGCTCAGAACCAACGATCTCGGCCTGCATCTCAAGGCGATGCGGGCGGTCGGCGTGCCCTATACGGACGAGATGATCGCCAATGCCAGCCGCGACGCCTATGGCCAGGCGGCGCCCGACAGCGATTGGGCAGGCGGCGTCGTCGACCGTTATGGCGCCGCGACGCACGTACGGCCGTTCGACGGCAATCCGGAACGGCTGACCGAGATGGACGCGATCGTCGCCTATCTGCAGATCATCGGCAAGCTCACCGATGCCGCAAGCAAGACGAGCCAGACGGCGCTGGGAGACTGATCATGCATGATACGATCGTCGCCATTTCCAAGAGCTGGGGCCTGTTCTACCTGATCGCGCTCGCGGTCGGCGTCGTGATCTATGCCTATTGGCCGGCTAATCGGGCAGGCTTCGATCGCGCCAAGAACAGCATCCTCGACAAGGACGACAGACCGTGGACATAGGCAAGCGTGATCCGATCACCGGCCGCTTGACGACCGGGCATGAATGGAACGGCATCGAGGAACTCGACACGCCGATCCCGCGCGTCGTGCTGTTCTTCCTGGCGGTCACCACCTTGTTCGCCATCGGCTACTGGATCGCGATGCCGGCCTGGCCGCTGGGCTCGACCTACACCAAGGGCATACTCGGCGTCGACCAGCGCGACATCGTGGCCAGGCAGGTGGAAGCGGCGCGGCTCGCCCGCGGACCCTGGATGGACAAGATCGGGGCCGCCGATTTCGCCACGCTCACGGCCGATCCCGCCATCATGCGGCATGTGCGGGAAACCGGGCGCACGTTGTTCGCCGACAATTGCGCCGTCTGCCATGGTGTCAACGCCACGGGCGGGCCGGGCTTTCCCAATCTGACGGCCAAGGCGTGGCTGTGGGGTGGTGAGCCCGAAACGCTCGCCCGGACGATCAGCGTCGGCATCAATTCGACCAATGACGACACGCGCACATCGCAGATGCTGGGCTTCGGCAGCACCGGCACGCTCGATGTCAAGCAGGTCGGGCAGGTTGCCGCCTATGTCCATTCGCTGTCGGCGGCGCCAAGCGAGGACGCCATCGATGCCGAGACCCGCAAGACCGGGCAGGAGATCTTCACGGCCAATTGCGTGAGCTGCCATGGTGAAGACGCCAAGGGCAAGCAGGATGTCGGCGCGCCCGACCTGACGGACAAGGTCTCGATCTATGGCGGCGATCTCGAGTCCATCTATCGAACGATCTATTCCGGCCGCCAAGGTCACATGCCGCATTGGAAGAACCGGCTGTCGCCGGCCGAGATCAAGCTGCTGGCGCTTTATGTCGACACGCTGGGGGCGGCGCCATGACGGCGCGGATCAACTGGCGGGTCATGGCGCTGACGATCGCTGCGGCCACGCTCGTCATCTTCATCGCCGCCAATGCCCATCTGGTCTATGTCGCCTTGCGCTCGCAGCCGGATTGCGTGCTGCATCAGAAAGCGACGGGCAGCAGCTTCCAAGCGGCGAAATCCGCATGTTGAGACGGGGGACGTGACATGATCGCAAGCCATATCGCGGATGAGACCGGAGAGCGGCCCCATATCGAGCGCAACCGCCGTAACCTGCCCGCCGGCGCCGCCTTCGCCTGGGTCAAGGCTGGATGGCGCGACTTTCTCGATCATCCGGGGGCCAGCCTCGTTTACGGAATTGCGGTCTTCGCCGTTTCGGTCTTCATCGTCTGGAGCCTGTTTGCGCTCGGCTACGACTATATCCTCTTCCCTGCGCTCGCCGGTTTCATGGTGATGGGACCGCTGGTGGCAATCGGCCTCTATCAGAAAAGCCGCGCGATCGCGAATGGCGAGCCGGTCTCGCTTGCCCGCATGATCTTCGTCAGGCCGCGCTCGGGCGCGCAGATCTGGTTCACCGGCGCCATCCTGTGCGGGCTGATGCTGCTGTGGATGCGTGCCGCGGTTCTCATTTATGCCTTATTCTTCGGGCTGACCCCGTTTCCGGGGCTCGACCACATCACGACGATGCTGTTCACCTCATGGACAGGCTGGGCGATGCTCGCGGTGGGTTCCGCCGTCGGCGGGCTCTTCGCCGCTTTCTCCTTCGCCATCAGCACCTTCTCAATACCGATGCTGCTCGATGAAGAGACCGATGCCTTCACCGCCATGGGCACCAGCATCTCCCTCGTCTGGAACAATCTCCCGGTGATGCTCACCTGGGGCGTCCTCGTGCTGGCGCTGTTCCTGCTCGGTGTCGCAACGGCCCTCATCGGGCTGATCGTCGTCTTCCCGCTGCTCGGCCATGCCACCTGGCATGCTTACAAGGCCATGAGATGAGCTGCTGTGGCCAGTCGGCGGCGGCTGGCGCCGAGCTTCTTGGCGCACCGTCCGCCGACGAGATGTTCCTCGCCAGCCGCGATCTGGGCGGAGGACTGCGCCAGAGCGATCTTGCCGTTCCCGGCATCCATTGCGCCCATTGCATCGGCACCATCGAAGGCGCTCTTAAGCGCGTCGCGGGCATCGAGGCCGCGCGCGTCAACTTGTCGAGCAAGCGCGTCGCAGTGAAATGGCGGGGCGGCAAGCCGCCGCCGATCATCGAGACCTTGCGCGAGCTGGGCTATGACAGCCATCTCTTCACGACCGAGGACGGAGGCGACCCCCAGCTTGCGCGGCTCGTCCGCGCCATGGCGGTCGCGGGCTTCTCGGCGATGAACATCATGCTGCTGTCGGTGTCGATCTGGTCGGGCGCGGATGCCGATACGCGCCAGGCCTTCCACTGGATCTCGGCGGGCCTCGCTCTCATAGCGCTCGTCTATTCCGGTCGCGTCTTCTTCCTGTCCGCCTGGGCCGCCCTCAAGAACAAGCGGACCAATATGGACGTGCCGATCTCGGTCGGCGTGATCCTCGCCTTCGGGCTCAGCCTCTATGACACGATTATCCAGGGTCGGCATGCCTATTTCGACGCCGCCACCTCGCTCCTGTTCTTCCTTCTGATCGGTCGCGTCTTTGACTACCTGATGCGCGCGAAAGCGCGTTCGGCGGTGAGCGGCCTCCTGCAACTCACCCCCAGGGGCGCCACCGTCATTCGCGCCGATGGCAGCCGTGATTTTCTTCCCGCCGGCGCCGTCGAACCCGGCATGCTGCTGCATGTGGCGCCGGGCGATCGCATATTGGTCGACGGCGTGGTCGAATCCGGCCAATCCGACATAGATTGCTCGCTTGCGACAGGCGAGGCTCGGCCGCAAACGGTGGCGAAGGGTGACAGGCTGAAATCGGGCATGCTCAACCTCACCGGGGCGCTCGCCTTGCGGGCGCAGGCGAGTATCACCAATTCCTTCGTCGCCGAAATGGCGCAGTTGATGGAAGCCGCTGAGGACAGCCGCGGCCATTACCGTCGCCTCGCCGATCGAGCTGCGGGCTATTATGCGCCGGTCGTGCATGGCCTTGCCTTGCTGACACTGATCGGCTGGCTCGTCGCGACGGGTGACTGGTATAGGTCGATCGCCATCGCCATCGCTGTCCTCATCATCACCTGTCCCTGCGCCCTGGGTCTTGCCGTGCCGATCGTCCAGGCGGTGGCGGCGCGGCGGCTGTTCGAGAACGGCATCATGGTCAAGGACGGCGGGGCCCTGGAGCGTCTCGCCGAGGTCGACCAGGTCGCCTTCGACAAGACCGGCACGCTGACTCGCGGCCGGCCGCGCCTCGTCAATGCCGAGGCGATCGACGCGCGGGCGCTCGGCATCGCCGCTGGCCTGGCTATGCAGTCGAATCATCCCATCTGCCGGGCGCTGGCGCGTCACGGCAAAGGGCGCTCGCCGAATCTGATGAAATTCACCGAATATCCGGGCCTGGGCGTCGAAGCCTGGATCGGCGGCCACCATTACCGGCTCGGACGCGCCGGATGGGCGAGCGGTGAGGCGGTGGAAACGACGGTGCTCGGCGAGGACGGCACGCGCATCGCGAGCTTCGCGTTCGAGGACGATCCGAGGCCGGGCGCGCGCGAGGCGGTGATCGAACTGCGTTCCATGGGACTTCGCCCGCACATACTCTCGGGCGATGCGCCGCCTACCGTGGAGCAACTCGCCGCCAGGCTGGGCATCGAGAATGCAACCGGTGCGATGCTGCCCAAGGCGAAGACCGATCATATCGCCGGCCTCGGCAAGGCGCTCATGGTCGGCGATGGCCTCAATGACGCGCCGGCTTTGGCTCGCGCCTATGCGTCCATGGCACCGGCCAGTGCTGCGGATATCGGCCGCAATGCCGCCGGTTTCGTCTTTCTGCATGGCTCGCTCACCGCCGTGCCGTTCGCCATCCGCATCGCGCGCGACGCCAGGAGACTCGTCGGACAGAATTTCGCGCTCGCCATCGGCTACAATGTCGTGGCGCTGCCTTTCGCCATTGCCGGCCATGTCACGCCCTTGCTGGCGGCGCTCGCCATGTCGGCCTCTTCGATCATCGTCGTCGCCAATGCGCTCAGGCTGCGCGGCGCCGAAACGGCAGGGAATGGGGTGGCCGGAGAAGCCCCCACGCCGGCCATGCGGCGATCCCCGGCGACGGCGTCATGAGCAGCCTCGTCTATCTGGTGCCCCTGGCCCTCATCCTCGGCGGCGGTGCGCTCTGGGCGTTTCTCTGGTCGCTGAAGAGCGGCCAATATGAGGATCTCGACGGGGCGGCCGAGCGCATCCTGCTCGACGACGAGATGGAAAGGTGAAGAGGGTTGTCAGCCTCCGACGCGCTCGCGCAACCGCTCGGCATCGACCACCGTCACCTTCTTGCGCGTGCTCTTGACCAGGCCCTGATATTCCCAGGCGGTCAGCAAGCGGCTGACCGTGTGCAAGGTCGTTCCGGTCATGTCGGCAATGTCCTGGCGGGTGATGGGAAAACCGATCTGCGTCCCGTCGTCGGTCTTTCGGCCCGTCTGTGTGGCGAGACGCAGCAAAGCGTGAGCGACCCGGCGGTCGACCTGCGCGGTGGCGAGTTCCACCATGCGGACATGGGCGTCCTCCATCCGCTCGCCCACGGCCTTGTAGGTGTTGGCGGCAAAAGCCGGATAACGGGTCGCGAGGTCGGTCCAGGCTTCGTTCGGCCAGGCGAGCAGCATGCAATCCACCGCGGCGACGGCGGTCGCCGGATAGGTCGTCCGGCCCAGCGCCTTGGCGATGCCGATGAGTTGACCCGAGCTTACATAGCGCATGATCACCTGCTCGCCGTCCGCCGTTGTCTTGACCACCCGCACATGGCCGTCGAGCAGCAGGAAGAAGGAATGAGCCTCGGTGTCCTGCTCGAAGACCGGCCGGCCCTCGGCAACCTGCGCGGGCCGTGCCTTTGCCAATATATGATCGAGATCCTGGGGCGACAGCCCCACAAAGGGCGCCAGGTCGGCGATCAGGGATCGGTCAAGTGTATACAAGACGCCTCCAGAGGGCAGGGGTGCAGACCGCTTCGCATTTTTTAGCGGTTTGCGCCAGGACGAAAGGCCGCAGGCGATCCTGCGCCAGTTTGCGTTCCCGCAAAGTCGCATGGGCTCAAGGGGCGCAAGAGGGCTGCGACGCCAGCCTGTTCGGAGTGCCAGATGAAATTCGCGGCCATGATGTTATGCGCCTCAGCCCTGATGCTCGGGGCGGGGTTCGCCATCGCGGCGGACCATGAAGTCAGGATGCTCAACAAAGGCGAGAAGGGCGCCATGGTGTTCGAGCCCGACTTCGTCGTGGGCGCGCCCGGCGATACGATCACCTTCATCCCCACCGACAAATCCCACAATGCCGAGACGATCCCAGGCATGTTGCCCGAGGGTGCCGAGAAATTCAGAAGCAAGCTCAACGAGAAATACACCCTGACGCTGACCAGCGCGGGCGTCTATGGCATCAAATGCCTGCCGCATTACGGGATGGGCATGGTGATGCTGGTGATCGCCGGCGAGCCGGTTAATCTCGAGGCGGCGAAGGCCGTCAAGCATCCGGGATTCGCCAAGAAGCGGTTCGAGGCGATTTTCACGCAGGTTCCCGCATCTCAGTGAGGCCGCGAAAGACGGAATGGCGATCGCACGCGTCAGGCCTGGTTCCTACCCGGCGATTCTCTCCTACGGTTTCCGGCCGTTCTTCCTCGTGGGCGCGCTCCATGCCGGATTGACGATCCTTTTCTGGCTGCCGCTTTTGCGGGGCCGGCTCGAACTGTTGAGCCTGTTTGCGCCGGTGGATTGGCATGCGCATGAGATGCTCTATGGCTATCTCCCGGCCGTCATGACCGGGTTTCTGCTGACGGCGATCCCCAACTGGACCGGCCGCCTGCCGGTCCAAGGCCTGCCGCTCCTCGGACTTGTCGCTCTGTGGCTCATGGGCCGCCTCGCGGTGCTGTTCTCGGCCGAGATCGGCTGGCTCGCCGCGGCGGCCGTCGATGGCGCTTTCCTGCTTGCGGTCGTCGCCGTCGCGGCGCGTGAGATCGTCGCGGGCAGGAACTGGCGCAATCTCAAAGTGCTGGCGCCGGTCGCCGTGCTGTGCGCGGCAAACATCCTGTTCCACTGGGAGGCGCATCACTGGGGCGTCGCCGATATCGGTCGAAGGCTCGGCCTCGGCGCCGCGATCCTGCTGATCATGATCATTGGCGGACGCATCATTCCGAGCTTCACCCACAATTGGCTGGCGCGCGCCAATCCAGGGCGCCTGCCGGTTTCCTTCAATCGTTACGACATGACGGCCATCGCCCTCACCGCCGCGGCGCTCACCGCCTGGACCTTCCTGCCGACGCGGCCTGCGAGCGGCATCCTGCTGGTGGTGGCGGGTGCGGCGAACATCTTCCGGCTCATGCGCTGGGCGGGGGATCGGACCTGGCGCGATCCGCTGGTGCTCATCCTCCACGTCGCCTATGGCTTCGTGCCGGTGGGACTGCTGCTGGCCGGACTGGCCGCGCTCGCCCCGGACACAGTCCCGCCGGCCGCCGGCATTCACGCCTTCGGCGCCGGGGCGATCGGCGCGATGACGCTTGCCGTCATGACCCGCGCGACACTCGGACATACGGGACGCATGCTGAATGCGGGCGCCGGTGGAGCGGCCATCTTCGTAAGCGTCCTCCTGGCGGTGCTCTTGCGGCTTGCGGCCGTGTGCTTCCCGGCGGCCGGATTTCTGATCGATCTCTCCGCCATGGCCTGGGCCCTGGCCTTCCTGGGCTATGCGATCCGGTTCGGCGGCATGCTGCTGCGCCCGAGACTGCGGGCGCAGGCCGGCGTCTGATCATCCGGCGATCGGGCCCGGCGCCGCGACCTGGGTCATCAGGTCGTCATCCCATGCACCCTCCACTCGCACATGCGCGGTCGCGCCGAGTTCGGCGGCTTCGATCAGATTATGGTTCACATAGGCATAGAGGCCGCGCTGCCGGAAAGTATAGAGGGCTGCACCCGCAGATCCGCCACGGATGAACCAGGTTTCGAGATCCTTCGCCGGCGGGTTGTTGAATTTGCCCATTTCCCAGACATGGTCGCCGTGACCCCCGATCAGATGCGGCCGTGAATCCCGGTTCGCCTGAGCATGGACCATGAGCACGGTCTCACCGACCTTTGCGGTGAGCGCCTTGTCGCCGGTGAGCGCGCCGACCGCGCCGTTGAACACGACATGGGTCGGGATCAGGCCCCGCATGACGCCCAGCGTATCGGCATAGCTCTCGCCGATCGAGTCATAGGACTTGAACCGACCCTCCGCATCGCGCGGAATATAGAGGTCGTTCTCCCCGATATAGAACACCTTGTCATAGCGGAGCGGCCTGCCGTCGGCGTCCTTGAGCCCGTCGCGCGGCAGCACCATCAAGGTTCCGCTCATGCCGGAGACGACATGCCAGGGGATCATGCCGGCCGGCGCGCAATGATAGACGAACGTGCCGGGACGAGTTGCCTTGAAGCGGAGGATAGCCCGCTCGCCCGGATTGACATTGGTCAATTCACCGCCGCCCAGCGCCCCGGTCGCGCCGTGGAAATCGATATTGTGTGGCAACTCGTTGCTGGCCGGATTCATCAGCGTCAGCTCGACATAATCATCCTGGTGAACGATCATCATCGGGCCGGGCATGGTGCCGTTATAGGTCATGGCCCACAGGCGCGTGCCGTCCGGATCGACGACCATCTGCTTCTCCTCGATCGTCAAGGTGAACTCGACGACCAGGGGGCCGCTGCCGGCGACCTGCTCATGCTCATGCACGAAAGGCGGGGCGACGAGCTTCACTTTCCTGCGCGGCAGGTCGGCCGCGGCCAGGGCCGGGCCGGTCGAGACGGACAACAGTGGCGCTGTAGCCGCTCCGATGAGAGATCCCAATACGGCTTCGCGACGAGTGTACATCGAACTCTCCTATGACGAATTGGATGAGGAGAGTGTGGCAGATCGATAGTGCCTGTTCTTTGTTGCAGCGCAATATGGCAGGCGGACTGTCAGCCGGCCGTGGCCGCTTCGAGCAGCAGCCGGTTCTGTCGCCGGATCGCCGCGCGCAATTCGGCGATCGTCATGGCTTCGTCCTTCACGAAGATGGTGAACATCATGTTCGTGTTGTTGAAGATCATCTCGCCGACGCTCCTCGCGTCGATGTCGCGGCGCACGAGCTCAAGCTCCTGCAGCCTGGCGATCAAAGCGCAGGTCTGGTCGGTGAGGGCGCGGTCGAGATCGGAATAGCTCTTGCCGAACGGGCTTTCCGGCTGCTGGGTCGAGATCGCCATGGCCTGGCGCCACATTTCCTTGCTCAGATAGACGAGCGAATGCTCGATATAGCCGATCACGAGCTTGTCGACGGCTTTCATCACATTGCCGGGCGGCTTGGCGATGACACCGCGCCCGGCATTCAGCACCTCGTTCACTTCCATGGAAACGATGGCGACCAGGAGATCGCCTTTGTTCTGGTAATAATTGTAGATCGTGCCGATCGAGACCTCGGCCAGTGTGGCGATCGCCTCGATCTTGGCGCCCTCATAGCCCGATTTGCGGAAAAGCTCCGAAGCCGCCTGCAATATTCGCTGGTGGCGGTCGGCCTTCTGGCGGGCTCTCAGTCCGGTCATGCCGGTCATCCTTGCATATTTTTAGAATTGACTCAATTTTAGAAATGGTTCAATTTTTCCTCCAGAACATAAATCAGGGAGGTAGTCACCATGAAATCTCTGCCCTCGATCGCGCGCAGCTTGCGCAAGCTCGCTCTGTCGGCAACGGCCCTGCTGGGGCTTGCCGTCGCGCCGGCGCTCGCCGAAGACCTCAACGCACTCGTCTGGTGCGATCATGCCGATCCGAATTTCCTCAAGCCCTTCGAGGACGCGAGCGGGATCAAGGTCAATGTGAAGGAATTCGAAGGCACCGGCGCCGGCCTCGCCATCCTCGACCAGTCGCAGCCCGGCGAATGGGACGTGATGGTGATCGATTCGATCGACGTACGCCGCGGTGTCGAGAAGAACCTGTTCGAGCCACTGCCCGAGGACAAGCTGCCCTTCGCCGATCTCTATCCGGAAGTGACGCTCGACCAGTTCACCAAGGTCGATGGCAAGCGCTACGGCATCACCGAGAAATTCGGCTACAACACCATCGGCTTCAACAACGGCAAGGTAGATGCCGGCGACATGCAGACTCTGCAGTCGCTCCTCGGTGACAAATACAAGGGCCGCATCGCTATCTATGACTATTACCTGCCGGTGATGGGTATGGCGGCGCTGGCCGCCGGCAAGAAGACCGCCGAGCTCACTGAAGCCGACCTGCCGGCGCTCAAGGACGTGCTCCTCAAGATGAAGGCCAATGCCAAGCTCGTCGGCGAGGTCACCGCCAGCCAGACGGCGCTCGCCACCGGTGAGGTCGACATACTGGTCGGCGGCGGCGAATGGGTGACCGCGGGCCTTTCCAAGGAGAATCCGGCCCTCGATTTCTCGATCCCCAAGGAAGGCGGCATATTGTGGTCGCAGTCGCTCGCCATGCTGGCGGGAAGCCAGAAGAAGGACGCGGCGCTCAAATTCATCCAATATGTGCTGAGTCCGGAAGGCCAGGCCAGGCTTGCGACCTCGTCCTGCTACTGGGGCATGCCCGCCAACCAGAAGGCGGCGCTCAGCGACGAGCAGAAGAAGGTCCTGCGCTTCGACGAGCAGTCCGACTTCCTCAAGCGCGCCCAGCTCTATCCGGCGCCCGACGAGAAGCTCGACAAGCAGATGCAGGATGTGTGGACCGAGATGCTGCAGGCGCAGTAAGATCCAGACTTCGGTCCTTCACAGCTTTTTCAGGCTCGTGCCATGACGCAGAGCGCGAATGCCGGACGTGCGCTGCCCTGGCTGATGACGGGGCCGGCCCTCTTCTGGACGCTCGCCTTCTTCGTGGCGCCGTTCATCGCCATGGCGGTGGTGAGCGTCGCCATGCCGGAAGGCTATTCGCTGGCCAACTATGGACAGTTCTTCAGCAATCCGAGCTACTACCAGGCGCTGATCAACTCGCTCGAAGTCACTCTCATCGTGACCGTCGTCTCCATCCTGCTCGCCTATCCCTTCGCCTGGATCCTCGCCGAGCAGATTCCCGAACGCTGGCAAAGACTGGCGCTCATCCTCGCGGTGCTGCCCTTCTGGACGTCCTATGTGGTGCGCTCCTACAGCTGGCTCCTGGTGCTGGCCGAGAAAGGCGTGGTCAACAATGCGCTGGTCCAGCTGGGTCTCGTCGCGGATCCCATCCAACTCGCCAATACACGCTTCGCCACCGTCACCGGCTTTGTCCACTTCTTCGTCATGCTGCTGACGCTGACGATCTACGCCAATCTCAAGCAATTGAGCCCGAGCTACCGCAAGGCGGCTGCCGATCTCGGCGCCGGTCCGGTCCGCACCTTCATCCATGTCGTCCTGCCGCTCACTCTTCCGGGCATCATGGTCGGCGCCTTCCTCACTTTCGTGCTGGCGATCGGCGACTACATCACGCCGCAGATCCTGGGCGGCAACAACGAACTGCTGATGCCGCAGCTCATCATGCTGCAGATCGGCCGACGCGGCGATTTTCCGCTGGCCTCCGCCCTCTCCATCCTGCTGATGGCGGTGGTGACGGTGGCCTATCTCGCTTCCGCCCGCTGGCTCAAGATCGAGAGGGCGTGACATGAAAGGCGTGCGCTTCGTCACCGTGACCTACGCCGCACTGATCTACGGCTTCATCTTCCTGCCGGTCGCGACCCTGGTGCTGTTCTCCTTCCAGGCGACGTCCTTCCCGATCCCGCCCTTCTCGGGTCCGTCATTGCGCTGGTATCAGACGGTGCTCGGCGACCAGAGGCTGACCTCCGCCCTCGCCAACTCGCTTCTCGTCGCCGTCATCTCCTCCGCATTGGCAACGCTGCTTGGTTTCCTCGCCGCCTGGGGCTTCGCCCGCTTCACCTTGCCGGCCTCGGCGCTGCTGCGCGGCCTCATCACTCTGCCGCTCACGGTGAGCTATCTCATCATCGGCATGGGGCTCCTGGTGCTCTTCAATCGCATTGGCTTCCCCAAATCCCTCACGGCCGCCGGCATCGGCCATGTGGTGATCAACTTGCCGCTCTGCTTTGCCATCCTCTACAGCCAGATGGGCGAGCACCAGGCGAATATCGAGCGCGCCGCGCGCGACCTCGGCGCCAGGGAATGGCAGGTGCTGGCGCTCGTCACCGCGCCGATGCTGTGGCCGGCGCTGTTCGCAAGCTTCTTCCTGTCGATGACCTTCTCCTGGGACGAGTTCGTCATCTCCTTCCTGCTCACCCGCTTCGACACGACGTTGCCGGTCGAGATCTGGAATCTCCTGCGCTCCGGCCTCAATCCCAAGACCAATGCGGTCGGCGCGCTGGTCTTCCTCGTTTCCATCGCCTTCGTCTTGCTGTTCGAGGTCGCTTTGTTCCGGAAACCCAAATCATGACACCCCTGGTCCAGGTCAAGAATGTTTCCCAGCGCTTCGGCGGCATGCGGGCGCTCGACGATGTCTCGCTCGACATCGCGCCCGAGAGCTATACGGTCCTGCTCGGCCCCTCGGGCTCGGGCAAGACCACCTTGCTGTCGATCCTGGGCGGGTTCCTCAAGCCCAGCGAAGGGCAAGTGCTGATCAAGGGCGAGGATTGCACCGCCATGCCGCCGGCGAAGCGTCCGACCACGACCGTCTTCCAGGACTATGCGCTGTTCCCGCATATGACGGTCGGCAACAATGTCGGCTTCGGTCTGCGCATGCGCGGCGTCGCGGCGCCGGAGCGCGACCGGCGGGCGGGCGACGTGCTGGCGCTGGTCGGCCTCGCCGAGGCCTTCGGCAAGAAGCCGCATCAGCTGTCGGGCGGCCAGCGCCAGCGCGTGGCGCTCGCCCGGGCTCTGGTCGTCGAGCCCTCGGTTCTGCTTCTCGACGAGCCCTTGGGCGCGCTCGACCTCAAGCTCAGGCGCCAGATGCAGGATGAGCTCAAGGCCATACAGAAGCGCGTCGGCACGGCCTTTGTTCATGTCACGCATGATCAGGAAGAAGCCATGGCGCTCGCCGATCACTGCGTGGTGATGAATCACGGCCGGATCGAGGATGAAGGCCCGGCGGAACGCGTCTATTCCAATCCTGCGAGCCGTTTCAGCGCCACCTTCATGGGCGAGAGCACGATCTTTTCGGGCCGGGTGATATCCCCGAACGACATCGAAACCCCCTTCGGCAGCTGGCGGCTGGCCAACGCTGCCGCCGTGGGAACGGAAGTCGCTCTCGCCTTGCGCCCCGAGCATGTCGTCACGGGCACGGGGCCTCTGTCGCTCGGGCGGGCTAGGATCGGCGACGTCGTCTTCCAGGGGAGCTTCAAGCGCGTGGCCGCGATACCGGAAGCTGCGCCGCAGATCAGCCTGCTGGCGCGTCTGCCCGCCGATGCGGCGATCCGGCCCGGCGATCTGGTCGAGTTCGCCTGCGAGGCCCGGCACGTGCTGGTGCTCGAGAGGTGAGCCATGGCCGGACTTAGGGTCGCCGAAGCGCATGAATGGTACGAGACCATTCGCCTGGGCGACGACGTGACCCTCATCCATGAGCCGTGGATCAAGCCGTTCTTCCGCTGCAATATGTGGCATGTGCGCGGGCGCGACCATGACCTCCTGTTCGATTCGGGCCTCGGCCATTTCAGCCTGAAGAC
>JBFWNN010000068.1:0-27077 GCA_050251035.1 Parvibaculaceae bacterium
CGGATTGGCGCTGGCCGTGGAATTCGTCAAGGACCAGGACTCGAAGGAGCCGAATCCGGAGATGACCCGCGACTTCGCGCTCGAGCTCCTGCATAGCGGCCTGTCGGTCATGGCGCCGATCGGTCGCTATGGCAATGTCCTGCGCATCGCGCCGCCGTTGAGCATCACCGAAGAGCTCGCCAATGAGGGGCTCGATATCATCGAGGCGGCCCTGCAGCGCTTCGGGGCGTCGTCCCGTCCGCGCGGCGGCCGCAAGGCCAGCCAGTAAAGGGAACAGGTGAATGGCTTCCGTCCGACTCAAGGCCGTACGCAAGAACTACGACAAGGTTCCGGCCGTCCGCGGCATCGATCTCGAAATCGCGGATGGCGAGTTCGTCGTCTTCGTCGGTCCTTCCGGCTGCGGCAAGAGCACGACGCTGCGCATGATCGCCGGTCTGGAGGAGCTCGACGGCGGCGACATCTTCATCGGCGACGGCCGTGTCAACGATCTCGAGCCGAGCGAGCGCGACGTCGCCATGGTGTTCCAGAACTACGCGCTCTATCCGCATATGACGGTGCGCGAGAACATGTCCTTCGGCCTCAGGATGCGCAAGGTGCCGGCGGACGAGATCGCGAGCCGTATCCAGAGTGCCGCGCGCATGCTGAACATCGGCGAGCTTCTGGAGCGCCGTCCGCGGCAGCTGTCCGGCGGCCAGCGCCAGCGCATTGCCATGGGGCGCGCGATCGTGCGCAATCCGAGCGTCTTTCTGTTCGACGAGCCCTTGTCCAACCTCGATGCCACCCTGCGCGTCCAGGTGCGCACCGAAATCAAGAAATTCCACCAGCGCACGCGCGCCACCATCGTCTATGTGACGCATGACCAGGTCGAGGCGATGACGCTGGCCGACCGCATCGTGACCATGAACAACGGCGTGATCGAGCAGTGCGGCACGCCGCAGGAAATGTATGACCAGCCGGCGACCCGGTTCGTGGCGAGCTTCATCGGCTCGCCGATGATGAACTTCGTGCCGGCACGGCTGGAAGCCTCGGGCTCGGGGCTCGCCGTCCGGGTGTCGGACAACCTCTCTTTGCCCGTGCCGGCGGGGCGCGAGAACCGCTACCGGCCCTATCGCGATCGCGAGATCGTCTTCGGCATAAGGCCCGAGCACATCACCGAGCGGCGCGCCCATGTCGGCGCCGAGCAACATGACTTCGCCGCCGACGTCGAGGTCGTCGAGCCCATGGGAATCGACACGCTCGTCTATATCCGCCTCGCCGGCACCGAGGTCTGCGCGCGCTCGACGCCGCAGGCGGCGGCGGGACCCGGCCAGTCGATGTCCTTCACCATCGACATGGCCCGCATGCATCTCATCGATCCCGCGACCGACAAGGTGATCTGACCGGATCATGGCAAGGTGACATGGACCATAGGCTGTCGCGAAACACGCTGAAACTCCTGCCATCGTCGGTCGCGAGGCCGGCCTATGACCGCTCATCGATCCAGCCCGGCATCCTGCATCTCGGCGTCGGGGCGTTCCATCGCGCGCATCAGGCGGTCTATGTCGATGACTGCCTGGCCGCGGGGGAAACGGGCTGGGGCATTGTCGGCGTGTCGCTGCGCAATGCGGCGATGCGCGACACCCTCTCCCCGCAGGACGGCCTCTACACGGTGGCGGCGCGCGGCAGCGGCGGCGAAGCCCTGCGCGTCGTCGGCGCAAGCCACGCGCTGCTGGTGGCGCCGGAAAGCCCGCAAGCCGTGCTTGCCGCCATGGCCGATCCGCGCATCCGCATCGTCACGCTGACCGTGACCGAGAAAGCCTATCTGAGACGGTCGGGCGGCGGCATCGATGCCGACCATCCCGACATCGTCCATGACCTCGCCAATCCCGACGCGCCCCGCACCGCGCACGGCTTCCTGGTCGAGGCCCTGGCGCTGAGGCGCAAAGCGGGCGTGCCGCCCTTCACCGTGCTGAGCTGCGACAACCTGCCGGCCAATGGCGCAACCCTGCGCCGCCTGGCCATCGAGTTCGCGGCGTCGCGCGATGCGGGGCTCGCCCGCCATGTCGAGGACGAGGTGGCCTTTCCGTCGAGCATGGTCGACCGGATCGTGCCGGCGACGACGGATGAGGATCGCGCCCGGATCGCGGTGCGGCTCGGTCTTCGGGACGCCTGGCCGGTCGTAACCGAGCCCTTCAGCCAGTGGGTGGTCGAAGACCGCTTCCCCGCGGGCCGGCCGGATTGGGAGCGTTTCGGCGTGACCATGACCACGGATGTCGGGCCGTTCGAGGAGATGAAGCTCAGATTGCTGAACGGCTCACATTCCGCCATCGCCTATCTGGGCCTGCTGAGCGGACATGCGACGGTCGCGCAGGGCTTCGCCGATGCGCAAATCCGGCGCTTCATCGACGGGCTGTGGTCGGAAGCCGTTCCGACCTTGTCGGGTAACGCCGATGTCGATCCGGTGCGCTATACGGCGAAGCTGGGCGAACGCTATGCCAATGCGACTCTCGTCCACCGCACCGCCCAGATCGCCAATGACGGCAGCCAGAAGCTGCCGCAACGCATCATCGCGCCGGCGCTCGAGAGGCTGAAGCAGCGCCAGTCCGCCCGCCATCTCATGCTGGTGGTGGCAGCCTGGATCGCCGCCGGCGAGGCGCGCGGCGCCGCTCTGCCGGCCGACCATTTCACTGATCCTTTGGATGACGCGCTGCGCGAGATCGAGGCGCGGCGGCTGCCGGCCGCGGCAACGGCGCGGGCCGTCTTCGATCGCGCCGGCTTCGCTTCGGCCGACGTCGGCCGCGACCGTCTGGAAGAGCTTGTTGCCGGTCACCTGGATATACTGCGCAGCCATGGAGCGGCCGCGGCCTTGGCTGCGCTCATCGGCGGGGAGAAGACATCATGAAGCAAACCTGGCGCTGGTTCGGGCCGGACGACCCGGTCAAGCTCGCCCATGTCCGCCAGGCCGGCGCGACCGGCATCGTCAGCGCGCTGCATCACCTGAATGACGGGCGCGCCTGGCCGGCCGACGAGCTGTCGCGGCGCAGGGCCGAGATCGAAGTGGCGGGCTTGCGCTGGGACGTCGTCGAGAGCGTCATCGTCCATGAGGACATCAAGACCCGCAGCGGCCGCTGGCGCGAGCTCGTCGACAATTACAAGGCCTCGGTCCGCGCCGTCGCCGCTGCCGGCATCTCGACCATCTGCTACAATTTCATGGCCATCACCGACTGGACGCGCACCGATCTCGACTTTCCCATGGCCCATGGCGGCACGGCGCTGCGTTTCGACATCGTCGACTTCTGCGCCTACGAGGTGTTCATGCTGGAGCGCCGCGGCGCCGAGGCGGATCATCCCCCGGCGCGGCTCGTGGCGGCGCGCGACCGTTTCGCGAAGATGAGCGAAGCCGCCAGGGACCAGCTCGAGCGCAACCTCATCGGCTGGGTGCCGGCGCGCGAATTCATCTACGACCGGGCGAGCTTCCGCCGCGCGCTCGATATCTACAAGGACCTGTCCGCGGCGGGCTTGCGCGAGAACCTGTTCGCCTTCCTGCGCGAGATCGCGCCGGTGGCGGAGGAGGCGGGCGTCAGGATGGCGATCCATCCGGACGATCCGCCGTTTCCGCTGTTCGGCCTGCCGCGCGTCGTATCGAATGCGTCCGACATCCGCGCTCTGCTGGCCGCCGTTCCCTCGCCGGCGAACGGCCTGACCTTCTGCACCGGATCCTATGGTGCGGGCCGGCAGAACGACCTCACGGCGATGGCCGCGGAATTCGCCGCGTCGATCCATTTCGCGCATCTGAGGAACGTGGTCAAAGAGCCGGACGGCTCCTTCCACGAGGCCGAGCATCTCGGCGGCGACACCAATATGGTGGACATCGTCGTGACCCTCATCGGCGAGGAGCGCCGCCGCCGGGCGGCCGCCGCTGCGGACTGGGAGATCCCGATGCGGCCGGACCATGGCCACCTGATCGTCGACGACATCGGCAAAAAGGTCAATCCGGGCTATTCCTGCATCGGACGGCTCAAGGGCCTCGCCGAGCTGCGCGGCGTCATGCAGGCCGTCGAGGCGCTGAGCTAGCGAGGATCGGTTCCGCTTTACCGAAGCGCGAGAACGGAAAAGATTATTCCGCAGCGCCGCCGCCATATGCGATGAGACCCGGTCGGGGCACCGCGACATCATCGCCAACAGCGGAGACGGACCATCATGCGCGACCCGCGCTATGACATACTCTTCGAGCCTATGCGCATCGGGCCGGTCACGGCCAAGAACCGCTTCTACCAGGTGCCGCATTGCAATGGCGGCGGTTATCGCGATCCCTCAGCCGCGGCCGAGATGCGCCGGACCAAATCGGAAGGCGGCTGGGGCGTCGTCTTCACCGAGCAGACCGAGCTCCATCACACCTCCGAGATCACGCCGTTCATCGAGCTGAGATTGTGGGACGACGCCGACCTGCCGGCGCTGGCGCGGATGGCGGACGCCATGCACGCCCATGGCGCGCTCGCCGGCATCCAGCTCGCCTATTCCGGCATCAACGGCCCCAATCTCTACACCAAGGAAGTGCCGCGCGGGCCGACCGCGCTGCCGATCCGCACTTTCACCAACGATCCGGTCCAGGCGCGGGCCATGGACCGGCAGGACATAAGCGACCTCATCCGCTGGCACCGCAACGCCTTCAAGCGCGCCAAGACAGCGGGCTTCGATCTCGTCTGCCTCTATGGCGCGCATGGCTTCGGCGTCATCCAGCATTTCCTGTCGCGGGCCACCAACCAGAGGAGCGACGACTATGGCGGCTCGCTCGAAAACCGTTCACGCCTGATGCGCGAATTGGTGGCGGAAGCCCGGGACGCGATCGGCGATGCCTGTGGCATCACCCTGCGGCTGTCGCTCGACGAGATGGTGGGCGAGCTCGGCTTCGCCAATGCCGAGGTCCGCGATCTCATCGCCATGCATGGCGATCTGCCCGATCTGTGGGACCTGGCGCATGGCGCCTGGGAGGATTGCTCCGGCCCCTCGCGCTTCAAGGACGAGGCGGCGCAGGAGAGCCTCGTCAGCGGCATCAAGACGCTGACCACGCGGCCCGTCGTCGGCGTTGGCCGCTTCACCTCGCCCGACGTCATGGTGCGGATGATCAAATCCGGCACGCTCGACTTCATCGGCTGCGCCCGACCCTCGATCGCCGATCCCTTCCTGCCGAAGAAGGTGGAAGAGGGCCGCATCGAGGACATCCGCGAATGCATCGGCTGCAACATCTGCATCACCGGCGACATGACCATGTCGATCTCGCGCTGCACGCAGAACCCGACCTTCATGGAAGAGTGGCGCAAGGGCTGGCATCCCGAGCGCATAGCGGCCAAGGGTGCCTCGACGAGCGTCCTGGTCGTGGGGGCGGGGCCCGCCGGCCTCGAGGCGGCGCGGGCCTTGGGCGAGCGCGGCTACAAGGTGGCGCTCGCCGAAGCGGGGACCGAGCTCGGCGGCCGGGTGGCCAAGGAATGCAAGCTGCCGGGCCTTGCCGCCTGGGGGCGGGTGCGCGACTACCGCGCCCATCAGCTCAAGCACATGACGAATGTCGAGGTCTACTTCGACAGCCGTCTGTCGGCGGACGATATTCTGTCTTTCGGCTTCGAGCAGGTCGCGCTGGCGACCGGTTCGACCTGGCGGCGCGACGGCGTGGCGCGCGCCCATGTCGTGCCGATGCCGAGCGACGGGAAGCTGCCGGCCTTCACGCCGGACGATCTGATGGACGGGCGGATCCCGGGCGGCCGCGTCGTGCTGTTCGACGACGATCATTATTACATGGGCGGCGTCCTGGCCGAGCTTCTGGCCAAGAATGGCGCCAAGGTTACTTTGGTCACGCCGTCCGCCTATGTCTCCGACTGGACGCGCAACACGCTGGAGCAGGGCGCCATCCACCGCCGGCTCGCGAGCCTGGGCGTCGCGATCGAGCTCAACCGCGCGGTGACCAAGCTCGCCGCGGGCGGGGTGGCGACGGCTTGCGTCTATACCGGAAGCCCGCGCGACCTCGCGGCCGATGCCGTCGTCCTGGTCACCGCGCGCTCGGCGCAGGACCGGCTCTGGCACGAGCTCAAGGGCCGCGCGGCCGAATGGGCCGACAACGGCGTCCGCGGCATCAAGGTCATCGGCGATGCCGAGGCGCCGGGGCCTATCGCCTGGGCGACCTATGCCGGCCATCGCTTCGCGCGCGAGCTCGATGCGGCCGATATCGGCGATGCGCTGCCCTTCCGTCGCGAGGTGGCGGCGTTGGCGCCGGCGTGAGCGCATAGCCGTCAGGGCTTGGTGACCCGCCGCAAGGTGAGATTGAGACGGCCGCCATCCTTGAGCAGGGTCGAGGTGCCGGAGAGCACGCGGTCGATGCCATGATAGCGCAGGCGCGAGGCGCCGCCCATCACCAGCACGTCGCCCGAGGCGAGCTTGAGGGTTTCCGTCTTGCCGCCCCGCTCGGTTCCGCCGATACGGAAGATGGCGGTGTCGCCCAGCGAGACCGAGACGACAGGTGCGGCGAAGTCCTCTTCGTCCTCGTCGCGATGCAGGCCCAATTTGGCGCCTTCGCGGTAATAGTTGACGAGGCAGGCCTGCGGCTCATGGGCATAGTCCGAGACCTGCCGCCAGACCTCCATGACCTGGGCCGGGATGGCGGGCCAGGGCTCGCCTGTCCCCGGATGCGTCGGCTGGTAGCGATAGCCCTCCCGGTCGGAGACCCAGCCGAGGGGGCCGAGATTGCTCATCGTCACGGTGAAGGGCCGCCCGCTCCGGGGCATCACCGGTGTGTAGAAGGGGGCCCGGGCGAACGCCTCTCTGAGCACCGCGACCAGGGCTTCCTGGGCCGGCCGGTCGAAATAGGACGGCAGATGCTTGAGGCCGCTGGTCATGTCTCTTTCGATCACATAGGGTTTTGCCGGCGATGATCGGAGTAGAGGAGGAGAGGGCCTCCGACCACCCGAAAAGGGGCCGGTGGATGGGGTCATTTTTCCCTTCACCAAAACTTGATAGGCCCCGATTCCAACCTTATATAGCCCACGAACGCCGGGTTTCCCTGGAAATCAGGGCCGCCCGGCCAAACTTAATTGGGGACCCGCACCCCTGAAGTCCGGGGCGGAAGTGCCGGAAAGGGCTTCCACCAGGGTCTGCCGCAAGGAGGTTTTGTAAATGGGAAAAGTCATCGGGATCGACCTCGGTACCACCAATTCCTGCGTCGCCGTGATGGAGGGCAAACAGCCCAAGGTCATCGAGAACGCGGAAGGGGCGCGCACCACACCGTCGATCGTCGCTTTTAACGCCGACGGCGAGCAACTCGTCGGCCAGCCGGCCAAGCGCCAGGCGGTCACCAATCCGGAGAACACCTTCTTCGCCATCAAGCGCCTGATCGGACGGCGCTGGAACGACCCGATGGTCGAGAAGGACAAGAAGCTCGTCCCCTATCAGATCGTGAAGGCCGACAATGGCGATGCCTGGGTCGAAGCCCGCGGCGAGAAATACGCGCCCTCGCAGATCTCGGCCTATATCCTCCAGAAGATGAAGGAGACGGCGGAACGCTATCTGGGCGAGCCCGTCAGCCAGGCGGTCATCACCGTTCCGGCCTATTTCAACGACAGCCAGCGCCAGGCCACCAAGGATGCCGGCAAGATCGCCGGCCTTGAGGTCCTGCGCATCATCAACGAGCCGACGGCCGCGGCCTTGGCCTACGGCCTCGACAAGAAGGAAGCCGGCACCATCGCGGTCTATGACCTGGGCGGCGGCACCTTCGACATCTCCGTCCTCGAGATCGGCGACGGCGTCTTCGAGGTGAAGTCGACCAATGGCGACACGTTCCTCGGCGGCGAAGACTTCGACATGCGCATCGTCGATTATCTCGCGGAAGAGTTCAAGAAGGAGCAGGGCATCGACCTGCGCAAGGACAAGCTCGCTCTGCAGCGCCTCAAGGAAGCGGCCGAGAAGGCCAAGATCGAGCTGTCGTCCTCGACCCAGACCGAGATCAACCTGCCCTTCATCACCGCCGACCAGACGGGACCGAAGCACCTCACCTTGAAGCTGACGCGCGCCAAGCTCGAGGCCCTGGTCGATGATCTCATCCAGAAGACGGTCGAGCCCTGCCGTCAGGCCTTGAAGGACGCCGGCATCACCGCCGGCAATATCGACGAGGTCGTCCTCGTCGGCGGCATGACCCGCATGCCGAAGGTCATCGAGACGGTGAAGCAGTTCTTCGGCAAGGAGCCGCATAAGGGCGTCAACCCGGACGAGGTCGTGGCCATGGGTGCCGCGATTCAGGCGGGCGTGCTCAAGGGTGAAGTGAAGGACGTTCTCCTTCTCGACGTGACGCCCTTGTCGCTCGGCATCGAGACCCTAGGCGGCGTGTTCACCCGGCTCATCGAGCGCAACACCACGATCCCGACCAAGAAGAGCCAGGTCTTCTCGACGGCTGACGACAATCAGACCGCCGTGACGATCCGCGTCTTCCAGGGCGAGCGCGAGATGGCGGCCGACAACAAGCTCTTGGGCCAGTTCGATCTCATGGGCCTGCCGCCGGCGCCGCGCGGCTTGCCGCAGATCGAGGTCACCTTCGACATCGACGCCAACGGCATCGTCAATGTGTCAGCCAAGGACAAGGCGACCAACAAGGAGCAGCAGATCCGCATCCAGGCCTCCGGCGGTCTCTCCGATTCGGAAGTCGAGAAGATGGTCAAGGACGCGGAAGCCAATGCCGCCGAGGACAAGAAGCGCAAAGAGCTGGTCGAAGCGAAGAACCATGGCGAGAGCCTGATCCATTCGACTCAGAAATCGCTCGCCGAACATGGCGACAAGGTCTCGACCGCCGACAAGTCGACGATCGAAACCGCCATCGCCGATCTCAAATCGGCCATGGAAGGCCAGGACGCCGAGGCGATCAAGGACAAGACCAACGCTCTGGCGCAGTCGGCCATGAAGCTGGGCGAGGCGATCTACAAGGCGCAAAGCGCGCAGGCGCAGGGCGGTGACGACGCCGGCACCGGCGGCGCGGGCGGCCAGGGCGGCGCCGACGATGTCGTCGATGCCGATTTCACCGAAGTCAAGGACGACGATCCGAAGAAGTCGGCCTAACGGAAATGGCCTGCACCGGTCTGAGGCACCTTCTCCCCGTTTGCGCGGGGAGAAGGATGTGCTTCAGGGCCGGGCAAAGAACCTGCGATAAATAGAGCCGGGCGGACGGGTCAGCATGGCCAAGCGCGATTATTATGAGATCCTGGGCGTCCACAAGGGCGCCGACGACAAGGAGCTGAAGGGCGCCTTCCGCAAGCTCGCCAAGCAATATCACCCCGATGCCAGCCCGGGCGACCAGACGTCCGAGCACAAGTTCAAGGAAATCAACGAAGCCTACGACGTCCTGAAGGACCCGCAGAAACGGGCGGCCTATGACCGCTTCGGCCATGCGGCCTTCGAAGGCGGCATGGGCGGGCGTCCGGGCGGCCCGGGCTTCGGCCCGGAATTCACCTCCTCGATGTCGGACATCTTCGAGGACCTGTTCGGCGAATTCATGGGCGGTGGCCGTGGCCGCGGTGGTGGCGGCAGGGGCAGAGGCTCCGGCGCCGCGCGCGGCTCCGACCTGCGCTACAACATGGAGATCAGCCTCACCGAGGCCTTTTCCGGCAAGAAGGCGCAGATCCGGGTGCCGACGGCGACCCTATGCGAGGTCTGCAAGGGCACCGGCGCCAAGCCCGGCTCAGCGCCCAAGACCTGCGGCACCTGCGGCGGCGCCGGCGCCGTCAGGGCGTCCCAGGGCTTCTTCACCGTGGAGCGCACCTGCCCGACCTGTCACGGCAACGGCCAGGTGATCTCCGACCCGTGCGGCAACTGCTCGGGGCAAGGCCGCCTCACGCGCGAGCGCACGCTGTCGGTCGACATCCCGGCGGGGGTCGAGGACGGCACGCGCATCAGGCTCGCCGGCGAAGGCGAGGCGGGCGTGCGCGGCGGCTCGACCGGCGATCTCTACATCTTCCTGTCGGTGCGCCCGCACGAGTTCTTCCAGCGCGACGGCGCCGATCTCTTCTGCAAGGTGCCGGTGTCGATGATCGTGGCCTCGCTCGGCGGCGACATCGAGGTGCCGACCATCGACGGCAAGAAAGCGCGTGTCACCATTCCGGAAGGGGCCCAGTCGGGCAAGCAGTTCCGCCTGAAGAGCAAGGGCATGCCGGTCCTGCGCTCCAACCAGGCGGGCGACATGTATATCCAGGTGACGGTCGAGACGCCGGTCAACCTGTCGCGCCGCCAGCGCGAGCTCCTCAAGGAGTTCGACAAGGAAGCGCGCAACAACTCGCCCGAATCGGAAGGCTTCTTCGCCAAGGCCCGCGCCTTCTGGGAAGGTTTCGGAAGCTGAGCATCGGCCCAAAAAGTGTGCGGCGGTTCTCGAACAAGCCGATGCGCAATATCGAACCTTCGTAACGCAATGGTGATGACAGGTGAGTGGCGTCGGGCCTGGCGTCACCTTAGGAGCGTGCCATCGTCAATCGGACATCGACAATGGAAAGCAAACTGCAAAGATATCGTCCCTATGGCCTGAGCCTCTTGCGCATCGTCGCCGCTTTGGTGCTGTTCAGCTATGGCACCCAGAAGATCTTGGGGTTTCCCGTCGCCGACCGGGTGCCGCCCGCCTATTCGCTCTCCTGGACAGCGGGCCTGATGGAGCTCGTCCTGGGCTTTGCCCTGCTTGTCGGCTTCTACAGCCGTGCCTCGGCCTTCGTGCTGTCCGGCCTCATGGCTTTCGCTTACTTCATCGCGCATTTTCCCAAGGGCATCTACCCGGCGCAGAATGGCGGCGTCGCGGCGATCCTCTTCTGCTTCATCTTTCTTTATCTCACGCTGTCGGGACCGGGGCCGGTCAGCCTCGATGCGGTGCGCAAAGGGCGCTGATCAGACTGCCCCTTCGTCCTCGATGTGGAGGACTCGGCCGCAATGCTTGCAATGGACGGCGTCGGCGTCATGACGCTTGAGGCCGCAGTCCGGGCATTTGTGCTCGACCTTGTGCGGCCGGATCAGGATCTGGATGAGGCGAAGGAACAGCGACACGCCGAAGATCATGATGAGGACGGAGAGCATCCGGCCCCAATGGCCTTG
The DNA here is from genome assembly GCA_050251035.1 of Parvibaculaceae bacterium. Taxonomy (GTDB): domain Bacteria; phylum Pseudomonadota; class Alphaproteobacteria; order Rhizobiales; family Aestuariivirgaceae; genus Taklimakanibacter. The sequence continues at coordinate 11,080 of JBFWNN010000068.1, forward strand.
CAGCGTGATGTCCCCGAAGCCGGTGGTGGTGAGCGTCGACACGGTGAAATAGAGCGCGTCGGCATAGTTGGTGATGTGCTGGTTGATGCCGCGCTGGCTCTCATAGACGATGGCCGTGGCGACGAAGATGAACAGGCCGAGATTGAGCGCGGCCATCACCGTCTGCTCGTTGTCGCGGAACAGGCGGGAATCCCGCCGCATGCGCAAGAGGACGAGGGGCGAGCGCATGATGCGCAAGACCCTGACGACGCGCAGGAAGGCCAGGCCCTCGCCCGCCAGGGGGGCGAGCAGCGAGGCGATGACCACGATGTCGGCCAGATTGGCCGGGTTCATGAGGTCGGACGCCCGGTCGCGGCTGATCCAGAAGCGCGCCAGGAAATCGGCCAGGATGATGAGGCCGATGACGACGTCGATGATCCCGACGAGCGGCGTGCGCGGCAGGAAGGACGATACGATCAGGAAGACGATCGTCCCGATGTCGAACGAGATGAGGGCATAGCGGAAGCGGTGCGCCCGGTTGCTTCCGCCCTCATAGAGTTCCCGAACGATAGTTTTCACCGTCATTGACCATTCCGATTCGTGCCGAATCAATAATATTGAAGCAAATCCGTATCGCCAAAGTCCTTCAACTTTGGCGGAATTTGCTCTAGAGCCTTCCCCGTCCTTTGCAGGGAGAGGCAGCATGCCCAAGGCCTATTGGATTGCGCACGTTACCGTGTCCAATCCCGACCAGTACAAGCTTTATGCCGAAAGCGCGCCGCTCGCCTTCAAGAAATATGGCGCGGCGATCCTGGCGCGCGGCGGGCGGTCCGGCCAGATGGAGGGCGAAGGCCGGCCGCGCAACGTGGTCATCGAGTTTCCGTCCTATGACGATGCCGTCGCCTGCTACAATTCGCCCGAATACCAGTCCGCCAAGGCCAAGCGCAAAGGCGCCGGCGAGGCCGATATCGTCATCGTCGAGGGAGTCTGAGCCATGCCGAAGGGCTATTGGATGGTACGCGTGACCGTGACGGATCCCGAGCGCTACAAGGACTATGTCGCCGCCAACAAGGCGCCGCTCGAGAAATACGGCGCGAAGTTCATCGTGCGCGGCGGCGCCTATGAGGTGGTCAAGGGCGCCTCGCGCGAGCGCCACGTGATCCTCGAATTCCCCTCCCTTGCCGTTGCCAAAGAGTGTTTCTTCTCGGCCGAATATCAGGCGGCGCTCGCCATCTTCAAGACCTGCGCCGAGAGCGACGTCGTCATCGTCGAGGGCGTGCCATGAAGATCGCCATCGCCGGCGCCTCGGGGCGCATGGGCCGGGTGCTGACCCGCATCGTGCACGAGACGGAAGGGCTCGAGATCGCAGGGGGGCTCGAGCCGAAAGGGTCGCCCTCGGTCGGCGCCGACATGGGCGAGCTGGCCGGCGTCGGGCGTCTGGGTGTGGCGATCGGCGACGATCCTCTGCCGCTCTTCACGAAGATCGAGGGCCTGATCGATTTCACCGTGCCCCAGGCGACGCTGGCGCTCGCCGAACTGTCGGCGCAGGCGCGCATCGTCCATGTCATCGGCACGACCGGCATCGACAGAGCGGGCGACGACAAGATCAAGGCGGCGGCCCGCCATGCCCGCATCGTGAAGTCGGGCAATATGAGCTTGGGGGTCAATCTGCTGGCGGCCCTCGTCCGCAAGGTCGCCCGGAGCCTGGACGAGGATTTCGACATCGAGATCCTCGAGATGCATCACAAGTACAAGATCGACGCGCCGTCCGGCACCGCTTTGCTGCTCGGCCAGGCGGCGGCCGAGGGCCGCGCGCTCGATCTCGCCAAATCATCGGTGCGCACGCGCGACGGCCACACGGGCGCGCGCCCCAAGGGCCATATCGGTTTCGCCACCTTGCGCGGCGGCAGCGTGGTCGGCGAGCACACGGTCATGTTCTCAGGGCCCGACGAGCGCATCGAGCTCACCCACAAGGCGGCGAGCCGCGACATCTTCGCCAGGGGCGCGGTGCGCGCCGCGCTGTGGGCCAAGGACAAGAAGCCCGGCCTCTATTCGATGGTCGATGTATTGGGACTGGAGTGATTGATGGATCGCATCTTGGTGCTCGTCCGCCACGGGCAGAGCGAGTGGAATTTGAAGAATCTGTTCACCGGCTGGCAGGATCCCGGCCTCACCGAGAAGGGTGTTGCCGAGGCCAAGGCGGCGGGCCAGCGCCTGAAGCGCAAGGGGCTCAAATTCGACATCGCCTATACCAGCGTCCTGACCCGCGCCCAGCACACGCTCGATCTCATGCTCGCCGAGCTCGGCCAGACGGACCTGAAGACGGTCAGGGATCAGGCGCTCAACGAGCGCGACTATGGCGACCTGACCGGCCTCAACAAGGACGAAGCGCGCAAGAAATGGGGCGAGGAGCAGGTGCTCAAATGGCGGCGCTCCTATGACGTGCCGCCGCCGGGCGGGGAGAGCCTCAAGGACACGCTCGCCCGGGCGCTGCCCTATTACATGGTGCACATCCAGCCGGACGTGCTCTTGGGCAAGAGCGTGCTGGTGTCGGCGCACGGCAATTCGCTGCGCGCTTTGATCATGGCGATCGAGGGCCTGACACCGGAGCAGATCCTGAAGCGCGAGCTCGAGACCGGTGTTCCGATCGTCTACCGCCTCAAGGCCGATTCGCGGCCGGAGACCATCGACATCCTGAGCGCTTGATCAAGCGGCGCGCGCGGCGACGCCGGCTTCCCAGCCGAGGATGGCGCGCTTGCGCGTCAGGCCCCAGTGATAGCCGCACAGGCTCCCCGACTTGCCGAGCACGCGATGGCACGGCACCACGAAGGAGACGGGATTGCGTCCGACCGCTGCGCCGACGGCGCGCGCGGCCTTCGGCTTGCCGATATGCGAGGCGACGTCGGAATAAGTCGAGCGCTTGCCGAGAGGAATGCGCAGCAGTGTTTCCCAGACGCGGATCTCGAAATCCGAGCCGATGAAGACGACGCGTAAGGGTTGGTCCTTGCGCCAGTTCTCCGGCTTGAAGATGCGGTCGGCATAGGGCTTGGTCTGGAGCCAGTCCTCGATATAGGCGGCACCCGGCCAGCGCGACTGCATGTCGGTGAGCGTGGCCCGCTCCTCACCGTCATCGGCGAAAGCGAGGCCGGCGAGGCCCTGGTCGGTGATCATGACCAGCGCCCGGCCGAAGGGACAGTCATGGAAGCCGAAGCGCAGCGTGAGGCCCTTGCCGCCCAGCTTGTAGAAGCCGGGCGTCATGCCTTCATGGGTGACGAACAGGTCATGCAGGCGGCCCGGCCCCGACAGCCCGACCTCATAGGCGGTGTCGAGGATCGAGGCGGAGTCGCGCAGGAGGCTGCGGGCATGGTCGAGCGTCACCGCCTGCAGGAAGGCCTTGGGCGAGAGGCCCGCCCAGCGGGTGAACAGCCGCTGCAGATGGGTCGGGCTCAGCTGCGCCTCCTCGGCGATCGCCTCGAGCGAGGGCTGCTCGCGCCAGTTCTCGTGAATGAAGGCGAGCGTCCGCTTCACCACTTCGTAGTCGCGGGCGGGCGTGGAGAGAGTTTCGATCTCGTGTGTCATGGGCTGAATCTAGGAAAGCCCCGGCGTCGAAACCACCCGATTCTTGCCGTAGCTAAACCCTTCTAAATACGGGGTTTTGCCAGCGCCCCGCGCAGCAGGTCGGCGACGTCCCGGCGGTCGTGGGCGCCGAGAAAGCGGCCGATCTCGGTGCGCTCGCCGCGGAAGCGCAGAAACAGGCGCCCGATCAGGTCGCGGTCCTTGTCCTCCTCGAGCTCGACCTGGACCCAGCCGCGAGTGAAATGCAGCTCCTCGCGCTGCTTGGCGTGATCGAAACGCTTGAGGATCAGCTCATGCGCCGTCACCTCGATCCGCTCTTCCTTCAGCGAGTCGCTGTAGTTCTTGCGGAAGGCCCACCACACGAGGGCGACGTCGAGGCCGAGGAAAGGCGCCACCGGCCAGGCGCCGAGCAGATAGAAGGCCGTGCCGGCTGCGAAATTGAGGCCGATGAGCACCGCCATCAGGATGATGAAGCCTTTCCGGCCGAGCGAGCGATAAGGCCGCAAGGTGGCGCGGAAAGTCTGGTCCGGGGCTTCGCTCATGGCTTGATCTTAGGCGCAAGCTGGGCTCTGGTCACCAAGCTTCAAGGGAGCCCAGAATCATGGCGCCAAGACGGCTCAAGCCCGATCAGGTCACGGAAATCTTTCGCCGCTTCAGGACGGCCGATCCTCACCCCAAGGGCGAGCTCGACTATCTGAACCCCTATACGCTCCTGGTCGCCGTCGCTCTGTCCGCCCAGGCGACCGATGTCAGCGTCAACCGCGCCACCGGTCCCCTGTTCAAGCTCGCCGACACGCCCGAAAAGATGCTGGCGCTCGGCGAGGAGAAGCTCATCTCGCATATCCGGACGATCGGCCTTTACCGCAACAAGGCCAAGAATGTGATGGCGCTCTCGCGCATCCTCATCGACAAGCATGGCGGCACGGTGCCGCGCGAGCGCGCTTTGCTCGAAGAGCTTCCGGGCGTCGGCCGCAAGACCGCCAATGTCGTCCTCAACATCGCCTTTGGCGAGCCGACCATCGCCGTCGACACGCATATTTTCCGGGTCGGCAACCGCACCGGCCTGGCACCCGGCAAGACGCCGCTCGAGGTCGAGCTCAAGCTCGAGAATGTGGTGCCGCAGGAGTACAAGCGCCATGCCCATCACTGGCTCATCCTGCATGGCCGCTATATCTGCAAGGCGCGGAAGCCCGAATGTCTGCGCTGCCTGATCGGCGATCTCTGCCTGTTCACGCCGAAGACCGCTTCAGTCCCTTGAAGATGTGGACGAAATAGCTGGTCGCGAACAGCGGCATGGTGAGGTTGACGAGCGGCACCAGAGCGAGGACGGCCGGGATGAGGCCTGCGGCGAAGATCTGGGTCGAATTCTCGCGCCGGAGCAGCTTCGCCTCCTCGGCCGGCATGTGGCGCATCGCCGCCATCTCGAAATATTCCCGGCTCAGCAGATAGGCATTGGCGATGAGGAGGGCGATGGCGCCGATGCCGAAAAGGAGCATCGGCAGAACCGCCAGATTGACGATGAGGACGATAAGGCCGAACTGCAGGCCGAGCAGGGCGGCCTTCACCGTGGGCAGCTCCCGGCCCGGCATGTCCTTGGGATAGTGCTTGCGCTCGACCAGGCCCGCGATGCGGTCGAGATAGAGCCCGGCGAAGATCGCCGTGACCGGCGGGATCATGAAGAAGGCGAGCACCGTGAGGCCGAGGCCGGCGGCGACCTCGATGACGGCATTGCCCCAGCCCCAGGGGGCGAGCTTCAGCATGTCGAGCAGCAGCACGGCACCGGTGACGACGGCGATCAGGAGCAGCACGGCAAGGCCGATCGCCTTGAAGAGGACGCTGCGGAAATCGGGAGAGAGCACATCGCCAAGGGCGGTGAAGGCGGCTTTGATCATGGCGGCATAGATAATGGACCGACGTTCCGGTTTGAAGGGCCGCTGATATGTCGCGAAACCCTTAAGTTGCGTGCGACGGCTTAATCGCCTAGCCTCGAATCGCCACAGCCGGGCGGCGGTCGTGGTCTGAAGGCGATAGGAAGCGAGGCGGGAATTGAGAAATCTGGCAAGCGGTCTGCTCCTGGCATCGGGTCTCTTCATCGGGGCGGCACATGCCCAGCAGCAGGCGGCGCCACCGCCCGCCGTCGTCGTCGAGCCGGCTGAGATGCAGGTGATCGCCCAGCGGGTGGATTTCGTCGGCCGCATCGAGGCGATCGAGAAAGTGGAATTGCGCGCCCGGATCACCGGCTTTCTGAAGCAGGTCGACTTCAAGGACGGCGACGACGTCAAGGCCGGCCAGACCTTGTTCGAAATCGAGCCCGATCCGTTCCAGGCGACGATCGACCAGCGCAAGGCGCAACTCGCTTCCGCCCAGGCGGATGCGCAGAACGCCGAGCTCAACCTACAGCGCGGCCTGGACCTGCTCAAGTCGAAGACCATGCCCCAGTCGCAGGTCGATCAGCGCCGGGCGGATGCGTCCAAGGCGCAAGCCTCGGTGCTCCAGATGGAGGCCGCGCTGCGTGAGGCCGAGATACAGCTCTCCTACACGACGATCAAAGCGCCGATTCCCGGCCGCATCGGGCGGACCAGTTTCACCGCGGGCAATCTGGTCGATCCGTCCTCGGGCGTGCTGGCGACGATCGTTCGCGACGACGAGGTGAGGGCGCTCTTCAACGTCACCCAGCGCGAAATCCTCGAATACAGGAAAAGCGGCGGTGGCGAGGTGAATGTCAGATTGCGGCTCGCCGATGGCAGCTTTTATGACAAGCCGGGCAAGCTCGATTTCATCGACGTGGTGGTCGACCAGAAGACCGACAGCCAGCTCATACGGGCGGTGTTCCCCAATCCGGATCATGTTCTCACCGACGGGCAGACGATCCGCGTCGTCCTCGAGCGCGCGCAGGAGGCGCCGTCGGTCACCGTGCCGCAGGCGGCGCTGGCCGCCGATCAGGCGGGCGCTTATGTCTTCGTCGTCGATACCGCCAACAAGGTCGAGCAGCGTCGGGTCAAGACCGGCCCGCAGCGGGACGGGCGGATCGCGATCACGGAAGGGTTGAAGGAGGGCGATCTCGTCATCGTCGAGGGTTTGCAGCGGGTACGGGCCGGCATGGACGTCGCCCCGCAACGCGCCGAAGCCTCCAACTAGGAGCGGGCGATGATCTCCTCGGTCTTCATTCACAGGCCGCGCCTGGCCTTTGTCATTTCGATCGTCATCACCATTGCTGGGCTCATCGCCTATTACGCGTTGCCCGTCGCGCAGTTCCCCGACATCGTGCCGCCGCAGGTGCAGGTGTCCGGCGTCTATCCGGGCGCCGATGCCGCGGCTGTCGAGGCCTCCGTCGCCCAGACCATCGAACCCGCCGTCAATGGCGTCGACAAGATGATCTATATGAAGTCGACCTCGGGCGCCGACGGCACCTACGGCCTGAGCGTCAGCTTCGAAGTCGGCTCCGATCCCGATCTCAATGCCGTCAACGTGTCAAACCGCGTCAATCAGGTGCTCTCGCAACTGCCGGCGGAAGTGCAGCGCAACGGCATCGTGGTGAAGAAGAAGTCATCGGCGATGCTGCAGGTGATGAGCTTCTATTCGCCCAAGGGCTCGCGCGACGGGCTGTTCCTGTCGAACTACGTGACCATCAATATTCTCGATCGTCTGGCCCGCGTGCCGGGTGTCGGCGAGGTTATGCTGTTCGGCGCCAAGGACTATTCGATGCGCATCTGGCTCGACATGGACCGCCTGGCCAGCCTGGGGCTTACCTCCGCCGACGTGGTGACGGCGATCCAGCAGCAGAATGTGCAGGCCGCCGTCGGCCGCATCGGCGCGGCGCCCCTCGTCAAGGACACGGCGCTGCAGATCAATCTCAATGCCAAGGGCCGGCTCAGCGACCCATCCGAATTCGAGAACATCGTCATTCGTGCCACCGAAAGCGGCGGCCTGGTGCGCGTCAAGGATGTGGCGCGTGTCGAGCTTGGCGCCAAGACGCTCGATTCCGATGCGCGCTTCAATGGCGGCGCGACCGCCGGTATCGCCATCTATCAGGCGCCGGGCGCCAATGCGTTGGCGACCGCCGAGAATGTCCGCAAGACGCTCGATGCGATGAAGGCGGATTTTCCCGATGATGTCGACTATGCCGTCGCCTATGACTCCACCGTCTTCGTCGAGAAGATGATGGAGAGCGTGATGCACACGCTGATCGAAGCCTTCGTGCTGGTGGCGCTGGTCGTTCTGGTCTTTCTCGGCAATTTCCGCGCCACCCTCATTCCGATCATCGCCGTGCCGGTCGCCCTCATCGGCACCATGGCGGTGCTCCTGGCCATGGGCTTCTCGCTCAACACCATTTCGCTGCTGGCGCTGGTGCTCGCCATCGGCATCGTCGTCGACGATGCGATCGTCGTGGTTGAGAATGTCGAGCATGTGCTCGAGGCGCATCCCGAGCTCACCCCCGCCGAGGCGACCGAGAAGGCGATGGGCCAGATCACCGGACCGATCATCGCCATCACTCTGGTGCTGCTCTCGGTCTTTGTGCCGACCGCCTTCATTCCCGGCATCACCGGCCAGCTCTATCTGCAATTCGCCGTCGCCGTTTCGGTGTCGATGGTGATTTCGGCCATCAACGCGCTGACGCTCTCGCCGGCTCTCTGTTCGCTCCTTCTCAAGCATCGCGGCCCCCCGCGCGGCGTCTTCAAGCTGTTCAACCGCGGCGTCGAGGGCGCCAAAGGCGGCTATGTGGCGCTGGTCAGGCCATTGGCGCGCCGCGCCATCCTGGCGCTTCTGCTGGTCGGCGTCTTTGCCGGCGGCGCCGGCTGGCTCGCCAAGACGATCCCGACCGGCTTCCTGCCCGATGAGGACCAGGGCGCCTTCATGGGCGAGATCCAGCTGCCGGATTCCGCCTCGACCGAACGCACCGCCGCGGTCGTCAAGCGCGTCGAGGAACTGATCGCCAAGAAGCCCTGGGCGGAAGCCTATTTCACCGTGTCGGGCTACAGCATCCTCGACGGCCTGGCGCTGCCCAACAAGGCTTTCTTCGTCGTGCTGCTGAAGCCCTTCGAGGAGCGCAAGGCACCCGATATGACGGCTTTCGCGGCCATCGCGGAATTGCGCCGCGACCTGCAGTCGATCGCCGCCGCCAGCATCTTCCCGTTCAATCCGCCGCCGATCCAGGGCCTCGGCACCGGGTCCGGTTTCGAGTTCCAACTGCAGAGCAATACCGGGGCACCACCCGCCGACATCGCCGCCGTGGCGCGGGGCTTGAGCATCGCCGCCAATCAGGATCCGCGGCTCGCCGGTGTCTTCACCACCTTCAGCGCCGCGACGCCGCAACTGACCGTCAAAGTCGACCGCGAGCGCGCCCAGACACTTGGCGTCGCCATCTCCGACATCTACAATGCACTGCAGGTCGCGCTTGGCGGCACCTATGTGAACGACTTCAACCTGTTCGGGCGCACCTGGCAGGTGAAGGTGCAGGCCGACGCGGCGAGCCGCATGACGCCCGACGACATCTATCTGGTCAGGGTACGTAGCTCCTCGGGCGAGCTCGTGTCGCTCAGGGCACTTGCCGATGTCGAGCTCTCCTTCGCGCCCGCCGGCATGAGCCGATACAACAACCTGCGCTCCGTCACGATCAATGGCGCGCCGTCGCCCGGCAACTCCTCGGGCGAGGCCATCGCCGCAATGGAAGCGGTGGCTCAGGCGACGCTGCCGATCGGCTATGGTTATGAATGGACGGGCACCGCGCTGCAGGAGAAGGAGGCCGGCGGCAAGACGGCCGGCATCCTGATGCTCGCCGTGCTCTTCGCCTATCTCTTCCTCGTGGCGCTTTATGAAAGCTGGACTGTGCCGCTGGCGGTGATCATCTCGGTCGCGGCGGGTCTCCTCGGCGCCATGCTGGCGTTGAAAGTCGCCGGTCTCGACAACAATGTCTATGCGCAGATCGGCATCGTCGTTCTGATCGCGCTCGCCGCCAAGAATGCGATTCTGATCGTCGAATTCGCCATGGAGCAGCGCCGCAAGGGCGTCGGCATCGCCGAAGCGGCCATCGAAGGCGCCAATCTGCGATTCCGGGCCGTGATGATGACGTCCTTCGCCTTCATCCTCGGCCTCGTGCCGCTGGTGATCGCCTCCGGCGCGGGTGCCGCGACCCAACGCGCGGTGGGCACCGCCGTCTTCGGCGGCATGCTGGCCGCGAGCCTGCTCGGCATTTTCGTCATTCCGGGCCTTTATGTCCTCGCCCAGAGCGGCCGCGAAGTCACCCATCGCTGGTTTGGTGGCAAGGCCAAGGCGCCGGCCGCGCCTGAAGCCGCGGAACGCCCGCCGGCACCAAAGACACCCGAGGCGTGAAGCATGCGGCGCCGTCTTGCGGGGGCCGGGCCGATCCTGTAGGGGCTCGGGCTTCCCGTCCATTCCCTCATAGGAAATCATGACCAAGCCGGATTTCGACGTCCTCACCATCGGCAATGCCATCGTCGATGTGTTCTCCCGCGTGGAGGAGGACTTCCTCGCCCGCCACGATGTCACCAAGGGCATGATGCGTCTCGTTTCCGAGAAGGAATCCGCCGAGCTGTTCGAGGACATGGGACCGTCCACCCAGATTTCCGGCGGCTCGGGCGCCAACACCGCCGTCGGCGTCGCCTCCTTCGGCGGCAAGGTCGCCTTCATCGGCAAGGTGAAGGCCGACCAGCTGGGCAAGGTCTTCACCCACGACACCCAGTCCTCGGGCGTGCATTTCGCCACCCCGCATGCGACCTCGGGGCCGTCCACCGCGAGCTCTCTCATCCTGATCACGCCCGACGGCGAGCGCACCATGAACACCTTTCTCGGCGCCTGCGTCCATCTCGCCCCTGGCGACATCGACGCGGCCGTCGTCGCCCAGGCCAAGGTGACCTATCTCGAAGGTTATCTCTGGGATCCGCCGCTCGCCAAGGAGGCCTTCAAGAAGGCGGCGCGCATCGCGCGCGAGGCCGGCCGGCTCGTCTCCATCACCTTGTCCGACTCCTTCTGCGTCGACCGTCACCGCGACAGCTTCCTCGAGCTGATCAGGAGCGACATCGATATCCTTTTCGCCAATGAGAAGGAGATCAAGTCGCTGTATCAGGTCGAGGATTTCGACACGGCGATGCAGAAGGCGCGCCAGGACTGCGCGATCGCGGCGCTCACCCGTTCGGAAGCGGGCTGCGTCATCGTCAAGGGCGCCGAGGTGCATGTCGTCGAGGCGCATCCCGTTGCGCAGGTGGTGGATGCGACGGGGGCCGGCGATCTCTTCGCCTCGGGGTTCCTCTATGGCTTCACCCGCGATCTGCCCCTGGCGCATTGCGCGAGGCTGGGCGCGCTCGCGGCAGCGGAAGTGATCTCGCATGTCGGCGCAAGGCCGCAGCTGTCGCTCAACGCCCATGCCAAGGCGCATGGCCTCCTGTAGTCGAGGCCCGTCTCAGTCGTCGGCGCAGGGCCATTGCGCCGGCATGGTGAGTCCGGCCGGCAGCTTGGTCTGGGCGTTGCCGCAGGCCATGTCGATCTGCGCCTGGGTCAGATCGATCGCCTGGCTGAGGTCTACCCCTTCGAGGCGCGCCCAATAGAGATAGGCGCGCTTGAACGAGGCGCCCGCCAGGTTGGCCTCGCCGAACGCGGCGCGCTGCAGCATGGCGCCTGCGAGATTGGCGCCGGAGAGATTGGCCTTGAGGAAGCTGATGCGCGGGAATTCGCCATCCGAAAGATCGGCGCCGGTGAGGTCGGCGCCGTCGAAGCTCACCCGCAGGAATTCGGCTTTCACGAGACGTGCGCCCTTGAGGATGGCGCCGGTGAAGTCGGCCCGGCTGGACAGGCTCTTCTCCAGATTGGCGCCGGAGAGATCGGCCTCCTTGAACAAGGTGCGGACGAGCTCGCTCATCTGGAGATTGGCGTTGGCGAGCTTGGCCGAGGCCAGGCTGGTGCCGGACAAAAAGGCGCCTTGCAGATTGGCGCCCGTGAGGTCGTTGCCGTCGAGCTGCAGGAGCTGCTTGTTGCAATTGGACCAGTCGACGGAGGGAGCCGCCGGACTTTTGCACCCGGCCTGTGCGGCCGCCGCGAAGAGCCAGACGAACAAGAGAGAAAGGCCTATCCGGATTGCAGATGCACGCACGTTGTCGCCTCCCGTCAGAGATCAGCCATGATTATACGCATGGAGCCGGAAAAAAGCTCCATGCGTAAAATGACGACAGCGTGAGGTCGGGATTATCGGCGGCCGACGTATCGCAGCCTGAGGCCGGCGATGCCGGCGGCGATATTGAGGCCCTGCTGGCCCTGGACGCTCAGCGGCTGAAGCGCGATCGTCTTCTTGAAACCGCCGACCAGCACATTGGCGCCGAGGCCGACGCCGATCGTGGCCTCGGCCGAAGCCCCGCCATAGGTGCCGGCGAGGGCGCCGCGGCTCACCTTGCCCGGCGCGAAGACCGCCCAAGTCATATAGGCCTTCTTGGTGACGCCGATATCGATGCCGAGGCGGGAAATGCGGCCGACATAGCGCTCGGACCGGCCTGATCCGCGAAAGCGGCAGACCATCTCCTTGGAGGACCCGAGGATCAGTCCGACACCACCCTCGATGACGCAGTTGAGCGAGCCGATCTTGACGCCGCTCCGGGCCGAGGCCGGACTGGCGGCGGCCAGGGCAAAGGCCAGCGCGATGGCGCCTGCGGAAATGATCCATTTTTTCATGACGAGGTCCTCTTTGGTGAGTTGCTGGTATCCCAAACGTCCTGGAGGCATGGCCGGTTCCCGGAAATTTACCTAATGATTATATAGTGTTACATTTCGTGATGAAGGGGCTTGGCAAGCCGGGAACTTTACCGTCGCGTCTGAGTGACCAAACGGCCACACCTTGGCGGAATTGTGAGCGAGCGGGGCTGGTTACATTGTTTTATGACAAGGGAGGTGTATTGTGCCTTAGGGACAATTTGGGCGGGCGCAAGACGGGGACTTCCATGAGATATTTGGCGCATACGGGCATTCTCATCACCGGCACCATGGCCGCGGGCCTGCTCGGCTCGACGGCGCTCGCCGCGGACATCGAGCAGCCCGGCTGCGTGCCAGCCGTCTCTGGCGTGAACGGCAAGCTCGAAGGGGCGGGCGGCTATATCGAGGATCTGGATGAAGGCGGCCGGTTCCATGGCGTGGGCACGCTGAGCCTGCCTTTGGGCTGCCTCTTCGGTGTCCAGATCGATGCCGGCGCGGGTGACCTCGACGGCACGGATTTCTGGGGTGTCGGCGGCCATTTCTTCATTCGCGATCCCCAGAGCTATCTCTTGGGGATTCACGCGCAGTATATCGATCTCGACGGCTTCGATATTTTCCGCATCGGCCCCGAGGCCGAGTTCTATTTCGGCAATGTTACTCTGAGTGCCTTCGCCGGGCTCGAGGATGCCGAAGGTTTGAATGATGACGTCATCGCCAATATCGAGGCCGCCTTCTACATCACCGAGGACTTCAAGATCTCGGGCGGCTATCGCCGCTTCCTCGATGTCGACGCCGGCGCGCTGGGCTTCGAGTTCCAGCCGGGGCTGGGTTTCCCGGTCTCGCTCTTCGCCGACGCCATGATCGGCTCGGACGACTACACCTCGATCATGGGCGGCATCCGCATCTATTTCGGCGGCGACGATAAGAGCCTGATGGCGCGCCACCGCGAGGACGACCCGCCGCATCTCTTCAACCTCCTGCGCCAGGTCGGTGATGGCGGCATCGGCGATGATGATGGGTTCGATTGCCCGCGGACCGCGGATGCGATCTGCAAGGAGGTGCCCCTGCCCCCGCCGTCAGACAAACCGTGATTAGTCGGCGGCGATCGCTTCGTTCACTCGGCTGACAAAAGCGGGGAACTTGCCGCCGGCATTCCGTCCCAAGGCGGCAACCTCGCGATGGGTGATGGCTATCCCGGCATCGATCCTGGATGCGACATAACGCTCGGCATCTTCTGCATGGATGGACTCGTTTGCCGGGAAGCGCATGTAGCGTAGTTCGACCTGTCCCGGCGATGTCTGAACGAGCTGCCAGCGGCAGCCGGGAAGGTGCTTGTCCATTTCCGCGCTCGACAGCTCGGGCCGGGTCCAGTCGGATGGCCCGAGATACAGCAGGTTCGATGGCCGTCCATAGAGCGGATCGATCAGAGGATGCTGGCGGCCGCAGCTGCAGGCCTCCTTGAGCTTTGCCCGGTCGCCGGTGTCGTATCTGATGAGCGGCATGGCAAAATTGTAGAGCGGTGTTGCGACGACACGCCCCCACTGCCCTGGTCCGACCGGACGGTTGTGCGCGTCGAGAAGCTCGATGCGGGCCAGCTCGCTCTGCAAGTGGTAGCCTTGCCGGGCGGGGCATTCGCAAGCCATGATGCCGAGCTCGGCATTGGAGATCATGTCGAAGCACGGGCAGCCGAGTCCCGCTTCCACTTCATGCCGCACATCGAGCGTCATGGGCTCACCGGCAGTGAGGACGGCGAGAAGCTTCGGCCTTGGCGCCCCGGTCTTCGTGATATGCCGGGCCAGCGCCAGGGCGTTGGACGGGAAAGTATTAAGGTAGATCTCGCCGAGGTTTGTGAGCCATGCGGTCTGCTCCTCGAGCGGGGCAAAGACGCTGAGCCGATGGAGCGCGCCGAGCCGGTCGGGTGCGATCCAGCTCGGTCCCCATGTCTGGCGCGAACCTTCCGGCCGGGTCTTGCGAAAGCGCGCCAAGGCAGAATCGAAAGCGCGGATGAGCGCCAGGTCTTTGCTCCAGTTCACACCCATGGCTCGAAAATGGCGATACTGGCTACAGCTGGTGGCGAGCTCGTCGAGCTGGCTGCGATAGTAGTCCAAGGCGCGGCCGGTCGTGCCTGAGCTCTGATAGCGGAAGATCCGTCCGTGCTCCTTTGGGATGCTCTGCGCGCGCAGCTCGTCGAAGTGGACGGCGACATCCTTCGCCGTGAGAATGGGGACCTTGTGCCAGAAGGTGAGATCCGCCGTGCCCTGCGCATCGATGACCGGCTCCAGGCGCCTACGGTAGAAGGCGCTCTGTGCCGCGACATGGGTGATGAGATCGCGCAGCACATTGTCCTGGAAAGCCGCAAGCGACTGGGCGGGTGCGAAGTCCAGGGCGATGAGCGTGTCGAAGAACCTTTGCGCCAGGCTTGCGCTTCCGCCGACGCTGTGTGAACGATCTTCCCTGGGCTCCTGCATGACCCGATAAGACCCGCAAATGGGCAGGCTCGCAAGAGTCTTTGCTTGTGGAAGCTCGCTTCGGACGGTAGCTTTTTCAACGGCAAGACCATGAAGCGGATAGCGATGGCGCGTTTGTCGAATGAAGTCGTGCTGTGCGGACTGAACAGCTCCTATGCCGCCGAGGTCCTGGAGATTCTGGCGCGGCTCGACTGGGCTGTCACGGCCGGCATCCTGATGTACTCCGGCAATTGGAGCATGCGCGGCTTCCATACCATCCTGCGCAAGGAGGAAGTCTCCGACCTGCTGACCACGCTGCCGGCGGTTTTTGCCCTGGTCAATCCCGAGCGGCGGCGCGAGGCGGTGGATTGGGCCGAGGTGAGAGGCTTCCGGGATTTCCCGCGCGTGATCGATCCGCTCGCCCATGTGGCGCCGTCGGCTTTTGTCGAAAGAGGCGTGTCGGTCGGCGCCAACAGCACGGTCGGCGCCGCCGCCGAGCTCGACCGGTTCGTCCTCATCAACCGCCAGGCTTCGATCGGCCATCACACGGTGCTGGAAGAGTTCGTGACCGTCGGTCCGGGCGTCTCGATCGCCTCGCATTGCCGCATCGAAAAGGGCGTCATGATCGGCACCGGCGCCGTCCTCGCGCCGTCGATCGTGGTCGGCGCCGGGACGACCATCGGCGCCGGCGCCGTCGTTTTGCGTTCGGTGCCGCCCGGCGTCACGATGATCGGCAATCCGGCGCGGATTGCCAAGGGCGATGCGGCCAAGCCCGACGCGCCCCAGCCGCAGGACGACCAGTAGCGGCTGAGCGTCGGGCTTACGTCAACAGGACGACGCTCTCTTGCTCATTCGGATCGGTGCGCGCGACGAGCGCTTTCGCGACCGCGGCCGTTGGGTTGAAGGGCTGATGTGGGACGCCGGCGGGAATATAGATGAAGTCGCCCGCCTCCACCCGGTCGTGATGCTCGAGACGGGCGCCGTGGCGGAACTCGGCGGCGCCTTCGAGCATGTAGATCGCGGTCTCATGCGCTTCATGGAAATGCGGCTTGGCCTCGGCGCCGGGCGGCATCTCCAGGAGATGCATGCAGATGGCTTTCGTTCCGGCCGACTCGGCCGATATGCCGGAGAAGTAATCCAGCCCCTGCTTGCCGTGGAAACCCTCGCGGTGGCCGCGGCGGATGATCTTGCATGTGCTCATGCGCGCAATCTAGCCGTGGCGGGTGCCGGACTCAATCGCATCTGCATGGAAGTGCTGAAAAATAAACCCTTTTTGGGGATGGAATGAAGGAACGCCGTGGA
>JBFWNN010000069.1:0-26845 GCA_050251035.1 Parvibaculaceae bacterium
AGGAAGCGATCAGATCCAGGCCGGCAGGACCATCCATGAGCGCAACTCCGGTAAAAGAGACAGCTTATTTATTATTGCGTTCTATGCAAGAATAGTACCCTCGCGGCGTTGGCCGAGGATGTTGCGCCGGGCGGGTGTCGTCGTCGGCAAGCCGCATTGGCGCATTTTTCAGAGGAGGCCGATCTGGAACCGGCTCGGGCAAAAGAAGCGTCGGACCTGTTGATCCGGCATTGGCGGGACGGCACGACGCTCGAAGCGTTGCCGCAGGCCCTGCGGCCCGCGACGCGCGCCGAAGGCTATCTGATCCAATCGCATCTCGCCCGCCTGAGCGGCCGGCCGCTCTCCGGCTGGAAGATCGCCGCCACCAGCCCCGCCGGCCAGCGGCATATCGCCGTCGACGGCCCGCTCGCCGGGCGGCTGCTCGCGGAGATGGTTCATCCCGACGGCACCACTTTGTCCTTCGGCGCGAACCACATGCGCGTCGCCGAAGCCGAATTCGCATTCCGGATGGCGCGTGACCTTGCGCCGCGCGCGGCGGCCTATGGCCAGGACGAGGTGCTCGCGGCGGTGGCGGACCTCCATCTGGCGATCGAGATCCCCGATTCGCGCTATACGGACTTCACGCTGGTGGGCGCGGCGCAATTGATCGCCGACAATGCCTGCGGCCATCAATTCGTGCTCGGGCCCAAGGCGCCGCGCGAATGGCGCAGCCTCGATCTGGCAAGCCACCGGGTCAGCGGCCGCGTCGGCACGCATATCGCGCGCGACGGCATCGGTGCCAACGTCCTGGGCGATCCGCGCACCGCCTTGGTCTGGCTCGCCAACGAGCTGTCGCAGCATGGCATGACGCTGGCCGCGCGCCAGGTCGTGACGACCGGCACCTGTCTCGTGCCGCTCGAGATCACGCCCGGCGATCACGTGTCCGTGGACTACGGCCGCCTCGGCCGGATGTCCGTGCAGTTCGCGCCATGAGGTGATACTTCAATTGTGAGGCATATCAGGGCATCTCGCCCAGAATAGCCTTGACGACCGTGGCTGAATTTCTCGACGCCAGGGCCATGAAGGTCATCATCTCATTGGCGCCGCCATCGCCGCCGGCGAGGTCGGACAGGCTGCGCACCGCGAGGAAGGGCACGCCATTGGCATAGGCGACATGGGCGACGGCGGCGCTTTCCATATCGAGCACCTGCGCCCGGAAGGTCGCCCACACATATTCGCGAAAACCGGCATTGTCGACGAAGGCCTGGCCCGACACGCCGTTCCCGCCGACGATGACCTTCGGCTTGTTGCGCAAGCACGTCTTGTCCTCGGCGCAATACGCGAGATCGAGCCCGGCCGCGACCGTGCGGGCGATGGCGATGAGGCCAGGATCGCTCGCGAACCAGAAACGGCGCTCGGAGGGCTTGTCCTTCGCCGTCACCTCGAGCGCGCGCGGGATGATCATGCCGTGGCCGGCGAAGTCGTCCTTCTCCATCCAGGGCGGGATGGCGAAGCCCGCCGGCGTCTCGCGCGCGAACACCGCCTCCAGATACTGGCCCCAGCGATCGGCGATGACCACATCGCCAATATGGAGGGAGGGATCGACACCGCCGGCGATCCCGGAAAAGACGATCGCGGTGAGCGAGAAACGGTCGAGGGCGATCTGGGTGTTCATGGCCGCATTGACCATGCTGACGCCGCTCAGGAACAGGACGACGTCCTTGCCGGCGAGCTTGCCGGTGACGAAACTGCGGCCATTGATCTCATGTTCGGCCGCATCCTGGAGCTCGCTCCTGAGCATCGTCCATTCCGGCTCGAAGGCCGACACCACGGCTATGCGCGGTGTCCGATCGAGCAGGCCTTCGGCCGAAGCGCGCAGCGCGGGAGCCGCCAGGAGCATTAGCATGATCAGGCCCGAGAGAAAGACGCGGCGCGGACACGGACGGATATTCATGGACTCTTCCTTCGCTCATGATGCTGCATTGCGGGCCACCGAGGGGGCGAGTGTCTCCAAGCCGGGCGTCGAGATTGGCGCGCCAAACAAGGCCCAGTCCGCGGCCATCTGGCCGATGACCGGCGCCAGCTGGATGCCATAGCCGCCGGCGCCCGCGGCGGTGACGAGGCCGGGCTCGTCGGTGTCGATCGGGCCGACGAAAGGCCGATGATCGGCGGTCACCGGATAGAGGCCGGCCCAGCCGCGTCCCAGCCTGGCGCCGGAGAGCAAAGGCAAGCGCTCCAGCAAGAGCTCGGCGAGATGGACCTTCGAGGCTTCCTCGCACTGCTCGTTGTAGGCGTCCGGATCCTCGGGCTGCGTCGCACCGACCTTGTGGATTTCGGCGATGAGCTCGCCCGCTTTCTCATGGCGGAAATTCAAGCCGGTCCCTTCGCCATTCACCAGGTCCATGACCATGGGCATGGTGTAGTCGAGAGGACGGTCGAGCAGGACGAGGACCGCTTCATGCCGCTCAGGGCGCAGATGCAATGCCTGGCCGAGCATCAAGGCGACCTGTGGCGCCCAGGCGCCGGCGGCGTTCACGATGGCGTCGCCGCAAAACCCGCCCTTCGTGGTTTCGAGCCGGTAGCCGCCGGCTTCTCGCGTCACGCCATCGACGGAGCAATATTGATGCAACTCGCCGCCCAGGTCTTTCAGTCTCCGGCTGAGGAACACGCAGAGCTCATGCGGATCCAGGAAGCCGTTGTCCGGCCCAAAGATGCCGCCGGCAAGGCCCGTCGCGTCCATATGCGGGACCAGTTGGCGGAGCTCGTCCGCCGGATAGAGCCTGGCGCGAAATCCAGCTTCCGCCTGCAGCCGCACCGATTCGCGGAAGAGCGCCATCTGCGCCTCCGTCCGGGCGAGGCGCAGATAGCCGATATGATTGAAGCGCAGGCCGGCCGCCTCCCAGCGGGCAAAATGCGCCATGGCATGGCGGCGCAGAAGAATGTCCTCGGGATCGGTGAACTGCGTGCCGACAACGCCCACCGATCGGCCGGTCGAGCCCGACGCGATCGCTTTCGCCTCGAGGACGGTCACCTTGGCGCCGTGCTCGGCCAGGCTGAGCGCCGTGCACAGGCCGAGCGACCCGGCGCCGATGACGATCACGTGAGGAGGGTTGACCATTGTGTCCCGATCTATGTCGAGAACATTAGCGGCTTCGGTCTCAACCGCAAGCCGCAGCGAGCCACCGTCTGCTTGCCCTCGGCGCTGCTGCGGCCTTCGATGAAATCATCTTATGGCCATCCAAATTATAGTCATTTGACCCTCGCAGAGGTGCCCCATAGCTTGCCGCGCAGTCGTCATCCGAAAAGAAAGACCAAGGTCACTGCATGGGACGCCCAATAGACATCCTCGGACACTTGTTCACGCCCGAATCGATCAAGCATCATTTCATCGATGATGTGGAAGAGAGCAAGGTGTTCGACAATGTCGGGCGCCTCGAGTCTCTGCGTGGCTATACGGTCGATGAGTTTCGCGCCTATGCCGACGAGGTCGGCCTGGGCCGCGTGCATGTCGCGGCCTTCTACGGCTGGAGCTTCCGCCAGCAGCGGCCGTTCCTGCGCGTGACGCCGGAAGAAGTGCATGCGGTCGCGAGCCAGGTTCCCGACCGCGTGTCGGGCCTCTACGGCGTCAACCCGTTCGACGCGCTCGACGGTGTGCGGCAGTTCGAGAAATCGGTGCGCGACTACAAGTTCGTCGGACTGCATGTCCATCCGCATGGCTTCGATCTCGGACCCGATCACGCCTTCTATTTCCCCTATTACGCGAAATGCGTCGAGCTGAAGGTGCCGGCGGTGTTCTCCATGGGACACACGCTCGACTTCATGCCCATCGAGAACGGCCGGCCGGCGCGGCTGGACAAGATCGCCCTCTATTTCCCCGAGCTCACCGTCGTGTGCACGCATACCGGATGGCCCTGGGTCGAGGAGGCGATCGCGCTCGCGTCCAAGCATCCCAATGTCTATCTCGGCACCTCGGCCTATGCGCCCAAATACTGGAAGCCGGAAATGGTGAAGTTCATCAACTCGTGGGGCAAACACAAGGTGCTGTGGGGGTCAGACTTCCCGCTGGTCAAGCACAGAGAGGCCCTGGACCAGCTCGCCCAGCTCAATCTGCGCGACGATGCGCGCGACAACCTGCTGTGGAAGAACGCCGAGCGCGTCTTCGACTACAGCCGCTGACATCGCCGGAAGACGACCGTCATGGCCGACAAGCGCATTTTTGATCCGTCCGTCGAGCTGATCGACCGCGAGGCGGTCGAGAGCATCCAGCTGACGAAGCTCCTGGCGATGCTGCGGCATATCTGGAGCACCAACGACTTCTACCGGAGCAAATGGCAGGAGGCCGGCGTCAAGCTCGACGCGATCAAGTCCTTCGCCGATTTCGCGGCCGCCATACCGCTGGTGGAGAAGGGCGATTTCGTCGCCGACCAGAAGGCCTATCCACCCTTCGGCTCCAGGCTGGCCCACCCTTTGTCGCTGAAGCAGCGGCTCGATCTCTACACGACCAGCGGAACCAGCGGCCAGGGTGTCGAGATCCATGCCCAGACCGAGCGCGAATTGCGCGTCATGGAGCACATTTACGGCTTCTATTTCCACTGGGCCGGCATGACGCCCGGCGACCGGACGTTCCTCACTTTGCCGATCACGATGCTCGGCGGCGGGCGCATCGAATATCAGGGCGCCATCGCCCATGGCCTCACCGTCATGCCGGCGGGCAATTACGACGCCCGCCAGAAGCTCGATCTCATCGAGAGATTCCGCCCGCGGGCGCTTTATGGCAGCACCTCCTATTTCGGCCATCTCGCCGCCCTCAGCGCAAATCCCAAGGACGCCGGCATCGAGGTGCTCCTCACCGGCCTCGAAGGGGTGGGCTTCTCCTTCCTGAAACGGCTGGAGGAGCAGTGGGGTGCGCGCGCCGCTGACCGTTTCGGCTGCACGCAGATGCGCGGCGACTTCATGTTCACGGCGGAGGAGGGCGTCGGCGAGGACCGGGCGGGTGTGCTGCTCAATCTCGATCCCTTCGTCTATCTCGAAATGCTGGACACGACGACCGGGCTTCCGGTCCAGGACGGAGAGTTCGGCGAGCTCGTCGTCACCAGCCTCTATCACTTCGACAATCCGGTCGTCAGGAACCGGCTGCGCGACGGCGCCATATTCCGCCGCCCCCGAAAGGGCAGCAGCTTCCGGGCGTTCTCAGGCATAGAGGTGGCCTCGGTGGCGCGCACCGACGATGTCAAGAAGGTCAAGGGCATCAACCTCTACCCGCAGGCGGTCGACGATCTCATGTTCACCATCCCCGAGGTCGACGAATACCAGGTCGTCCTGCGCTCGGCGGCGGACATGTCCGATATCGCCCGGATCGACATCATGCCGAAATCGTCAGTCTCGCTCGAGGGCCGTGACGACTTCGTGAAACGCATCGGCGTTCTGCTGCGCGAGAAGATGGGCATCAGCTTCGCCGTCGAGATCGTCTCCGAGGTCCAGCGCAGCGAATACAAGGCGCGCCGCTGGCGCGATGAAAGGATCCGGTGATGGCCGAGACGAGCCCGCACAGACTGGCGCCCGACCGGATGGTCGGGATCGCCGCCACCTTCAGCAAGACGGTGGCGGAATCGGACATCTATCTGCTGGCCGGCGTGCTGGGCGAATTCGATCCGCTGCATGTCGACGAGGAATATTGCAAGACCACGCCCTATGGCCGCCGCATCGCGCAAGGCGCGCTGATCGTCGGCTTCATGATGTCGGCCGCGGCGCTGGCGGCGGCGAAGGTCGACGCGGTTCTGCCCTCGCTGGGCCTCGACCGCGTCCGCCATACCGGGCCGGTCTTCATCGGCGACACCGTGCGCGTCACCTATGTGATCGAGCGGTTCGATGAGGAACGCGCGCGCGGCTATGCCAATGTCGTCGCCACCAACCAGAAAGGCGAGACGGTCGCCGTCGCGACGCATCTCTTCAAGGTGCTGGAGGCAACCCCGGCATGACGGGCCGCCCGAGGTCCATGACACACTTTTCCAATGATAACGATGATAACAGGGAGGAGACTCGAATGAACAACCACAAGCCTACCGGACTTCGACACTACACCATGCGCGGGATGCTCGCGGCCTTTGCGGCGCCACTGGCGCTGGCGGCGGCGAGCCTCGCTCATGCCGAAGAGCCGCTGAAGATCGGAATGATCGGCGATTTCGTCGGTCAGGCCGGCATCTATGGACAGCCTTCGAAGAATGTCGGCGAGCTGGCGATCGCCGATATCAATGCCGCCGGCGGCGTCGGCGGCAAGCCGGTCGCCCTGATGTTCGGCGAAGCCTCGTCGAATCCGCAGCAGGCCTTGTCCGAGGCGCAACGCCTCGTCACCGTCGAGGGCGTCCAGGCGCTGGCGGTGACCGTCGGCAGCAGCGGCTGCCTGGCGGTGAAGCAGGGCGTGGCGGTGCCGCAGAAGATTCCCATGTTCGGCACGGTGTGCGTCTCCCCGGTGCACACGCTCGACCAGAAGGATCATGCCGGCTTCTTCTTCCGCGCCCGCTCCTCGATCGAGACCATGATGGCGCCGATCGCCAAGATGGCGGCGTCCGACGGCGTCAAGCGCGTCTGCGTGATGTTCGTCAACAATGCCTATGGTCAGTCGGCGGAGGCGTCGTTCAAGGAGGCGTTCCTCAAGCTGGTGCCGGATGGCAGCGTGCTGTCGGCCGGCATACCGGACGCCACCGCGGCGAGCTATCTGTCGGAGTTGAAGACCTGCACCGCCGACGGGCATGACACGGTCGTTGCCGCCGCTTATGGAGAGGGGCAGTCGGACGTGTTCATGAAGGAAGGCCTCGAATACGGCCTGGTCAAGAAGTTCTATTTCGACGAGGACCAGGAAACCCCGTCGCTCTATGAGAAGCTCGGCTGGGAGCCGTTCGACGGCTCGATCGGGATGAGCGGCTCGGCCATACCGGGACCGGGGCTCGACTATTTCATCCAGGCCTACACCGCCAAATATGGCGCGGCGCCGGACATGCCGCTGGTCGAAATGAACTATGACGCTGTGGTCCTCCTGGCGCTCGCCGCGGCCAAGGCCGGCACCGCCGATCCGACCGCCATCCGGGCCGCGATCTTCGAGGTGGCGAACGGCCCCGGCGAGAAAATCGGTCCCGGCGTGGACGAGCTGAAGAAGGCCCTGGCGCTGATCAAGGAGGGCAAGCCCATCGACTATATCGGCGTCACCGGCATGAACGACTATGACGACCGGGGCGAGAACCGCGTCGGCGGCGCCAAGTTCTGGCATATCGACGCCAAGGAAAAGAAGATCGTGACCGACGGCTTCGTGCGCTATGACAGGAACGCCGGCACGTTCGAGTTCCTTCCCTCCAAGGACTGCAAGATCTGCAAGCCGTTCTGACGCCGCTCTTGGACCCTCGGCGCTGAATGCCGCCGAGGGTCCAAGGCTTGTCCAAGTCGGGAGGAATGCCCTTTGAACGCCTTGCTGCGCGTCGACAATCTGACCAAGAGATTCGGCGGACTGGTTGCGATCGATGACTGCTCCTTCGCGGTGGAGGCGGGTTCCATCACGGCGCTGATCGGGCCCAATGGCGCCGGCAAGACGACGGTCTTCAACCTGGTCGCCGGCTTCATGAAAGCCACGAGCGGCCAAGTGACGTTTGGCGGCCGGCGCATCGACGGCCTCGCGGCGCGCCGGATCTTTCATCTGGGGCTCTGCCGCACCTTCCAGATCCCCCGCCAGTTCAAGGAAATGTCGGTCATCGAGAATGTCATGATCGCCGCCGTCGGCCGGAGCGGAGAGTATTTCTGGAGCCGCTGGCTCAATCCGGGGCGCGTGGCGAGAGACGAGGAGCACTCCTTCACCCGCGCCGAGGAGGTGCTGGACTTCGTCAACCTGCTGTCGCACCGCGACCAGCCGGCGGGCAATCTCTCCGGCGGCCAGAAGAAGCTCCTGGAGCTGGCGCGGATCCTCATGTGCAAGCCGAAGCTGATCCTGCTCGACGAGCCCGCTGCCGGCGTGAACCCGACCTTGATCAATCAGCTCATCGGCCGGATCGAAACGATCCGCCGGCAGTTCGGCGTCACCTTTCTCATCGTCGAGCACGACATGGATATGGTCGCGAGGCTTTGCGACCACGTCATCGTCATGGCCGAAGGGCGCCGCTTGACGGAGGGCGCGCCCGCCGACGTGCTGCACGACCGCGCCGTCCTCGACGCGTACCTCGGCACATCCTCATGAACGAGAGCGAGATGGCAATCGACGATACCAACACCCTTCGACATCCTTCCGGCGGCCCGGCGCCCTTCCGGCCGGCGGGCATCGTCGCCTTCTTCGCAAGGCGCGACCGCAGCAAGCTCATCGTCATGCTGATCTTCCTCATGGCGGTCGGCTATGGCGCGCTGGTCACGCCGCAGCTGCTTGCCGCGGGCCTCGTCATCGGCGGCATCTATGCGGTGGGCGCCATGGCGCTGTCGCTGAGCTACGGCGTACTCGGATTTCCCAATATCGCGCAGGGCCTCACCATGATGCTCAGTGCCTATTTCGCCTTCTTCTTCTATACGGGACGGGTGCGCAAGTCGGCGCTCGTCTCGGGCGATGCGGTGCTGGGGCTGAATTTTGGCAATCTGCCCTATGGCGCGACGGCGCTGGGCAAGCTCAGCTTCGGCTACGGCCTCCTCCTGGCGTCGGTCGCTGCGGCGGCCGTCACCGCGCTCGTCCTCCTCCTGATCGACCGCTTCGTCTACGCGCCGCCGCGGAAAGCGAAGCGGGACACGCCATTGGGCCTGACCATCCTCTCCTTCGGCGTCACTTACGTGCTGCTCGGCACGATCGCGATGATCTGGGGCACGTTGCCGCGCAATATCACCACCGGTATCCAGCCGGCGATCGAGTTCCTGCCGGGCGTGTTCCTCAAGCCCGACCAGCTCTTCATCCTGGCGGGCGTCGCGCTGACGATCGCGGCGACCTACATGTTCCTCGCCTATACGCGGAGCGGAAAGGCCATACGCGCGGTGATGGACAATGCCGCGCTGGCGCAGGCGTCGGGCATCTCGACGCGATGGATGGTGCGCCTGACTTGGCTGCTGGTGGCGGTGCTGACCGCCATCGGCGGGCTGTTCCTGGGCCTGCAGGCGCAGCTCAACCCGCAGCTCGGCATGGTGCTGATCCTGCCCTTGTTCGCGGCCGCGGCACTCGGCGGCATCGGCAATCCGCTCGGCGCCGCGGCGGGCGGCCTCGCCATCGGCATCCTGCAGGAGCTGGCGGTCGGCTTCGTGTCTCCGGGCTACAAGATGAGCGTCGCCTTCGTGGTGCTCATGGGCGTGCTGCTGATCCGGCCGACAGGCTTCGGACGGTCGAAGAGGCGCGAAGCGTGATGACCAGCCGGCTGTTCCACATCATCGTCGGCCTCTCCTTGGCGCTGACCGTCGGCCTTCCCCTGTGGCGTTCCGGATTCGACGTCGGGACGACCGCGTCCTATCTCGTGCAGGTCGCCATCCCGATCGCCATCTTCGCGATCGTCACCATCGGCCTCAACGTCCAGCTCGGCTATGCGGGCATCGACAATTTCGGCATCGCCGGCTTCTTCATGATCGGCGCCTATGTCGCGGCGATCATGGTCGTGCCCGCGGCGGACGGCGTCTATGCCCGCTATGTCGGCGGCTTCGGCCCGGCGCTCGACATTTTCCCGGCCCTGGCGACGGCGCAGTGGCTGCCGCATCTGATCGGGGTGATCGCGGCGATCGCAGTGTGCGTCTGCCTGGCGCTCCTCTTGACCCTGCTGACGCCGCGATTGCGCCACGACTACCTGGCGATCGCCACCATCGGGCTTGCCGAGCTCCTGCGCTCCGCGACGATCGTCGAAGATGGCCTGGTCAACGGCGACCGTGGCCTGATCGGGATCACCCAGCCCTTTGCCGGGCTGGTCGAGCCCGGCACTTATCCGGTGTTCTTCCTCCTGCTCATCTGCCTGGTGCTCGCCGGCATCTATGTGGCGACGGAAGTCGCCGTACGCTCCCCCTGGGGGCGGGCCTTGCGGGCGTTGCGCGAGGACGAGCTCGCGGTCACGGCGATCGGCAAGAACCCGTTGCTCCTCAAGATGCAGAGCTTCGTGCTCGGCGCCGCCATCATGGGCATCGGCAGCGCCCTCTACGCCTATTACCGGCAAGGGCTCACGCCGTCGGATTTCGAGCCGCTGCAAGGCACGTTCCTGTTCTGGGTGATGCTGATCGTGGGCGGCACCGGCAACAACCGCGGCGCGATCCTGGGCGCTGTGGTGATCTGGTGCCTCTGGGTCTCGACCCTGCAACTGGCGGCCTTCGACCTGCCGGACGCGATCACCAGCCGCATGCCCTATCTGCGCTATGTGGCGCTCGGCGTCTTCTTCATCGCCATGCTGAACCTGCGCCCGCAAGGTCTGCTGCCGGCCAATATGCGCGTGTCGAGCACGGTGGAGCGGCTGGCGCGGCGCAATCCCCTGCCGGACCAGGCCCGCCACGATGGTGCACAGCCATGACCTCGGCCCGCTTCGATCCGCAGATATCGCGGCAAATCCTGAAGTCGCTCGACCGGTTCATCGCCGAGCGCCTGGATCCGGCGATTGCCGAGATGGATGGCGGCAATAGGTTTCCGCGCGCCCTGTTCGAGGCCTTCGCGGAGCTTGGCCTGCTGCAGCTCTGGGTGCCGGAAGACCAAGGCGGGCTCGGCCCGGCCTTCGCCCTGACGCTGACGATCGTCGAGCGCCTGGCGCGCTCATCGCCGGCCTTCGCGACGGGCGTGGCCAATTTCAGCGATTGCCTTTCACCCATCCTGGGCGGCGGCGATGCGGCGCTGAAGGAGCGGCTGCTTCCGGCCTTGATGGGCGGCGCCAAGGTGCCGGCTTTCTGCCTGTCGGAGCCGGGCGGCGGATCGGACGTCGCCGCGATGGCGGCGACCGCGCTGGCGACGCCCGACGGCTATCTGCTGCGCGGCCGCAAATGCTGGATCACCAATGCCGAGGCCGCCGACATCTTCGTGGTCTTCGCCAAGACCGATGTCGGGCTCGGGCATCGCGGCATCTCCGCCTTCGTGGTGCCGCGCGATGCCGCCGGACTGACCGTCATGCCGGCCGAGGACCTGCTCAGCCTGCGCGGCAGCCCGGTCAGCGAGGTGGTGTTCTCCGATGTCCTGGTCGGCCGCGACATGCGGCTCGGATCGGAAGGCGACGGCTTCGGCCTCGCCATGCGCTCGCTCGATGCCGCCAGGCTGCAGATCGCCGCCATCTGCCTGGGGCTGGCGGCGCGCGCGATCGAGACCATCGTCGCCTTCACCGCCGACCGGCGCAGCTTCGGCGAGCCTTTGATCAAGCATCAGGGCATCCAGTTCAAGCTGGCCGACCTCGTCACCGGGCTGGCCGAGAAACGGGCGCTGTTCCATGCCGCGGTGCAGGCGCATGGCGATGCCGGCCAGGCCTCGCGGGTGCGGCTCTATTCCGCCATGACCAAGCTCGCCTGTTCCGATCTCGCGATGCAGGCGGCTTCGGAGGCCGTGCAGCTCCTGGGCGCTCAGGGGCTGACCAAGGCCTATGCGGTCGAGCGCCTGTTCCGCGACGCCAAGGCGCTGCAGATTCTCGAAGGCGCCAACGAGATCCAGCGCTGGCTGATCGGCCGGTCGATCGAGCGCCACCTGGATTTCGTCCAGGAAGATTCTCTTCTCGTCACCGCTTGACAGGACACGCAACATGGAAACGCCGATCATTCTCGACATCGATGGCAAGATAGCGCGCATCGTCATCGACCGCGAGGCGCGCCGCAACGCGCTCGACAATGGCGCGCTCGAGCTTTTTCTCGACGTCTTGGCCAAGGTGCGCAAGTCGGATGCGGTGTGCCTTATCCTCACCGGCCGCGGCGACCGCGCCTTCTGCGCCGGCTCCGACCTCAAGGCGCTGGCGGCCTATACGCCGCGCGAGGCCGAGCACCATACCTATCTGTTCCAGACGCTCACCGAGACGCTCGACGAGCTGCCCTGCGCCACGATCGCGGCGATCGAAGGCGCCTGCCTCGGCGGAGGCCTGGAGATCGCGCTCGCCTGCGACCTGCGCGCCGCCGGCGAGACTGCGCGCTTCGGCTTCCCCGAAATCCTCGTCGGCGCCCTGCCGACCGGCGGCGGAACGATGCGGGCGCCGCGCGCCATCGGGCTCACGCGGGCGCGTGAGATGCTGATCTTCGGCGAACCGGTCGACGCGGCCACGGCTCTCGATTATGGGCTCATCAGCGCCGTCACCGCGCAGGGCGCGGCCCTGGCCCATGCCGAGGCCAAAGCCCACAAGCTCGCGGAGCGCGTCGACCGCGAGGCTGTGGCGCTGCTCAAGACCGTGCTGATGCATGGCGCCACCGCCGCGACGCGGACCGGCCAGGCCCTCGCCTTTCTCGCCGACGTCGCCCTGGTCCGCACCAGCGCCTTCAAGAGCGGTGTCGCCAACTTCGACAAGCATTGATAGAAGCCGCATTTTGCGGATAGAGTAGCGCCGCCTTGGGGGCGCGTTGGGTTGGCGTTTTCGACATGGGACATAGTGCGGGATCTGCGCGCCGGCGGCTGCCATCGCTGACGAGCATCAGGAGCTTCGAAGCGGTCGGCCGCCACCGCAACTTCACCAAGGCGGCCAACGAGCTCGCCGTCACCCAGACGGCCGTCAGCCATCAGGTGAAGTCGCTCGAGGAAAGCCTGGGCCTCAGGCTGTTCGTCAGGACGAATTCCGGAGTGGAGCTGACCGATGACGGGCGCGAGCTGCTGGCCGCCGCCGGCACCGCTTTGGATCAACTGGCCGAGGTGACGCAGAGATTGCAGCAGCGCGCGGCTCGTGCCAGCAAGGAGATGGTCGTCCGGGCGACGCCGTTCTTCTCGAGCTTCTGGCTGGTGCCGCGCATGGAACGCTTCTCGCGCCAGTATCCCGATATCGAGATCGTCCTCGAGCACTCCCAGTCGCCGATCGGCGACGGCCAGCAGGGGTTCTCCTTCGCCATCTCCTATGACGACAGCGCGCCGGAAAAATTCACCAGCACAAGCCTGTTCACCGCGCCTCTCGTCCCATTGTGCACGCCCTCTATGATCGAACGGGCCGGGGGAAAGCTGACGGTGGAGGGGCTGAAGGACGAAGTGCTCATCAACGAGACCACCTATGACTGGTGGTCGGCGTGGTTCAGCCTGGCGGGAGCGCCCGATATCTCCAGGGTCCGGCGCATCAACATAGACGATCCCAATATCGCCGTGCAGGTGGGGCTTTCCGGCCAGGGCGTGATCCTGGGCCCGCCCAAGCTGCTGCGCGAGCACATGCAGGCGGGCCGGCTGGTGGCGCCATTCGATCCCAAGTTCCGTATCGATATCGCCTACAAGCTCTTCGCGCATCCCAGGGTGCCGGGCAGCCTGCATCTCAGCCGCTTCCAGGACTGGCTGCTCGACGAATTGCGCTCGTCGGGCGATGCCGATGACGACGGCGCGTGATCAGTTCATCGTCAAGCCGCCGCTGACGCTGAGCACCTGGCCGGTGATGTAGCTCGCGTCGTCGGAGAGCAGGAAGGCGATCGCGGCCGCCTGATCCTCGGGCTTGGCCCAGCGGCGGAAGGGTATCTTCTTGATGATGCGCTGGATGACCTCGGGATCCTGATCATGCTCGAGCGGCGTGTCGGTGGGGCCGGGCGCGGTGCAGTTCACATTGATGTTGTAGCGGGCGAGCTCGCGCGCCAGGCTCTTGCTCCAGGCGATGAGGCCGCCCTTCATCCCGGCATAGACGGCTTCGCCGCTCTGCCCGACCCGCCCGGCGTCGGAGGTGACATTGACGATCCGGCCGGCCTTGCGGTCGATCATGCCGGGCAGCACCGCCTGGGTGACATACAGGGCCGACATGAAGTTGACGGCCACGATCTTGCGCCAATAGTCGCTGGTCTCGTCGACGAAGCGCGATGTCGTGGTCCAGCCGACGAGATTGACCAGGACGTCGGCCTTGCCGTTCTCGGCCTCGACCTGCGCGATCGTGGCGCGGGTGAGCTTCTCGTCGGTCAGGTCGACCTTATAGGCGCGCGCGTCGATCCCTTCGCTGGCGAAGAGCTCGCTCACTTCCCGGACGTTGATATCGAGGGCGGCGAGGCGGTAGCCGTCGCGCGCCAGACGCTGGACGGTCGCGAGTCCCATGCCGCCATTGGCCCCTGTGATGATCGCGACTTTTGCTGCAGGCATTCTGTTCACTCCGTGGATCACGATGAAATCGGCCGATCGAGCGCCGGACATCCTGATGGATCGCCTCGATGCTCGACGTTATCGGTTCTCGCGTCGCTGCCGGTCAAATGACCAAAATCTATACCGGCATGAGATAATATAATCGCGGGCGAAGCGCTTTTTTGTTGCATGCCGCGCACCGTCTGCGAAACACTGTGACGTCTTTCACAAGGGAGAATTCCGCTCGTGAGCCGCAGTCCCGCCGTCACCCTGAAGATCGATTCATTGTCGGCCGGATATGGCGACCTGCGCATATTGAAAGGCGCGTCGATCGAGGTCCATGATGCCGAGATCGTCGTCATCGTCGGGCCGAACGGCTCGGGAAAATCCACTTTGCTCAAAGCGGCCTTCGGCCTCATCGACGTCTTCGACGGCAGCGTCCACCACAATGGCGACAACATCACGTCCTTCGCGCCGGAAGCGAATGTCGCGCGCGGCATCGGGTTCGTGCCGCAGACCGAGAACATCTTCCCCGGACTCAGCATCGAGGAGAATCTGGAAATCGGCTGCTACCTGCTGCCGCGCCTGTTCCGCGCCAATGCCGACCGGGTCTATGGCATGTTCCCGACCCTGGCCGAGCGCCGCGGCCACGCGGCGGGGTCGCTGTCCGGCGGCCAGCGCCAGATGCTGGCCATCGGCAGGGCGGTCATGATGGAGCCCACCATGATCATGCTGGACGAGCCTTCGGCGGGCCTGTCGCCCAAGATGGCCGACCATATCTTCGACCGGCTCGGCGAGCTGCGCGCCCAGGGCGTGTCGATCCTGCTGGTGGAGCAGAATGTCAAAGGCGCGCTCGCCATCTGCGACCGCGCCTATGTGTTCGCCGGCGGACGCGACCGGCTGTGCGACAGCGGCGACAGGCTGCTGGCGAATGCCGAGATCCGCCGCCTCTATCTCGGCGGCGAGTGACGCCATGCCAGGATGGTGTCCGATCTATCAGAGCGGCATCGATCCGGCATGGGTCGACTACAACGGCCATATGAGCGACTACGCCTATGGCATCCTGTTCAGCCGCGCCTGCGAGGCGTTCCTGCGCCGTCATGACATCAGCCGCGATTATCTCGCGCGGACGCAGCACAGCCTGTATCTGGTCGAAAGCAAGACGGACTTCCTGGTCGAGACGAAGGGCATCGAGACGATCGAGATCGACGCCGTGGTTGCCGCGGTCGATACGAAGCGGCTGCGGCTGCTCCTGGCGATGCGGGGCGCGGGCGGCAGCACCAAGGCCGTGGCCGCGATGTGCCTGTTGCATGTGCGCAAGGCGCCCGGAGCTCCACCAAGCGGTGCGCCCTTTGCGGATGACCTCCGGGGGAGGCTGACGGACCTCGTCGTGGATCCGGACACCATTCCCTTGCCGCCGGCCTATGTCCGCCGCAGCCGGCGTTCCGCACCGGCCGCCTAGCGCGCCGTCGCTGCGTCCATGATGAGGCGCGCCAGCAGATAGATCCGGGGCCCGATGCGGTCGATGTCGATATATTCATCGCGCGTATGGGCACCGCCGCCGACGGGGCCCAGCGCATCGAGGGTCACGGTGCCGGCGGCGGCCGAATAATTGCCGTCGGTGGCGCCGCCGCTGCCCTCGACGCCGAGCTCGATGCCGATCTCGCGATAGAAGCCTTGCGCCTTCTTGACCAGGGCATCGGTGCCCGGACTGGGCGGGAAAGGCGGCCGGCCATGCTCGACGATCGCCGCGACCTTGGTGCAGGCGAAGAGCTTCTTCTCCGCCAGCCGCTTGTAGTCGGCCTCGAGCCTGGCCAGCTCCCGCGGATGAAGGATGCGCACATCCGCCTGGGCGAAGGCCTTGTCCGGGATGATATTGGGACGGTCGCCGGCCTTGATCACCGTGAAGTTGATCGTCGTCTCCTTGGCCGGATCGCCGAGCTTGCCGAGCTGCAGCACCTGATGCGCCGCTTCGGCCAGGGCATTGCAGCCTTTCTCCGGCTCGGCGCCGGCATGCGCCGCCTTGCCGGTGACCTCCAGCTTGAAATAGGCGATGCCCTTGCGCCAGCTCGTCACCTTATCGGCGGGCGAGCCGAATTCGAGGACGAAAGCTACATCATGCTCGCGCGCCAGATGACCGATCAGATCGCGCGATCCGAAGGAGCCGCGCTCCTCGTCGGAATTGACCAGGAAGGTGATGCGGCCGAATTCCGTGAAGCCGGTCCGGCGCAAGAGGTCGATGGATGCGAGGCCGAGCGCGATGCCGCCCTTGTCGTCGAGCACGCCCGGCCCGAAGGCGCGCTTGCCGTCGCTGCGGAAGGGCCACTCGGCTGCGGAACCCTCCTTGTGCACGGTGTCCATATGGGCGAGCAGCAGGATGTCGCCCTTGCCCGTGCCGCGCCAGGTGCCGATGAGGTTGTTGCCCTGATCGACGCTCGCCGGGACGATCCTGGTCTCGCCGCCGAGCTCGGTCATGCGGCGCGCGATCACCTGGGTCATCTTCTCGATGCCCGGCATGAAATGAGTGGGCGAGTCGATGGCGACCATCTCCTCGACGGTCTTGAGATAAGAAGGGGTGAGGGCGTCGGCGCGCCGCAGCAGCTCGCCTGAGTCCATCGCGTGTGCCGAGACCACGGCGCAGAGGCAAGCGGCCGCGGCAAGCATGCGCCGCAGAGTCAGATGATTTCGCACCGGCATGGCCGACTCTTCGCCCCATGAGGAAGGATTGTCAACGCAGTGCCGTCTGGACTCGCCGTCGTGAAGCTGGCACGAATCACCTCCACGTCTTGCGGCAGTTGAAACGAGGTGCCGGCGTCCATGGTCAAGAACGCATCCCGGATGGGTCCGAAATATCCGCAAGTGCTCATCCTGGTGGGCGCGACCGGCGATCTCTCGCGGCGCAAGCTGCTGCCGGGGCTCTTCCATCTCTGCACCGCCGGCTTCATCACCGGCTGCCGGATCATCGGCGTGGCGCTCGAGGATCTCGACAGCGAGGGCTTCCGCAAGCTGGCGCGCGACGCCCTCGACCAGTTTTCCACCCGCAAGGTGAACGAGGCCGACTGGGCCGCCTTCGCCGAGACCCTGACCTATGTGCCGCTCTCCGCCGGCGCGCCGGCGCTCAAGGACGCGGTCGGCAAGGCCGAGGCGGCGCTCGGCGGCGACACCCGCCGCACACACTATCTCAGCGTGCCGCCCGCCGCCGCCCTGGCCGCGGTGCGCCTCCTGGCCGAAGCAGGGCTCGTCGCCAGGAGCCGCATCATCATGGAGAAGCCCTTCGGCACCGACCTCGCCAGCGCCAAGTCGCTGAACGCGCAATTGCACGAGGTGTTCGCGGAAGAGCAGATCTTCCGCATCGACCATTTCCTCGGCAAGGAGGCGGCGCAGAACATCCTCGCCTTCCGCTTCGGCAACGGGCTGTTCGAACCGATCTGGAACCGCAATTTCATCGACCATGTGCAGATCGACGTGCCGGAGACGCTCGATCTCGGCAAGCGCGCCAATTTCTATGAGAATGTCGGCGCCTATCGCGACATGGTGGTCACGCATCTCTTCCAGATCCTGGCCTTCATGGCGATGGAGCCGCCGACGGCGCTCGAGCCGCAGCCGATCAGCGAGGAGAAGAACAAGGTCTTCCGCTCGATGCTGCCGCTCGACCCGCGCAACGTCGTGCGCGGGCAGTTCGTCGGCTACCGCTCGGAGGAGGGAATCGATCCCGAGTCCGACACCGAGACCTTCATCGCGCTCAAATGCGCCATCGACAACTGGCGCTGGGCCGGCGTGCCGTTCTTCCTGCGCACCGGCAAGCGCATGGCGGAAGGCCAGCGGATCATCTCCATCGCCTTCCGCGAGCCGCCCAAGAGCATGTTCCCGGCGGGCTCGGGGGTGGGGGCGCAAGGGCCCGACCATCTGACCTTCGACCTCGCGGATGCGTCCAAAGTGTCGCTTTCCTTCTATGGCAAAAGGCCGGGGCCCGGCATGCGCCTCGACAAGCTCAGCATGCAGTTCGCCATGAACGAGACCGGCTGGATCGGCGACGTGCTCGAAGCCTATGAGCGCCTCATCCTCGATGCCATGCGCGGCGACCACACGCTGTTCACCACCGCCGAAGGCATCGAGCGCCTATGGGAGGTCTCGACGCCCTTGCTCGAGGCGCCGCCGCCGGTCAGCCTCTATCCGCCGGGCTCCTGGGGACCGAAATCGATCCACCAGCTCATCGCGCCACATGCCTGGCGTCTGCCCTTCGAGCGCGCCTGGCGCAATCCGAACAAGACCAGCGGTTAATCTTTTGTTTGCGCATGATCTTATTGGAAAACCGGTGGGCCACTTTTCCGGATCATGCGCTAGGCCTTCGCCTTATCGCCCAGATAGGCGGTTGCATCGATCTCGACCAGGCCCTCGACCGCACCGAGCCCGGCGACGATGCAGGACACGCGGTGCGGCGGGTTCTCGACGAAATTGGCGAAATAGACCTCGTTCATCGGCTCCCAATAAGCGCGGTCGGTGACATAGACGGTGCATTTCACGACGTCGTCCAGCGTGCCGCCGGCTTCGGCGAGGAGCGCCTTTATATTGTCGATCGCCTGCTGGGTCTGCCGCTGCACATCGCCGACGGCGAAGTCGCCGTTGCGGTCCATGCCCATGCAGCACACGAACATGAAGCCTCCGGCGATCATCGCCGGCGCGAAGGGGAGCCCGTCCTTGTAGACCCGGTCCGATGAGACACTGTGCTTGGGCACTCGATCACCTTTCAATTTGCCATTCTGACAAGCGCTTAGCGCGCTCCGCCAGGGGACGGCAATCACTCCGGCCGACGCCACGCATTTTCCGCTAGGTCATGAAGCTTCGAGGCTGTACGAATTTGCCGGACATTGCCAGGGAGAACCGCATGACCGCGCCTGCCTCCGCGAGCCCCCTCCAGTTCGAGCCGCCGGGACCCGGCACCTGGGAACAGGACCCGGTGCATTTCCCCCGTCCCATGACGCAGTATTGGCAGGAGATGCATCCGCCCGCCTTCAGGAAAGGCACGGGCGAATTCGCCCGCTTCTACGGGATGCTGATCGACGGCATCGAAGTCGCCTATGTGAACGGCTTCGGCTATAACCATAAGCTGCTGGCGCCCGAAGCCGACATCCCCGAGCGCTTCAAGCGCGCCGAGCAGGTCTATGCGCAGAAGCTCTGGCGCGAGCAGCTCAAGGATTGGGACGAAAAACACAAGCCGTCCTCGATCGCCACTCATCGCAAGCTGCAGGCCGTCACGCCGGACACGCTCTCCGATGCGGAGCTCGCCGCCTATCTGACGCGCTGTCGCGAGCACCATGCGGCGATGATCGCCCAGCATATGCGCTTCACCGCCGCCGCCGTGCTGCCGACCGGAGATTTCCTTGTCCATGCCGCCGAGTGGACGGGCCTGCCGCATTCCGAGCTTCTCGGCCTGATGCGGGGCTCGGCCGACGTGTCCGCGGGCGGCTCGGAGGAAATGGCGCGCCTCAAGCAGGCCTTCGCCAATGACGCCGCCGCCCGCAAGATCCTCGAGACCGACCGCGACCCCGCCAAGGTCCTCGAGCGCCTGCGCGGGCTCGGCGGCGAGGCGGGGGCGGCCATCTCGGCCTATCTCGATCTCGTCGGCAACCGCCTCATCGACGGCTTCGATATCGCCGAGCCCACGGCGCTGGAATTGCCCGACGCGCTGCTGCGCGCCATCCGCGGCGCCGTTTCCGACGACACGGCCGCCGTGGATGTCACGGCCCAGACGGCCGATATCCGCGCCCGGGTGCCGGCCAGGCACGCGCAGGCGTTCGACGCGCTCCTCGCCGAGGCGCGCCTGACCTACCGGCTGCGCGACGAGCGCGGCGTCTATAGCGACATTTGGGCCTCGGGCCTCATGCGGCGCGCCGCCCTCGGCGCCGGCCGGCGCGCGGCCGAGCGCGGCCGCATCGCCACGCCGCAGCAGATGCTGGAGGCGGATATCGACGAGATGCGCGCGCTGGTCTCAGGTCAAGACGGTCCGTCCGCCGATGAGCTCGCAAGGCGCGCGCAGTATCGCGCCACCTATACGGCCAAGGACGCGCCGCCGGTCCTCGGGGACGCGCCGGCGCCTCCGCCCGATCTCGCCAAGCTGCCTCCGCCCGTCGCCCGCCTCATGCGCGCGACGCTCACCAGCCTGGGCCATATCTTCAGGAGCGCGCAGGCGCAGAACACCGACACGGCTATCCAGGGTCTCGCGGCGAGCAAGGGCGTCTATGAGGGGCCGGCGCGCCGCGTCTCCGGCCCGCCGGAATTCGGCCGCATCGCCAAGGGCGATGTGCTCGTCACCGAATCGACGACGGAAGCCTTCAACATCCTGCTGCCGCTGCTCGGTGGCATCGTCACCGACAATGGCGGGCTCCTGTCGCATGCGGCGATCGTGTCGCGCGAATATGGCATTCCGGGCGTCGTCGGCACCGGCGACGCGACGGAGCGCATCGCCGACGGCGTCCTCGTGCGTGTCGATGGTGATGCCGGCGAAGTGACGGTGCTCGGGTGAAAAAGGCCGTCCCGTTCGAGAAAGCGCGCGAGACGTCGCTCTATGGGTCGAAGGCCGTTGGGCTCGGCGAAGCGGTGCGCCAGGGCATCACCGTGCCGCCCGGCGTCGCGCTCTCGGGCGATCTCGTCGACGCGGTGGCCTCGGGCGATGAGGAGGCCATCGAGCGGATCGACAAGGCCATTGCCGATCTCAAGGCTCCGTTCGCCGTGCGCTCGTCCGCGGTCGATGAGGACGGCGCCAAAGCGAGCTTCGCCGGCCAGCACCTGACCGTGCTCAACGTGCATTCGGCGGACGACGTGCCGGGCGCGGTGCGCGAGGTCTGGTGGTCGGCCAATTCCGACTCCGCCATCACCTACCGCCAGAAGGTCGGCCTGTTCACCAAGCCCAGCGTCGGCGTCGTCGTCCAGACGCTGCTCAATCCCCGGGCCGCCGGCGTCATGTTCACCGAGCATCCGGTCACCGGGCGCGACGAGCGCCTGATCGAGGCGAGCTGGGGCCTCGGCGAAGCGGTGGTCGCAGGCCTCGTCGTCCCCGATCATTTTCGCCTCGACCGTTCAGGCCAGGTGCTGGAACGCAAGGCCGGACGCAAGCGCATCGCCATTCGTTCGCTGCCGTCGGGCGGCACGTTCGAGGAGCCGGTGCCGCCCGAACAAGTGAGTCAGCTCTCGATCGGCGATGCCGAGCTTGCCGCCCTGAGCGCGCTCGCGCTCAAATGCGAGAAGGTCTATGGCCCAAGGCGCGACATCGAGTGGGCGGTGCAGGACGGCGTGCTCTATCTCCTGCAATGCCGTGCCGTCACGACCGGCAAGCCCACCGGCGAAGCGCCGCCGGTCGGCCCGCCGCCGCGCGATCCGGTGGGCGCGTTGCGGCGCGCCGAGCTCTTTGCCGACATGGACCGGCGGCAGTCCGAGCAGATCGCGCGCCTCCTGAAGGAGCGGCATTTCGCCAAGGGCGAGACCGTCATCATGGAAGGCTCCGGCGGCGCCGCCTTCTTCGTCATCGCGTCAGGGGAAGCCACGGTGTCGCGCAAAGGAACCACGCTCGCGACGCTCGGGCCCGGCGATCATTTCGGCGAGATCGCGCTGATCGACGGAGGACCGCGCTCGGCCACGGTGACGGCGGCCAGCGACCTCGTCTGCTATGGGCTCACCTTCTGGGAATTCCGACCACTGGTCGAGAAGAACGGCACCATCGGCTGGAAGCTGCTGCAGGCGCTGGCGAAAAGGGTGCGGACCGCAGATTCTAAAGTGTGAGGATGCGAGGCGTGGAAACCAGGGGTGGCCGGGTCAAGCCCGGCCATACACTTGACATCGCGTCATTTGGTGCGTATATACGCCTCACGTGAGGCGATTATGGTCACTATACCAGCCGTTGAGCAGGAATTCGCTCAATCCGGCTTGCAGACATTCTCGGGCGAAAGCGACCGCCGCCGGCTGACCGGCGCCGCGGTGAAGGCGGTCCTGCGGCTGGTCGAGGCCTGGGGTGGCAGCAATGCGGAGGGGGCGGCGCTTCTCGGGGTTTCCGAAAGCACCTGGGACCGGATCAAGGGCGGCAAGTGGGACGGCACGCTGAGCCAGGACCAGCTGACCCGCGCCTCGGCGCTCATCGGTGTGTTCAAGGGACTGCATCTGCTGTTCGCCGACGGCATGGCCGATCGCTGGCCGAGCCTCGTCAATCGCGGCCCGATCTTCGATCGCAAGACGCCCATCCAGGCGATGATCGAGGGCGGCATCCCACGCATGATCGAAACCCGGCAATATATCGACGCGCTGCGTGGCGGACTCTGATACCGCCCAGTCCCCGCAGCTGGTGCGCGAGGCCTTCCCGCGCACCGTGCGGCTGGTCTCGAGCGCGCGCCTGCGCGCAGCGGTGCTGGCGCCGCTCGCCGACACCGCCGGCGAATTGGACCTGCTCGCCGAAATCGAGGCGGCCACCAGCGGCCGGCTGATCGCGGAAGAGCGGGGGCTCGGCGGGCTCGCCGCCAACGAGCTGGTGCATGGCGTTCCGCATGCGCGCTTCATCAATGCGAGCTTCGCCTATGCCAAGCCGCGCCAGCCGACGCGCTTCAGCCCGGCCAATCGCGGCGCCTGGTATGCGGCGCTCGCGGTCGAGACCTGCATCGCCGAAGTCGGATATCACCTGACCAGGGCGCTCGCCGATGCCGGCGACTTCACCGCCGTCGTCGACTACAGCGAGATGCTCGCCAGCATGTCGGGCCTGTTCGTGGACCTGAGGCCGGTTCCCGACCATCCGAGCCTCGATCCGGAGCCGGCTTTGGGCTATCCGGCCGGCAACGCCATCGCGGCCATGGCGCGCGCCATGGGCCACAACGGCATCATCTATCCATCGGTCCGCCATCCCCCAGGCACCTGCATTGTCGCGCTGTGGCCCAATGTCGTACAATCGGTGACCCAGGGCGCGATGTACCGCCTGACCTGGTCGGGTGCGCCCGACTATGCCTGGGAAGCCATCTAGTCCTTTTTAGTTGTCGCTTAAGCTGAACCTAAAGGAATTTCGGACATAAGGCATGTCTTGGGATTCGGGAGACCAGGTACTCCATCATGACCGTCACGCAAGCGAACAGAGCCCCCGGCAGCCTGCCGAAATGGGCGATCGTCATCGGTGTGCTCCTGCTTCTGGCCGGGTTGCCTTTGGCGGCATGGCTCGATCTGCGCAATCTCTCCGAGCAGTCGCTCAGGCTGCAGGCGAGCGACCTCAACTCCGTCATCACCAGCGTGCGCGGCTATTACGGCAAGAATGTCGTGGGCCGCGTGCTCGCCCATCCCGGCGCCACCGAGGTCCTCCACAATTATGCCGATGTGCCGGGCGC
The DNA here is from genome assembly GCA_050251035.1 of Parvibaculaceae bacterium. Taxonomy (GTDB): domain Bacteria; phylum Pseudomonadota; class Alphaproteobacteria; order Rhizobiales; family Aestuariivirgaceae; genus Taklimakanibacter. The sequence goes on from JBFWNN010000069.1 coordinate 23,500, forward strand.
CATTCCCATCCCGGCGACGCTTTCGCTCGAGCTCGGCAAGGTGATCGGCGAGCAGCAGGGCAACATCTCCTATCGCTTCGTCTCCGACTATCCGTTCATGGGGCGGGCGCCGCACGCGCTCGACAGCTTCGAGCAGGCCGCCCTGCAGAAGCTCCGGGGCGACCCGAAGCAGATCGTCAATGACGTGTCATGGAACAATTTCGACGGCCGCGTGCGCCTGGCGGCGCCCGTGGTGATGGGAGAGGCCTGTGTGACCTGCCACAACCGGCATCCCGACAGCCCGAAGAAGGACTGGAAGGTCGGCGACGTGCGCGGCATCCAGGAGGTGATCGTCGATCAGCCGATCGCCAAGAACCTGTTCTCGTTCAAATGGCTGCTCGGCTATTTCGGCGTGATGGCCGCCTTCGGCCTGGGCGTCGTCGGCTGGCAGACCCGGCAGTCCAACCTCATCGCCGGCATGAACAAGGAGCTCGAATCCAACAATGCCTTCCTCGCCGCGGTGTCGATGAAGATCTCGCGCTATCTCTCGCCCCAGCTCTACAAGAGTATTTTCGCCGGCGAGAAGGACGTCGCCATCCAGACCGAGCGCAAGAAGCTCACCATCTTCTTCTCCGACATCAAGGACTTCACCGCCACGACCGAGCAGCTGCAGCCCGAGGAGATCACCGCACTGCTCAACGAATATTTCACCGAGATGTCGGCGATCGCGCTCAAGCATGGCGGCACGGTCGACAAGTTCATCGGCGACGCGATCCTGATCTTCTTCGGCGATCCCGAGACCAAGGGTGTCACCGAGGACGCGCTGGCCTGCCTCAGGATGGCCTTCGAGATGCAGGCGCGCACCACCGAGCTCAATGCGAAATGGCGCAGCATGGGGGTCGAGGAGCGCTTCCATGTCCGCATGGGCATCAATACCGGCTTCTGCAATGTCGGCAATTTCGGCAGCTCCGACCGCATGGACTACACGATCATCGGTGCCGAGGCGAACCTCGCGGCCAGGCTGCAATCGATCGCCGAGCCCGGGCAGATCGTGCTCTCCTATGAAACCTATGCGCTGGTGCGCGAGATGTTCACCGCCCATTCGCTGCCGCCGATCCAGATGAAGGGCATCAGCCGGCCCGTCGTGCCCTATGCGATCGACGGAACGCTGGCCCAGGGCGGCCAGGTGGCGAGCCTGGTCAGCGCGCATATGCCGGGGCTCGATCTCTATCTCGATCCGGGGCTGCTCGACGAAGCGGCCGTGGCGCGCACGCGCGCGGTCCTGGAAAAAGCGCTGGCCACGCTCGAGGCGCGGCCGAAGCGCCTGGCGACGTGATGCGTTTCGATCTCGCCGATCTTCCGCTTCGACCGGACTTCCTCTAACCTCAGTGTTAATCGAGGTTTGAGCCATGGCGGACAACGACGTCAAGATCGTGCTCACGGTCGGCGAGGTGGCACGGCGTAGCGGTATCGCCGTCTCCACCATTCACTTCTATGAGGCGAAAGGCCTGGTCGCGGGCTGGCGCAGCCGGGGCAACCAGCGCCGCTATCATCGCGCCGTGCTGCGCCGTATCGCCATCATCCGCATCGCGCAGCGGGCGGGCATTCCGCTCGCGGTGATCCGCGAGGCGCTCGCCGACCTGCCGCATGACCATGTGCCGACGAGCCGGGACTGGCGGCGGTTCTCGCAAGCCTGGCGGGCGATGCTGGAAGAGCGGATCGACAGCCTGATGCAATTGCGCAACCAGATCACCAGCTGCATCGGCTGCGGCTGCCTGTCGCTGAAGGATTGCCCCTTGCGCAATCCGGGCGACCGGCTGGCGGAGCTGGGCCCCGGCCCCCGCCGGCTGATGGGGCGGAAATGACCGCTTGACCTCAACTATAGTTGAGGTTCTAGAAGGCCTGTCGGCAAACAGATTTGGGAGGCCGACGGTGCCGAGTTCGATCGACGAGACCCTGTCCGCAAATGACGCCACGGCCGCAGCGGCTCCTCGACCCTCGAGCTGGGGCGAGCTGCTCGCCGGCCGCAACGGCGTCTATGCGCTGGCGCTCGCCGGCGGCGTCACCCTGCATGCGGTCAACATGTATGTCGCGACGACCGTGATGCCGTCGGTCGTGGCCGATATCGGCGGCCTCGACTTCTATGCCTGGGCGACGACGGTGTTCGTGATCGCCTCGATCCTGGGCGCGGCCCTGACGGCGCGCCTCTTGCACGGCGCTGGCCCGCGCGGCGCCTATCTCGTCGCGACCCTGCTGTTCGCCGCCGGCACCCTCATCGCCTCGCTGGCGATCACCATGCCGGTGATGCTGGCAGGCCGCAGCCTGCAAGGTCTCGGCGGCGGCTTCCTCTATGCGCTGGCCTACGGGCTGACGCGCCTCGTTCTGCCCGAGAGGCTGTGGGGCCGGATGATCGGCCTCATCGCGGCCATGTGGGGTGTGGCGACGCTCGTCGGGCCGGCCATCGGCGGCATCTTTGCCGAATATGGCGCGTGGCGCGCCGGCTTCTTGTCGCTGTTGCCGGTCTCCGGCCTGTTCGCGCTCTCGCCTTCACCACCCTGCCGCGCGCGAGCGGCGACCGCAACGAGCGTTCGGCAATCCCCGCTCCGCAACTCGTCCTGCTGACCGGCGCGGTGCTGGCCGTCTCGGCCGGGAGCCTGTCGCCGCAGACGCTGTGGCAATTCGCGGGCCTTGCCGCCGGCCTGGTGATGATCGGCCTCATCGCCGCGGTCGAGGCACGGGCGAAAGCGCGCCTGCTGCCCAAGCGGTCCTTCATCCTCGCGACCCCCTTGGGCGCGCTCTATCTCCTCATCGCGCTCCTGATGCTCGGCATGCAGCCCGAAATCTTCGTGCCCTATCTGCTGCAGCATCTGCACGGGCAGTCGCCGCTGTGGGCCGGCTATCTCGCCGCGCTGATGGCCATCGGCTGGACCGCCGCGACCCTCATCAGCGCACGCTGGCAGGAGACCAATGGCGCGCGGCTGATGGTGGCGGGCCCGGCGCTCACGCTCGCGGGCCTCGTCCTCTTGGCGATCTTCCTGCCGATGCACAGCGGCGGAAGCTGGCCGCTGCTGGCGCCGGCCTGTTTCGGCCTCGTCCTCATCGGCTTCGGCATCGGCCTTGCCTGGCCGAGCCTGGTGACGCGCGTCTATCAGGCGGCGCCGGCGACGGAGCAGGATCTGGCGGCGGGCGGCATGACGACGGTGCAGCTCTTCGCCATCGCCTTCGGCACGGCCTCGGCCGGCATGGTGGCGAATGTCGCCGGGATCGCCACGCCGGGCGGCCCCGCCGGCGCCGGCAACGCCGCGCTCTGGCTTGCGACCGTCTTCGCCGCGGCACCCGCCATCGCCATTGCGATAGCGCTCAAGGC
>JBFWNN010000070.1:0-26235 GCA_050251035.1 Parvibaculaceae bacterium
CATCCTCGGCATGGGCATTCCGACGATCCCGAACTACATCATCACATCGTCCATCGCCGGTCCGGCATTGCTGCAGCTCGGCGTGCCGCTGCTCGTCAGCCACATGTTCGTCTTCTATTTCGGCATATTGGCGGATCTGACGCCGCCGGTGGCTCTGGCCTGCTTCGCCGCCGCGCCCATCGCCAAGGAGAGTGGGCTCAAGATATCCTTCGAAGCCATCAAGGTCGCCGCCGCCGGCTTCGTGGTGCCTTTCATGGCCGTCTACAATCCCGTTCTCATGCTGCAGGACGGCGGGGCGCTGGCCGCCTCCATCGGCTACTGGCCGGCGGTGGCCTATGTCGTGATCAAGACGGCGCTGGCTATTGGCCTTTGGGGTGCGGCTGTCATCGGTTTCCTCAAAGTGCGGATGACTTTGTGGGAGCGGTTGTTGGCGGTGGCATCGGCCTTCACGCTGGTTGCAACCCTGCCATGGACAGACGAGATCGGTTTTGTGCTCGGCGCAGCCGTCATTGCGCTTCACCTGTACCGCTCGCGGAATGTCGATATTGAGCCGCGCGGCAAGGAAACCGTCGTTCCGTGAGCATCTGCGTCCTGGCAGCAGGAAAGGTCGTGGTGCTTGCCGGCACCGCGTTCACGCTGGCCTGGACCCATTCGGTCGAAAAGTTCCGCTGGGAAGAGGACTGGACGGTGACGCCGGCAGGCCTGGAAGTTGTCGAGGCGCGCATCAAAGGGGCAGGCGCCGGCATGGAGCCACCAGAGGGCGCCAAGCTGAAGGACGGCTGGTGGAGCTACATACCGAATGTCAAGCCGCAGCGCAGGCTTATGCTGGCCGCGTCGGGTACCACGGATAGTGGCTGGACACTTTGTGCCGCAAGCGGCTGCATGACCGTCGGCGACCGGCCCGGAGATCCGGCGGTCGTGACGGTCTGCGACGGCCACGATCGGTGATCCTCGGCTTGTCCCGATACATTTCGTCAGGGTGCAATACTTCGCTTGCCCCAGCGCCGATCCCCGCCTACCAATCGCGCCCATGGACCTCAAATTCAACACCCTCGACGTCTTCACCAACCGCCGCTTCGGCGGCAATCCGCTTGCCGTCGTCCACGATGCCGATGCTCTGACCACGGAGCAGATGCAGACGATCACCCGCGAGTTCAATCTCTCGGAGACGATCTTCGTGATGAAGCCCAAAGACCCCAACAATACCGCCCGGGTGCGCATCTTCTTCCCCGGCGGCGAGATGCCCTTCGCCGGGCATCCGACGCTGGGCTGCGCGATCCTGCTCGCCGAGATGAAGCACAAGCCGGGATGCCCCTTCGAGACCGAGATCCGGCTCGAGGAAGTGGCGGGTCTCGTGCCGGTCAAGGTGACGCGGATCGGCGATGTCCCGCAGGGCATGTTCAAGGCACCGGTCGTGCCGAAGAAGCTGGCCGATGGCCCAGGCAAGGTCCAGGTCGCCGCGGCGTTGGGCATTGCGGCCGAGGATATCGGTTTCGACGGTCATGCTCCGATGCTCATCGAGGGAGGCCCGGCCTTCTTCTTCGCCCCGGTCGTATCGCGTGGCGTCGTCGAGAAGGCGCGCCCGTGCGAGCCGGCGTGGAGCGCCCTGATGGATAGTCTCAGCGGACATAAGGCCTATATCGATGCTGTCTATGTCTATGCGCGCGGCGGTGATGGCAAGGACACCTCGTTCCGCTCACGCATGTTCGCGCCGGGCGGCGGCATTCCCGAAGATCCGGCCACCGGCTCGGCCACAGCTCTGCTGGCGCGCCAAATCCTGATCTCGGACAAGCTCAAGGACGGCACGCATCGCTTCGTCCTGGAGCAGGGCTATGAGATGAAGCGCCCGAGCGATCTCATCCTCGAGGCGGATGTCGCGCAGGGCGACCTGACTCAGGTCCGTGTCGGCGGACAGGCGGTGCGCGTCTCGGCCGGCGTCATCACCGTATGATCAATACCGCTTTCATCGTCATCATATGCGCTGTCATTTCCCTTCTCCCGCTTGCAGGAGAAGGTGCCCGACAGGGCGGATGAGGGTGTTGGTTGGGCTTGCATGCCAGCGCCCTGAGTCAAGCCCTTCGACGTCGGAGCCACACCCTCACCCTGCCTTCGGCCACCCTCTCCCGCAGGGCGGGAGAGGGTGAAACCTGGAAGAGGCGTTTGGGACGTCTCAATCGATATCGAGCATGGCCTTGGCTTCAGCGGAGACGTCGAGGCTCTCCTGCGTATTGCCGGCGGCGCAGAGCTCCGCCGCCTGCTTCTTCATGTCCTCGAGCTGGGCGCGCTCGTCGCTCGCGATCTCCTTGGCGGCGAGCGCCGCCTCGATCTTCCTGACCTCGTCCTGGCATTGATCGGCGAAGACCGGAATGGCGGTCGAGGCAAGCATGGCGATGACGAGGAGGACGAGCCTCATGGTGAACGATCCCTTAGTCGTTGGACAGCTCCGAGCGTGGCAGGGAAACATGTCGGAACTGTGCATCGCCATAGCCCAAGCAAAAGGCCCGGGCAATGCCCGGGCCAGTCAGCGGCGCCGCTTGCGGCAGGAGGGCTATGGGGAGGGCCCTGCCGTCAATGGCCGATCATCCAGCGCCGCATCGGGGAGGACTTCTTGCCACCGCACATCTTGCACCCGCAATTGGCGAGATGGGCGCGCTTGACGCGCTTGGGGTCGCTGGTGCTGCGCTCGGAGCGGGCCAGCGCCCTGCGCAACGTGCCGTTCATCAGGCTCAGATGCGGCGCGGCGACATCGCGCCGGCTGGGGCTGGCACAACTGGGGCAGGCACATGGCAGATCGGCGTCCGCCATCGGCGACCAGGCATCGAAGGGACCGCAGATGGCGCAGGAATAGTTATAGAGGGGCATGACACTCTCCCGATCACAAGCGGCCATCGAAGATCAGCACGGACGGCAGCCAGCCGGTGAGGAGACCCGCGGCAAGCGTCGCCGCACCGGTGAGCTTGAGGATCGGCATCTTCAAGGTGAGCAGCAGGAAATACATGAACCACACGACAGCCCAGCCGACCCAGTTCCAGGCCATCCACAGGTCGATGCCGGTCGTCGCCGTGGCGAAGCCGGTGATCGCCACCGGAATGACGGTGATGACGACGAAGAGACTGAACCAGCCGAGGCCGCGGCCGTCGACCGTAGCGAGGCGGTTATGCGCGACCCAGAAATAGGTCACGGTGAAGAGCAGCGTCAGGCCCGCCGCGCGAATCGAGCCAGGATCGGCGGCGCCGAAGGCCAGATAGAGCGACACGCAGAAGGTGACGATGCCCGAGGCGACATTGACGACGACGATCTCGCGGTCGCCGATATGGCCGAGGAGCCAGAGACCGTTGAGGGTCAGAACGGCCCCGACATAGAGCAAGGACAGGCCGAGCAGCATGGACGTGATCTCCCGAAAGCGTTGATGGGGTGAGCGGCCGGAATGCGGAACGGATCCCGGCCGCGGGATTCACGGGGTAAAGATCAGCTCGTCTTGGCCACGCTGACGCCGGAGACTTCACGCTTCGGTCCCGATGCCGTCGGGTTGATGTCGAAGTCGAAGATCGCCGTCGGGATGGCGAGCGTGGCGCAGACATTCGGGATGTCGACGATGCCCGCGATACGGCCCTCGACCGGCGCAGTGCCGAGGATCATGAAAGCCTGCTCGCCCGAATAACCGAACCTCTTCAGATATTCGATGGCGTTGAGACAGGCGCGCCGATAGGCGACATGGGCGTCGAGATAATATTGCTCGCCCGTATGCTCATCGACCGAGATGCCTTCGAAGATCAGATAGTCGTCGAAATGCGGATCGACCGGGCTCGGCTTGAAGACGGGATTGATGATGCCGTATTTGGCCATGCCGCCCTTGATCAGTCCAACGCCGATGTCGATCCAGCCGGCCATCTCGATGGCGCCGCAGAAGGTGATCTCGCCATCGCCCTGCGACCAGTGGATGTCGCCCATCGACAGGCCGCCGCCCTTCACATAGACGGGGAAATAGACGCGCGAGCCACGCGACAGGTTCTTGATGTCGCAATTGCCGCCATGCTCGCGCGGCGGCACGGTGCGCCAAGCCTCCTTGGCCGCGGTCTGTGCGGCCGAGCCCTTCATCTGGCCCATGAGCGCCGTATCGGCGAAGGGTGGCGCGGCCAGCGGCGGAACGCGGTCGGGATCGGTGGCGATGAGTGCTGCTTCACGCCGGTTGGCTTCGGCCAGCAATTTGTGGTCGGGCAGGCAGCCGATGAGGCCCGGATGGACCAGGCCCGGATAGCGCACGCCCGGCACGTGGCGCGAGGTCGTGTAGATGCCGTGGAAGTCCCAGCAGGATTTGCGCGCCTCGGGGAAATGCTCGGTGAGGAAGCCGCCGCCATTCTCCTTGGCGAAGATGCCGTTGAAGCCCCATTCGGAGTCGGGGAGCGCGCCGATATCGAGGATATCGACGACCATCAGGTCGCCGGGCTCGGCGCCCTCGACGCCGAAAGGCCCGCTCAGATAATGCACCTTGGTGAGATTGACGTCGCGGACGTCATTGGCGCTGTTGTTGTTGCCGATCTGGCCGCCGGTCCAGTCATAGCATTCGACCCGGAACGTGTCGCCGGGCTTGAAAGTCTCGACCATCGGGATATCGGGATGCCACCGATTATGGGTCTTGATCGCCTGATCTTCCGGCGCTTTGTTGATGTCGATCTTGAAGACGGTCTTCGCCATGAGCTTCCTCCTTTGGTGCAATGAAAGTGCATTCTTGTGGTTGGGAGGAACCCTAGGTTCCGGTCGTAACCGGTTTGATTCCGAAACGGCGGGTTGTGTAAATTTTTGTAACCAGATGCAGGCAATCGGCACGCGAATACCTGCGTGACGCTCGACCTCGGGGCGCATTTGCGCCTATGCTTGCCTCATGCAGCCAGGCGCCCTCAAATCCCGCATCCTGGTCGTCGACGATGACCGCAGGGTCTGCGGCTTTCTCGGCAAATTCCTCGGCAGCGAGGGCTATGCCGTCACCGCCGTGCATGACGGGCGCGCCATGCGCCGGGCGCTGGCCAATGAAGCCGTCGATCTCGTGATCCTCGACCTGAGCTTTCCGAGCGGCGAAGATGGCGTCACCCTGGCGCGCGGGCTTCGCAATCAACACGATCTGCCGCTCATCGTTCTCTCGGGCAAGTCCTCGACCATCGACAAGGTCGTGTGCCTCGAGCTCGGCGCCGACGACTATGTGACGAAGCCTTTCGAGCCGCGCGAATTGCTGGCCCGCATCCGAACGGTGCTGCGCCGCTTCGTTCGCGGCTTCGATGCCGATGCGCGCGGCAGCGACACGGTGGTCCAATTCGCCGGCTGGCTGTTCGATACGGCGCGTTACAAGCTCCTGGCGCCCGACGGGCGCGACGTCCGCCTCACCAGCCAGGAATTCCACATTCTCGAGGCGCTGGTGCGGCGACGCGGCCGCGTCCTGTCGCGCGAGCAGATCCTGGACATCGTCGCCAATCGCGACTGGACGCCCTATGATCGCAGCATCGACGTGTTGGTCGGCAAGATCCGGCGCAAGCTCGACGACAATGCGCGCTCGACCCAGTTCATCAAGACGGTACGGGGCCTCGGCTATATGTTCGCGCCGCCCTCCGATGACGAAGCGGTGCGCGGCCTCGCGGCGAGAGCCGGGAAATAGAGATTGACCCTGGTGCCCTGGCCCGGCGCGCTCGCCAGGCCGAGCCGCCCGCCCGCCTGGCGCACGAAGCCGTCGACCATGGTGAGGCCCAGGCCGCTGCCATAGCCGGGCGGCTTGGTGGTGAAGAACGGCTCGAGCGCGCGGCGCAGGATCGCCGCCGGCATACCCTGGCCCGTGTCGATGACCGAGAGGCGCACACAGGGGCCCGGCCTGAGACCGGATGCGACGCGGGAATCCTCCGGCGCCACCACCAGATTGGCCGCCTCGAAGCGCAATCTGCCGCCCTCCGGCATGGCATCGCGGGCATTGAGGGCGAGATTGAGCAGGCTGCTCTCGAGCTGGCTGCGGTCGATCTCGATAGGATCGGTGCCGGGCGCTACGTCGAGATCGATGGCGATCGTCTCGCCCAAGGTGCGGCCGAGCACTCGGGCAAAGGCCGGCAAGGCCTCGGCGAGATCGGTCGGCCGGGTTGCGCTCGCCGGCAGACGGCCGAAAGCCAGAAGCCGTTCGGTCATCTCGGAACCGGCCCGCGCCGCATCGAGGGCGTCGTCGACCATCTCGCGCAAAGCGGGCTCGTCGCCGAGGCGCTCGCGCATCCAGTGCAGATTGCCGACAAGGACGGACAATACATTGTTGAAATCATGGGCGAGGCCGCTGGTGAGCTGGCCGATGGCCTCGGTGCGCTGCACCTGGCGCAAGCGATCCTCCGCCCGCCGCCGATCCTCGACCAGACGGATGCGCTCGAAGCAGCGGTCGAGGGTCGCGAGCAGGTCCTCGGTATAGAAGGGCTTGGAAAGATAATCATAGGCGCCGGCCTTCATGGCTTCGATCGCCGTATCGATCGAGGCATAGGCGGTGATCATCACGGTGACGAGGTCGGGCGCCTTCTGATGCAGGCTGCGGATGAGATCGACACCGCTGCCGAGATCGAGCCTGAGATCGATGAGGGCGACGGCGATACGCTGCCCGGCAATCGCCGTCTCAGCGGCCTCAGCGGTGCGGGCGAGGGAGGCGTCATAGCCTTCCATCTGGAGGAGGCCGACCAGGCTTTCGGCGAAATCGGCGTCGTCATCGACGACCAGGACACGGCGGCGCGGGACCGTGCCGCTTTCGGGCGTCCGGTCGTCGAGAATGAAGTCGACTGGAATGTCGCTCATCGGACTCACTGGCTGACCGGCAAGTGCAAGGCGACCCGCGTGCCCTCACCAGGCGTGGTGTCGACCGTGACCTTGCCGCCATGCTCCTCCAGGATGCGCTTCACCAAAGGCATGCCGAGGCCCACGCCGAAGGCCTTGGTGCTGTAGAGCGGCTCGAAGATCTGGGCAGCGACGTCGGGCGTCATGCCGGAGCCGTTGTCGGTGACGGTGATCGTCACATGACCGTTCGCGCGGCCGGTCGCGATGACGATGCGGCGGTCGCCGCGTTGCGTTTCGCCGTCGAAGGCCTGTATGGCGTTCTGCACGACGTTGTCGAAGGCCTGGCGCAAGCGGGCGCCGTCGGCCGGTACGGCCGTGTCGGCCGCCAGCTTGAGCACGAGCTCGATCCCATCGGGATGCTCATGCTCGGCGATCTGCTGCTCGAGCCAGCGGTCGATCATCACCGGCGCCAGGACCGGCGTCTTGCGGCGCGAAAATTCGAGCAGGTCCTCAATGATGTGCACGCAGCGCCAGATATTGCGCCGGATGCGCTGCATCTCGTCCTTGACCGGGCCGCCTTGCGCCGGCAGCGCGCGGTTCAGGATATCGATCGAGGTGACGAGCGTGCCCAGCGGATTGCGCAGCTCGTGGCTGACGGTGGCCGTGATCTGGCCGATCACGGCCAGGCGCTCGTTGCGGGCGAGCTCGGCTTGCGTCTCGCGCAGGCGCTCGAGCGAGGCGACGAGGTCGCGCTCGGCGAGCTCGCGGCTCTCATTCGCCAGCACGATCCACCAGGCGCCGATGCCGAGCAGCGGCAGCAGCGCCAGGAATATGCGCAGGAGCAGCGTGTCGTTGTCGAGCGCGGGCAGGTCGGCGCCGGGATCGATCAGGCGATAGGTGACGAGCAGTATGGCGCCGGTGACGACGGCGAGCGTCAAGAGCACGCCGCCGACCTTCATGAGGCGATGGCCCATATGCGGCGCGATCTTGGCGGTGAAGGAGCGGCCGAGATAGCGCGAGCGCGAGGTGGCCAGCTCGCTCACCGAGAATTTGCAGGCGTCGTGGCAATGGGCGTCGAGGCTACAGCACAAGGAGCAGATCGGCCGCTCGTAGAAGGCGCAATAGGCCATGTCAGGCCGCTCATAGTCGTGATCGCAGATCTCGCAGCGGATGAGGGTGCCGGAAGCCGCCGTGGGCGCCACCGGCTCGCGGGCCAGGTAATAGCGGCCCTTGGTGGCGATGCCTATGGCGACCGCGGCGGCGACCGAGAGCACGAAGGAGAGCGGCGCGGCATAGGCCTGGGCCAGCTGCCCCAGGCCGCCGGTGAAGCAGACGATGGCGACGAGCGAGGCGAAGGCCATGGCGCCGCAGCCGACCGGGTTGAAGTCGTGCAGATGGGCGCGCTTGAACTCGACGAAAGGCGGGCTGATGCCGAGCGGCTTCAGGATCACCAGATCGGCGAAGATGGCGCCGATCCAGGCGGTGGCGATGATCGAATAGACGGCAAGGACGAGGCCCAGCGTCTCGAAGATGCCGAGCAGCATCAGAAGCAGCGAGATCAGGATGTTGAAGACGAGCCAGACGACGCGGCCGGGATGATAGTGGGTGACGCGGGCGAAGAAATTCGACCAGGCGAGAGAGCCCGCATAGGCGTTGGTCACGTTGATCTTGACCTGCGAGACGACGACGAAGAGAGCGGCCGCGGCGAGCACCAGGCGCGGATCGTCGATCATGTAGCCATAGGCCTGGATATACATGTGGATCGGCTCGAGCGCCGTCGTGTGCGAGAGGCCGGAGGAGACAGCGAGCACGGCCAGGAGGCTGCCACACAGGATCTTGAAGCCACCGATGAGGATCCAGCCCGGTCCGGCGGCGATGACGGCGCTCCACCAGGCGAGGCGGTTGGTCTTCGTACGATCAGGCAGGAAGCGCAGATAGTCGACCTGCTCGCCGATCTGGATGGTGAGCGAGCAGAGCACGCCGATGGCGAGGCCGAAGGAGATGACGTCGAAGCCGCCTGAGCCTGGACCGGTACCTTGATAGGATGTCCATTGCTGCAGCACCTGCGGCTGGTCGAAGGCGATCCACAGAAAGGGCGCCAGCATCATGATGATCCACAGGGGCTGGGTGATCATCTGCAGGCGGCTGATCATGGTGATGCCCATGAAGGTGATGGGGATGATGACCAGGGACGAAACGACATAGCCGATGACGAGCGGGATATCGGCATAGAGCTTCAGCGCCTGGGCCATGATGACCCCTTCGAGGGCGAAGAAGATGAAGGTGAAGGTGGCGTAGATGAGGGAGGTGATGGTCGAGCCGATATAGCCGAAGCCGGCGCCCCGGGTCAGCAGGTCCATGTCGATATTGTAGCGGCTCGAATAATAGGCGACCGGAAGATTGGTCAGGAAGACAAAGAGGCAGACGACGAGGATCGCCGGGAAGGCGTTGGCGAAGCCATAGGCGAGGGTGATGGTGCCGCCGATCGCCTCGAGCGCCAGGAAGGAGATGCCGCCGATCGCGGTGTTGGCGATGACGAAGGGTGTCCAGCGGCGGAAGGAACGGGCGGCATAGCGCAGCGAATAGTCTTCGAGCGTCTCGTTGGCGATCCACGACTGATAGGAGCGCAGGGCTGGAAGTTGCGGCGTATCCATGTTTCTCCCCGGACGCTCCGGCCTCTGGCGGGCGGTGCGGCCGGGGATGTTAGTGCATTGGTGGAGGAGGGGCCAGCAGAAGGGAAATGCCCCTCACCCCCCATTGCGTCGCAATGGGGCCCTCCCTCTCCCCGCTGAAGGGGGGGAGGGCTTTCGTTGGGGGAGGGCTTTTGTTACTGCCCCAGGATCTTCAGGGCCTCGTTGAGGCTCGCCTCGGATGCGGCGTGATCGCCTGAATCATGGGCGGCCTTGCCCTTGTCTCGGAGCTCCGTGACCTGTGCCTTCTTGGCGTCGTCGAGCTGGGCCGTCTTCATGGCCTCGTCGATCTTGTTGATGAGGGTGGGGCACTGATTGGCCAGAGCCGGCGTCGCCAGCGCCAGGAAAGAGGCGAATATCAGGGCTTTTTTCATGGGGGTCCTCCTTGTCCGGTCCATCCGGAACTGTACTCCCATTAGGGTTTATGCCGAAAGCCCGGCCTTTATTCCTCAAAGCGCAATGGCTCCTTGGTTGCCATCGTGCTTTATCCTTTTGTTCGCGCATGATCTTTTCGGAAAACCGGCAGCCACTTTTCCAGATCATGCGCGGAAAGGACAGGTTGCACGGCTTTCCGGCTTGCGCTATCACCGCTCCTGACATGGCTCATGCATCCCGCCAGACCCTCATTCCGACCGGCCTCCTGGGCGCCGGCCTGGCCGGTCTTGGCCTGCTTCTTAGATGCCCCTGAGAACCGGCAGCCCGGTCACGGGCGGGTCTTCAGGGGATGCCAGTTTCACACCACTTCTCAAGATCGCAGACCGGATAGTTCCGGCGCCATGACAGGACAAGACCCATGAGTTCCGATCACGTCGTCATCTTCGACACCACCTTGCGCGACGGCGAGCAATCGCCCGGCGCCACCATGACCCATGACGAGAAGCTGGAGGTCGCCGAGCTCCTCGACGAGATGGGGGTGGACATCATCGAGGCCGGCTTCCCGATCGCCTCGGAAGGCGATTTCGAGGCGGTCTCGGCCATCGCCAAGCGCACCAAGAAGGCGGTCGTCGCCGGCCTCGCGCGCGCCATCAACAAGGACATCGACCGCTGCGGCGAGGCGGTCAAGCACGCGGAGCGCCCGCGTATCCACACCTTCGTCTCGACCTCGCCCATACATCTCGCGCATCAGATGAAGAAGAGCCAGGACGAGGTGCTCGACATCATCTCGGCGACGGTTTCGCGGGCGCGCAACCTGGTCGACAATGTCGAATGGTCGGCCATGGACGCGACGCGCACGCCGATCGACTATCTCTGCCGCTGTGTCGAGACCGCGATCAAGTCCGGGGCGACGACGGTGAACCTGCCCGACACGGTCGGCTATGCGACACCGGACGAGTATCAGAAGATGTTCGAGGACATCCGGGAGCGCGTGCCCAATGCCGGCAAGGCGGTGTTCTCGGTCCATTGCCACAATGACCTGGGCCTCGCCGTCGCCAACTCGCTGGCCGGCCTCGCCGGCGGCGCGCGGCAGATCGAATGCACCATCAACGGTATCGGCGAGCGCGCCGGCAATGCCGCGCTCGAGGAGGTGGTGATGGCGATCAAGACCCGGGGCGACGTGCTGCCCTACCGCACCCAGATCGAGAGCACCATGCTCAACCGCGTGTCGAGGATCGTCGCGGCGGTGACCTCCTTCCCGGTGCAGTACAACAAGGCGATCGTCGGACGGAACGCCTTCGCGCATGAATCGGGCATCCATCAGGACGGCATGCTGAAGAACACCCAGACCTATGAGATCATGACCCCGGCCTCGGTCGGCGTCACCAAGACCTCGCTGGTCATGGGCAAGCATTCCGGCCGCCATGCGTTCAAGGAGAAGCTCAAGGAGCTGGGCTACGAGCTGGGCGAGAACCAGCTCGAGGACGCCTTCGTCCGCTTCAAGGCGCTCGCCGACCGCAAGAAGCATGTCTATGACGAGGATATCGAGGCGCTGGTCGACGACGAGATCGCCAAGCAGCATGAGCGCATCAAGGTGCTGTCGCTCACCGTGATCGCCGGCACCATGGGGCCGCAGACCGCGACCTTGACCCTCGACATCGACGGCCATCACGTGACCAAGCAGGCGACCGGCAACGGGCCCGTCGATGCGATCTTCAACGCCATCAAGGCGCTGGTGCCGCATGAGGTGAAGCTCGCCCTCTACCAGGTGCATGCGGTGACCGAAGGCACCGACGCGCAGGCGGAAGTGTCGATCAGGCTCGAGGACGAGGCGCAGGGCAAACAGGTGACCGCCAAGGGCGCCGATCCCGACACGCTGGTCGCCTCGGCCAAGGCCTATGTGTCGGCCCTCAACAAGCTCAAGATCAAGCTGGCCAAAGGGCCGGGCGTCAGGGACCAGGTGTCCGGCGTCGATCTCCAGCGCGACGCGCGACGCGGGCCGTGAACACCCTCACTCGTCATGGCCGGGCTTGACCCGGCCATCCAGTTTCTCCGCAGATACAAACTGAATCAGGAGAGCTCACCGCACCTATTTCGTCATGGCCGGGCTTGACCCGGCCATCCAGTCGTGCCGAAACTCCATGGCTATGAGGGAAGGCTTCGTCTACATCATGGCGAACAAGCGCAATGGTACGATCTATATCGGAGTCACGAGCAATCTCTCTGGCCGTGTACATGAACACAAGGAGGGTCGAGGTAGCGTGTTCACCCGGAAATACGGCCTCAAGATGCTCGTCTGGTATGAGACTTACCCGTCCATCGCCGATGCCATCCAACGCGAGACTTCACTCAAGCGCTGGCCGCGCAAATGGAAGATCGACCTTATCGAGAAGATGAATCCCGAATGGGAGGATCTTTATTTGAGTTTCTGAGTCGGCGGTTGGACTGGTTGGCCGGGTCATGGCCGGGTTAAACCCGGCCATCCAGCCCGGCCATGACGAGATGGGGTAGCGGAGAGGCTGGATGGCCGGGTCAAGCCCGGCCATGACGAGATGGGGTAGCGGAGAGGCTGGATGGCCGGGTCAAGCCCGGCCATGACGAGATGGGGTAGATGGCCGGGTCAAGCCCGGCCATGACGAGCTATGCTCGTCACATCGGCAGGTTCAGCTTGCCGAGACCCAGGAACTGGGTCTCGCCGGAATGGTCGTCGACGCCGTCATTGTCGGTGATGATATAGGCATCGCCCGCCGCGTCGATGGCGAAGCTCTCGACCTTGTCGAGCACATAGCCATTGGGCGCTGAGAGGTCGGGCAGGAGGTCGCGCAACTCCGTCTTCGCCACCACCGGCAAGGGGCCGCCGAGCGGGGCAGGGGTGACGCCTGCAAGCGGCACGAAGGTGAGCTTCTTGATCTCGGCGTCGCGGCCCACCTGATTGTCGCGCTCGATCACCACGAGGCCGCCCGGCGCCGCCGTGATCTCAGAGAGGCCGACCCAGCCCTTGTCCGCCTTGTCGAGTGGATAGTGGACGGCGCCCCAGCTCCTGTCCGACGGCTTGTAGGCCAGGAGCTTGGTCAAGCCCTTGGGGTCATCCTTCCATTCGCGCTGGACGGCGAGCCAGATGGTCTCGTCGGCGCCCGAGCCCGTGACCGCAACACCTTCGAAGCCGAAGCGCGTCGCCTGCGCGGCGAGCGCTTCCGGAAGCGCGATCTCGTCCGTGACGGCGCCCTTGGCGTCGGTCTTGACCAGCATGGATTGCGTCTTGTTCTTCTCGCGCTCCGGATTGCCTTCGGACGCCAGCCAGAAGCCGCCATCCGAGGCCAAGGCGATGCCTTCGAGATCGAGGAGCTGCGCCGGCTTGCCGTCCTTGGTGACGGTCATGGCGGCGGTGATCACCGCCGGCGTCTTCGTGGCATCGATGGTGAGGATGCGCCCTTCCTTGAAGGCGCTGTCGGTCACCACATAGAGCTTGCCGGGCTCCCTGGCGTCGGCCACGGCGCCCGAGAGGGCGGCCCAGGGCAGAGGCAGGCCATTGGCGTCATCGGCGGAGACGATCGTCGGATAGACGAGCTCGCCGTCACCCCGCTCATAGACCGTGACCACCGAGCCGATGAGCCCGTCCGCGCGCAGGTCGGTCTCGGAGGCGGTGACAAACAGTTTACGTGACGGGATGGCGAGCAGGCCCTCGGGGCCGATGCCGCCGGGCAGGGCCTGGAGGAAGGTCGGCGCCTTGCCGGCGCCCTCATCCTTGTAGACGCCGACCAGCGAGGCGCGTTCAGCGCCGACGAAGATCAGCCGGTCCGGACCGAAGGTCGCGACCTCGGCGCCTTCCACCTCGACGCCCTTCTTGTTGCGCTTTTCGGGATAGTGGCCGAGGCGCGTGGCTTCATGCTCGAACGCGGCGCCGCTTTCATAGTCGACGGCGCCGTCCTTCCTGAAGATGGTGAAGCCGCGGCTGCCGCCGTCGAGGTCGCCTTCATTGGCGGTGACGAAACGGTCGTCGTCGATCCACTGCACGGCATCGGGCTCGCGCAGGACGCCCGCCATCTTGCCGATGAGCGAGATCACGCCGTCCTTCTCGGTGTCGATGCCAGTCAGATCGACGGTGCCGGCGCTGAAATCGGCGGTGACCTTGCCCGAGGCCAGATCGATGATGGCGATGTGGTTGTTCTCCTGGAGGCTCAGGACCACCTCGTTCCTGCCATTGATGTCGACGAATTCGGGCTCGGGGTCCTCGGACGCGATCTTGGCGAGGCCGGTCACGTCGATGATCGTCTTCGTGGCGCAATCGACCGAGCCGTCGGCCGCGACCACGAAGGTCGTCAGATTGCCGCCGGGAAGCTGCGGGATCTTGCCGTCATTCACGTCCTCGTCGCGCTCGTTCTCGATGGCGATGGCGAGATATTTGCCGTCGGCGCTCCTGGCGAGCGAATCCGGCTGGCCGCCCAGATCGCATTTGGCCACGACCTTCCGGCTGGCCAGATCGACGATGGCGAGATGGCCTGAGGGCTCGGCCTTGGATTTCGAGGTGACGACGCCGACCAGCGCATGGGTGCCGAGGGCCACCGTCGAGGTGGGCTCGCCCTCGAGCGCCACCGTGCCTGCCGCCTTGGGCGCCTTGGCGTCGGTGATGTCGATGATGCCGATCCGCTCGCCGGGGCTGTCGGTGTAGACGAGGCGGCTGCCGTCGGGCGTCGCGGTGATGATTTCGGCGACGGTCGATGTTTTGGGATCGGCGCCCTCCGGCAGGTTGTCGACGACATGGAAGGTGGCGATGCGGTTGAAGACCTCGGCGGCGCTGGAGGTGAGCGCCGTTCCCGCCAGCAAGGCGGCTGCGAGGGTTGTCCGGAAGATGGCCGTGAGCATGGTTTTCCTCATTGGCGAAGTGCCGTGAATCGATGAGGGCAGACTAGAGGCGGGTCAGATGACGATCGGATGACGATGGCGAGGGGGCCTGCAAACGCCCCTCATGCTGAGGTGGCCGCGCAGCGGCCCTCGAAGCATCCATCAGGATAAGGCGAGAGCGCTGAAACACACCCTTCGAGGCTCGCTTCGCGAGCACCTCAGGGTGAGGGCTCTAGTTGCAGGACGCGCGGCCGCCGGAGCGACATCGCGCTGCAGGATCGCAACGCACCGCTGGTCGGTCCAAAAGCAATGCGCCCCACAGCTTTTGCCGCAGGGCGCATGTCTTCCGATCCTGGAATTTCCCAACGTCGCATATTTCATCGCAAAAGTCAAGGTCTTGTCGACGATGCGGCTTGACGAAAGACGACCGTCTCATCATTTTCATCGCCATGTCGCGGATATTCGTCGCCGTCTTCTTCCTGCTGTCACTGGCCGTTCCCCAGGCGCTGGCGGGTGACCTGCTGAGCGCCGGTGAAATCCGCAACATCGTGCCGGGAAACTGGTCCGGCACCTGGAAAAAATCCTCGCTCGTGCTTTCGGTCACCGCCAACGGGACCATCAGGGGCCGCTATGCCGGCATCCCGGCTTCGGGCACCTGGACGATCAAGAGAAAAGGTGGCGGCGACAGATTCTGCCTGACATTCCGTTCGATCGTCACCGACACGAAATGCGGCGAGCTGCGCCGCAAAGGCAACAACGTCCTGTACGGCTTCTCCAAGCGGGGGACGCCGCGTCTCTGGCTCAGGCGCAGCTGAACCGGCAAGCATCCGGATCGGCCCCGGCCGCCGCGCTCTTCGGTATGCGTTGCCTTTCCCGTCCCGCCGCTATACGCTCACGCCGTCGAGAAACAGGGCCGTTTCTCTCATCCCGCCGGCTCAGCCTCCTCATTCGGCACCGCTGCCGGCAGGCGTCCATCGTGAACCATGCATCTTACGGGTAGTTACAATCGTGACGAACGGTGATTGGCAGATTGGCGTGCTGTTCTCGCGCAGCGGTGTGACCGCGGCCGCGGAAACCGCGGAAGCGAATGCCGCGCTGCTGGCGATCGAAGAGATCAATGCGGGCGGCGGCGTGCTTGGCCGCGCCATCCGCCCCACCTTCTACGATCCGGAATGCTCGCCCGAGAAATATCGCGAGTTCGCCATCCGCCTGCTGACCAAGGACAGGATCAGATTCATCATCGCCTGCTACATGTCGACGGCGCGCAAGGCGGTGCTGCCGGAAGTGGAGGCCCATCGTGGGCTGCTGTTCTATCCGACCTTCTATGAAGGCTTCGAATATTCCGCGCGCTGCTTCTACGCCGGGTCCTCGTCCAATCAGAATGCCGTTCAGCTGGCGCGCTATCTGATGGAGACCTACGGCAAGCGTTTCCTGCTCGTCGGGTCGAATTATGTCTTTCCGCGTGAATACAACCGCGTCGTCACCGACCTGGTGCTGCGCGGGAAAGGCAGCATCGTCGATGAGATCTACGTTCCCGTGCAGGCGACGCGCAAGGATTTCGAGCCGGTGATCCGGCAGATCCGCAAGCTGAAGCCCGATGTCGTGGTGTCGAACGTCGTCGGCACCGGCGCCTCGCTGCTCTACGAGGCCTATAGCGCGGCCGGGTTCGATCCGCGGGCCATGCCGATCGCCAGCCTCGCGACGACCGAAGCCGAGGTCGCCGAGATGCCTCCGGAAATCGCCACCGGGCATCTGACCGCCGCCTCGTTCTTCGAAACCCTGGACACGCCGCGCGCGCGGCAGTTCGTGTCCGCGTTCAAGCGCCGCTTCGGCAAGGCGGCTCCGGTCACCGCCAGCGCCGAGGCCGCCTATTGCCAGATCCATCTCTTCGCCAAGGCGCTGGAGCTTGCCGGCATCGACGAGCCGGAGGCAGTGGCCCGGCAGCTCGGCGGACTGGAATTCGATGCGCCGCAGGGGCGCATTCGGATCGATCCCGGCAATCACCACACGGAACTGTGGTGCCGCATCGGCCGCATCAATCCGCAAGGCAGGTTCGACATCGTCTGGCAATCCGAGACCCGGGTGAAGCCCGACCCTTATTTCGTCACCGACGCATATGACGACTGGGTGGATGCCATCCCGCGATCGAACCGTCAGACATAGGGAGTTGTCCCTGTGGCGACCAGCATCCTCCGCGATCTGCGCGGCCTGCGCATTCAAGTCATCCATCAGCCCGATTCGGAAGGGCTGGCGCTGGTCGATCACCTGCGGCGCGTGGGCTGCGACTGCGAGGTGACCTGGCCGCTGCCGGACGAAATCAACCCGCTTGCCGCCGTCGTCCTCATTTCGATCGATCAGGAGAACCGGGAGAAGATCCTCAAGCTGTTCCGCGCCAACCGCCCGACGGATCCGGCCATGCTGGCGGTGGTGTCGTTCGAGGACCCCAGCACCTTGCAGATCGTGCTGGAATGCGGCGCGCTCGCCGCGATCGAGCGGCCCATCCGGCCATTCGGCCTGCTGACCAATCTGACCATCGCGCGGGCCCTGTGGCTCGAGCGGCAGAGCACGGCAAAGCGGATACGCAAGCTGGAGCGCAAGCTCACCGGCCAGAACCGCATCATGAAGGCCAAGAGCATTCTCATGGAGACACAAAGCCTGTCGGAGCAGGACGCCTATGAGAGCATCCGCCGGCAGGCGATGGCCAAGCGCATGTCGATGGACGACCTGGCGACCGCGATCATCAACGCGCACGAACTCTTGACGTCCAGAGACCGGCGTGCATAGAATGAAGCTTAATTGAAGTGCAGTAAACGCAGCACTCAATAGGGGCACGAGACAGTGTCGTCCGCGCCCGAAGGCTAGGCAAGCCCGCAAGCTCCGTCCCGGAGCCGGCGGGCTTTGTTGTTTCCGGCGTCGCCAACAGTGCCGTTGGCAAAGTCGAAGTTCGGTTGTCTCAGCACCGTGTCCGCTCAACGGACGCGACATGCGTCCTGCGGCGCCAACAGATCACAAAGAGCGCTCATCAGGCGCGAAAGGGAAGAGGACATGACACTCAGGACCAGGCGTTCCTTCATCAAGACGAGCGGACTTGCGGCGGTAGGATTGGCCGCGCCGGCGATCTTCCGCGGAAGCGACAGAGCGTGGGCGGCGGAGGAGATCCCGGTCGGGATCATGTATTCGCTGACCGGCACGACAGCCATCGTCGAGAAGTCGATGAACCAATGCGCCCAGATGGCGATCGCCGAAATCAACGCCAAGGGTGGGGTCCTCGGCAAGCAGCTCAAGCCGATCATCGAAGACCCGGCGTCGGAGCCGCGCATCTACAGCGAGAAGGCGCGCAAGCTCGTCATCGAAGACCAGGTGCCCGTGGTCTTCGGATGCTACACGACAGCCAGCCGCAAGGCGGTGCTGCCGGTGGTCGAGCGGCGCAAGGGTCTTCTGGTCTGGCCGACCTGGTACGAGGGCGAGGAATGCTCGAAGAACGTGCTCTATGCCGGCTCGGCGGTGCCCAATCAGCAGCTGGAAAACTCGCTGCCCTGGCTGAAGAAGAATCTCGGCAAGAACAAGCTCTTCATCGTCGGCTCCGACTACGCCTTTCCGCGCGGCATGGCGAAGACCTCCAAGACGATATGCCAGAACATCGGCATGGAGGTGGTGGGCGACGAATACCTTCCATTGGGCCATACCGAATGGGCGTCGCTCGTATCCAAGATCGGCTCGAGCGGCGCCGATGTGATCTTCTCGAACGTGGTCGGCGATTCGATCGTCGCCTTCTACCGGGAACTGCGCAACCAGGGCTATGACTTCGAGAAACTGCCCTTGTGCGCCTCGACGACGACGGAAGTGGAAATCAAGGCCATGGGGCCGGAATATGCGCTGGGCAGCTATGTCTCGCTGCCGTATTTCCAGACGGTCGACACGCCGCAGAACAAGACGTTCGTGGAGGCGTTCAAGGCCTATGCCGGCGCCGACGCCGTGACCCATGCCGCGATGGAAGCGGTCTATATCGGCGTCCATATGTGGGCGATGGCCGCGACGAAAGCCGGCGACGTGGCGCCGGAGAAGGTGATCGCCAATGCCGGCGGGCTGTCCTTCGACGCGCCGCAAGGCAAGGTCACGATCGATGCGGAGAACCTCCACAGCTATCTGACGCCGCGGATCGGCAAGTCGCGGGCCGATGGACTGCTCGATATCGTCGA
Source organism: Parvibaculaceae bacterium (assembly GCA_050251035.1). Taxonomy (GTDB): domain Bacteria; phylum Pseudomonadota; class Alphaproteobacteria; order Rhizobiales; family Aestuariivirgaceae; genus Taklimakanibacter. Next base: position 18,890 of record JBFWNN010000070.1, read on the forward strand.
CCAGTATCCGGAGCCGCTTCTGCCGCTGCCTTATTCGAGCGTCGGCGAAACCGCGGAGAAGCGCATATGCACGGCGAAGGGCGCGTCGCTCTAGCCGGCGAGGCAATCGCATATGAGCTCTTTGGGAGTCCTCTCCGCCGCAGGATGCTATCGTGTGCACGCATCTCCTCCTTCCCCCGCGAAGCGCGGGGAAGGTGGCGCGAAGCGCCGGATGGGGGGCGGGCAATGGCGGAAAGCTCAAACAAGTACGAGATCGGCAGCTCAGCGCCGAAGTCGACAGATTTGTGTAATCCAACACAGCTGTTCTCGCGTCACGACCCCCATCCGGCTACCCGGCCACGGCCGGGTAGCCACCTTCCCCGCAAGGGGGAAGGATGGTTGTGTGCATCCGATGGCTTGGGAGAAGGGATATGGCGGCGGCGCCGCCATATCCGGGTGAACTGACATGGAAACGCTGGTCATCGGGCTGAGCATCGCGTCCATCCTGTTCATGGTCGCGCTCGGGCTCGCCATCATCTACGGCACGATGAAGGTGATCAATCTCGCCCATGGCGAGATGGTGATGATCGGCGCCTATGTCACGGTGCTGGCGACCAAACATCTGGGCTTCAATCTCTATCTGTGCCTGCCACTGGCGTTCCTGCTGACCGCGGCCTTCGGCCTCGTCATCGAGCGCACCGTCGTCAGGCGGCTCTACGGACGCCTGCTCGACACCTTGCTGGCAACATGGGGCATAGCCCTCATCCTGCAGCAGCTGATCCGCATCCATTTCGGACTGGCTTTGTTCGGCATCCACATCGACGGGCTGGGCTCCGACCTGCAGAATGTGCCGGTGCCGCACGAGCTGCAGCAGACGCTCAGATTCCTCGGCGCGAACATACCTGTCTATCGCGCTTTCGTGTTCTCGGTCGCGCTGCTGCTCGGCGCGCTGACCTGGCTGCTGATCTACAAAACACGCTTCGGCAGCCAGCTGCGCGCCGTTTCCGTGGCCCGCAACACGGCGGCGGCCTGCGGCATCAACGATCAGCGGATCAACGCGCTGGCCTTCGCCTATGGATCGGGCCTCGCCGGCGTCGCAGGCGTCCTGGTCTCCGGCTTCAAGACGGTGTCCCCGGACATGGGCACGCCCTATGTCGTCGACGCGTTCCTGGTGGTCGTCGCCGGCGGCGTGGGCAATCTCCTCGGGACCTTCGCCTCGGCCGGCATATTAGGCGAGGTGCAGAGCTTCGTGGCGACATGGCTCAACGATGTCTACGGCCGGACGGTGCTGTTCGTGGTCGTGATCTTGATCCTTCTCTTCCGGCCGCAAGGTCTCTTCGTGACCAGGAGCCGCTGATCCGACATGGACAAGGTGATGAGCTATCGAAACGCCTCCATCGTCGCCTATGTGCTGTTCTTCGCGGCGATATTCCTGCTGCCGCTGTTGCTCAACAGCTTCTGGACCAACCGCGTCGCCGTATATCTGGTCTATTCGATCTGCGCTGTGGCGATCAGCATGTCCTGGGGCTATGCCGGCGTGCTGAGCCTGGGGCAGGGGCTGTTCTTCGGAATGGGCGCCTACATGCTGGCCATGTCGCTGACCCTCGCTCTGCCCGAGAACAATCCGGTGCCGGAGCTCATGCTGCTCAACATGGAGCCCGATGCCGTCCGCGACCTGTGCTGCGTGACGCCCGGATCCTTCCTGTGGATTCCTTTCCGGTCGCTCGCGGTCGGCATGATCGCCGCCGTGGCCGTCCCGGCGCTCCTCGCCGCCGGCCTCGGCTATGTCATGTTCAAGCGGCGCACCGCCGGCGTCTATGTCAGCATCATAACGCTCGCCTTCGCGCTGATCGGCCAGTTGCTCATCATCAACAACCAGCCGCTGACCGGTGGCTTCAACGGCCTCGCCAACCTGGCCCTGCTGGATATCGCCGGTTTCGAGTTCGACCCCTATGGGCCCAGCGCCTACTACCTGGTGGCAGGCACGCTGCTGGCGGTGATGCTGCTCGCCCGCTTCCTGCTGTCGGGGCGCCTGGGCCAGATCCTGAAGGCGATCCGCGAGGACGAGGCCAGGGCGCGCTACCTGGGCTACGACGTCGAGAACTACAAGCTCTTCATCTTCTGCCTGTCGGCGGGCGTGTGCGGATTGGCGGGCATGCTGTTCACCGTGACGGCCGAATTCGCCTCGCCCTCGCTGATGGCCACCTCGTTCAGCATATCGATGGTCATCTGGGCCGCGACCGGCGGGCGCGCCTCGCTGCTCGGCGCCGCCATAGGGGCACTCCTGGTCAATTTCGTGGGCTCCATGGCCAGCGAAAGCGCCGTCTTCCAGCCGGTCTGGCCGATCATCCTGGGCGGCCTGTTCATCTTCGTGGTGCTGGTCATGCCCGACGGCCTCGCCGGAATCTGCAAGCGCCTCATCGATCGACCGAAAGAGACGAAAGCGGCGGGCCGCGGCCGGGAGGCCTATGAATGAGCGCCACAGGCAAGCCAGCCGCCGCTGCGATGTCCGGTCCGCCGGATGCGCGGCCCATCCTCAGGACGAAGAACCTGACGGTGCGCTTCGATTCGGCGCCGGCGGTGCGCAATGTCGACCTGGCGGTTGCCGAAGGCGAGCTTCGGGTGATCATCGGCGCCAATGGCGCCGGAAAATCCACGCTGCTCGATCTCCTGTGCGGGAAGGTGCTGCCGACGGAAGGCGAAATCTGGCTGCGCGACCGCAACATCACGGGCATCGGCGAGGCCGAGATCGCCCGCAGCGGCATCGGCCGCAAGTTCCAGACGCCGACCGTGTTCAAGGACCTGACGGTGCTGGAAAACCTGCAGGTCGCCAGCAACCGCCGGGTGCGCGTCTTCCAGAACCTCTGGGAGCGGCTCAGCGCCAGGCCGAGCGACAAGGAACACGCGGTGGCGGAGCGCACCGGGCTCAGCGACGTCATGCGCCGCCGGGCGTCCGAGCTCTCGCACGGACAGCTGCAATGGCTCGAGCTCGCCATGGTGCTGAGCCAGGATCCGCAGATCATCCTTCTCGACGAGCCGGCCGCCGGGATGACCTCGGCCGAAACCGACAAGACGGCGCAGCTGCTGCTGGATCTCGCCGGAAGCCATACGGTGCTGGTCATCGAGCACGACATGGCTTTCGTGCGAAGCATATGCCGGACCATCACCGTCCTGCATCAGGGGGCGGTGCTGACGGAAGGCACGGCGGAAGAGATCGAGCGCCATCCGGCGGTGATCGAAGCCTATCTGGGATCGACGATGCTCAGCCATGCTTAGATTCGAGAAGCTCAACGCGTTCTACGGAACCAGCCACATCATCCATGATCTCGATCTCGAGGTCAGGAAGGGCGAGATCTTCTGCGTTCTCGGGCGCAACGGCGTCGGCAAGACGACGCTCCTGCGCAGCCTGCTCGGCATCGAGGCGCGCACCAAGGGCGCCATCATGCTGGAGGGCGCCGACATCAGCGGCGAGCCCACCCACAGGCGGGCGCAGCGCGGCATCGGCTATGTGCCGCAGGGACGCGAAATCGTGCCGGGCCTGACGGTCCTCGAGAACATCCTGCTCGGCTGCAACGCGCGCTCGGACGGGCGCATGACCGTGCCGCCGCTGGTCTGGACGCTCTTCCCGTTCCTGAAAGAGCATTCGAGCCGGCGCGGAACCAATCTCTCCGGCGGCCAGCAGCAGCAGCTCGCCATCTCGCGCGCACTCGCCACCGATCCGAGCATCCTCGTCCTCGACGAGCCGACCGAGGGCATCCAGCCGAATGTGGTGGAGGATATCGAAAAGGCGATCATCTCGCTCAACCGCGATCACGGCTTGACCGTCATTCTGGTGGAGCAGAAAATCCGGTTCGCGCGCACAGCGGCGCACCGCTTCGCCATCCTCGAAAAGGGCCGGATCGCGGCATCAGGCCTGGCCGGAGACCTTGGCGACGACCTCGTTCGCAGGCATATGAGTCTATAAAAGCAAGAAAGGCGAAACGCCATGATCCATGTCAACAGCGTCGTCGGCGCCCGGACCGACCCCGCCCTGCATGAGCGGCTGCATCAGCTCGAGCATCACCATGCCGTCGAGACGGTGACGATCGCCACCGGCGATCTCGATCGCAGGCGCCTGCTGGTGCGGACGAAGGCGGGCGAGGAGATCGCGATCGCTTTGCCGCGCGAGCAGAAGCTCTTCGACGGCGCGATCCTCGTCCTCGAGGACGAGCGGGCCATCGTGGTGCGGGCTGGCGAGCAGCGCTGGCTCCGGCTGTCGCCCAAATCGGCCGATGCCGCGCTCGAGCTCGGCTATCATGCCGGCAACCTGCACTGGCGGGTGCGGTTCGACGGCGACGACCTCCTGGTCTCGCTGGACGGGCCGGCGCACCATTATACGGCCCGGATCGAGCCGTTGCTCACCGACGGCCGCGTCACGATGTCCGAGACGGTGGAATGACGGGTCCTCCCATCGACAGGCTGCTGCTGGCCTTCCAGCATGCCGACGGCCAGTTTCCGTCGGGAGGTTTCGCCTTTTCGCAAGGGCTCGAAGCCACATCGCAGCTCGCCGGCCGGCTGGGCGACTTCGACTTCGCAAGCTTCCTCGCCGCCCAGATCCGGCACCGCTGGGCCGAGGCGGACCGCGTGGCGCTCGTCCGCGCGCATCGGACCCGAGGCGATCTCGCGGCGCTCGCCGTCCTCGACGCCGAGGTCGAGGCGTCGACCTTCATGGACGGCCTGCGCTCGGGGTCGCGGCGCAACGGCATGGCGCTCCTCACCACCCACACCAGGATCGGCACACAAGGGGCGGCCGACTATCGCGCCATGATCCGGGCCGGAAGCGCCTATGGCCATCTGCCGGTCGTGCAAGGCCTGCTGTGGCAGGCGCTCGGCCTCGACGAGGCGACCGCGGTCGCCATCAGCGGCTATCAGGCGGCAACGTCCCTGACCACGGCCGCGGTCCGCCTGAGCCTGATCGGATCGATCGATGCCCAGCGCCATATCGCCGGCGTGATGCCGCTGATCCAGGCCGCGGCCGCAGCGGAGGTCGCCGGCGACGAGCCGATCCGTTCATTTGTCCCTTTGGCCGAGATCGCGGTCGCCCTGCACGGCGCCACCGGCCAGAAGCTGTTCTCGAACTGACGCGTTTAGAGGAGCACAACGCATGTTACTCACACCGACCGAGATGGAGCGCCTCACCATCTACACCGCCGCCGAGCTCGCCCGCAAACGCCGGGCCAGGGGGCTCCTGCTGAATTATCCGGAGGCGGTGGCCCTGATCTCGGACGAGATCCTGGAGGGTGCCCGCGACGGCCGGTCCGTCGCCGAGCTGATGTCGCTCGGATCGCAGGTCCTCACCCAGAAGGACGTGATGCCGGGCGTTCCGGCGATGCTGCCGATGCTGCAGGTCGAGGCGACATTCCGCGACGGCACCAAGCTCGTCACCATTCACGAGCCACTGCGTCCGGGCCAAGGCGCTGCCGTCGATGCCGTGCAGCCCGGGGAGCTGATCGTCGAGGACGGTGAGATCGAGCTCAATACCGGGCGGCGCAAGGCGACAATGCGCGTCGTCAACACCGGCGACCGTCCGGTGCAGATCGGCTCGCACTATCATTTCTTCGAGGTCAACAAGGCGCTCGATTTCGACCGCGCGGCGGCCTTCGGCATGCGCCTCGATATCGCCGCGGGAACGGCGGTGCGGTTCGAGCCGGGGCAAGAAAAAGAAGTCACACTCACCGAATTCGGCGGCGAAAAGCGGCTCTCCGGCCTCAACGGCCTCTCGAATGGTTCCGCCGACGATCCCAAGGCCAAGGCCGCCGCCGTCGCGCAGGCGCGCGCGGCCGGCTTCCGCGGCGCCTGATAAGGAGATAAGAAAATGGCCACCCTGTCCCGCAAAGACTACGCCGCAATGTATGGACCGACCGTCGGCGACGGCGTCCGGCTGGGCGACACCTCGCTCATCGCCGTCATCGAAAAGGACTTCGCCGTCTATGGCGATGAATGCCTGCATGGCGGCGGCAAGACGCTGCGCGACGGCGCCGGCATGGCGGCGGGCGTCACCAGCGCCGAAGGGGCGCTCGACTTCCTCTTGTGCAACGTGACCGTCATCGACGCGGTGCTCGGCATCGTCAAGGGCGATCTCGGCATCAAGGACGGGCGCATCGTCGGCCTCGGCAAGGCCGGCAACCCCGCCATCATGGACGGCGTCGACCCGCGCCTCATCGTCTCGGCGGCCACGACCGTGCGCGACTGCGAAGGGCTCATCGCCACGGCGGGCGCGCTCGACGTGCATGTCCATTTCGACAGCGCGCAATTGTGCGAGCATGCGATCTCATCGGGCATCACGACGATGCTCGGCGGCTCGCTCGGGCCGATCACCGTCGGCATCGACTGCGGCGGGCCGTTCAATGTCGGCAAGATGCTGCAGGCGGCCGAGCACTGGCCGATCAATTTCGGCTTTCTCGGGCGCGGCAACTCGCACGAGCCGGCCTCGCTGGTCGAGCAGATCGAGACGGGCTGCCTGGGCCTCAAGCTGCATGAGGACTGGGGCACCATGCCGGCGGCGATCGACACCTGTCTCACGGTCGCCGACGAGATGGATTTCCCCGTCCAGATCCATACCGACACCTTGAACGAATCCGGCTTCCTCGAGGACACGCTGGCGGCGATCAAGGAACGCACCATCCACATGTATCACACCGAAGGCGCCGGCGGCGGCCATGCCCCCGACATCATCCGCGTCGCCGGCGTGCCCTGGTGCCTGCCGTCCTCGACCAACCCGACCAACCCCTACACGGTCAACACCTTCGACGAGCATCTCGACATGACGATGGTGTGCCATCATCTCAATCCGGCCATTCCGGAGGACGTCGCCTTCGCCGAGAGCCGCATCCGCGCCCAGACCATCGCCGCCGAGGACATCCTGCACGATATCGGCGCCATATCGATGCTGGGCTCCGACAGCCAGGGCATGGGCCGCATCAACGAAGTGATCTGCCGCACCTGGCAACTGGCCGACAAGATGAAGAAGCAGCGCGGGCGGCTGCCGGAAGAGCGCACGCGTTTTGGCGACAATGAGCGCATCAAGCGCTATGTCGCCAAATACACGATCAACGCGGCGCGCACCTTCGGCATCGCCCAACACATCGGCTCGCTCGAGGACGGCAAGCTCGCCGACATCGTCGTGTGGCGCCCGGCCTTCTTCGGCATCAAGCCGGAGCTCGTCATCAAGGGCGGCTTCATCGCCTGGGGCGCGATGGGCGACAGCGCGGCTTCGCTCATGACCTGCGAGCCCTTGATGCTGCGGCCGCAATGGGGCGCCTTCGGGCGCGCCAAGCAGGCGCTCTCGGCCTGTTTCGTCAATCCGGCGGCCATCGCCCGCGACATTG
>JBFWNN010000071.1:0-25500 GCA_050251035.1 Parvibaculaceae bacterium
CACCGGCTGGCGCGGGTGATGCTGGCCGAACAGATTTACCGGGCGGTCACCATTTTGGTGAAACATCCCTATCATCGCGCGTGACCGATAGTAACCACAGCGTGATCCCATTAAGTCGCACTCAAGCCCCATTTTGGACATGGCCGCCCGATAATTTGCCCTCGATGTCGCTGTTCCCTGATCCTCGCGCTGTTCTGGTGGCCGTGGCGGCTCTTGCTGCCGGGGCACCTTGGGCTGCGGGACAGACGGCGGACGACCTTTCCACCATCGAGCAGCAGATCGACGCCTCGAAGAGCTTGCAGGAACAGATGGCGGCGGAGCGCGCGGCGATCCTGCGCGAACAGGAGGCCTTGTCGCAGAAGCTCATTGCGCTGGCCGAGAAGATCCAGTCGCGCGAGGCGGCGATCCTCGCCGCCGAGGAGCGCCTGGCCGAGCTCAGCACCGAGCAGCTCAAGATCCATTCCGGCCTCGCCGCCAGGCGCGAGGAGATTTCCCGCCTGCTCGCCGGCCTCCAGCGCATCGAGCGCAACCCGCCACCGGCCCTGGTGGTCGAGCCGACCGATGTCCTTTCCGCTCTGCGCAGCGCCATGATGTTCGGCACCATAGTGCCGGAGCTGCGGCATGAGGCCGCCGCCCTTTCGGCCCAGCTCGCCCGTCTCCAGACCCTCGAAACCCAGACCAAGAGCGAGCAGGAGCAGCTCAAGGACCATGTCACGCGGTTGCTGCAATCGCGCCGGGAGATGACCGACCTGCAGGCGCGCAAGAAGTCGCTGCTCGCCGACACGACGGAACGGCTCAAGGCGGAGAAAGACCGCGCCCGCGAACTTGCCGCCAAGGCAAAGGACCTGAAGCAGCTCCTCGCCACCCTCGAGGAGGAGCGCCTCAAGGCGGAAGCCGCCGAGAAGGCGCGGGCCGAGGCCGAGGCCAAGACCGCCGCCGAACTCAAGGCCAAGGCCGAAGCTCAGGCGCGGCTCGAAGCCGCCAAGAAGCTCCAGCCCCGGTTGGCCTTCGCCGATATCAAGGGCCGGCTGCAATATCCGGCCCAGGGCCAGATTCTCAAGGCTTATGGGGCGAAGGACGGCTTCGGCGGCACCACCCGGGGGGTCTTCGTCGCCACCCGGGCCGATGCCCAGGTCGTGACCCCGGTCGACGGCCGCGTGGAATTTTCCGGCCCCTTCCGGTCCTATGGCCAACTCTTGATCTTGAACACCGGCGGCGGCTATCATGTGCTGTTGGCAGGCTTGGGAGAAATCACGGCCGAGCAGGGACAATTTCTGCAAGCCGGAGAGCCTGTGGGGATCATGGGAAAAAGCGCCGCACCGGGGACGCTGACGGGCGACCAGCTGCAAGATGGCCGGCCCGTATTATATATTGAGTTCCGGAAGAACGGCGAAGCGATCGATTCGTCACCCTGGTGGATCGGCGGCTTCGCGCAAGCCCGAGGATGAGGCCTGATATGAAGATGCGTTCAATTGGTTTGGTGTTGGCCGGCGCTGTCTCGGCGACGGTGCTGTGGCAGGCCTTTGGCGGCGCCATCGCGGCGTCGAATTCCGATACTTATAAGCAGCTCAACCTGTTCGGCGACGTGTTCGATCGCGTGCGCTCCGACTATGTCGAGCCGCCGAATGAAGAGAAGATGATCGAAGCCGCCATCGACGGCATGCTCACCTCGCTCGATCCGCATTCGAGCTACATGAACGCCAAGCGCTTCCAGGAAATGCAGGTGCAGACCAAGGGCGAGTTCGGCGGCCTCGGCATCGAGGTGACGATGGAGAACGGCCTGGTCAAGGTGGTGGCGCCGATCGACGACACGCCCGCCGCCCGCGCCGGCGTCATGGCCAACGACCTCATCATCAAGCTCGACGGCGCCGAGGTCCAGGGCCTGTCGCTCAACGAGGCGGTCGACAAGATGCGCGGCAAGGTCAACACGCCGATCACCTTGACCGTCATGCGCCAGGGCGCCAAGGAGCCGCTCGAATTCAAGCTGGTGCGCGACATCATCCGCGTGAAGTCGGTGAAGTCCGAGGTCGAAGGCCCGCAGAAGGATGTCGGCTACATCCGCATCTCCTCCTTCACCGAGCAGACGCAGGAAGGCCTCGAGGCTGCGATCAACCAGCTCAAGAAGGATACCGGCGACAAGCTGAAAGGCTATATCATCGACCTGCGCAACAATCCGGGCGGCCTGCTCGATCAGGCGATCTCGGTGTCGGATACCTTCCTCGACCGCGGCGAGGTGGTCTCGACGCGGGGCCGCAATGCCGACGAGACGCAGCGCTTCAACGCCCAGAAGGGCGACTTCTCCGACGGCAAGCCGGTCGTCGTGCTGATCAACGGCGGTTCGGCCTCGGCCTCCGAGATCGTCGCCGGCGCCCTGCAGGACCACAAGCGCGCGACCGTCATCGGCACGCGCTCCTTCGGCAAGGGTTCGGTGCAGACCATCATTCCGCTCGGCGCCCAAGGCGCGCTCAGATTGACCACGGCGCGCTACTACACGCCCGCCGGCCGCTCGATCCAGGCCAAGGGCATCGATCCCGACACCATCATCGAGCAGGAACTGCCGCCGGAGCTCCTGGGCAAGGATACGTCGACCAAGGGCGAAGCGAGCCTCAAGGGTCATCTGACCAACGAGGCGGGCGGCGATGAGGGTGGCGGTTCCTCCGCCTACGTCCCGGACGACAAGGCGAAGGATGTGCAGCTCAAGGCGGCGATCGACGTCCTGCACGGCGTCAAGGTGGCGAGCAACGTCAAGCCCAAGGAAGCCAAGCCTGCCCAGCCGACGAACAATTCCGGCGACGAGACCAACGCCAACTGATCTCGAGGCTGCTTAAACATTGTGGCGCGTGACCTCGTGGTCGCGCGCCATGTTTTTTGCAGCATTGCAACGTCGATTGTTATTTTGCTGCAGCCAGGATAGGGTGCCGTCTGATTTTCCGGGGGACGGCATGAAAAACCTCAAACTGCAGGGGCTCGCGCTCGCGAGCCTGATCGGATTGGTGACGGCGCCGGAGGCGCTGGCCCAATATAAGAAAACCGGGCCCGACAAGCGGTCCCAGGCCCAGATGGCCGAGGATCAATGCGAGGCGCAATCCAACGGCTCGCGCCAGGTCATCGTCGGCACCTTGCTCGGCGGCCTCATCGGCCAGGCCATCGGCCGCGACAGCTACGTCAAGGACTGCATGAAGGCGCGGGGCTACGAGAAGGCCAAGCGCCCGCGGAAGGAGCCGGCGAAGCGCCGCAAGGACGGCTAGCTCGAGCGCTGAATCCCATTACAATTCAAGGGGTAAACCCGGAATTAACCCTTCCGCGCGCAGCATGGCGGCAAGGGAGACGAATCGCTCATGCGGCGCGACGAGTTGCGGCAGCCTTTGAAGAGACGCGGGGCTTTGGAGAAGCTCTGGGCGAAGCGTCCGTCCGCTCTGGTCGCATCCGCACTGGCGACCGCTCTGCTCCTCACCGCCCTTGCCGCCTGGCTGATCCACACCCCCTATCCCTTTGCCGGCGAGCCGATCGTCACCTTGCGGATCCCGCCGGTCGAGGCGCTCGAGACCGCGTCTATCGACAAGGCCCCCGAAGCGCCCAAGCCGGCCGAGACCGAGGAGACTGCCGACAGCGGCGATGATCAGAAGATCGAGATCCTCGAAGCTTCGCCGCAGGAGACTGTGGAGACGGAAACGGCGATCATCGTCTCGCCGCGCCGCAGCTTGAAGCCGGCGCCCCTTGCCGAGGTGAGCGAGACGGGGCCTCATGGCGTGCTGCCGCGCATCGGCCGGGGCAATCGCAAGCCGCAGACCGTCTATGCCCGCCCGGTCGCGATGGGCATCCTCCATTCCGACATGCCGAAAGTGGCCGTGCTCCTCGGCGGCATGGGTCTCAATCGCGACCTGACTCAGAAGGCCACACGGGAGCTTCCGGGTGAGGTGACCTTCGCCTTCGCACCTTATGGCGATGACCTGCAGGCGCAAGTGAACCAGGCGCGCGCCCAGGGTCATGAGATCCTGCTGCAGCTGCCGCTCGAGCCCTTCGGCTATCCGGCCGCCAATCCCGGTCCCAAGACCCTGATGGCGGGCGCCGACGGCAATGCCAATCTCGACGCCCTCGTCTGGCATATGGGCCGTTTCGCCGGCTATGTCGGCATCACCAATTACATGGGCGGGCGATTCCTGGGCGAGGTCCAGGCCCTGCGGCCGGTGCTCGCCGAGATGAAGAAGCGCGGCCTCGTCTTCCTCGATGACGGCACCGCGCCGCGCAGCATGGCGGGCGAGGTCGGCCGGATCGTCGGCCTGCCGGTGAAGACGGCTGTCCGGATGATCGACACCGAAGCGAATGCCGAGGCCATCGAGCGCGCACTCGCCGAGCTCGAGGCCGAAGCTCGGGAAACCGGCTTTGCCATCGGCACCGGGACCGGGCTCGAGGTCACCATCGAGGCCGTCGAACAATGGTCGCGCTCTCTCGCCGAAAAGGGCATATTGCTGGTTCCCGTCAGCGCCGCCTATCGCGGAAAAGCGAGCTGAGGCATCGGACCGGAAAGGCCCGTGGCCGGGCTGGATAGCCGGCCAGGCGGTTCTCGGACAAGCCGATGCGCAACCAAAAGAGACATTCGTGACCAAGAAGAAATCCAACCCTGCCTATCGCCCTTGTGTGGGCGTCATGCTGCTCAACCCCGAAGGGCTCGTGTGGATCGGGCGGCGGGCCGACAAGCCCAATGACGAGGGCTCGGGCCAATGGTGGCAGATGCCGCAGGGCGGCATCGACAAGGGCGAAGATCCGGCCGAAGCCGCCTTGCGTGAGCTGTATGAGGAGACCTCGGTCACCTCGGCCGAGGTCGTCGCAGAATCGCCCGACTGGTACAAATACGACCTGCCGCCCCATCTGATCGGCAAGTCCTGGGGCGGCAAATATCGCGGCCAGACGCAGAAATGGTTCGCCTTGCGCTTCACCGGACCGGATGGCGAGGTCAACCTCAGGCCGCCCGGCCACAAGCAGGAATTCGATCAGTGGCGCTGGGCCAGGATGGACGAGGTCTTGAGCGTCATTGTGCCCTTCAAGCGCGAGGTCTATGAGAAGGTGATTGCCGCCTTCCGCCACCTGGGAGCCTGACACCGTGAGCCGCGCTCAGACTGTTTGGGCCATGTCGACCGTCGTCGCGACGGCGGTCGCCTTCATGTTGTTCTCCTATTTGCCCTTCTCCTTCTGGGTGGATGGTGCCATTGCCGCCGTTGCCTTCTTCACCATCGCCGGCTTCGGGCACCGCTATTTCCAGAAGCACGCGACCGCGGAGGAGATCCGTCGCGATCTCGAGGACCGCAAGAACTTCCCCGGCTAGCCGTCCTTATGTTCAAGCACGTCATTTTCGATTGCGACGGCGTTCTGGTCGACAGCGAACCTCTGTCGATGGAGATCGACCGCGACATCCTGGCTGAGAACGGCATCGTCATGACCGTTGCCGAGGTCGGCGCCCAGTTCATCGGCCTGACCTTCGAAGCCTTCATCGACAAGATCGAAAGCGACTACCGCATCAAGCTGCCCGGCGATGTGAGCGCCGACAAGAACCGCCGCCTCCTCGCTCTCTACGAGAGGAAGCTCACGGCGGCGCCCGGCATCCATGCGACGCTTTCGGGCATGAAGCTGCCGATGAGCGTCGCCTCCAACAGCCCGCGCCATCGCGTCGAGGCCGCCTTCCGTATCGCCGGGCTCACTTCCTTTTTCGGCGGCCGCATCGTCACCTTCGAGGATGTCGCGCGCGCCAAGCCGGCGCCCGACGTCTATCTCGAGGCGGCCAGGCGGGCCCGGGTCCCGGCCGAAGCCTGTCTCGCCATCGAGGACAGCAAGGCCGGCGTCGCCTCGGCGGCCGCCGCCGGCTGCACGGTCATCGGCTTCACCGGACTCGCCCATGACGGTGCCGCCTCGGCCGAGGCTTTATCGCGCCTTGGTGCCCGGATCGTGGTCGAAAACCATGCCGATCTGCCTGCGGCAATTGCTGCCGCTTTAAGGCTTTGACTTTCAGGTGCAAAGCGCCCATATAGCCGGTGCTCGCAGCACACAAACGGATGCGTGAAGCGGCGCTGAAGCGCCCTGTCCGGCTTTCGCGAGCACTCCCCCGAACATTCCTGTCACGCGGAAGGTTTCAGCGCCGCGCCAGGGCATTGCGCTCCAATGCGTATGCCCGTTTCGGACGGACGGCGCTGCTCATCCGTTCCGAAATCGAAAGACTTGTTTTGACTCATTTCAATGAACTCGGCCTCAACGCTCACCTCCTGAAAGCGCTGGAGAGCGAAGGCTATCAGACCCCGACCCCGATCCAGGCCCGCGCCATTCCCGAATTGCTGAAGGGCCGCGATCTGCTCGGCATCGCCCAGACCGGCACCGGCAAGACCGCGGCTTTCGCGCTGCCGATCCTCGACCGCCTGGCCAAGCTCAAGGGCCGGCCCGAGCGCGGCACCTGCCGCGTACTCATCCTGTCGCCGACGCGCGAGCTCGCCGCCCAGATCGGCGAGAGCTTCCGCACCTATGGCAAGTTCCTGCGCCTGTCGCAGGCGACCGTTTTCGGCGGCGTCTCCATCGGCAACCAGATACGGACCGTCGGCAATGGCGTCGACATCCTGATCGCCACACCGGGACGGCTGGTCGATCTCATCGACCGCCGCGTGCTGTCGCTCGCCAAGCTCGAGGTCTTCGTGCTCGACGAGGTCGACCAGATGCTGGACTTGGGTTTCATCCACGCCATCCGCAAGATCACGAGCCTGCTGCCGGCGAAACGCCAGAACCTGTTCTTCTCGGCCACCATGCCGAAGGAGATTGCCGGCCTCGCCGACAATCTGCTGAAGGATCCGGTGCGCGTCGAGATCACGCCCGTCGCCACGACCGCCGAGCGTGTCAACCAGAGCATCATCCATGTCGAGACCCGTAGCAAGCTGGCGCTGCTCATCGACCTCCTCGCCACCAACGCCATGCCGCGCACCCTCGTCTTCACCCGCACCAAGCATGGCGCCGACCGCGTGGTGAAGGGCCTCGTCAAGGAGCGCATCGAGGCGGCGGCGATCCATGGCAACAAGTCGCAAGGCCAGCGCGAGCGCGCGCTCGCCGGCTTCAAGAGCAGCAAGTTGCGCGTGCTGGTGGCGACCGACATCGCCGCGCGCGGCATCGATATCGACGGCGTCTCGCATGTGGTGAACTACGATCTGCCTTTCGTGCCGGAATCCTATGTCCACCGCATCGGCCGTACGGCGCGCGCCGGCAGCGCGGGCGAGGCCATCGCCTTCTGCGACACGGAGGAGCGTCCGCTGCTGCGCGACATCGAGCGCACCATTCGCCAGAAGATCCCGGTTACCCAGCATGCCATGAGCCTTGCCGCTCCCGAGGGCAATGAGCGTCAGGGCGGCCCTCAGGGTCATCACCACCCGAAGCAGAACCAGCCCTCCTGGCGCAAGAAGCCCGGTCAGCGTCCGCAAGGCAATCGCGGCAAATGGCGGCCGAAACAGCAGCAGCGCCAGGGCGGCGGCCAGTCTCGCTAACTAGACCAAAAGACAAAAGCCCGCTTCACGGCGGGCTTTTTCATTTGTCGGAATGGCCTTGCAACCGGCCATCGATCCTTATGCCGTAGGAATTCCAGAAGATGAGGATCACCGGCCCGGTCAGATTCTGATGGGGAACATAGCCTACTCCCCCTCCAGGCGCGTCCTGCAGAAAGCGGCTGTCAAGCGCGTTGTCCCGGTTGTCACCCATCATGAAATAGTGCCCCTCTGGCACGACATACTCTTCCGTATTGTCGACAGCGCCGTTCGACGTCAAATCGAGCACTCTGTAGGTCACGCCATTCGGCAAGGTCTCGATATATTGCGGGACGGATTGGCCGGCGCCTTCGCCTTTCTCGTGGACGAAATCCTCTATCTGCCGCCTGGCAACCGCTACGTCATTGATGTGGAGGACGCCGTCACGCATTTGGATGCGATCACCCGGCAGACCGATGAGGCGTTTGAGGTAATCCGTCTGATTGTCACGCGGCAGCTTGAAGACGACGACATCTCCACGCTGTGGTTCTCCATAGGCGATCTTCGACACGAAGAAATGATCTCCAACCATCACGGTCGGATTCATGCTGAGCGATGGCGCGTTGAACGGTTGATAGAAATATTCACGCACCACAAAGGCGATGAGCCAGGAAGCGACGAACGGCAGGATAATGGCGGCATACCAGCGCGAAAACCACGGACGCCAGAGCGATGTCGAGCGGATTATCAGGGCGTGAACGAAGCCGATGATATTGAACGGCATATAGAAGAGGATTGCCGCCAGTTCGATACCGAGCCATTCCGGCGGGGTAACCAGACCTCTGGCCACGGCCTGGAAGAGAGCTCCGGCAATCAGCAGTGGGACGAAGAGATAGATCAACGCCAAGCGGCCGCGGCCGAGCCACAGCATGAGCACGACCGGGCCGAGGAACAAGCCGAATAGCCAGATCCACAACTTGCTGCGCGGCTGGACGTCTTCCATGGCATTCCCCAAAACAAAGGCCCGCACGCGGCGGGCCTTCTATCATGACTTGCTGAAGCCTCTCAGTGCAGCGCGCTCTGCAGCGCCACCAGATGGTCGAGATTTTCCTGCGCGCGACGGCGGGTCTCGTCGTCCTGCGCGTCGGCCACGTCTTCCTGCGCGTTCTTGACCTGTTGCGCCAGGAGGTCGGGATGGAGCTCGGCCACCGGCACCGCCACCTCGGCGAGCACGGTGAGGCCCTGCGGATTGACCTCGGCGAAGCCGCCGCGCACGAAGATGCGCTCTTTCTGGCCGCCTTCCTTGGTCACGGTGACGACGCCCGGACGCAAGGTCGAGAGCACCGGCGCATGGCCGGGGAGGATGCCCATGTCGCCCTCGGTGCCCGGAATATCGACCTCCGCGACATCACCCGAGAACAGCAGGCGTTCCGGCGAGACGAGTTCGAAGTGAAGGGCCATGGCGATCAGGCCGCCTCGGCCAGGCGCTTGCCCTTTTCGACCGCTTCTTCGATCGTGCCCACCATGTAGAAGGCGGGCTCGGGCAGGTAGTCATACTTGCCTTCGCACAATCCCTGGAAGCCCTTGATCGTGTCTTCGAGCTTGACCTGGACCCCGGGCGAGCCGGTGAACACGGCGGCGACGTCGAAGGGCTGCGACAGGAAGCGCTCGATCTTGCGGGCGCGGGCGACGGTGAGCTTGTCCTCTTCCGAGAGCTCGTCCATGCCGAGAATGGCGATGATGTCCTGCAGCGCCTTGTAGCGCTGCAGGATGACCTGCACGCGACGCGCCGTCTGATAGTGCTCGTCACCGATGATGCGCGGATCGAGCATGCGCGAGGTCGAGTCGAGCGGATCGACCGCCGGATAGATGCCCTTTTCGGCGATGGCGCGCGACAGCACGGTGGTCGCGTCCAAGTGAGCGAACGACGTCGCCGGCGCCGGGTCGGTCAGGTCGTCGGCCGGCACATAGATCGCCTGCACCGAGGTGATCGAGCCCTTGGTCGTGGTGGTGATGCGCTCCTGCAAGGCGCCCATGTCGGTGGCGAGCGTCGGCTGATAGCCCACCGCCGAGGGAATACGGCCGAGCAGAGCCGACACTTCCGAACCCGCCTGCGTGAAGCGGAAGATGTTGTCGACGAAGAACAGCACGTCCTGGCCCTGGTCGCGGAAATGCTCGGCGACGGTGAGGCCGGTGAGGCCGACGCGGGCGCGGGCGCCCGGCGGCTCGTTCATCTGGCCGTAGACGAGGGCGCATTTCGAGCCCTTGCCGCCACCCTTCTGGTTGACGCCCGACTCGATGAATTCGTGATAGAGGTCGTTGCCTTCGCGGGTGCGCTCACCCACGCCGGCGAACACCGAATAGCCGCCATGGGTCTTGGCGATGTTGTTGATGAGCTCCTGGATGAGCACGGTCTTGCCGACGCCGGCGCCGCCGAACAGGCCGATCTTGCCGCCCTTGGCGTAAGGCGCCAGGAGGTCGACGACCTTGATGCCGGTGACCAGGATCTGGGCTTCCGTCGACTGCTCGACGAATTCCGGGGCCGGCTGATGGATGCCGCGGCTCGTCGTGGTCTTGATCGGGCCGGCTTCGTCGACCGGCTCGCCAACGACGTTCATGATGCGGCCGAGCGTCTCATCGCCGACCGGAATGGTGATCGGAGCACCGGTGTCGACGACTTCCTGGCCGCGCACCAGGCCTTCGGTCGAGTCCATGGCGATGGTGCGCACCGTGTTCTCGCCGAGATGCTGGGCGACCTCGAGGACGAGGCGGACGTCGCCGTTCTTCGTCTCGAGCGCGTTCAGGATTTCCGGCAGATGCGCTTCGAACTGCACGTCGACAACGGCTCCCGTCACCTGACGGATGCGGCCGACGGACTTGTCGGTAGCGCCTGCGGGTTTCTTTGCCATTTCGATGTTCCTTCCGTCCTGGTCTCTAGAGCGCTTCCGCGCCCGAAATGATTTCGATGAGTTCTTTGGTGATCTGCGCCTGGCGCTGCCGGTTGTAGCGGATCGACAGCTTGTTGATCATGTCGCCGGCGTTGCGCGTGGCGCTGTCCATGGCGCTCATGCGCGCACCTTGCTCGGACGCGGCGTTCTCGAGCAGCGCCCGGAAGATCTGCACCGCGATGTTGCGCGGCAGGAGATCGGCCAGGATCTCGCCTTCGTCCGGCTCCGAGTCGTAGATGGCGCCGCCGAGATCGGGGGTCTTTCCGCCTTTGACGCTGGCCGGGATGAGTTGCAGCGCTGTCGGCTTCTGCGAGATCACCGACTTGAACTCGGCGAAGAACAGGGTGCAGACGTCGAACTGGCCTTCGTCGAAAAGCTTCAGCACCTTCTGGGCGATGCCTTGCGCATGCGAGAAAGCGAGCGTCCGCGCGGCTCTGAGATCGACCGTATCGATGATGAAGCGGCCATAGAGCCGCTTCAGGATGTCGTTGCCCTTCTTGCCGACGGTGATGATCTTCACCGTCTTGCCCTGCGCCATCAGCCGGTCGGCATGTTCGCGCGCCAGCCGCGCGATCGAGGAGTTGAAGCCGCCGCACAGGCCGCGCTCGGCGGTGCAGACCACGAGCAGATGCGCCTGGTCCTTGCCGTTGCCGGCGAGGAGCGGCGGCGCGTCGTCACGGCCTTCCATGGACGAGGAGAGATTGGCAAGCACCGTCGCCATGCGCTCCGAATAGGGTCTGGCGGCGAGCGCCGATTCCTGGGCGCGGCGCAGTTTCGCCGCCGCCACCATTTGCATCGCCTTGGTGATCTTGCGAGTCGACTTCACCGACGTGATGCGATTTCTGAGGTCTTTTAGACTTGGCATCGTCCTGCCTTCAGCTCCTAGCCTCGTTCAGGATGATCAGGCGAACGACTTGGCGAAGCCCGCCACGACAGTCTTGAGCTTGTCGCCGACCGCGTCCGAGATCTGCTTCTCGGTGCGGATCGAATCGAGGATGTCGGCATGGCTCTCGCGGACGAGGCGCAAAAGTCCGTCCTCGAAATCGCGCACCTTGTTGACCGGGAGCTGATCGAGATAGCCGTTGACGCCGGCATAGATGACGACGACCTGCTCTTCGGTCTTGAGCGGCGAGAACTGCGGCTGCTTCAGGAGCTCGGTCAGGCGGGCGCCGCGATTGAGGAGGCGTTGCGTCGCCGCGTCGAGGTCGGAGCCGAACTGTGCGAAGGCCGCCATTTCGCGGTACTGCGCCAGCTCGCCCTTGATCTTGCCGGCGACCTGCTTCATCGCCTTGATCTGGGCCGAGGAGCCGACGCGCGACACCGAAAGGCCGACGTTAACCGCCGGACGGATGCCCTGATAGAAGAGGTCGGTCTCGAGGAATATCTGGCCGTCGGTGATCGAGATCACATTGGTCGGGATATAGGCCGACACGTCGTTGGCCTGCGTCTCGATGATTGGAAGGGCGGTGAGCGAACCGGCACCCTGGCTGTCATTGAGCTTGGCGGCGCGCTCGAGCAGGCGCGAATGGAGATAGAAGACATCGCCCGGATAGGCTTCGCGGCCCGGCGGACGGCGCAGCAGGAGCGACATCTGGCGGTAGGCCACGGCCTGCTTGGAGAGGTCGTCATAGGCGATCACGGCATGCATGCCGTTGTCGCGGAAATATTCGCCCATGGTGCAGCCCGTGAACGGGGCGAGATACTGCAGCGGCGCCGGATCGGAGGCGGTGGCTGCGATGATGATCGAATATTCCAGCGCGCCGTTGTCTTCCAGCACTTTCACGAACTGGGCGACGGTCGAGCGCTTCTGGCCGCAGGCCACATAGACGCAGTAGAGTTTTTCCTTGTCGGGTCCCGCGACATGGATCGGCTTTTGATTGAGGATCGTGTCGAGGACGATGGCGGTCTTGCCGGTCTGGCGGTCGCCGATGATCAGCTCGCGCTGGCCGCGGCCGATCGGGATGAGCGCATCGACGGCCTTGAGGCCGGTCGACATCGGCTCATGCACCGACTTGCGCGGAATGATGCCGGGCGCCTTGACGTCGACGCGGCGGCGTTCCTTCACCTTGATCGGGCCCTTGCCGTCGATCGGATTGCCGAGCGCGTCGACCACGCGGCCGAGCAGCTCACGGCCGACCGGGACTTCCACGATGGCGCCGGTGCGCTTGACGGTGTCGCCTTCCTTGATGTCGCGGTCGGAGCCGAAGATCACGATGCCGACATTGTCGACTTCCAGATTGAGGGCCATGCCGCGAATTCCGTTGGGGAATTCGACCATTTCGCCGGCCTGCACATTGTCGAGGCCATAGACGCGGGCGATGCCGTCACCGACGGAAAGCACCTGGCCGATCTCGGACACTTCGGCTTCCTTGCCGAAGTCCTTGATCTGCTTCTTGAGAATTGCGGAAATTTCGGCGGCGCGGATATCCATATCAGCCGGTCCCCTTCATCGCGATCTTGAGGTTTTGAAGTTTGGTCTTGAGCGAGTTGTCCACCATGCGCGAGCCGACCTTGACGATAAGGCCGCCGAGAATGGCCGGATCTACCCGGGTGGAGAGTTGCACGTCGCGCCCCACGCTCGCCTTGATGGCGGCCTTGAGGTCGGCGAGATGTTTGGGTGAAAGCATGTCGGCCGAGGTGACTTCGGCCGAGATCTCGCCTTTCGACTGGGCCACCAGCGTCTGATAGGCCTTGATCATGTCGGAGAGGACGAAGAGCCGGCGGTTCTGCGCGACGAGCTTGATGAAATTGAGGGCGAGGCTCTTGATTCCGGCCTGGGCCGAGAGCGCCTCGAGGGCCGAGACCTGGTCTTCGGCGGAGAAGACGGGCGAGCGGACGAGGCGTCTCAGATCGTCCGATTCATCGAGCAGCGCCTGGAAGGTGGCGAGATCGGCGCCGATCTGGTCGACGCTGTCGGCCTCTCGCGCCAGTTCGAAAAGGGCGGTCGCATAACGCCCAGGAACGCCTGATACTGTCTGATCGCCTTGAGCCACGACAACTCCCCGCCGAACCCGCGCTTGTCGAACCATCGCCGTTGGATCGGAAGCACCTGAATTTATTGATTAATCGTGCCAGAGGAGCACGTGCGGTTTGGGTCCCGCTCAGAAACCGCGCGCGTGGGTTATCACATGGGAAATGGACTCGCAACAAGGAAGGCACGGCGGATTGCCGCAAGCGGAAAGGCGGATGCCGCCGCGCTCGAGGCGCCGCGCAGAATGCGAAGAGCCCGCCGTTGCCGGCGGGCTCTTCTGAATTCAGCGGAGGCGAAGCTTAGCGGCTCACGCTCTCGCGCGCGATGCGCGGGATGTCGGAGCGCATGATGCCGAGATCGGCAAGCTCGCGGTCGGTGAGCAAGTCGAGCTCACGCCTGGTGGTGTTGTAACGGTTCCAGCGCTTGAAACCATCGGTGAAGAAGTTGAACATTGTCTTTCCCCTATGGACTGACGGGTGGTTGGTTGCCTTGGACAGCACGTATATGGTGCGTCGCACCATTTTGTGCAATGCGAAAATCACATGGCTGACGCGCCCTCTGGCTTCACAAAACCTTTACAATCTCGCGCTCTAACTTATTGAATTTATTGTGTCTATTTCTTGACAAGATAAATACGATCAAATTCATAGACTTACGCCCTGACTCCACCGGAATCGAGGCTTTTCTTGCCACAAAATAATGCGCTGCAATATGACCTGAAGCCGGTTCCCTGCGCCCGCCAAGGCCTCTATTGAGAAGCCATGACCCGCCTCCTTCTCGACTGCGATCCGGGCCTCGACGACGCCGTGGCCCTGGCCCTCGCCATGGCTTCGCCCGAGCTCGAGCTCCTGGCCGTCTCGACGGTCGCCGCCAATGCGCCGATCGATGTCGTGACCCGGAATGCCGAGCAGGTCATGGACCGTCTCGGCTGCCGCTGCCCCTTGTTTCAGGGCGCCGCCCGGCCGCTCGCCATAGAGGCCCGCCATTCGACCGATCTCTGGGGCGGCGACGGCCGATTGCCGCTCGGCGCCCCGGCGCAGCCCGCCAGGCGCATCCTCCGGGAAGGCTTCCACGAACTGGCCCGAGACGCGGACGTCGTCTGCGCCATCGGCTCGCTCACCAATATCGCCGGTCTCATCAAGAGCGGCCACCGTCCTCGGAAGCTGGTGGTCATGGGCGGCGCGCTCGGCCGCGGCAATGCCACGCCTCAGGCCGAGCTCAATATCTGGGCCGATCCGCACGCGGCCCGGATCGTCTTCGCCTCCGGCATTCCCATCACCCTGGTGCCGCTCGACATCACCCGCGGCCTGATCGTGCCCGCGGGCATGATCGCAAGGCTCAATTCCGCCGGCACGCCGGCGGCCCGGCTCGTCGGCGAGCTTCTGCCGCATGCGGGCCGCAACGCCCAGCCCTCCGCCATTCATGACGCGGCGGTGATCGCCTACCTTCTATGGCCGGCGCTCTTCACCGCCGATCCCGGCCGGATCACCGTCGTCACCGAGGGCGACGAGAGCGGCCGCACGCTGTTCGCCACCGCTTCGGATGGTCCCCACCATGTCCTGACGCAGGTTGTCCGGGACGACCTCTTCCGGCATATGCAGAGGCTCCTCTGCGGGGAGAAGGATGAATGAGCGTCGCGGTCTTCGGCTCCATCAATATGGATGTGATCGCCTATCTCGATCGCCTGCCGAACCCCGGCGAAACGCTGCACGGCTCGAGCTACAAGATGGGCCTCGGCGGCAAAGGCGCCAATCAGGCGGTGGCGGCGAAGAAGCTCGGCAATGACGTGGTCTTCATTGGCCGCACCGGCGCCGATTCCTTCGGCGCGGCTGCCCGCGCCGAGCTCACCGCCCATGGCGTCGATCTCGCGCGTATCCGCAGCGACCAGACCTCCGCCACCGGCATCGCCATCATCAAGGTCGGTGAAGGCGGGCAGAACATGATCTCGGTCATCGCCGGCGCCAATGCCGCGGTCGACGCCAGCGATGCCGAGGCCGCCAGCGGCGAGCTCGCCATATGCCGCGTGCTGCTGCTGCAGCTCGAAGTGCCGCTGACCGGCTCGCTTGCCGCGGCGCGGATGCTGCGCGCCCATAAAGGCATGGTCGTGCTCGACCCCGCCCCCGCGCCCAGGCAGCCCTTGTCGCCGGAGGTGATCGCCGCCGTCGACATCGTGACCCCGAATGAGAGCGAAGCGGCGGGGCTCGTCGGCTGGCAGCCGGTGACGCCGGAGGACGCGCTTCGCGCCGCCCGCGAGCTCAAGGCCAAGGGTTTCGCGACCGCGGTGGTCAAGCTCGGCGCCAAGGGCGTTGCGTTTTCGGGTCCTGATTCGGAAGGCTTCGTGCCGCCGTTCAAGGTCCAGGCCATCGACACGGTGGCGGCCGGCGACAGTTTCAATGGCGGCCTCGCTTCCGCCCTCGACGACGGCAGGCCGCTGGCCGAGGCGGTGCGCTTCGCCGCCGCCTGCGGCGCCCTGTCGACCACCAAGAAAGGCGCCTCCGCCGCCGCTCCGACGCGCGCCGAGGTCGACGCCTTTCTGGCCCGGGCCTGACGCGCAAAGCCCGAAAATTTCAGATAAATTCGAAGCCGACCCCGGGACCCGCGCATTGCGGGCCTCAAGCCCTTCCGTTAAAGTCCGCCGGCAAAGAACCGAGGGAGATTTCCATGTCACGCTTTGCCCTGTCGCGCCGTTCCGCTCTCGCTCTCATGGGTGGCGCCGCCGCCTTTGGCCTCTCGCTTCGCGCTGCTCATGCCGCCGGCGAGATCAAGGTCCTCAACTGGCAGGGCTACGGCACCGACGAGAAATGGGCGCTCGAGATGTTCGAGAAGAAGACCGGCATCAAGGTCGTGCACGACTATTTCAATTCCGAGCAGGAGATGCTGACCAAGCTGCGCACCAGCCCCGGTACCTATGACGTCGTGCTGATGAACAACATCTATGTCATGGAAGCCGCCCATGAAGGCCTGGTCCAGGCGCTCGACACATCAAAGTTCTCGAACTTCAACGATCTCACCCCGGCGTTGCGCGACAGTGACCGCTTCGTCATGGGCGGCAAGCACTATGCCATCGCCTGGGTGTGGGGTCTGACCTCTTTCGCCTACAACACCGACAAGGTCAAAACCAAGCCTGACACGATGGAAGCGCTCTGGGATCCGGCGCATGAGGGCAAGGTCGGCTGGCGCGACGATGCGCTGGAATCGATCCAGATCGCCGCCCTCGCCACCGGCCAGGACATGAACGCACCGGCCGACATCGAGAAGGTGAAGGAGAAGCTGAAGTCCCTCAAGAAGCAGATCAAAACCTTCTGGTCGTCGGAGGACGAGTGGAACAAATACATGGCGGCGGGCGACTATGACATCGCCGTCTATTGGTCGGGCTCGGCCGCGCGCTCGAAGAAGGCGATGAAGCTGCCGGTGGAATTCGTGGTGCCGAAGGAAGGCGCCATCGGCTGGTTCGACGGCCTGACCATCGCCACCAACGCGCCCAATGCCGAAGGTGCCGCCGCCTTCATCAACTTCATGGTCGATCCCGAATTCTACGTGAAGTGGGACAACGACATCGGCGCGCCCGCGTCCGCCAATGCCAAGGCCAATGAGCAATTGCCGGCGGATGCGCTCAACCGCGCGGTGCTGGGCGACCCCGAGGTGGTGAAGCGCGTCCAGTGGATGGCGCCGATCACCGACGAGCAGAAGCAGAAGAACCAGGAGCTCTGGGACGAGGTGAAAACGAGCTTTGCCCTCTAAGGCGCATTCTCCACATCAAATCCCCTCTCCCCACGCGGAGGAGAGGGTTAGGGTGAGGGGGAACGGGCAGAGTACCTTCCACGAGATACGAGAAAACAACATCGCCAGTTCCCCCTCACCCTCCCAATGCTCCGCATTGGGCCCCTCCCTCTCCCCCGCAGGGGGCGAGGGTAAATCACGGCGTAACGTCTGATGGCCATCTCTCGCCAGACCCGCACTGTCTTCGTCCTGACGGCTCCGGCCTATCTGTGGCTCGCCGTGACGGTGCTCCTGCCGCTCGCCGCCATGTTCTATTTCAGCTTCCTCACCGCCTCGCCTCTGGGCGGCAAGGAGGTCCAGTTCACGCTCAAGCACTACACCGATTTCTTCACCAAGCAGATCTACTGGTATAATGCCTGGCGCTCGATCGAGCTCGGCCTCTATGTGACGGTGCTGTGTCTCGTCATCGGCTATCCGGCGGCACTCGGCCTCGCCAAATACGTGAAGGGCCGCTGGCGCGAGGCCATCTTCCTGCTCATCATCCTGCCCTTCTGGTCGAACGCGCTGGTGCGCACCTTCTCCTGGACCATGGTGCTGCGCGAGCCCTTCAACATCCTGTTCTCATACCCGGCGATCGTCGTCGGCCTGGTCCATGCCTATCTGCCCTATGCGATCCTGACCTGCTACATTTCACTGCAGGCGATCGACGATTCCCTGATCGAGGCTGGCCGCAGCCTCGGCGCCACGCCGGCCCAGGCTTTCCGCCGCATCACTTTGCCGCTCAGCATGCCCGGCATTCTCGCCGCCATCTTCCTCATCTTCGTGCCGGTGATCGGCTCCTTCATGGAGCCGCGCATATTGGGCGGCAAGGATGCGATCATGCTGGGCCCGATCATCGAAGGCCAGTTCATCACCGCTTTCAACTGGCCGCTCGGCGCCGCCCTCTCCTTCACCATGCTCGGCATGGTGCTGCTCATCCTTCTCGCAGCGGCGCCCTTCCTCAGGCGTCAGATGGCGGTGGGCTGACATGGAGCGCGCCGCCAAGACCTATCTCGGCCTCGTCCTCGTCTTCCTCTATCTGCCGATCGCGGTGATGATCGCCATGGCCTTCAACCGCTCGGCGCTCTATGAGATGCCCTTCACCTTCGACCTCGTGTGGTTCAAGGCGCTGGCGCAGAACCAGAGGCTCCTGCAGGCGAGCTGGAACAGCGTGTGGATCGCCTGCATCAATGCGGCGATCGCGACGACGCTCGGCACGCTGGCGGCCTATGCCTTCGCGCGCTACGACTTCCGCGGCAAGCGCCTCCTGCAGATCCTGCTTTTCCCGCCGATCACCATTCCGTGGCTCATCATCGGCACCTCCATGCTGATCTTCTTCTTCTGGACCGGCATCGGGCGCGGCCTGCACGCGATCCTGCTCGGCCATGTGGCGCTGTCCTTGCCCTATGTCATCGTCGTGGTCGGCGCCCGCTTCGCCAATTTCGGGCCGCAGCTCGAGGAAGCCGCGGCGAGCCTCGGCGCCACACCGTGGCAGACCTTCTGGCGCATCACCGTCCCGGTCCTCCTGCCCGGCATCACCGCCGCGGCGCTCTTCGCCTTCGCGGTCTCCTTCGACCAGTTCGTGATCTCCTATTTCCTCGCTCCGCCCGGCACCTCGACCTTGCCGGTCGAGATCTACACGTCCATCCGCAAGGGCTTCACCCCGGAGATCAATGCCATTTCCTCGATCATCATCCTCATGTCCATGGGCCTCATGCTGATCGTCGCGCGCAACTACAAATTCGGCGGAGACAGCTAACCCCATGAGCCGCGTCGACATCGAGCATGTGACCAAGCGCTATGGCTCATTCGCCGCGCTCGACGACGTCACGATCACCTTCAATGACGGCGAGTTCTTCGGCCTGCTCGGTCCCTCGGGCTCGGGCAAGACCACCCTGCTGCGCTCGATCGCGGGCTTCATCACGCCCGATCAAGGCACGATCTCCTTCGACGGCGAGCAGGTCGAGACCGTGCCGGTGCACCGCCGCGCCATCGGCATGGTGTTCCAGTCCTATGCCCTCTTCCCGCATCTGACCATCGCCGAGAATATCGGTTTCGGCCTCGATGTCCGCGGTACGGGCCGGGAAGACATCGCGAAGCGCGTCGGCGAGATGCTGGCGCTGGTCCGTCTCAAGGGGCTCGAGGGCCGCTATCCCAGGCAATTGTCGGGCGGCCAGCAGCAGCGCGTGGCGCTCGCCCGGGCCTTGATCACCCGGCCGAAAGTGCTCTTGCTCGACGAGCCTCTGGGCGCGCTCGACCGGCGCCTGCGCCAGGAGATGCAAGTCGAGCTCAAGGACATCCAGCGCGAGACGAATGTCACCGCCATCTTCGTGACCCATGACCAGGAAGAGGCGCTGACATTGTCGGACCGCATCGCCATCATCGACCAGGGCCGCCTGATCCAGGTCGCGGCGCCCCAGACCGTCTATGAGCGGCCGGCCACGGTCTTCGCCGCGAATTTCTTGGGCGACGCCAATGTCTTCCGCGGCACGCCGGTGAATGAGGGCCTGAGGCTCGCCGACGGCACGATCATCGAAACCTTGAAGCCTTCGACGGGCGCCGCGATCGTGCGGCCGGAGAAGCTTCGCGTCGCGCCCGGCACGCAGAAGCCCACGGGCAACAGCCTCACCGGCGAGATCATCCAGGCGATCTATTCCGGCGCCAGCGTCACCTATCGTATCCGCACGGCGGTGCTCGGCGACGTGCCGCTCCTCGCCTTCATCCAGAACCAGACCGGCACCGTCCTCGATACCGGTGCTCCGGTCACGGTGAGCTGGGACAAGACGCAAACCGTACCGGTGGAGCCATGACCATAGGCGGGATTCGTTTCGGCGCCATCGGCAGGCATGCCGTCCATGCCTGCATAGACATGCAGCGGCTCTTCGCCGAAGAGACCGAATGGGCTTCGCCCGTCGTCCATGACATCGCGCCGCGCGTCGGCCGCATCGCGGCCCATGCGCCGCATCTCACCTTGTTCACCCGCTTCCTTACGCCGGTGCGCGCCGAGGACGCCAAGGGCCAGTGGCAGATCTATTACCGCCACTGGAAGAGCGTGCTGAGCAGCAATATCGATGCCGACCTGCTCGATCTCATCCCGCCGCTGCGGCGCTTCACACCGCCGGCGCGCGTCATCGACAAATATGTGCATTCGGCCTTCGAGGCGCCGAGCTTCCAGGAGGCGCTCGACGAGCTTAAGGCCGACACCATCATCTTCACCGGGGTCGAGACCGATGTCTGCGTGCTCGCCACGGCGCTGACCGCAGTCGATCGCGGCTATCGCACCATCCTCGTTTCCGACGCGATCGCGAGTTCGTCGCCGCCCGGCCACAGGGCGTCGCTCGACAGCGTCTATCCGCGCTTCGACCAGCAGGTCGAGCTCATCGATACCGGCACTTTGCTGAAGGCCTGGACGCCATGACGGTTCCGAACTACCTGCGCACCCCCAACGTCCCGGCGCACCGCGCCTGGAACAGCTGGGCGGCCGACCGCTATCTCGAAATGTCGCATCTGCCGCTGGGTGTGCGGATCACGCCAGTGTTCTATGCCGCGAGCCTCGGCAAGACCACGCTCATGGGGCCGGGCTGCGACATCAGGCTCGGCCGCCACGAGCCCGATGGCCGCCTCATCGCGGCGTCCTTCGCCCATGGCGGCACTCATCTCGACTGGACATATGAGCGCTCGTCGCCCTTCGATCTCGCCGGGGCGTGGAAAGTCACGAAATTCGGCGAATGGGGCCTGCGCTTCTGGGTGGTGCTGGCGCTTTCCCAGGATGACGGCGCACTCTGGCACTATGACGAAGAGGCCGGCGCCGCCTTCTGCACCATCGGCCCGCGCACCGTCGCCATCAAGGCGGCGCGCGATCCGCTGCTGGTGACGGCACATGAGACGCTGGACGCCCTGCGCGCCGAATATGAGACCCATGGCTATTGGTACCTGGCGTCCCGCGGCACGAGCGCCAAGCTCCTGGCGCTGCGCTTCAATCTCGAGGAAGCGCCGGAGAACGGTTTCTCGGTGGCGATCGCCGACCGCAAGGACCGTGCTGTCAAGCAGCTCGCGGCGACGCCGGCGGCGGGCGCCGCACCGTCGCGCGGCGCGGCCCTCGACGCCATGGCCGACATCATGGGCTGGAACACCATCTGGGACAGCGTCAACCACCGGCCCTACATCACCTGCTCGCGCAACTGGGACCTCAAGAAATTCGGCGGCTTCGGCTTCTGGCTCAACGACACGGCGATCAACGCCTTCATCGTCGCGCAGTTCGACCCCGATCAGGCGCGCGAGAACCTGGCGATGCTGCTCTCGGCCGCGACACCTCAGGGCAACCTGCCCTGCATCATGACCGGCAATGACGCCTGGGTCGACCGCACTCAGACGCCGATCATCTCCTTCATCGTCTGGCAGATCTATCTGCGCACCGGCAATCGCCTGTTCATCGACATGGCCTATGACACATTGGCGCGCAACAATGCGTGGATCAGGCGGACGCGCGACGGCAATGGCAACGGCCTGCTCGAATTCGGCTCCTCCGATGTGGGCCAGGGCCTCTACAAGGGCACCAAGCTCGCCGCCAAGGACGAGAGCTTCATGGACAACTCGCCCATCCATGACGAGGCGAGCTGGAACGAGAAGAGCCGCACCCTCGATTGCGAGGATGTCGGCCTGAACGCGCTCGTCTGCCTCGATTGCGAGATGCTGAGCCTCATGGCGCGGGCCTTGGGCCGCCTCGACGAGGCCAGGCGCCATGACGCCGCCGCCGCCGCTTTGCGCAAGAAGATCGGCACGCGTCTGTGGGACGGCAAGCGCAAGATCTTCGCCAACCGCCTGTGGTCGGGCGCTTTCGTCAAGAGCCTGGCGCCGACGAGCTTCTATCCGCTCCTCTGCGGCGCCGCCTCGAAGGAGCAACAGAAGCACCTGCTCGAGCATCTCGAGAATCCCAAGATATTCGGCGGCGCCTTCGGCCTGCCCTCGGTGTCGCGCGCTGATCCGGCCCTTGCCGACAATGTCTATTGGCGCGGCCGCATCTGGCCGATCCTGAACTGGCTGGTCTGGAACGGCCTCGAGCGGGCCGGCGAATATCAGGCGGCCGACCTGCTGGCCGAGAAGGGCTGGCGGCTTTTCCTGCAGAGCTGGGAGGAACGCCGCCTGTCGCCCGAAAATTATCATCCCGAGACCGGCGAGGGCCTCGACCAGCCCGACACCGATCCGTTCTATTCCTGGTCGGCGCTCCTGCCCTTCATCGCCCAGGCGCGCGTCATCAATTTCTCGCCCTGGCGCGGCTGGCAGCTGCGCAATGAAGGCGCCGACTTCACCTTTGGCCCGGTCATGACGCCGCTCGGCCTGGTGACGGTCAGACGCAAGAAGGGTGTCCTCACCTTGGAGCGTGGCACGGAAACCATTTTCCGGAGCAGCGACCAGGGGCGCATCGCCGGCCCGGTCACGGCCACGTGATCGGACGGGGAAATTTACCAGCATTATCCTGTCATTAAACCGACGGGATTTACCGGTTCCCTCGTCTTATCCGTGGGCTTGTTTTCCGCTATTATAGAGATCTATGAAGAAGACGCTGGTTTCCCTGTTTGTTCTGGCCGTCCTGGCTGGCGCCGCTTATTACGCGCAACGGTCAGGCCTTGTGCAGTCGTTCTCCTCGGCGACGACCGGCAAGCTGGCCGAGGCGCAGCCGGGACCTGAGAAGCCGCGGCAGCGTGCCGCGAACTCCTCACCCGTCGAAGTCGCCGCAGCCGCGACCAAGACGATGAGCGACGACATCACCGCCGTGGGCTCGCTGCTCTCGGATGAATCGGTTCAGATCGCCGCCGAGACCGCGGGCCGCGTGTCGGAGATCAGGTTCACCGAAGGCGACGTCGTGGCGGCCGGCACCGTCCTCATCACGCTCGACGATTCGCTCATCACCGCGCAATTGGCGGACGCCGAAGCCCGTCTCACCCTCGCCAAGGCCAATTACGATCGCGCCGTCTCGCTGCGCAAGTCGGGCACCGCCTCGCAGACGACGCTCGATACCGCCAAGTCCGAGCTGGCGATCGCCCAGGCGGCCTATGACCTCATCAAGGCCCAGCAGGAAAAGCTCGCGATCCGGGCGCCCTTCCCGGGCGTCCTCGGCTTCCGCACCGTTTCGCCGGGAGCCTATGTCACCGCTGGCACCGCGCTGGTCAATCTCGAGAAGATCGACCGCCTGAAGGTGAATTTCAGCGTGCCCGAATATTATCTCGCCAAGCTCAGCGTCGGGCAGAAGATCGAGATCATCGCCGACGCGCTGCCCGGCACGCGCTTCGAAGGCCAGATCTATGCCATCGACCCGGCGGTCGACATCAACGGCCGCGCCATCAGGGTCAAGGCCACGCTGTCCAATGAAGACGGCAAATTACGGCCCGGCCTCCTCGCCCGCATCACGGTCAAGGGCTCGCCGCGCACCGCCGTGACCATCCCGGAAAGCGCGCTCGTCTCGCGCGGCGATGATTTCCTTGTGTTCAAGGCCGACAATGGCAAGGCCAAGGAGACGAAGGTCCTGGCCGGACGGCGCGAGAACGGCTTCGTCGAGATCCTCGAAGGCGTCGAGGTCGGCCAGCAGGTGGTGATCGCAGGCCAGGCCCGGCTGCGCGACGGTGTCGATGTCGAGATCGTGCCGCCGACGACCGCCGCGGTCGAAGGCTGAACGAGATGAGCAGGCTGTTTCAGCATGAAATCCCCTCTCCCCCCACGGGGGAGAGGGCTAGGGTGAGGGGGAACCGGCGGAGAGTTTCCCGCAGGATGCGCAATAGCTTCATCGCCCTTTCCCCCTCACCCTCCCAATGCTCCGCATTGGGTCCGTCCCTCTCCCCGTTGGGGGCGAGGGTATCAGAGCGCTAGGCTGAGCCATGTCGCTCTCCGAAATCTGCATCCGCCGGCCGGTCTTCGCGACGGTCTTGAGCCTCATCATCCTGCTCATCGGCATCGTCGCCTATGGCCGCCTGACGGTGCGCGAATATCCCCAGGTCGACGAGCCGGTGGTGTCGGTGACGACCACCTATACCGGCGCCTCGGCGGTGCTGATCGAATCGCAGATCACCCAGGTGCTGGAAGGATCGCTCGCCGGCATCGAGGGCATCGACATCATCGAATCGACCAGCCGCTCCGAATCGAGCCGCATCACCATCCGCTTCAAGTCGGACGTGAATATCGACACGGCGGCGAGCGACGTGCGCGACCGCGTCAGCCGCGTGCGCGGCCGCCTTCCCGACGAAGTGGACGAGCCCATCATCGCCAAGGTCGAGGCCGACGCGCAGGCCATCATCTACATCACCTTCCGCTCCGACCGGCTCAACGCCATCGAGCTCACCGACTATGTCGACCGCTATGTCGTCGACCGCTTCAAGAACCTGACCGGCATTTCGGACGCTATCATCTATGGCGAGCGCCTCTATGCCATGCGCATCTGGATCGACCGCGACCGCCTCGCCGGCTACAACCTGACCGTCCAGGATATCGAGGACGCGATCCGCAACCAAAATGCCGAAATCCCGGCCGGGCGCATCGAAAGCGACGACCGCGAGTTCACCGTGCTGTCCAAGACGGCGCTGGGCACGGCGGAAGAATTCCGCAACATCATGCTGAAGCCCGCCGGCGGCCTGCAGGTCAAGCTCGGCGACGTCGCCCGCGTCGAGCTCGGATCGACCGACGTGCGCCGCATCAGCCGCTTCATGGGCCAGACCTCGATCACGGTCGGCATCATCAAGCAGGCGGTGGCCAACCCGCTCGACGTCTCGAAAGAAGTGCGCGGGGTCATGCCTTCGATCGTCGACTCGCTGCCGGAGGGGGTGAACGCCGAGATCGGCTATGATTCGACCCAGTTCATCGAGCAATCGGTGAACTCGGTGTTCACCACCATCCTGGAAGCCATCGTGCTGGTCATCCTGATCATCATGTTCTTCCTGCATTCGCTCAGAGCCTCGCTGATCCCGATCGTCACCATCCCGATCTCGCTGGTCGCCACTTTCGCGGTGATGCTGGCGACCGGCCTGTCGATCAACATGCTGACCCTGCTCGCCATGGTGCTGGCCATCGGCCTCGTCGTCGACGACGCCATCGTCGTGCTCGAGAACATCTTCCGTCACATCGAGGAAGGCATGAAGCCCTTCGCGGCGGCGCTCAAGGGCATGCGCGAGATCGGCTTCGCCATCCTGGCGATGACCCTGACGCTGGCCGCCGTCTATGCGCCGATCGCCTTCATGCCGGGATCGACCGGGCGGCTGTTCCTCGAATTCGCCCTGACGCTGGCCGGCGCCGTCGTGATCTCGGGCTTCATCGCGCTGACGCTGACGCCGATGATGTGCTCGAAGCT
>JBFWNN010000072.1:0-25329 GCA_050251035.1 Parvibaculaceae bacterium
CATGGCGTGCCGAACATGCCGGAAGATCCCGATCTCGCGATCGCCGCCGGACGGCGCCTGTGCGTCGATCTGCTCGAGCCGTTGCAGCAGAGTTTCGGGCGGATCGCCATCCGCTCCGCCTACCGTTCGGCGGCAGTGACGGAATACGGAAACCAGCGGCGTCAGGGCGCCAGCGTCGCGCGCAATGCCGGCTATCACATCTGGGACATGCGTGATCGCGCCGGGCGCATGGGCGCGGCCGCCTGCATCGTCATTCCCTGGTTCGCCGATCGCCATGCGGATGGCGCCGACTGGCGTTCGCTCGCCTGGTGGATCCACGACCACTTGCCCTATGCGCATCTGCAGTTCTTCCCTAAGCTCTGCGCCTTCAACATCCTGTGGCGTGAAGAGGGCTGCGACGGCATCGAAAGCTTCATCGCGCCCAAGGGTTTCCTCACCCGGCCGGGACTGGCTAATTTCCCGGGCGATCATGGCGACTGGTACGAGGGATTTCCGCAGCTCGCTGCCGGGATCACTTCTGCTCCAGCTGCCAGGCCCCGTCCCAGGTCTCCGCGGGCGGGGACGCCATGAAGCCGTCGATGCGCTTGACGAAGGCGAGCGAGGGGCCGTCATGGGGAACGGCGGCGAGCGCCGCCGTGAAGGCCTGGCGCGCCTCGTCCCAGCGGCGCGCGCGATAGGCGGCAAGCCCTTCGGCGAAACGCGTCCTGAGCGCCGCTTGCGCCGGCGTCAGGCCGTCCTTGCGCCCCATGATCTCGAACAGCGTCTGCGGGCGGGTCTCGCCCAGCACGATCACGCGGTCGATCTCGCGCGTCTCGATCGCCTCGGCGGCGCTCGCGACGGTCTCGGCCGAGGCCAGGATGTGGCTGCCATAGAGCTTGTTGGCGCCCTCGAGGCGGGATGCCAGGTTCACCGTGTCGCCGAGCACGGTGTAGCTCATCATGTGCTCCGAGCCGATGCTGCCGACGAGAGCCTCGCCGGTCGCCACGCCGATGCGAATGTCGAAGGGGATCGGGAGCGAGCGCATGCCGAGCAGTTCGGCGAACTCGCCCCGCAAGGACGCGACACGTTCCGCCATGTCGAGGGCGGCCAGACTCGCGAGCCGCGCCTGCTGGGCGGCGTCGGTGAAGGGCGGCCCCCAATAGGCCATGATCGCATCGCCGATATATTTGTCGATGATGCCGCCATGGGCACGGATCGGCGCCGACATCGCCGAGAAATGCCGGTTCATGACCTTGACCAGGCCTTCCGACGTCGTCTCTTTGGCAATGCCGGTGAAGCCTTTCACGTCGCAGAACAGCACCGTCATCACCCGGTGCCGGCCTTCGGCGGCGAGCTCCGGATGGTCGATCAGCCCCTCGACCACGCGCGGATCGACATATTTGCCGAAGGTCCGGCGGATATGCTCCTTGAGCCGCAACTGCTCGACCATGCGGTTGAAGGCCATGGTCAGATGGCCGATTTCGTCGCGCGAGGTGACGGCGAGCGTGTGGTCGAGATGGCCGGCTTCCACCGCGCGCGTGCCTTCGAGCAGGCGATGCACCGGACGGGTTATGCCGCCGCTGACCAGGAGCGCGAAGAACAGGCCGAGCAAGGCGGCAAGCGCGGTCACGACCGCGGCGATCAGCAAGGCCTGGCGCTGCTTGGCCACCGCCGCCGTCGCTTCCTTTTGCAGCACCGCCAGCATGTCGGCGCGGATCGTGTCGAGCTTCTGGACAAAATTGTCGCGCAACCGGTCGACCCGGGCGAGCGTATCGGACAGCTCCTTGGCATTGCCGGCCTGCAGCGCCGCCAACAAGCGATCGAATTCTGCATTGAGCTCGACGCGGGTGTCCGACATGGCCGAGCCGATACGGCTCTCGAGCCGCGCCAGCGCGATGGCTTCAGCGGCTGAATCTTCGTGGCTGATCAGGTCGTTCAGCAGGCCGCGCGCGGCCTGCGCCTCCTTCTCGACCTCGGCGCCCTTGCTGTCATATATCCGTCGGAGCTCGGCGATATGGTCGCCGTCGGTCGGCGTCTGCAGCTTGTCGATGATCAGGCCGCGCATCGCCAAAGCCCGTTCGAGCGAGCGGATATTGGTGCGGGCCAGATGGCCATAGGCCGGGATATAGCTGTTGGCGAGATCGTGGATGCGATGCTCGACCTGCACGACCCACACCAGCGACAGGAGCGCCGTCATCACCATCAGGACGATCAGCCCGATGGCGATGGCCATGATCTTCTTGCGGATCGTGAGCTGAATCGTCATACGCGGCATCTTACCGAGGGGCAGATCGGCCGTCAGCCCCCGGTGCGGGGTTTTCTTCCGGGCGGACTGTCCGAGAGGCGATGACCATTTGATCGAAGAGGCGGCAAATCGCCGAATCGCCAGCGCGATCGACACCGGGTCAGTGTTTCGCGGGCAGCTCCGGGACCTGGATATAGTCGAGGATCACGTCCTTGATATGCTCGCGGCGCCTGTCAAGCCAGGTCCTTTCTGAAAGGTCCTCCTGGAACATCCAGGAGAGCGTATGCCGGTTGGAAACATGCGTCCAGCATAAGGAAAAAAGCGTGATCCAGAGCTGTTTGGGGTCAATGCCACTGCGGAATTGTCCGGTCTTGCGTCCTTCATCCAGCAGCATGCGAACCAGCTTCTGCAAATCCACGTTCATGGACGGAATCAGTTTCGATCGCCGCAGATATTTGGCCTTGATCAGATTTTCTGAGGTGACGAGGTTTATCAGCTCCGGATGGTTGGCGAAGTGTTCGAACGTAAAATCGATGAGACGCTCGAATCCCTGCCGGGGAGAGTAGTGAGACAGATTGATGCTTTGTTCCTTCAGACGCACATCGCGATAGACGCGTTCCAGGGCGGCGATATAGAGCAGTTCCTTGTTGCCGAAATAATGATAGATCATGCGCATGTTGACCTTGCTGGCGCGCACGACGCGCTCAACGCGTGCCCCCATAAGGCCGTGGCTGCTGAACTCCCTGATTGCCGCCTGCAGGATGCGTTCCTTTGTTTCGACGGCATTTCTCGGCTTGAAAGATAGAACTCTCGCCCCTTTTCTGACGAGCGTCGCGGGTTTAGCGGGTTTTCGGGTCATGGGCTGTGGTGTTTGGGACGATCGGCTGCCGATTCTCCGAACAACTCTATCGCTAACCGATCCATAGTTCCACCAATAGCGCCGGGCATGCTGGTCGCGAGGGACCAGCCATGCATCGGCACCATCAGAAGGCGGCCAACGCCTCGGACAGAAGATCGGTGATGAAAAGATATCCGGCCTTGTGGGTGATCATCAGGTCCGGTTTGCTCGCCAGGGCTACCGCTTGGGGCGTGCATCCGCAGCCCCAGAAGACCGGCACTTCGTCGTCGTGGACGTCGATGCGGCTCGTGCCGAACGCTGCCTTGTTCAGATCGACTCCGATCAGCGAGGGATCGCCGATATGAATGGGAGCGCCGTGCGTGGCCGGAAAGCGGGACGTAACCTGGACGGCGCGTGCCACCTGACTGTGCTTGATGGGACGCATGCTCACCGCCATCGGGCCGTGGAATTGTCCGGCGGGAACGCATTCCAGATTGGTCACATACACAGAGACGATCTTGTTCTCCTGCTGGTGGCGAAGGGGGATGCCGGCATTGAGCAGCGCCGTCTCGAAAGAATAGCTGCATCCGATGAGGAAGCAGACCAGGTCCTCTCGCCAATAGCTGTCGACGCCGTGAGGTTCATCGATCAACCGCCCATCCCGGTATACACAGTACTGTGCAAGGTCCGACCGCAAATCGGCGCCGGGTGCGACGTCCTTGACAAGCGAACTGCCGGGGTCCGTGACCGCCACGAGCGGGCACGGCTTGGGATTCCGCAGGCAGAACAAGATGAAGTCCAGCGCGTATTTCTTCGGCAGGATCACGAGATTGGCTTGCGCATAGCCGCGCGCCAAGCCTTCGCTCGTGCCTCTCCATGATCCGTCGCGAGTGAGTTCGCGTATCCGCCTTGGCGAAAGCGCCAGCAGGTCGTTTCGTTCGATCTGGATTTCCGTGGGTGAATTCATTTGCGCGCTTTCAAGGTTCTAGACCGCTCGGGGTCGGGGAGGCAGTTGCGGGTCACGCCGCCAGAATGGCCTGATCCGGTAAGTAATTCAACTCTTACTAAAGATTGAAATCCTGTCAATCGCCGCAATGCGCGGCAGATTCCAATCGCAGATGCATCGCGGGGTTGACACATG
Organism: Parvibaculaceae bacterium; assembly: GCA_050251035.1. Lineage (GTDB taxonomy): Bacteria > Pseudomonadota > Alphaproteobacteria > Rhizobiales > Aestuariivirgaceae > Taklimakanibacter. The sequence continues at coordinate 4,204 of JBFWNN010000072.1, forward strand.
AAGTAAAAATATTATTACTTCTATTCGAACCCAACAGCCCCTGTCTGGAGCCCGCCCCGATGGCCAGCGCAGCCGACATCATCGACTTTGAGGTATTCAAGAGCGCGCTATTTTCGATAGCGGACGAGATGGCGATCACCATCTGCCGCACCACTTATTCGGGCGTTTTGCGCGACAACATGGATTTTTCCACCGCAATAGCCGATGCATCCGGACAGCTTGTTGCCCAAGGACTGACCCTGCCGGTGCACCTGGGCTCGATCCGGACGGCGCTGTCCGCAGTGCTGGCCAAGTATGGCTCCGATATCGCGGAAGGCGACGTCTTCGTCCTCAACGACCCGTTCGAGGGCGGCATGCATCTTCCGGACATATTCGTGTTCATGCCGGTCTTCGTGGACGGTGTTCACGTGGCCTTCGCCGCGACCACGGCCCATCACTGTGACGTCGGTGGGCACGTCCCGGGATCGAACGCGGCGAACTCCACCGAGATATTCCAGGAGGGTCTGCGCATCCCTCCGTTGAAGCTCGTGCGCAAGGGTGTCAATGATGAATCGCTATGGACGCTGCTGCGTGCGAACGTGCGGTTGCCGGTTCAGCTTCAAGGCGACATCCGAGCGCAACTCGCGGCTTGCGAGATGGCGAGGCGTCAGATCGACGCCTTGGCCCGGCGGTTCGGTCTCGATCGCTGCCGCACCTTCATGGTCCGGGTGATCGAATATACCGAAAAGCTGGCGCGCGCCGCCATCAGGGAACTTCCCGACGGCGAATTCGAGTTCGAGGATTGGATAGACGACGACGGAGTCGATGCGGGCAAATCGATACGGCTGTTCGTCACAGTTCGGAAGGCGCGTGATTCCATCGAATTCGACTGGACGGGAAGCTCGAAGCAGGTCCGCGGTGCGATCAACAGTACCTTGTCCGTCACCGAAGCGGCTTCCTACACTGCCTTGCGGGCAATCCTGCCCGGGCAGATCCCCAATACCGAAGGCGTCTTCAAGGCCATCAACGTCATTGCGCCCAAAGGCAGCATAGCCAATGTCGAGATGCCCGGCGCCTGCGCGGCGCGTGCGCTGACGGCCTTCCGCATGCTCGATTGCGCCTTCGGCGCGCTGGCTCAAATGGTTCCGGACCGGGTGTTCGCCGCCTCCGACGGCGGCAATGTCGGTGTCACGATCGCCGGCATGAAAGATTGCCGCGAGCGGTTCGTGTATGTCGATTTCGCCTGCGGAACCTGGGGTGGGCGGCCCTGGGCGGACGGCTTGCAGGGGGTGTCGAACATCTTCGTCAACATGGCATCGCAGTCGGTCGAGGTGATCGAGGCGGAGCATCCGATCCAGCTTCTCGCCTATGAGTTCGAAACCGATGCCTGTGGCGCCGGACTCTACCGCGGCGGAGCGCCGTTCTCTCGGCATTATCGTGTGAATGCGCCGGATGCCATTGTGCAGATTCGCTCCGACCGGCAGGCGCACCGCCCATACGGGCTTTACGGCGGACAGGCCGGCAAACCGGCCTCGGTGCATGTCAGGGAATCGTCGGGCGAGTTTCGTCAACTCGCCTCCAAGGCCGTCCTCACGTTCTCGGAGGACGGTGAGTTCCGCTATGTGCTGGCCGGCGGCGGCGGCTGGGGCGACCCCTTGCAGCGCTCACCGGAGAATGTGCTGCGCGACGTCAGAAACGAATATGTCAGCGCGGAAGCCGCCCGGCGTGAATATGGCGTCGTGGTCGATACGCGGAAATGGCGCGTCGACGCCGATGGGACGCGCGCGCTACGCGAAAAACTGACGGCGGCGCGATGCGGCAAGCCCGTGCCTTTTGTAAACTGGGGAGATACGTGGTGACGGGTACGCTTCGCGTCGGAATCGATATCGGCGGGACATTCACCGATATCATCGTGGCGAACAGAAACGGGGAAACGATCGTAAAGAAGGTTTCCTCCTCGGTGGACGACTATGCGCAGGCGCTTGTCGAGGGTCTCAGCCAGGTCCTGGCCGACGCCGGCCTGGAGGTCTCCCAGATCACCGAATTCCTCCACGGAACGACGATCGCCTCGAACACCATCCTCGAAATGAAGGGCGCGCGCATAGGGTTGATAGCAACGCGCGGCTTTCGGGATATCCTGGAGATCCGCAATCTTCGGATGCCGCGCCTGTACGATCTATCCTGGGAAAAGCCGGCGCCGCTGGTCGAGCGCTATCTTCGACTGACGCTCGATGAACGGATCAGCGCCACCGGCGCCGTTCAAGTGCCGCTCGACCGAAAGGCGGTAGAGCAGGTCGTGCGGCGGCTTCTGAAGGAAAGGGTCGAAGGCATCGCCGTCTGCCTGCTCAATGCGCATTGCAATCCGGCACATGAACATGTGGTGTCCGAGGTCATCTCGGAGCTGGCTCCGAAGCTGCCGCAGTCCATCAGCAGTTCGGTCCTGCCGCAGATACGGGAATACGAGAGAACGTCGACCACCGTGGTCAACGCATATTTGATGCCTCTCGTCAGGGAGTATCTGCGGACTCTCGAACATTCCCTGGGCCGGCGCGGGGTCAAGGCGCCGGTTCTGATCATGCAGTCGAACGGCGCGCTCACGCCGCTCGACGACGCATGCGAGCGGCCCGTAAACATCGTCGAGTCCGGCCCGGCGGCCGGGGTCGTTGCAGCGTTGAAGCGCGCGGTGGAGAGCGGCCATGACAACGTCATCAGCTTCGACATGGGCGGCACCACCGCCAAGGCGTCGTTGATCGAAGGCGGGCAGTTGCTGCACTCCCAGAGCTATTCGGTGGGCGGCGGCATCATGGTTTCGTCACGCCTGCTTACCGGCGGCGGCTACCTGCTCGGGGTGCCCGCCATCGACATTGCCGAAGTCGGCGCGGGCGGAGGCTCGATCGTCTGGACGGATGCGGGAGGCTCGATACGGGTGGGTCCGGAAAGCGCCGGCGCCTTTCCGGGCCCCTTGTGCTACGACAGGGGCGGCGAACGTCCGACGGTCACCGATGCCAATGTCATTCTGGGATATCTCAATCCCGACTTTCTGGTCGACGGCGAACTGCAGCTCAATACCGAGCGGGCGCGTGCCTGGTTCGACCGACTGGTGGCCGGACCGCTGGGATTGGATTTGCCCACGGCCGCCTTCGCGGCCCGGCAAGTCGCGATCAGCAGCATGATCCGAGCCATCAGTGCCGTATCGACCGAACGCGGACGCGATCCCAGGCAGTTCACATTGCTGGCCTTCGGCGGCAATGGCGCTCTGTTCGCGGCCGGCATGGCGCGCGAGCTTGGCATGCGCCGAATCCTCATACCGCCCGCGGCCGGTGTCTTCTCCGCCTATGGCCTTCTCTGTGCGGATGTCGGCCACTACCATGCCCGCACTGTCAACACCTTGGTCCCGGAGACGTGCGGCGTCCAGTTGCGCGAGCGATGGCAGGAACTCGAGGACGAGGCGCGCGCGCAACTGGTGAACGAGGGTTACGGCGCTTCAACGATACAGATCAGCAGATTCGCCAATCTGCGCTACAAGGGGCAGGCCTACGAAATCGGCATTCCCATCGACGACACCTTGTTCGCGGGCTTGCCCGAGAGCCTGACGGACGCCTTCGGCGAGGAGCATGAGCGCACTTACGGCCATCGTGCCGGAGCGGGTGAGCCCGTCCAGATCGTGAACATCCAGGTGCTTGGACGCAACATGCGGGAGGATGGAGGTGGCAGGTTCAGCATCAATCCGCGACGCAAGCCGCGTCCCACATCCGGTTCGCCGTCCATGCGCAGTGTGTTCTTCGGCCCGGACCATGGTTGGCGCGACACCGCGATCCTCAGACGGGAAGACCTGGCCGTGACGCGGCCGGGTCCGTGCATCATCGAGGAATATGACACGACATGCCTCGTTCCCCCGAACGCCAGCGCGGTGCTGGACGATTCGGGGAATGTGATGATTGAACTCGCTTGAACCCCAGGCGACCAGTGGCTCAGGACAGGAAAGAAGAGATGAAAGCACAAATAATAGACGGAAAGCGCAACGGTGTCCGGGTTCTGGCCCGGCCCCGCGGCCCGACCGGCGCCGATGGTTCGGCCGCCGCCATGTGCTTCGCCGAAGCCGAGGCCCGAACCGCATTCGACCGCATCTCAAAATGGCCGATCTATGCCCGCACTCCGCTTGTCAGCCTGCCTGCCGCGGCGCGCGAAGCGGGAGTATCCACGCTGCACTGCAAGGACGAAGGTGCCCGCCTCGGGCTGAAGAGCTTCAAGGCGCTTGGCGCCCTCTACGCCTCGGTGAACCTCATGGCGCAACTGGTCGTACGACGGACGGGAAGCGCCGTGCATGACACGGATCTTCTGGCCGGCCGCCACGCGGATGCGCTGCGCGACGTCGTCATGGTGAGCGCGACAGACGGAAACCACGGCTTCTCGCTGGCTTCGGCCGCGCGCCGCATGGGCTGCAAGGCGCGGATCTACGTCCCGGCCGGCGTGAGTGCCGGGCGGGCGCAGGCGCTGCGCGATGAGGGAGCCGATGTGATCCGCATAGACGGAATTTATGAGGAGGCAATGGACGCCGCGGTGGCTGCCGCCGCGGCGGAGGCCGACACATGGCTCGTTTCCGACTACGCCACCGCCGAATATCACGAAATACCCAGGCTCTGCATGCTCGGCTACTCGGTGATCATTCAGGAAATCGCCGAGCAGCTGCTGGCGCCGCCAACGCACATGTTCCTGCCGGCCGGCTGTGGCGGCCTGGCTGCTTCGGCGATAGCCGCTTCCATCTACGCGTGGGGAGCCGACGCGCCAAAGGCGATCGTGGTGGAGCCGGCGACGGCGGCCTGCGTGTTTGCCAGCGTCGGTTCCGGCAAGCCGGTCCGCGTTGACGGCGATCTCGACACGATCATGGGCGGCCTGGCCTGTGCCGGGGTGTCCGCGGTCGCATGGCCGGTTCTGAACGAGCGCGCGCATGCCTGCATGACCATGGACGACGCGGCGGCGCGAGCGGCGGTGCGCCGGTTCGCGCGTCCGCTCGCCGGCGATGCGCCGATCGTGTCAGGCGAAACAGGGGCGGCCGGCTTGGCGGCGGTGTTGTCGGTTCATGATGATCAGGCCGTACGTGCGGCCCTCGGTCTTGGCGACGACAGCCGCGTCCTCGTCGTTTCATGTGAAAGCGCGACTGATCCTGAACTGTATGACGAGATCCTGCGAAGCGCGGCATAGGCCTGCCTTCGGCAGCGTATTGAGGTTGACAGTCCGGCGCGCAGTCGTAGTATGTAAGTAAGTGTAATATTACATAAGCGGCGAGTGGCCGGACGGTCATGGACCCGGGGGAAACAGGTCGACGACGTCGACAAAAAAGCGGAGGAAAACGATGAGAAAGAAGATCATTGCGGCGAGCATCGCTCTCGCAGTCGCCGGATTGTCGCCGGCGGCGGCGCAAACGGAATGGCCGGCCAAGCCGATAACCATTACGATCGCCTATGCGCCAGGCGGCACCATTGACGTCGTGGCCAGGCTGGTCGGCGAGATTCTCTCGCAGAAAGTGGGGCAGCCCGTCGTCATCGAATCCCGGCCAGGCGGCGGGGGTGCGGTGGCCACCACGGCCCTCATGAAGGAGGATCCCGACGGCTACAATCTGGTCGCGACGACATCGACCACCGTTACCCTCGATCCGCAGGTGAACAAGCTCGCTTTCGGCATCGCCGATTTCTCCTATGTCGCGACGGTAGGCGAATTTCCCGAAGCCATCATAGGCCCGCCCAAGAGCGGCTGGGCCAGCCTGAAGGAAGCGCTTGCCGCCGGCAAGGAGAAAGGAAACATCAAATACGGATCGAGCACGCCGTTGGACAAGCTTGTGGCCCTGTTCATCGCCAAGCAATCCGGCGTGAAGATCGATGCCGTTCCGTTCAGCGGCGGCGCCGAAGTCGTCAAGAATGTCATGGGCGGGCATGTGGAAATAGGCTACAGCTCCGGCGCGTATTTCCCGCATGCGAAAGCGGGCGATCTGGGGGTGCTGGCGGTGCTGGGAGACAAGCGGCTCGAGAGTTTTCCCGATACGCCGACATTGCGGGAGCTCGGCTATGATCTGTCGAGCGTCAACCATATATTGTTCCTTGCGCCCAAGGGCGTGCCTGACGAGGTGATGGCCAAGATGACCGCGGCCTTCAAGGAGGCCGGCACCGATCCGAAGATCCTCGACCTGATGGCGAAACGCAGTCTCAATCCGGTCGTCCTCACCGGCGCGGACGCATCTGACGCCATGTCCCGCCAAGCCGAGGCTTATGGCGCGCTCCTGCGCGTGACCCAGGAACAATGAGGGAGAACAAGGCGTGGCGCGGCAATGTTCGCGCCACGGTCATTGAAGTCGGCCTGATCGGCCTCTTTTGCCTGCTCGTTCTTTTCTGGGTGATCCCCGCCGAGACGAGCGGCACAGGCAGCGGCCTCGATCCGGACACGATGCCGACGGTGACGATCATCGCGCTTCTCGCCACGGCAGTGGCGGGTGCGGTGATCCGAATTCTGCATAACGGCAAAGGCAGCGAACAGGCTGGCCTCGGTTTGGCGCCCCTCTTCGTCCATGGCGGCATCTGTGCGACGGGAGGCGCGCTCCTGGGGCTTCTCGGGCCATTGGCATGCACGCTGTTCACGCTGCCCGCCCTGATGATCGCCTTGGGTGAAAGGCGCTGGGTGCGTATCCTCGCCACAACCGCGGTCGGCGCCGCCGCTACCTATCTCACATTCGGCGAGGGACTTTGAATGCAGGACCTGATCGCCGGCTTCGGCAGCGCCTTCACCCCGAACGTGATGCTGTTCATACTGTTCGGCATCGTTCTCGGCTACGTCATCGGCGTGCTGCCGGGCCTCAACCGGCCGGTTGCGCTCGCGGTCGCGATTCCGATGAGCTACTACATGGATCCGCTGGCGGCGATCGCCTTCCTGATCGGCATCGCCAAGGCGAGCGGAACCGGCGGCGCGACGACGGCGATCCTTCTCAACACGCCGGGCGAGCTCAATGCCGCGGTGACATGCTTCGACGGCTATCCTCTGGCGCTTGCCGGCCGCGCCAAGAAAGCCCTGGAGGTTGCGCTTTACAGCTCCGTGACGGGCGACATCCTGGGCACCATAGCGCTCATCTTCCTGGCGGGTCCTCTGGCGCTTGTCGCGCTGCGCATCGGCCCCGTGGAAATGGCGTCCATATTGCTTCTTTCGCTCGGGTTCATCGCCGCCCTCGCGGGATCCTCCCTGATGCGAGGGCTTGCCGCGGGCATGCTGGGGCTTTTCCTGAGCACCGTCGGGCTCGACATCGAAACCGCGACACCGCGACTGACATTCGGATATGTGGAGCTGCTGGACGGCATTCCGCTCCTGGCGATCACCATCGGCATGCTCGGCCTGACGGAAATGTTCATTCAAGCCGAGCAGCTGCATGGCGGATTGAAGAGGACGGGCGTAGGCGACGAGCAGGAGGAGCTGCGCAGGAACATCGACGCCGCGACGGAGGACGGTCTCAGCGGGCAAGAATTGCGGCAGGTCACCCCGACGATCGTCCGCTCCAGTCTGATCGGGACCGCCATCGGCATGCTGCCGGGGCTCGGCCCGTCGGTGGCCTCCTTCGCGTCCTACGCGGTGGCGGAGCGTCTGGCCAAGCCGGGCGATTGCTTCCGCCGTGGCGATATCAAGGGCGTGGCGGCCGCCGAAACCGCGGACAACGCCGCGGTTCCGGCCAGCCTGATCCCGCTGTTCGCGCTCGGGCTTCCCGGCAGCGTATCGGCCGCAATTCTTCTTGCGGCCTTCATGATCCATGGGATGACGCCCGGTCCGCGCATCTTTCAGGAGCATGGCCAGTTCATGTACGCCGTCTACGCGTCCATGCTCATTGCCAGCCTCATCATGCTCGTCGTCGGTCGCATCGGTCTTGTCGCCTTTGCGAAATTGACTCGAGTGCCGGAGACGATCGTCATACCGGTCGTCATGATGCTCTGCATTCTCGGAACCTATCTGGAAAGTCATTCGATCTTCGCCGTCGGGCTGATGCTCGGATTCGCCATCCTCGGATATGTGATGGAAAAGTTGGGCTATTCGCGCATTACTTTTCTCATCGGGTTCATCATCGGTTCGCTGCTCGAGGCGGCCGTGCGGCAGGCACTGGTGATAACCGGCGGCGACGTCACGCAGTTGATCCACTATCCGCTTGCCTTGATCCTGTTGGGCGCGGGTTGCGTGGTCGGGGTGGTTTTGCTGCGCTCCAGGCGGCCGCCGGCGCACGCCATCGATATTCAAGAGCCCGTCTCCGGTCCCAGGAGCAAATGACGAGATGAATCTGAGCGAGGTTGCTGCTGAGTGGTCTGGCAAGGCCAGCTTCAATCTGTTGCCGGCCGACGTCGTGGAAGCCGTCAAGCTGCGGATACTCGACACGATCGGTGTGATTCTCGCGGCGCGTGACACCGCGCTGGTCGCCTCGGTGCGGGCGAGCGCGGCCGAACTGTATGGCGAGGGGGATGTGCGGGCGATCGGATTCCCGCACGGGACCTCGGCAGCCGGCGCGGCCCTGATCAACGGCACTGCGGCGCTCGCCCTGGAGTTCGACGATTCCCATCTCGAAAGCGGTATCCATCCCAGCTGCTCGGTCGTGTCCGCCTGTCTGCCCACGGCGACGCGACTGGGGTTGTCAGGGCAAAGGTTGATCGAAGCCGTCACCGTAGGGAACGAGCTGACATGCCGCCTCGGCCTGGTGGCGCCGGGTGCGTTCCATCGGCACGGCTTCCACCCCACGGGAATATTCGGAACGTTCGGCGCGACATATGCCTTGGCCAAATGCCGGTCGCTCGATCGGGACCGCACCGTCAATGCGGTCGGGATAAGCGGCAGCATGGCCGCGGCTTCGATGGCCTCGTGGGAGGACGGGACGGCGGCAAAATCGCTGCATGCGGGGCTGGCGGCGGCAGCGGCGGAAGCGAGCGTGGCGCTGGCGGCGCATGGCGTATCGGGTCCCGCGGTCATCTTCGACGGACGCTTCGGCTTCTTCCGGGCTCATGTGCAAGATACCGGCAACATGCTGCCCTTTGATGAGTTTGGCCAGCGCCTGGCGTCGTCGTGGGAGGTCCGCAACATCGTGCCCAAGGCATACCCGTGTGGGCATTACATTCAGCCCTTTGTCGAGGCCGGCCTCATTCTGCAGCGCCAGCATGGATTCTCCGCCGAGCAGGTCGTGAGCATAAGGTGCTCGGTCGCCGACTATACGATTCCACTCGTCTGCGAGCCGGTTGTCGAAAAGGTCCGACCAAAAAGCGCCTTTCAGGCGCGCTTCAGCCTGCAGCACTGCCTGGCCGACGCCATCGTCTCCGGACGGTTCGACCGAAGCAGTCTTGCGGACGCCGCGCTTCGGGACCCTCGGATTGCCGCTCTGGCCGGCCGCGTCGCATATGAAGCCGAGCCGGTTTTTTCGGACCGGCGGCGGCTTGGCGGAAGCGTACGGATTCAGCTTGCCGATGGCAGGGACGTTGCGCATCGCATCGAGCATATGCGCGGCATGACCCAGAACCCGATGTCGAGTGCGGACGTGATCCGCAAGTTCGAGGACAATGCGCGCGATGCGCTGAGACGGGAAGCTGTCGGGTCCACGATCGAGTCCATCTTGCGGCTCGAGAAGATCGAGAACGTGTCCGCTATCCTGCGGCCGTTGTCCGACGAGGAGAACCTCCGGCGATGACCGACAGCCTTGGCTGGCGTGCCAAGTTCGGCGTGCTGGCGCCCTCCACCAACACCGTCGTCCAGCCGGAACTGGACGCCATGCGTCCCATGGGGGTGACGAACCATTTTGATCGCATCCACATCCCCGACGATCCGCTGGACAGCGATGCCGATTTTGCCCGGCTCATCGCGAATATTCGGAGCGAGCTGCTGATGTCGCTCGATCGGGTCATGACGTGTCGGCCCGATCATGTCGTCCTCGGTATTTCGGCCGAAGCCTTCTGGGACGGTCTCGACGGGGCGGACGCGCTCAAGCGGATGATGGCGGATCGGGCCGGCGTTGCGATTTCCACCGCCTCGGATGCGTGCCGCGCCGCGCTCGCGTGCTATCGGGGCGTCAAGCGTATCGCCGTCCTGACGCCTTACATGCCGGAAGCGGACGAGCGGGTAGGGCGGTATTTCGAAGACTGTGGATTTTCGGTGGCGCGCCTCACGGGGCTGAGGTGCCGGGGGCCGGTGCTCATTGCGCATGTGTCGCAGGCGCAGCTGCGCGACGCCATCGTGGACATCGACGGAGATGACGTCGATGCCATCGTGCAGGTCGGGACAAATCTGGCCATGGCCAGGCTGGCCGGCATTGCCGAGTTCTGGCTGGGCAAGCCGGTGATCGCAGTCAATGCGGCCACCTACTGGTGGGCCTTGAGGCAGCATGGAATCTCAGACCGGCTTTATGGTTTCGGCACGCTCTTGGAGCAGCATTGATCCGGAGCCGCCGGCTGATCACCGGCAATCCGTCGCACCGTCAATTCGCCGAGGAACGCTTGCTCCTGCGCTTCGGCGCTGCCTTGGCCGGCTTCTCCTCGGCAGCGGGCTTCTCCGGCCTGCCATCCGTCGCCGCACCCGCCGGGCGGTCCGAGAAAATGATGGTCACCTGGAGCGTGTCGTCCTCGCGCGTCGTGGTGGCGGCGCCCGCCGCTTTGGCGGCGAGGCGCACCATGCGCTCGTTGCCCGCCAGGATCTCGGCGATCAAGCCTCTGACGCCACGCGCCATGGCATAGTCCTGCAGGCGCTTCTGCAGCGCGCTGCCCAGGCCCAGGCCCTGCCATTCCGGCGCCACCATATAGGCGACTTCGGCCAGGTTGGTGGTCGGGTTCAGGAAATAACAGCCGCTCGCCACCACCACCTCGCTCTCGCGGGGGCCCGTCACCGCGAGGAAGGCCACTTGCGTCTCGTGGTTCACATTGCACAGCGTCTGCAGGTCCTGATAGGAGAGCGAGCGCACGCGCCGGAAGAAGCGCGTATAGACGTCGTCGGGCGACAGGCGATGGAAGAGGGCGCGCAGCGCATCGGCATCGGCCGCATGCGCCGGCCGGATCAGCACCTCGGCGCCGTTGGCGAGCGTCGAGCGCCGCTCCTCCTCGACCGGATAGGCGTGCCGCGACGCGAGATATTGCTCGCTCGGCACATAGCCCAGTTGCCTCGCCTTCTCGACCAGCGCATCGCGATGGTCGGGATGCGCCACTTCGATCATCGCCAAGGCGCGTTCGCGGATGGACTTCCCGAACAGATAGGCGATGCCATATTCGGTGATGACATAATGCACGTCCGAACGCGCGATGCCGACGCCGTCACCGGTCTCGAGCATAGGCTTGATCCGCGACGCGCCGGTCTCGGTCGTCGAGGCGAGGCAGACGATCGGCTTGCCGCCAGATGAGCGCGCGGCGCCCCTTATGAAGGCCGCCTGGGTGGAGAGACCGCCATAGAACTGGCCTTCGAACTGGTCGACGCAGACCTGGCCGGTCAGGTCCATGGCGAAGGCCTGGGTGATCGACACCATGCGGTGATTGGCGGCCACGGCGGCGGGATCGCAGACCTCCTCGATCGGCTGGAAATCGAAATGCGGATTGCCGTCGACAAAATCATAGAGGCGCCGCGTCCCCAAGCAGTAGCTGGTGACGATGCGGTCGCGATGCACCGTCTTGCGCCTGCCGGTGACGACTCCCGCCTCGACCAGATCCACGATGCCCTCGGTGATGACGTCGCTGTGGATGCCGAGATCGCGGCGGTCCTTGATGTAGTTCAAGGCCTCGTTGGGGACGCGGCCCAGGCCGATCTGCAAGGTCGATCCGTCGTCGATGATGGCGGCGATATAGCGCGCGATGCGGTCCGCCGTGTCGCCCGCCGGCGGGTGGCGGTATTCGGTCACCGGCGTGTCGACGCCGACAAAGGCATCGAAACGGTCGACATGGACGAAGCTCGCGCCATGGGTGCGCGGCATCGCGGGATTGACCTCGGCGATGACATGGCGGGCAACGTTCAGGACGGCCGGCGCCAGATCCACCGACACCCCCAGGCTGACGAAGCCGCGCTCGTCGGGCGGCGAGACCTGCAGCAAGGCGACATCGATCGGGAGCCGGCCATTGGCGAGGAGGGCGGGCACTTCCTCGAGCGAGATCGGCACATAGTCGAGGCGGCCGGCGCTTGCGAGATCGCGGATGTCGCTGCCGACGAAGAAGGAGCGATGGCGATAGCGCGTCGCTGCCGCGCCGGCCTTGTCGGCGGATGCCAGCGTCGCCAGGAAGCTGACGAATTCGAGATCGGCCGGGCCGCCTTCCATCGTCTCCAAAGCGGTGATCAGGCTGCGCGGCGCGGCACAGCCGGTGCCAAGATAGATGCGGCTGCCAGGCTTGACCGCGGCCAATGCGTCGCGCGTATCGACAAGCTTCGTCCCAAGACCGGCCATCGCCGGATTGTACGAAACGCTCATGGTGCCCCCAAATTCCTAACTCACGATTGTATGGGGGAAATCCTGTGCCAGACAAGACACAAATGTTGCCGGCACGGCAACGCCGCCCGACCTCAGCCCACTGCCTGCGGAGTCAGGCTTTATCGGCTGGCATAGCGGTCGAATTCCAGCTCATAGGCGAGCGCGCGCTCGAACACCTTTTCATAATAGGAGGCGAGCTTCTGCATGCGCGCTTTGACGGCCGCGGCATCTTCCCTGAGGCGTGGCGTCAGCGCGAGCAGCTCGCGATAGATCGCCGCCTCGTCGACGCTCACGAGTTTCCCGTCGCTGACGACGATCTCGCCATCGACGAGCACGGTGCGCACGCCACGCCCGGCTTCCGCATAGACGACCTGACGGGCCGGGTCGTTGAGCGGGTGATAGATCGGGTCGGACAGATCGAGCAAAGTGATGTCGGCCGCCATGCCGATGTCGATATCCCCCACGATACCCGCCAGGCCCAGAGCCGCGGCGCCGCCCAGGGTCGCGGCGCGCAGCGCATCCCTGGCCGGCGGCGTGCCGGCCAGGGGATCGACCACGCCGGGCAGGATCGAGAACAGCTTCATGGCCTGGAACATGCTCTGGGCGTCGCTGCAGCTGCAATTGTCGGTGCCGAGCGCCAGATTGACCGGAGCGGCGCGCAGCCGCGCGATGGGCGCGATGCCGCTGCGCGTCTTGATGTTGCTCGCCGGGTTGAGGATCATGCTGGCGCCGCTTTCGCCAACCAGGTCGACCTCCTGCGGCGCCATCCAGATGTTGTGGACGAGGCCCATGCGCGGTGTCAGCGCTCCGCAATCCTTCAGATAATGCACGAGCGAGTGCTTGTGGGCGGCGTAGTTGCTGCGGGCGACCACCGCTTCCGCCTTGGCCTGGTAGATATGCGTGAACATGCGCAAGCCCAGGCGCTCCGCGATATCCGCCAATCCCGCCAGCAGCTTCGGGCTGCAGCGCTCGGGGCCCGAGGGGCCGAGCGCCCAGGTGATACGGCGATGCCGGCCGGCATGTGCCTTGGCCGCGGCCTCGACGCGCGCCAGCAACTCGTCGGCCGCGACGTCGGCGGAATAGCCGCCGATCTCGGCGTCGGCCTCCGGCGGAACGAGATCGTCCCAGAACGGCACGGCGCCGCTGCGCAGGCGGTCGCCGATCTGCAGGGCGAAGACGCAGCGGATGCCGATGTCCTCATAGGCCTGCAGCGCCGCCTCGAGATGGGTTTCATCGAATGGATGCAGGGTCAGCAGGTCCTGGACCGTGGTTATGCCGCCGCGCAGGCATTCCATGGCGCCCAGCAAGGTGCGGATGCGGATCTCCTCGGTGCTGCGCTTGGGAAAGCTCTGCGGCAGCGCATGGGCGGCCCAGAAATCGAGCGGCATCGATTCGAAGGAGCCGCGCAGCAGGACGTCATGCGAGTGATAATGGGCGCTGACGAAGCCGGGGAGGGCCATGAGGCCGGAACAGTCGACGACCCGGTCGACCGGTCGGCCGCCCAGCTCTGGAATCGGCCGGCGGTCGGCCCATGACACGGCGAGGTCCGGCCTCAGCGCGGCGATCTTTCCGTCCACGATCAGGATGTCGCAGCGCTCCGGCGCGCCCGCCGCGGCGGCGGTGCGGTAGACGAGCGGCTGGGACAGGATGAGAGTCGATCTGGCCATATCGGTCGGTACTCCGGAAATGCGATGCGCCTTGTGCTCCCCGGCGCAGATATCATTGCCGCCCGGTGGCAACAAATTGGTTCTGGTCGTGCGGTGGTATTGGTATTTGCAATGTCTGGGTCAGGCGGTGGCGGCGGAAAGGAAGTCGACCTCGTCCAGAACCCCTGAGGCGGCGTGGATCACGGCCTCGATCGGGCGCGTGCTGGCGCCGATCCGATGCGCGCTGCACACGCGCGCCTCGCGCAGGGGCGGACGCGCCGGCAGGAGGCGCATCGCGCCTGCCGCGATATGGGGGGCGGCGAGCTTGCGGGGCAGGATGGCCGCGACATTGGCCTCGATGACCATGTGGGCGATCACCATGACGCTGGTGCAGGTGTCGACATGGCTCGGCTGCACATTGGCCGAGCTGAACCAATGGCTGATCTGCCGGTACATGGCGGACGGTGGCGGGCTGGTCAGGATCGGCACATGCGCCAGGTCCATCGGCTCGACATGCGCGCCGAAGGACAGGCGCGGCGAGGCGACCCAGCACACTTCCTGCACGCCGAGCTGCGTCAGGCGCAAATGCGATTCGTCCGTAGGGTCGACCACGAAGGCCATGTCGAGCCGGTGCTCGCGCACGTCCTGCTCGAGCTCGTAGCTGTTGGAGACCGCCACTTCGAGGCGCAGATTGGGATGCAGCTCGGCCAGGCGCTGCTGCAGCAGCGGAAGGCAGAGCACCGCGAAGGCCTCGAACACGCCGACCTTGACGCTGCCGGTCAGCTCGGCGGCGTTGGCGATGCCGGCCCGGATCTTCGCCGCCTCGGAGAGGATGGTCTGCGCGTGCAGGAACAGCCGCTCGCCCTCGGAGGTGAGCTTGACGCCGCGGCCCGCGCGCTCGAGCACCTCGACGCGCAGGTCCTCCTGCAGCGCGCGCAGCCGCAAGGACACGGTCGGCTGCGCCAGGTTCAGATGCTCGGCGGCCTTCTGGACCGAACCGAGCTTCGCCGTCCAATACAGCGCCTCGAGCTGCGAGATCGTAAGACGCATTAAGATTCCTGATGAGACCGGCGTCGTCATTCTAATTAGACCGGCACCCCCTGCCTGTCTATGTTCCGCGCCATCCAAGGGGCAATGGCAGCGGAGAGAACGTGACAACAGCAAGACGAGTCGTCCTGAGCGGCGAGCCGATCGAGATTTCCGCGGAGCGGCAAGCGCGGCTGCTCGAGGAGCTGCCGGAAATCGACTGGATCGCCGATCCAGGCTTGCGCGAGAAGGTGATCGACGTCTGGGTCGCGGCGCTCGAGTTCAGCGGACTGGACCGGATCGGCGTCCTCAAGCCGTCCGGCAATTTCGACACCCCGCCGCTCAGGCACGGCACCCAGGCCGACCACCTCAGGTCGGTGTGCCGCCTGGCGGTCAAGACGGCGGAGGAAATGACCGCCCTGTTTCCCGGCTTCCGCTACGATCGCGACATTCTCGTCGCCGGCGCGCTGTGCCACGACATCGGCAAGGTGTGGGAATTCCACCCCGAGAACCTCACCCGCTGGACGTCCGATCCGCGCGCCAACGGTCTGCCGTCCGTCCGTCATCCGGGCTACGGCGTGTTCCTGTGCTTGAGCGCCGGATTGCCCGAGGCGGTCGCCCATATCGCCGGCGGCCACTCGGCGGAAGGCGAGCTGATCGTGCGGAGCCTCGAAAACACGATCATCCATTGGGCCGACGTCACCTTCTGGAAGGTCGCCGAAGCCGGCGCACAATTTCTCCCACCGTCCGACGGGCAAGCGGGGCAGCGCGCCTGACAGCTCCATCATAACATGCCAAACCAAGGAGGACTCACATGACGGACCACAGTTTCTCGACGGCGCTGACGCGCCGCAAGCTCATGCTCGGCCTGGGTGGCGCCGGCGCCGCCCTTGTCGCTGCGACGGCGCTGCCGCGGCGGTCATTCGCCAAGGGAACGCTCGAGACGGCGAAGTCGTCCGGGGTGCTGCGTCTCGGCCTGTGGCAGGCGCCGCCGATCAGCTACTTCGACACCGACGGCGCGCTGACCGGCGCCAGCATCGAGATCGCCCGCAAGATCGCCGCCGACAACGGCATCGCCAAGGTCGAAGGCTCGGTGTTTGAGTTCGACGGCCTGATCCCCGGCCTCACCAGCGGCCAGTTCGACGTGATATGCTCGTCGATCTTCATCAAGCCGGCGCGCTGCGAGATCGTCGCCTTCTCCAATCCCGACACCAAGCAGGGCATCGGCCTCATGGTGAAGGCGGGGAATCCGCTCAAGCTGCACAGCTTCAAGGACATCGCCGCCAATCCGCAGGCCAAGCTCGGCGGCGTCGCCGCCACCTATGAGCTCAAAGTGGCGCTGGCGGAAGGCGTCAAGCCCGAGCAGATCCTCGAATTCCCCAATGACGATGCCAATTACAGCGGGCTCGCCGCCGGGCGGGTCGATGCCATCACCTCGTCCGACATCCTGCTCGGCCCGATGCTCAAGCGCAAGGGAGACGCGGGCTTCGAAACCGTCGCCGATTTCGCGCAGGCCGTCGTCGATGGCGCCTCGACCGTGAATTACGGCGGCTTCGCCTTCCGCAAGGACGATGCCGGCCTGGTGACGGCATTCAACGACGGCATGCGGGCCATGGTCGCTTCCGGCTGGATGGCGGAGAACTTCGCCAAGTTCGGCCTGAGTGCCGCGAACATTCCCGCCGCCGACGTCATCAGCGACAAGATCTGCGGAAAATAGGAGCATTTCGCACCGGCTTCGGCAATGATGCCGCCCGCGATTCCGGCCCGCTCTGAAGCGGCCGGGATCGCGGACGCTGATCGAGGGAGCACAGGCCGCATGCCATCGGATCTGATCGATACAGTGCGGTTCATCCTGCCCGGCATCTGGATCACGCTCCAGGTGAGCGCGCTCAGCATCGCGATCGGCTTCTGCCTGTCGATCGTGGTCGGCGCCTTGCGCACCACCGGCTTCCTGCCGCTGCGGCTCGCGCTCGCGAGCTATGTCCAGCTGTTCCGCGGCACGTCGCTCCTGGTCCAGATCTTCTACTTCTTCTTCGTCCTGCCGCTGCTCGGACTTCCCCTGGGGGCGTTCTGGGCGGGGGTATGGGCGCTCAGCCTCAATGCCGGGGCCTATGGCTCCGAGATCGTACGCGGCGCCATCGCTTCCGTCGACCGGCGGCAGACCGAAGCCGCCATCGCCATCAACCTCTCGCCGCTGCGCACCTTCTGGCGGATCATCCTGCCACAGGCCCTGGCCTGGATGATCCTGCCCTTCGCAACGCTCAGCCTGCAGATCGTCAAGTCGACGCCGCTGCTCGCCTTGATCTCGGTCGCCGACATGTTCTCGCGCGGACAGATGTACATCACCATCACCGGGGAGACGGCGCGCGTCTATGCCGTCATCCTGGTCGTCTACTACCTCATCGGGCTGCCGATCGTGAAGATCGGCGAGCGCCTGCAGCACAGATACGGGAACAGGACATAGATGTTCGACTGGAGCTATCTGTGGGACGTCATGCCCGTGCTCGTGGAGGCGAGCGGCGTCACGGTGTTCATCACCATCGCCGCCGCGGCGGTGTCGATGGTCACAGGGCTCGTCTTCGCGCTCGGCGTCGACCGGACCCCGCGCCTCCTCGGCCGCATCGTCCAGGAGCTCTTGCAGTTCGTGCGTGTGACGCCGCTCCTGGTGCAGCTGTTCTTCGTCTTCTACGTCCTGCCCGTCTATGGGCTGACCCTGTCGCCGATCACCACCGGGGTCGCGGTCATCGGCATCCATTTCGGTGCCTATGCCTGCGAAATCTACCGGGCGGGCTTCGCGGCGATCCCGCGCGGCCAGCATGACGCCATCATCGCCCTCAATTACGGGCGGCTGCGCGCCGGCGTGGCCATCCTTCTGCCGCAGGCGGTGCGGCCGATGATCCCCGCCTTCGGCAGTAACATCATCGCCTTGCTCAAGGATACCGCCCTGATGTCGGCCATCGCCGCTCCCGAGCTGGTCGGCACCGGCAAGAAGATCTCCTTCTTCAGCTTCAAGTATCTCGAAGTGTTCACCGCCATCGGCATCATCTTCCTCATCCTCAGCTATCTCTTCGGCCAGTTCTTCAAGCTCCTGGAGCAGAAAATGAGCCCTTCGACATGAGTTCGCCGCAGCCCCTCCTGACCGTGCGCTCGCTGTCGAAGCGCTACGGCAACCTGCAGGTCCTGAAGGACTTTTCGCTCGACGTGCACGAGCGCGAGAAGCTGGTGCTGATCGGGCCGAGCGGATCTGGCAAGACGACGGTGCTGCGCTGCCTGATGACGGTGGAGCAGGCGAGCGGCGGACAAGTGCGCATCGGCGACCTCCTGCTCGACTGGACGCAGGGCGTCAAAGTCGGCATAGGACGCAAGCTGCTCAGCGCCTATCGCGGCAATTTCGGCATGGTGTTCCAGCAGTTCAACCTCTTTCCCCATATGACGGTCCTTGAAAATCTGGTCGAGGGCCCCATCCATGTGCTCGGGCGCCGGCGGACGGCCGCGGTGGAGGACGCCAGGCGGCTTCTGGCCACTGTGGGCCTCGAGAGCAAGCTCAACGAATATCCCTCCCGGCTCTCGGGCGGTCAGCAGCAGCGCGTCGCCATTGTCCGCGCCTTGGCCATGCAGCCGAAAATCCTCTTGCTCGACGAGATCACCTCGGCGCTCGATCCCGAGCGGGTCGGCGAAGTGCTGGAAGTGGTGCGGCGCCTGTCGCGCGAGGAGAATGTCGCCATGATCATCGTCACGCACGAAATGGCCTTCGCCAGGGACGTCGCGGACCGGGTGCTGTTCATGGACGAAGGCGTCATTGTCGAGGCTGCTCCGGGGGCGACGCTGTTCGACACCCCCCGGAACGACCGGACCAGGGCGTTTCTCAGGACATCGCGCCACATGGCTTGACAGGGGGATCGTTCTTTTTATAGAACAACAGGGATTTTATACAGAACCCCTGCCGGATTTCTCCCTATCCCCTTGGAGGACTTATGAAAAAGCTGATTCTGGCGCTGGCGCTCGCCGCCTTGGGCCTCGCCGTGCCGGCCAAGGCCGAAGAGCCGAGCTCCATCCTCAATGTCTCCTACGACATCGGGCGCGAGCTCTTCATCGACATCAACAAGGCTTTCATCGCCAAATACAAGGCCGACACCGGCAAGGACCTCGAGGTCAAGCAATCGCATGCCGGCACGGGCAAGCAGGCGCGGGCGATCCTCGAAGGCCTCGAGGCCGATGTGGTGACCTTCAACCAGGTCATCGACGTGCAGATCCTGCACGACAAGGGAGGTCTCGTCGCCCAAGACTGGCAGAAGCGCCTGCCCAACAATGCCTCGCCCTATTATTCCTTCCCGTCCTTCGTGGTGCGCGAGGGCAATCCCAAGGGCATCAAGGGCTGGGGCGATCTCGTGCGCGAGGATGTGAAGGTCATCTTCCCCAACCCGAAGACCTCGGGCAATGCGCGCTACACCTATCTCGCCGCCTTCGCCTATGCGAAGGAGACGTTCCAGGGCGATGACGAGAAGATCCGCGATTTCATCAAGAAGCTCTTCGCCAACGTGCCGGTCTTCGACACCGGCGGGCGCGGCTCCACCACCACCTTCGTCGAGCGCGAGACGGGCGATGTCCTCATCACCTTCGAAGCCGAAACGCGCGCCATCGTCAGGGAGTTCGGCGAAGACAAGTTCGACCTGGTGACGCCACCCACGAGCCTGCTCGCCGAGTTCCCGGTGAGCGTCGTCGACAAGGTGGCCGACAAGCGCCAATCGCGCGCCATCGCCGAAGCCTATCTCAACTTCCTCTATTCGCCGGAAGGCCAGGAGATCATCGCCAAATTCGGCAATCGGGTGCATGAGCCCTCCGTCGTCGAGAAGCACAAGGCCGACTTCCCCGAATTGAAGCTGGTCACCGTCGAGGACGTGTTCGGCGGCTGGTCCAAGGTGTCGAAGGAGCATTTCGCCAGCGACGGCATCCTCGATCAGCTCTTTGTCGCGCGCTGACGGACTCTGTGCTTATTGAAGCAACCTCCCTCCGCCGCGCGGCCCGCGCGGGGAGGGAGACGTGACGGCGCGGTGAGTCGCATGGCCAGGCGGCGCGTACTTCCAGGTTTGCCCCTTTCGCTCGGCGTCACCCTCGTCTATGTGACGCTGATCATCGCACTGCCCATCGCCGCGGTGCTGCTCAAGGCCCTGAGCCTCTCCTTCGCCGATTTCCTCGCCATCGTCACCTCGCCGCGCGCGGTTGCGACCTATCGCGTCACCGGACTCTGCGCGCTGGCGGCGACGTCGTTCAATGCCGTCTTCGGCCTCGCTTTCGCCTGGGTGCTGGTGCGCTACGACTTTCCCGGCAAGCGGCTCCTCGACACGCTGGTCGACGTACCCTTCGCCCTGCCGACCGCGGTCGCGGGCGTCACGCTGACGGCGCTCTTCGCCAGGAACGGCTGGTTCGGCGCGCCTTTGGCGCAAGCCGGGATCGAGGTCGCCTACACGCCGCTCGGCATCATCATCGCCATGATCTTCACGAGCCTGCCCTTCATCGTGAGGACGGTGCAGCCGGTGCTGGAGGAGCTCGATCCCGAATTCGAGGACGCCGCCGCGTGCCTGGGCGCCGGGGATTTCGACACCCTGCGCCGGGTGATCCTGCCTTTGCTGATGCCGGCGTTCCTCGCCGGCATCTCCTTCGCCTTCGTGCGCTGCCTCGGCGAGTTCGGCGCCATCATCTTCATCGCCGGCAACCAGCCGCTCGCGACCGAGATCACCGCGCTCCTCGCCTTCATCCGCATCGAGGAATTCGACTATGAAGGGGCGGCGGCCATCGCGACGGTGATGCTGTTCGCCTCCCTCGTCATCCTCGTCCTCACCAGCGCGGCCCAGTCCTGGTATGGCCGCCATCTGACGCGGAGCTGAGGCGATGGCGCAACGAAGCGTGAAGGCCCGGGTCGGCGATCATCCCACGCTGCGGCGCTGCCTCATCGGCGCGGTGGCCCTCGTCGCCCTCCTGCTGATCGCCGCACCGCTGCTCGCGATCCTGAGCTACGCCCTGGCCGAAGGGCCGGGG